>NZ_JBEYEY010000001.1:0-442939 GCF_040703635.1 Streptomyces sp. NPDC007189
GCTTCAGTACCGCCACGACGTCCTCGACGGCTGCCTCACCGGCACCGGTCTCCGACGCCAGCCACCATGACGACATCACGCATTCAAGGTCAATAGTCGTACCCGAACCCCAGATCATGACGGCCACGAATAGGTCACGCAGCGCGTCGGGTTCGTCACCGACGTGCTCACGGAGACGGGCCAGGTCGCCTCGGCTGATGAGACGGTCACCGCTCGGCCCGTGCGCAGTTCTGACGCCGATATCAAGTACGTGCGCCGCTCCGTGCGACGTCAACCGCCAGCGCCACGTTTCTGGACGGAAGCGCACGGGCTTCTGTTGGCATTCGCCGTAGCGGACGACGAGCTTCTGAAGCTGCTTCATTGGGCTCCCCCTGGCCATGACAATGGCGTGCCGTGGGCCACAGCGTATGTGAGGACATGCCAAGAGGACACGCCTCTCGGCGGTGACAGACGTACCAGCCCGTAGGCAGCACGATCAGGACCCCATGGCGAGGTGAGGGTAGTAACCTCCGTCTACTAACTCTCCGCACTCTGAGGGGTGCGGGCTGTGAAGACAGTATCGGTCTGTGGGGACGGACCGGGTTGGGGGTCTAGTGATCACGTATCGGTTCAATCCGCCGCCAGGCTGGCCGGCGCCGCCTCCTGGGTGGATGCCGCCTCCCGGCTGGCATCCCGACCCCTCCTGGCCACCGCCGCCGCCAGGTTGGCAGCTTTGGATTCCTGACGCCCCAAGTAGCGTCAGTACTGTGGACGTCGACGCCGGCACCGCAGAGTTGTCAGGTCAAGCCACCAGTGCCCTCGCGGCACCAACCCCACCATCAGGCCCTACGCACGACAACCCGGTAGTCGATGCAGGGCCGCAACACCCTCGCGGTCTGCCGTCCCCACGGCACGCCGCGCTGGTTTGTTCGGCAGGCGTCGTCGCGACGAAAGCCAAGAGATCGAACAGTTGCGCGCGTGGATAACCAGCACGCAGGGCATGAACGCCGTCCAGGTCCTCGATGCCCTGCGTGCGGCGCGTGAGGAAGCCGCGGCTGTGCGGGAAGCTGCAGAAGGTGAGGCGGAGCAGATCCGCCAAAGGGCCCGGGACGAGGTGAAGACGGAGAAGGCGGAGGCGAAAAAGGTCGCCGAAGAAGCTGACCGCGTCCGGAAGGAGGTGGAGAGGGTAAGGCAGGAAACCTACAAGGCCGGCAGCCGACTTGCCGAACTCAAGGCCCAAGTCGTGACCACTGACGAAACGGCGATGCTCCAGCAGGTCGGGATCTACGCCTACCGGCACCAACTGCAGGATGCCATTGCCTACCGGACTCAATTGGATTCGCTGAAAGCCGAGATCAAGAGGCTTGTGCGTACCGACCAAGCGGTCCTCGCAGTGCAGCACTGGACGGTCAACGGGTCGGCCAGCGCCGGACGGAAGATGGTCCGGGACTTCTGGAAACTCATGCTCAGGGCATACAACGCCGAGGCGGAGTACGCGGTGCGCTCCATGCGCCCCCACCGTCTGAACTCGCTCATTGACCGCCTCTACAAGAGTCGGGAGACCATCGCGAAGCTCGGTGCGACGATGAACATCCGCATCTCCGATGCCTACCACAATGCCCGTGTGCGTGAACCGGAGCTGACTGCGGACTTCCTGCAGAAGAAGGAAGAGGAGAAGGAAGCTCAGCGAGAGATCCGGGCGCGGGAGAAGGAAGAAGCCGCCGCCCAACGGGAGTTGGAGCGGGAGCGAGAGAAGCTTCAGAAGGAGTTGGGCCACTACCAAGTAGCTTTGGAGCGACTTCGGGATCGTGGGGACGCCGACGCCGTGGCGGAGATGGAAGCCAAACTTACGGAAATCGAAGAGGCCCTCAGCTCCGTCGAGGCCCGTGCCGCGAATGTCCGCGCAGGTTACGTGTACGTGATCTCCAACATTGGCGCCTTCGGTGAGCGGATGGTCAAGATCGGGATGACGCGGCGGCTGGAGCCACTGGAGCGTGTCTACGAGCTGAGCGGTGCATCAGTGCCGTTCCGGTTCGACGTCCATGCCCTGATTTTCAGCAAGGACGCGGTGGGTCTGGAGTCACAACTGCACCAGGAATTCGCAGAGCACCGAGTCAACCGTGTCAACGCCCGAAAGGAGTTCTTCCGCGTCACCCCGGCCCAGGTGCGCGATGCCCTCCAACGGTACGCCGGCCAGCATCTTGTCGAGTTCACGGAAGAGCCTCAGGCCCTGGAATGGCGCGCCAGCCAAGCGAGCTGATCCGGGATACCGCTCCGCTGCAGTCAGGGGGCGCGGCGGTGAGCCATCGCCGGCCGCGCCCACAGCGCCTTCCGCAACCACTGCCCCTCTGTCTTCCTCCCGGTGCACGTAGCTGTGATCTTCATGGTTGCCGGGATGTCCGCCACTGCCGGTGATACGGCCAGGCGTAGTGGTGTCGTCCGGTCGAGCGTCCATTAGTCGTTGTCGTCCTGCTTGGTGCGGTCCCGCTCCGCTCCGCTCGGCGTGGATGACGGCGCCGTTGCTGCAGCAAGCAGCCCCGTGGGTCGCGCGGCGTCTGGTTTGCGGTGCTCGCAGCCCGACACCCAGGGGCTAGCGCGCGGACGGATCGAAACGGAACCGCCTGCCTGCCGTCGGCAGTGAAAGGGCTGCCAAGACTGCGTGGTCCTGGTAGCGATTCGGCAGTCTTGCTTTGGAACGATCTCGCTGCCCGACCGTTCCTTGGATATGACCTAGGTGGTGCACTTCGTGAGACTGACCCGTGTAACCCTCGCCGTGGCCGGTGGCGCCCTCGTCCCGGTGCTGCTGCTCGCCACTCCGTCCTACGCCGGCGCCACGACGACCTCCGGCGGTGCCACGACGTCCTCGGCCACCGCCAGTACGTCCTCGGCGGCCACCACCGCGTCGCAGACCGGCTCGCCCTACGACGAGATGGATGTGGACGACCTGCGCATCGCGATACTCCGCATCCTCGCCGATCCCGACAGCGGCAGGCGCGTGACCCTGGAGGGCAACGGCCTGCTCGAGAGCGGCACCGCGGAGGAGATGCGGGCCTGGCTCGAGAGCGGGTACCGGCTCGCTCAGGCCGAGGACGACCGCGTCGCCATCTTCAGGATCCTCGCCGATCCCGGCAGCAGCGACGCCCTGCGTGCGGCGGCGGGCGCGGCGCTGGACGACGGCACTCCGGAAACGCTGCGTTACTTCCTCGAGGTCGGCCAGTACGAGGTGGACGGCTAGTCGGCTCCCGGTCCTCACGCCGTCCGTTTGCGGGACGCCGTTTTCTTCGTCGCCGTCTTCTCCGCCGACGTCTTCTTCGCCGTCGCCGTACTCTTCGCCGCCGTACTCTTCGTCGCCGTACTCTTCGTCGCCCTGCTCTTCGTCGTCGTGCTCTTCGAAGCCGCCGTCTTCTTCGTGCCCTGAGCCGTCTTGGACGTCGACTTCCGGGCCGGTTCCGGCTTCTTCTCGGTGGTCGTCTTCTTGGCCGTGGAGGTTGATTTCTTGCCGCCGGCCGCTTTCGGCGCCGCCCTGCGAGGCAGGGGTCTGACCTCGGCCTCCGTTGCGGTGGGGGGCTCGCCGCGGGACTCTCGTGCCGCGCGGACGCTGCTTTCCAGGGCGGCCATGAGGTCCAGGACCTTTCCCCCGGCGGCCGGCTCGGGGGCCTCCGGTGGGGCCTCACCGGAGGCCTTCGCGGCGATGACCTCCTCCAGGGCCTCGCGGTACTCGTCGTGGAGGTCATCGAGGTCGACCTCGCCGAGGGTGTCCATCAGGGCGTCCGCGAGGTCGAGTTCCTTGTCGCGGACGGTGACGGAGGTGTCGGGGGCCACGCCCTCGGGCGCGCGGACCTCGTCCGGCCACAGCAGGCCGTGCATGGCGATCGCGTCGCCGACCACGCGGAGCATGCCGAGGCGTTCGCGGCCGCGCAGGGCGTACTTGGCGATGGCGACCTTGTTGCTGCGCTTGAGGGCCTCGCGGAGCAGGACGTACGGCTTGGCGGCGGGGGCTCCGCCGGCGGCGAGGTAGTACGCCGCGCCCATCTGGAGCGGGTCGATCCGTTCGGCCGGCACGAAGGCCACGATCTCGATGGTGCGGGCGGTCGGGATGGGGAGGTGGGAGAGGTCGTCGTCGGTGATCGGGATGATCGTGCCGTCCGCGTCCTCATAGCCCTTGCCGATCTCCGACTGGCTGACCTCGCGGTCCTCCAGTTCGCACACCTTGCGGTAGCGGATGCGGCCGTTGTCCTCGGTGTGGATCTGGCGGAAGGAGATCGCGTGGCTCTCCGTGGCGTTCACCAGCTTGATCGGGATGCTGACGAGCCCGAAGGAGATGGCGCCGTTCCATATCGATCGCACGAGCCGCACCCTTCCTACGCCGATGGCCGATCGTGGAGATCAAGCGGTTACGGCGATTTCGCTGGTTTGCACAAGATTGTCTGCGATTGTCATCGTATGACGCCTATCACAGAGGTGGAGGGGCGGCGGGTCGCGCTCAGCAACCTGGAGAAGGTGCTGTATCCGGAGACCGGCTTCACCAAGGCGGAGCTGGTGCACTACTACGCGACCAGCGCCGGTGCGCTGCTGCCGCATCTGCGCGACCGGGCCGTGTCCTTCCTGCGCTATCCGGACGGCCCGGACGGGCAGCTGTTCTTCACCAAGAACGTCCCGCCGGGTACCCCCGACTGGGTCACGACCGCCGAGGTGCCGCGGTCGTCGGCCGACAGCCCCGCCCGGATGGTCGTCGTACAGGACCTGCCGAGCCTGGTCTGGGCGGCGAATCTCGTCACCGAGTTCCACACCCACCAGTGGCTCGTGCAGTCGCCGGACCTCGCCGACCGGCTGGTCTTCGACCTCGACCCGGGCCCGCCAGCGACCCTCCTCCACTGCTGCGAGGTCGCCCTGTGGCTGCGGGACCGGCTCGCGGCGGACGGGATCGAGGCGTACCCGAAGACGGCCGGGTCGAAGGGGCTGCATCTGCTGGCCTCGGTGCGGGGGGCGTCCTCCGAGCGGACCAGCGAGTACGCGAAGGCGCTGGCCGTGGAGGCCGAGCGGGCGATGCCGCGGCTGGTGGTGCACCGGATGACGAAGAGCCTGAGACCGGGGAAGGTGTTCGTCGACTGGAGCCAGAACGCGGCCCGCAAGACCACGGCCACGCCCTATACGCTGCGCGCCCGCCGGGTTCCGCTGGTGTCCGCGCCGGTGACCTGGGAGGAGGTCGCGCAGTGCCGCAGCCCGGGGCAGCTGGAGTTCCAGGCCGGCGACATCGCGCCCCGGCTCCAGGACCTCGGGGACCTGATGGCGCCGCTGCTGGACGCGGACTCGACCGCGCCGCTGCCCTGACGAGCGCCGGTCCACACCGGTCGCCTTCCACGCCCGACAAGGGTCCTCGCCGACCGTGGCCTCGGACAGCGGACTCCGCCGCCCTTCAGCCCCGACGAGGGCCCCCGACCACACCGGTCACCTTCCACGCCCCACGAGGGACCTCACCGACCGCCGCACGGACAACGGACTCCACCGCGCCACTGCCCCGACGAGCACCGCCCCGCACCGGCGCCTCCCACGCCCGACAAGGGACCCCCCGACCGACGCTCGGACAACGGACTCCACCGCCCCTCAGCCCCGACGAGCACCGATCCCCACCGGTCACCTCCCACGCCCGACAAGGGACCCCCCGACCGACGCTCGGACAACGGACTCCACCGCCCCTCAGCCCCGACGAGCACCGCCCCGCACCGGCCGCCTCCCACGCCCCACGAGGGACCCCCCGACCGACGCTCAGACAACGGACTCCACCGCCCCTCAGCCCCGACGAGCGCCGATCCCCACCGGTCACCTCCCACGCCCGACAAGGGACCCCCCGACCGACGCTCGGACAACGGACTCCACCGCCCCTCAGCCCCGACGAGCACCGCCCCGCACCGACGCCTCCCACGCCCCACGAGGGACCCCCCGACCGACGCTCAGACAACGGACTCCACCGCCCCTCAGCCCGGACGAGCGCCGATCCTCACCAGTCGCCTTCCACACCCCACGAGGCACCCCCCGACCGACGCTCGGACACGGACCCCACCGCCCCTCAGCCCCGACGAGCACCGCTCCTCACCAGTCGCCTCCCACGCCCCACGAGGCCCCCCGACCGCCGCCTCGGACAGCGGAGTCGCTACACCCTCCCCCAAGTCCTCCGGTCCCGTGCCATCGCGTGCAGTGCCTCGACGTCCGCCGGCTTCAGGACCCCTCCCAGTCGGCCCAGGCCGGGCAGCTCGGTGTCCTGGAGGATGCGTACCGTTCTCGGCTGGACCGTGATCGTCAGGTCGGCCGGGCCGGCCAGGGCCAGGAGCGGGTGGACCTCGGCGGTCAGGGCGTAGGAGGCCCGGTCGGCGGCGGCGCGCAGCCGGCGCAGCAGGGGCTCGGGCTCGCGGCGGCCCACGGTGACCATCGGGTCGGCGACCCGCACCCGCGCCTTGCGGGCGTACAGGGCGTGCACGGCGAACAGGCCGCCGGGGCCGAGCAGGAGGTGGTGGATGCGGTCGCCGCCGGGCAGGGCTATGGAGTGCAGGGTGTGCCAGCCGGCGCCCTCCAGGCCGTCCAGGGCGGTACCGACGGTTTCCTCGGCGGTCAGGGCGCGCCGGCGCGGGTCGGGGCGCAGCCGGTGGGCGGGGTCGCGGTCGAGGGCGACGAGGAGGGCCTCGCCGGGGCGGTTGGGCGCCAGGTCGTCGTCGGGGTGCAGGGTGAGCCGGGCGAGTTCCGCGGGGGTCGGGACCGGCGGCGGGCCCACGGTGACCGGGCCGGTCAGGAACGGTTTCAGGGCCTGCAGTACGGCGTCCCTGCTGTCCTCGCCGAGCAGGTTGACCCGGCCGGTCTCACGGTCGTACCAGGCGACGTTGGATCCGTCCGGGCGGCAGACGTACAGCCGTTCCCGGCCGTGCCGATTGGCCGGCACCACGCGCAGTGCGCTCATGCGCCATCACCCCTCGACCATGGGAACAGGCGGGGTGCTCCTGGGGCAAGACCGGTTACCGTGGAGGGCGGCCCCGCGAGGGGGAGTTGGGGAGGCGCCGTTGCGGATCCGCGGAAAGCAGCCCGACGTACCGGCTCCGGAGAGCCCGTGGAACGAGATCGTGCCCGGCCTGTGGATGGGCGGGCACGAGTTCCGGGGCCGCTCGGGAGGGCCGGAGCTCGCCGTCGTCCATGACGAGTTCGATGTGGTGCAGACGCTGTTGCGGCTGCCGGGGTACGGCCCCGATCCGGGCGTCGAGCACCATGTGTGGCCGATCCCGGACGGCCCGCTGGACGGGACCCAGCTGGCCGGGGTGATCCGGCTGGCGCGCGCGGCGAACGAGGCGCTGGACGCCGGCCGCCGGGTGCTCGTGCGCTGCTATCACGGGTACAACCGTTCCGGTCTGGTCGTCGCGCACGCCCTGCTGCAGCGCGGGCAGGGCTCGCCCGACGAGGTGATCCAGCTGATCCGGTCCCGCCGCTCGGCGTGGGCGCTGCACAACGAGCTGTTCGTGGAGTACCTGCGCGCGGGCCTGTCGACCGTGCGGCTGCTGGAGGAACTGGCCGAGTAGCCTCTCCTCCGGCCTCATGCCGGCGGACGCGCAAGCGTCACGTGCACACGCGCCCGGGCGTCACCCCGACGGCCCCGACGGCCGCACAGGCGTCACCCTCACGGGTGCGGAAAGTACGTACATCGGAACTTACCCGTCTACGCGTAAGGTGTACCGGCCCCGACCGGCCCCGACACCCCAGGAGCACCGTGCCAGCCCGCCGTCCCGCGCGCACCGCCGCCACCGCGGCCGCCGTCGTGCTGCTCGCGGCGACCGCGGTGGCCTGCGGGGACGCCGGGGGGCTGCGGAGCGCGGGCGCGACGCCGCCCGCGGTCAGCCCCGCCAAGCTGTGGCCCGGCCTACGCCCGGCGTCCAGCCCCGCCTACCCCTACGACGTGGCGACCCGGGAGGTCGTCAAGGGCGTCGCGGTCCCCGGCGACGACATCCGCGAGGTGGACCCGGTGGACGTGGTCGAGGCCGAGGTCAGGGCCCATCCGGACGACTACGGGTCGAAGGGGCCGTACCACGCGACCGTGGACCGGCTCGGGGACTGCCGGCCCGGCGGCGACCGGGCGCGCTGCCCGCTGCTGACGCCGTACTACCGGGACCTCACGGGCGACGGCCGGGACGACATGACGCTCGGTTTCCGGCTCTTCCCCACCAACCAGACGGCCGTACGGGTCTACACCGTCGAGAAGCACCGGCTGGTGCAGGTGCTGTCCGACAACGACGCGATCATCGGCGTGGAGCTGGCCGGCCGGACGCTGATCGAGCGCTCGCCCGCCGACATCTCCGGTTACGAGTACCGCACGACCTGGGTGTGGGACCCGGGGCAGCGCGCGATGGTCTTCTCCCGCGACGAGTACCTGCACACCGGTGACGGCCGGCACGCCAAGAAGCCCTCGCCGTCCCCCTCTCCGTCCGGCTCCCCCTCCGCCTCGGCGAGCGCGCCATGAGGTTCGCTCTCCCCCGCTGGGCCGGGCCGCTCGCCGTGAAGGCCGCCGCCTTCATCACGGTGATGTGCTGTGCGCTGGCCGCGCTGCTCGGCGTCCTGGTGCACGTCTCGGTGACCAACCAGACCGTCGGCCAGGCCCGCGGCCGGGCGCTGTCCCGCCTCGCGGACGCCACCGCGGCGTACGAGGCCGGGGACGCGCTGCCGCCGAACGCCGGCGTGGACCCCCGGGGGCTGCCCGCGCGGCTGCGGCGGCTCGCGGCGGCCGGCCGGCGCGGCACCATGGTCTCCTCGCACGACGGGCGGCCCACCATGTGGGCGGCGGGCCCGGTGGCCGGGCGCCGGGCGCTCGCCGTGGCCGTCGACTACTCGCAGCAGTCCCGCACCATCGCCGGGCTCGACAACTCCATCCTGTGGTCGTCGGGGCTGGCGATCGGGGCGACGGTGCTGGTCGGCGTGTTCGCGGTGACGCGGGTGACGCGGCGGCTGCACGGCACCGCGCAGGTCGCCCGGCGGATCAGCGCGGGCGACCTGGACGCGCGCGTGCACGACCCGCGCACGAGGGACCCGTCCCGCCCGCAGGACGAGGTGGCCGCGGTGGCGGCGGCCCTGGACACCATGGCCGCCACGCTGCAGAGCAAGCTGCTGAGCGAGCAGCGGTTCACCGCGGACGTGGCGCACGAGCTGCGCACCCCGCTGACCGGTCTGCACGCGGCGGCCGAGCTGCTGCCGCCGGGCCGGCCGACGGAGCTGGTGCGCGACCGGGTGGCGGCGCTGCGCACCCTCACCGAGGACCTGCTGGAGATCTCCCGGCTGGACACCGGGCGGGAGAAGCCTGCCGTGGACACCGAGGAGCTGGGCGCGCTGGCCCGGCGGGTGGTACGGGCCTCGGGCACCGACACCGAGGTGCGGGTCCTCGCCGACGCGCGGGTGGAGACCGACCGGCGGCGCCTGGAGCGGGTACTGGGGAACCTCGTCGCCAACGCGCACAAGCACGGAGCGCCGCCGGTGGTGCTGACGGTGGACGGCGCCGTGGTGACCGTCAGGGACCACGGGGCCGGATATCCGGAGTACCTGGTGGCCCACGGTCCGCAGCGGTTCCGTACGGAGGGCGGGGCCACTGGGCACGGACTCGGGCTGACCATCGCGGTGGGGCAGGCGGAGGTGCTGGGGGCGCGGCTGTCCTTCGCGAACTCCGTGGACGGCGGGGCGGTCGCCACGCTTGTCCTGCCGGACGGTGACGGGCAGCGGTAGAGGGCTCCGGTCCCACTGGTGGGTTGCCGGGTGCGGGCTGTCTGTGGTTTCTCGCGCCGTTCCCCGCGCCCCTTCGGGGCGCGCCCAAGCAAAGAAAAAATCCCCCTTGGGTAGGTTCCGGACATGACCAAGGCCGGAACCACCGTGGCGGCGCAGGCTTCCCCGCCCGTCGTACGCCTTCCCCGGCGCCGCGGCATCGAACTCGCGCTGATCATGCTGGCCGTCCTGCTGTCCGTGTACGGCTACTGCGCGGTGGGGCTGGCCCGGGCCGGCACCGTCCCGCCCGGCGCCGTCGGCTACGGCGCCGGGCTCGGCGTGCTCGCGCTGTGCGCGCACGTGGCGGTGCGGATCCGGGCGCCGTACGCCGATCCGCTCTTCCTTCCGATCGCCGTGCTGCTCAACGGGCTGGGGCTGGTCCTGATCTACCGGCTGGACCTGGAGACCCCGGGCCACGAGGCCGCCCCCGCCCAGCTCGTGTGGTCCACGCTCGGGGTGGGGCTGTTCATCGGCGTGGTGCTGGTGCTGCGCGACCACCGGGTGCTCCAGCGGTACGCGTACGTCTGCGTCGCCGTCGCGCTCGGGCTGATGGCGCTGCCGATCCTGTTCCCCGCGGTCAACGGCGCCCGGATCTGGATCCGGATCGCCGGGTTCTCCATCCAGCCGGGCGAGTTCGCGAAGGTGATGCTCGCGGTGTTCTTCGCCGCCTATCTGGCCGCCAACCGCAACGCGCTCGCCTACACGGGCCGGCGGCTGTGGCTGCTGCAGTTCCCCACCGGGCGGGTGCTCGGGCCGATCGTGACGATCTGGCTGCTGAGCGTCGGCGTCCTGGTCCTGGAGCGGGACCTGGGCACCTCGCTGCTGTTCTTCGCGCTGTTCGTGGTGCTGCTGTACGTCGCCACGGGCCGGACCGGCTGGATCGCGGTCGGGCTGCTGCTCGCGGTCGTCGGCGCGGTGGCCGTGGGGCGGACCGAACCGCATGTGCACCAGCGGATCACGGACTGGCTGCACCCCTTCGCCACCATCGAGGCCGGGCAGGGCCCGAACCAGCTCTCGCAGTCGCTGTTCGCCTTCGCGGCGGGCGGAGTCCTCGGCAGCGGGCTCGGGCTCGGCCACTCCGTCCTGATCGGCTTCGCCGCCAAGTCGGACTTCATCCTGGCCACGGCGGGCGAGGAACTGGGGCTCGCGGGGCTCGCGGCGGTCATCCTGCTCTACGCGCTGCTGGTGGAGCGCGGCTACCGGGCCGGCCTCGCCCTGCGCGAGCCCTTCGGCCGGCTGCTCGCGGTCGGTCTGGCCTCGATCCTGGCGCTGCAGGTGTTCGTGATCGCGGGCGGGGTCACCGGGCTGATCCCGCTGACCGGCATGGCGATGCCGTTCCTCGCCCAGGGCGGCTCCTCGGTGGTCACCAACTGGGTGATGGTGGCGCTGCTGATCCGGGTGAGCGACTCGGCGCGCCACCAGTACGACGGGCGGGAGGCGCGGTGACCGGGTACGGCGGCTTCCACGAGGGCGAGCGGCCGATGGGCCGGTACATCCGGCACGCCTGCGCGTTCTGCACGCTGCTGCTGGCGGCGCTGCTGGCCAACGCGGCCCGGGTGCAGGTGGTGCAGTCGGGGGTGTACGACGGCAACCCGTACAACCGGCGCGCCGAGATCGCCCGTTACGGCCAGCCGCGCGGCGACATCCTGGTCGGCGGCGAGCCGGTCACCGGCTCCGTGGACACCGGCGAGCAGCTGCGCTACGAACGCACCTACAAGAACGGCCCCTTGTTCGCGCCGGTCACCGGCTTCTCCTCGCAGTCGTACGGCTCGACGTTCCTGGAGCAGGCCGGGGACGGGGTGCTCTCCGGCACGGACCCGATGCTGTCGCCGCTGCCGCTGTGGAAGGACGTGACGCGCGGCGCGAGCCCGGCCGGGGACGTCGTCACGACGCTGAACCGGGCCGCGCAGGAGGCGGCGTACCGGGGACTTGCCGGGCGCAAGGGCGCGGTGGCCGCGATCGAGCCGGCGACGGGCCGCGTGCTGGCCCTGGTGTCGAGTCCGTCGTACGACCCCGGGGAGCTGTCCGGCAACGGCGAGGCGGTGGCGTCGGCGTGGGCGCGGCTCACCCACGACCCGGAGAAGCCGATGCTCAACCGGGCGGTGCGGCAGACCTATCCGCCGGGTTCGACGTTCAAGGTGGTCACCGCGGCGGCGGCGCTGGACGCGGGTGTGGTCACCGACGTGGACGCGCGCACCGACTCCCCCGACCCCTACCGGCTGCCGGGCACCAGGACCCGGCTGACCAACGAGGCCGACGACTGCGGGGACGCCTCGCTGCGGTCGGCCTTCGAGTGGTCCTGCAACACGGTGTTCGCCAAGCTCGGCGTGGACGTCGGGGTGAAGGACATGCTGGCCACGGCGGAGGCGTTCGGGTTCAACGACGCCCGGCTGCGCATCCCCTTCTGGGTGGCGCGGAGCACCTTCGACCCGCGGGTGGACCAGGCGCAGCTGGCGCTGTCGTCGATCGGGCAGTACAACACGCGGGCCACGCCCCTGCAGATGGCGATGGTGGCGGCCGCCGTCGCCGACCGGGGGCAGCTGCGGACGCCGTACCTGGTGGAGCGGACGACCCGGAGGAACGGCGAGACGGTCGCCGGGAGCGGGTCGCATCCGGTGCGGCAGGTGATGAACCCCTCGACGGCGGAGCGGCTGAAGGAGCTGATGGCCGACGTGGTCCGGGAGGGCACCGGCACCCGGGCGGCCATCCGCGGCGCCCTGGTCGGCGGGAAGACCGGCACCGCGCAGCACGGGGTCGGCAACTCCGGTGTGCCGTACGCCTGGTTCGTCTCCTGGGCGCAGGCCGACGACAGTCTGGAGCCGCAGGTGGCGGTCGCGGTGGTGGTGGAGGACGCGTCGGCGAACCGGGGCGAGATCAGCGGCGGCGGCGACGCGGCGCCGATCGCGCGGGACGTGATGCGGGCGGTCCTGGGCCGGTGAGCACCGGAAGCACCGGCCCAGGGGAGCCGTGCGGTCAGTCGACCGGCTCGAGCATCTCCGAGCGGACCGTGAGCGTGTGCCGGGCGGCCGCGTCGAGGTCGACGTCGGACGGGTCGGGCGCCGGCAGGGCGGCCTCGCCGATGATGGCCGCCGTGTTGCCGTCCGCCCAGGCGCACACCGGGTAGGTGATCGTCACCAGGGACGCCTTCTGGGTGAGCACCTCGCAGCTGATCGTGACGTCGGAACCGGACGGGGTGACGTCCTGCGGCGCGCGGTCCACGGTCACGCTGTCGGCGTCGGTGGCGCCCTTGAGCATGTTGCGCCGCACCGCGTCCTTGTTCTTGAACCGGCCGTACATGCCCGACACCAGCAGCATGCCCTTGCTGCTGTCGCCGCCGGGGCTGTAGCGGGCGGTGACGGCGTGGATGTCCTTGGCGTCCCAGGCTCCGTCGGCCTCCTTCTCGACCTTCTTGCCCTCGGTGTCGGACAGGTCCTCGGCGAGCTGGTACTTGTCCTCGAGCAGGGTCTTGGGCAGCGTCAGCTTGTTCTTCGCCTCGGGGAAGCCGCTCTCGGCCGCCACCCCGATCAGCGCGAGCACCACGACGATCGCCACGACGGCGCCGCCCACGATCCCGAGGATCAGCCCGACCCGCCGCTTCTTCGGCAGCGGGGCCATGGGCGGCACGCCCCAACCGCCGTACGGCTGCTGGCCGTACGGCTGGGGCGGGTAGGGCTGCTGCGGCGGGTACGGCGAGCCGTAGGGGCCGGGGGCGGCCGGCGGGGGCTGCTGGCCGTAGGGGCCCGGGGCGGCAGCCTGCGGGGGCGGCCCGTACGGGTTCGGCTGCTGCTGGGGGCCGTTGGGATACGGCCGGCCGCTGGGATACGGCTGCGGTGGCGGAGGCATGGACACGTCGGAACGCTACTGCACCCGGGTGAACGACCCGACGGCCGCCTCGGAACCCACGGTCGGGGTCTCCGCAGCCCCGGACCCCGCCTCAGCTCTCCGCCGCGCCCGCCTCGATGGCCTCCTGCACCTCCGCCATCCGTTCCCGCTCCTCCGTGGCGAAGCGCTGGGCGTCCAGCTGGTCGGCCAGTTCCTCGTCCTGGGCCATGAGCAGGTCCAGGTCGGAGTCGCCGAGTTCGAGGACGCCCATGTCGACATAGGCCTGCTGCAGCCGCTTGCCCCACAGGCCGATGTCCTTCACGCAGGGCACGATCCGGCTGAACAGCAGCTTGCGGAACAGCTGGAGGAACTCGGAGCGCTCGCTGAGGGCCTCCGCCTCGGCCTTGGGGATGCCGAAGTTCTCCAGGACCTCCACGCCCCGCAGCCGGTCGCGCATCAGATAGCAGCCCTCGATGACGAAGTCCTCGCGCTCGCGCAGTTCGGCGTCGGTGAGCTGCTTGTAGTAGTCCCTGAGGGCCAGCCGGCCGAAGGCCACGTGCCGGGCCTCGTCCTGCATGACGTAGGTGAGGATCTGCTTGGGCAGCGGCTTGTTCGTGGTGTCCCGGATCATCCCGAAGGCCGCCAGCGCCAGCCCCTCGATGAGGACCTGCATGCCGAGGTACGGCATGTCCCAGCGGCTGTCCCTGAGCGTGTCGCCGAGCAGGGACTGCAGGTTGTCGTTGATCGGGTAGACGAGCCCGATCTTCTCGTGCAGGAAGCGGCCGTAGATCTCGGCGTGCCGGGCCTCGTCCATGGTCTGGGTCGCGGAGTAGAACTTGGCGTCCAGGTCGGGCACCGACTCCACGATCCGGGCGGCGCAGATCATCGCGCCCTGCTCGCCGTGCAGGAACTGGCTGAACTGCCAGGAGGCGTAGTGCCGGCGCAGTTCGCCCTTGTCCTTCTCGGTCAGCTTGTCCCAGTACGGGGTGCCGTACAGGCTCATGGCCTCCTCGGGCGTGCCGAGCGCGTCGTACGGGTCGACCTCCAGGTCCCAGTCGATGCGCTGCTGCCCGTCCCACTGCTTGTCCTTGCCCTTCTGGTACAGGGCGAGCAGGCGTTCGCGGCCGTCGTCGTACTCCCAGCTGAAGCGGGCGGCGCCGCTGGCGGGCACCTGCCAGCGGGAGTCCGAGGGGGCGTTGGCGTACAGGTCATGGGTCGGCATACCTCGCAGGCTCACACGTAGACGCGAAGTCAACAAGTCATGCGCAAGGGATTGACGCCCTTGCTGACAGGCAGTCTCATAAGAGGGAGGAACACTACCCCCGGGTAACGAGGTGACGGAGCCATGACGACCCTGACGGAAGCGGACGCGCTGGACGGCCTGCGCGATGCGCTCGGCCTGCTCAAGGACCGGGAGCAGGTGGCCGAACGGCTGCTGGTCTCCTCCGCCAAGCACTCCTTCGACCCGGACGAGGAGCTGGACTGGGACGCGCCCTTCGAGGAGGGCAAGTGGTTCTGGCCGCCGGAGCTGGTGTCGCTGTACGACACGCCGATGTGGAAGCGGATGAGCGAGGAGCAGCGGATCCTGCTCTCCCAGCACGAGGCGGCGGCGCTGGCGTCGCTCGGCATCTGGTTCGAGATCATCCTGATGCAGCTGCTCGTCCGGCACATCTACGACAAGGCGGCGACGAGCGCGCACGTCCGCTACGCCCTCACCGAGATCGAGGACGAGTGCCGGCACTCGAAGATGTTCGCCCGGCTGATCTCGCACGGCGGCACGCCCTGGTACCCGGTGAGCAAGGTCCACCAGAACCTCGGCCGCCTGTTCAAGACCATCTCCACCACGCCCGGTTCCTTCACCGCCACGCTGCTCGGCGAGGAGGTGCTGGACTGGATGCAGCGGCTGACGTTCCCGGACGAGCGCATCCAGCCGCTGATCCGGGGTGTGACGCGCATCCACGTGGTCGAGGAGGCCCGGCACGTCCGGTACGCCCGTGAGGAGCTGCGGCGCCAGATGGTGACGGCGCCGAAGTGGTCCCAGGAGTTCACCCGGATCACCTCCGGCGAGTTCGCCCGCGTCTTCTCGGTCGCGTTCGTGAACCCCGAGGTCTACACGAACGTGGGCCTGGACAAGCGGGAGGCCATGGCCCAGGTGAAGGCGAGCGGGCACCGCCGTGAGGTCATGCAGACGGGCGCGAAGCGGCTGACGGACTTCCTGGACGACATCGGGGTGCTCAGGGGGGTCGGCCGGCGACTGTGGAGGTCGTCCGGGCTGCTGGCGTAGGTCCGCTACGGGCGCCCCGAAGGGGCGCGGGGCTGTGTCGATATGCGCCTTCGCCGTGGGCGCGACCGGCCACGACGGACCCGCGGCCGCCGACGTCGCCGCACCCCCGCGGCGATTAGGCTGACGGCCATGACCCCGCCCGCCGCCACCCCCGCCTACCGCCGCCTGAGCGTCGAAGAGCGGCGAAGCCAGCTCCTCGCCGCCGCCCTGGGCCTCTTCGCCCACCGCGCCCCGGAGGACGTGTCGCTGGACGACGTGGCGGAGGCGGCCGGCGTGTCGCGCCCTTTGGTGTACCGGTACTTCCCGGGCGGCAAGCAGCAGCTGTACGAGGCCGCGCTGCGGTCGGCCGCCGAGGAACTGCAGCTGTGCTTCGACGAGCCCCGCGAGGGCCCGCCGCTGCCCCGGCTGTCGCGGGCGCTGGACCGCTATCTGAGCTTCGTCGACGAGCACGACACCGGCTTCAGCGCGCTGCTCCAGGGCGGCAGCGTGGTGGAGACCTCGCGGACCACGGCCATCGTCGACGGGGTGCGCCGGGCCGCCGCCGAGCACATCTACCGCCACCTCGACGTCGCCGAGCCCGGCCCGCGGCTGCGCATGAGCGTGCGGACCTGGATCACGGCCGTGGAGGCGGCCTCCCTGATCTGGCTGGACGAGGGCAAGCAGCCCCCGGTGGAGGAGCTGCGCGACTGGCTGGTGGACCAGTTCGTGGCCATCCTCACGGTCACCGCCGCCCGGGACCCGCAGACGGCCGCGGTCGTCGGCGAGCTCGGCGCGGATGGCGGAAACTGAAGCGGTGAAGAGCCAGGACACCCCCTTCGAGGGCGGCCCCATGGACGGGCGCGTGCTGCCGGTGCTGGTCGGCCCCACCGGGCACCCCCCGAAGACGTACCGCATCCCCGTCCCGGACCCGGACGGCGGCGAGCCCACGGTGCTCGTCTACCGCCGGGTGCCGCGCGGGCACAGCAGGAGGCTGGGGCTGATCCAGGGGTGGAAGTACCAGTACGACCCGGAGGACGCCTCCGGCGGAAAGCCGCGGTGGCCCTGGTCGAGGCCGGGCGCCACGCCGCCGGGCCGGGCGGATGACACCAACGGGTGACACGCGTGCGCCGAACCGCGCACACCGGGCGCGCGCCCCGCACGCATACATCTGATTATCGCGGTGCGATAGGAGGCGACCAGCCCGCTCGCCGGGATTCTCCCCCCGCACCCGAGGTGATGACGTGTCAGGAACGTTTCTGCGCCTGGCCTGTACGGCCACGGTGGCAACCCAGGCCGTCCTCGTGCCCGCACCGGCCGCGGCCGCACCGCAGCCCCAGCGGTCCGTCTCCCAGCTGCTGACGGACCTTCAGACCCTGTACCGGCAGACCGAGCAGGCCACCGAGACCTACAACGCCACCGCGGTCAAGCTGCAACGCCAGCGCGCCGAGGTGTCCCGTCTCGACGGCGAACTGGCCCGCGCCCGCCTCACCCTGCTGGACAGCCGGTCCGACGCCGGCCGGCTGGCCCGCCGGCAGTACCAGAGCGCCGACGGCCTCGGCCCGTACGTCCGCGTGCTCCTCGCCCCCGATCCGCAGACCGCGCTGGACGAGGGCCATGTCGTCGGCGAGCTGGCGCGCGCGCAGGCCCGCGCCGTGAACCGGCTGAGCGCCACGGAGAGGACCAAGGACACCGTGGCCCGCGCCGCCCGCAGGGCCCTGGACGCCCAGCTCACCCTCGCCGAGCAGCAGAAGAAGCAGCAGGACGCGGTGCGGACCAAGCTCGCCGCGGTGGAACGCCTGCTGGCCGGTCTCACCCCGGCCCAGCTGGCCGCCATCGCCGCGCTCGAACAGCGGGGCGTCGCCGAGGCCCAGCACAAGCTCACCACCGCGGGCTCCCCGCCCGCGAACCGGCAGGCCTCCCCCGAGGGCGCCCGCGCGGTCCGCTACGCCCTGGACCAGCTCGGCAAGCCGTACGCGTGGGGCGCCCAGGGCCCCCGCTCCTACGACTGCTCGGGCCTCACCACGCAGGCCTGGCGGCACGCGGGCCGGTCGATTCCGCGCACCAGCCAGGAGCAGTGGCAGCGGCTGCGGCGCATCCCGCTCGGCCAACTGCGCCCCGGGGACCTGGTGGTGTACTTCCCGGACGCGACGCACGTGGCGATGTACGTCGGGAACGGGAAGGTCGTCCAGGCGCCGAGACCCGGAGCGAGGATCCAGGTGTCACCCCTGGCGTCGTATCCGGTGCTCGGCGCCGTACGACCGGACGGTCAGGCTCCCGTCACCGAGGCCAGGTAGGCCTCGGTCTTCTCCGGCTCGTAGAAGAAGTTCTCGAAGTCGGCCGGGTCGTTGAAGGCGTTGGCGAAGCGGTCCGCCACCGGCTGCAGCTGTCCGGCCGCGCCGATGAGGTTCAGGACGTGCTCCGGCGGCGGGGCCAGCATCGCGTTCGTCCACTTGGTGACGTGCTGGGCCGTCTGCCAGTAGCGGTCGAAGGTGGCCCGCATCCACTCCTCGTCGAACGGCTTGTCACCGTGCTCGAGGATGGACGCCAGGTACGCGGCCGCGCACTTGGCGGCCGAGTTGGAGCCCTGGCCGGTGATCGGGTCGTTGGCCACGACGACGTCCGCGACGCCCAGGACCAGGCCGCCGCCGGGGAGGCGGCCGATGGGGTTGCGGACGGTCGGGGCGTAGCGGCCGGCCAGGGTGCCGCCGGCGTCCGTCAGTTCCACCTTGGTGGCCCGCGCGTACTCCCAGGGCGTGAACTTCTCCATGAGTTCCAGGGTCAGGGAGAGGTGCTCCGCCGGGTCCTTGACGCCGTTGAAGACGTCGAGCGGGCCGCCGGGTATGCCCTCCCAGAACAGGATGTCGGCCGGGCCGGAGGTGGTGAGGGTCGGCATGACGAACAGCTCGCCGACGCCGGGGACCAGGTTGCAGCGGACGGCCAGGAAGTCCGGGTGCTCCGGGCGCGGGCCGAGCCCGTGGACGTACGCCACCGCCAGCGCCCGCTGCGGCTCGCTGTACGGCGAGCGGGAGGCGTCGCGGCCGAACATCTGGACGAGTTCGCCCTTGCCGGCGGCGACCAGGACGAGGTCGTACGTACGGGAGAAGTAGTCGAGGTCGCCGACGGCCGCGCCGTGGATGACCAGCTGGCCGCCGCGCTGGGCGAAGGTCTCCATCCAGCCGGCCATCTTCACGCGCTGGTCGACCGACTGCGCGTACCCGTCCAGCTTGCCGACCCAGTCGATCGCCCGCTGGGTGGGGCCCGGGTCGTGCGAGCCGGGGGCCGCGACCGAGACGCCGAGTCCTTCGATCTTCGGGGCCTGGGACTCCCAGAAGTTCACCTTCAGATCGCGCTCGTGCTGCAGCGCCGTGTGGAACATGCACTGCGTCGACATGACCCGGCCGCTGCGGATCTCGTCCGCGGTCCGGTTCGACATCAGGGTGACCTCGTAGCCGTGCGACTGCAGGCCGAGGGCGAGCTGGAGGCCGGACTGGCCGGCTCCGACGACGAGTATCTTCCGCATGCGGGTCGGGACTCCTTACGGGAACTGCTCGGGGACTGCACTGGGGACCGCGCGGCGGCCGCCGGGCCGGACTACTCGGGGGTTTCGTCCAGCGCGTGGCCGACCAGGGCCAGCAGTGTCTCGATGACCGAGATCCTGCGCCGCGCGTCCATGATCATGACAGGGACGTGCACGGGTATCGTCAGCGCCTCCCGTACGTCCTCCGGCTCGAAGAGCTCGCTGCCGTCGAAGTGGTTGACCGCGACGACGTACGGCAGGCCGCAGCTCTCGAAGTAGTCCAGTGCCGGGAAGCAGTCCTTCAGCCGGCGGGTGTCGGCCATGACCACCGCGCCGATCGCGCCGCGCACCAGGTCGTCCCACATGAACCAGAACCGCTGCTGGCCCGGCGTGCCGAACAGGTAGAGCACCAGGTCGTCGTCGAGCGTGATGCGGCCGAAGTCCATGGCCACGGTGGTGGTGAGCTTGCCCGGCGTGGCGGTGAGGTCGTCGGTCTCCTCGCTCGCCTCGGTCATCAGCGCCTCGGTCTGCAGCGGCGTGATCTCCGAGACGGAGGTGACCAGCGTGGTCTTGCCGACGCCGAAGCCCCCCGCCACCACGATCTTCGTGGCGATGGGGGCCCGGGTACGGTCCGTCTGCCAGGACTTCAGGTCCTCGTCGGGCTCGGTGAATCCGGCGACGAGGGGGGCGCCTCCGACGGCGGAGGCGGCGGCGTCAGAGACGACGGAGTCCATGCAGCACCCTTTCCAGCAGAGCGCGGTCCGGGCGGCCGGTGCCGTGACCGGTTCCGGTGCCGTACACACGGATCTTTCCCTGGTCCGCGAGGTCGCTCAGGAGGACGCGGACCACGCCGAGCGGCATCTTCAGCAGCGCGGCGATCTCGGCCACCGTGCGCATACGGCGGCACAGTTCGACGATGGCCCGCATCTCCGGCATGACACCGGTGGCGAGGGAGCCGTTCGTCAGTTCCTTGCGCTCCTCCGGGGCCTCCAGCGCGGCGACGAAGGTCTCCACGAGGAGGACGTGGCCGAAGCGGGTACGGCCGCCGGTGAGCGAGTAGGGGCGGACGCGGGCGGGTTTGCGCTCGCCGCCGCGCACGGGGAGATTCTTCGATGTGCCGCTCATCAGGCGCTCCCCGCCGAATCGGCCTCCATGGACTTCCGCAGCTCGCTGCGGAGTTCCGGGGTGAGGACGTGTCCGGCGCGGCCGACGAACAGCGCCATGTGGTACGCCACCACGCTCATGTCGCACTCGGCGCTGCCGTGCACGCCGAGCAGCGAGCCGTCGCTGATCGACATCACGAACAGGCTGCCCTCCTCCATCGCGATCATCGTGTGCTTGACGCCGCCGAAGTCCATCAGCTTCGCGGCGCCGACGGTGAGGCTGCCGATGCCGGAGACGATGGTGGCCAGATCGGCGGCGGAGCCGCGGGGGCCTTTCGCGGGGCGGTTCTGACGGGACTGCTCGGTGTGGGACGGGTCGGACGACAGCAGCAGCAGTCCGTCCGAGGAGACCACGGCGACGGACTGGATGCCGGGGACTTCCTCGACCAGGTTGGTCAGCAGCCAGTGCAGGTTGCGGGCTTCGCTGCTCAGTCCGTAAGTACTCGGCGCGGTCAACTGCTTGCCTCCTCGGCTGTGCCCCCCGTGACGTTTTCGGTACGTTCCGCGATCTCTGCCTCTACGTCGCGGTAGCCGGCCTGGGCGCCCTGGCGGAAGCCGCCGAGCCTGCGGCGAAGGGCTTCGGCGTCCACAGAGCGGGACCGCTGGCGCGGGGCCTGGTTCGGTACGGTGATCTTGGGTGTGCGCTTGGGGAGACCCTTGGCGGTGACCCGCTCCTGCTCCTCGGCCTCCGCCTCGGCTTCACCTTCGGCGCGGGCGTGGCTCCCGCTGTCGTCGTCGACCGCGGGCGCCCCCTGCGGGGCACCTCCGCCCCCGTCACCCTGCGGGTCGGTCGGCTCCCGCGTCAGATCCGGGAGCAGCAGCTCCATCGTCGACTCGGCGAAGGTCTCCACCGGCGCCTTCGGCCGCGTCTCCGCATCCCGGCCCCCCACCCCGGCCTGCTCATGAACCGCACGCTCAGCGGCGTCACCCGCCGACCCACCGAAGACGTCCCGCACCGCGTCACCGGCCGACCCGCGCAGACCGACACCGGCACCCCGACCCGCCGGGCTACCGGAACCGTCCCAAGCCGCTTGCTCGTCCGCCGGCCCGCCAAAGGCCTCCCGCACCGCGTCGCTGGCCGGCCCGCGGAAGGCGCCACCGGCGCCCTGGTCCGCCGAAGTCCCGGAACCGTCCCGAGCCGCCCACTCGTCCGCCGGGCCGCCGAGGGCCCCCTCGGACTCGCTGCTCGCCCGGCCGGAACCGGTCTCGCCCGACAGACCACGGGAGCCGCCCGCAGGCCCGCCGGCCGCATCGCCGGAGGCGGTCGCGGACTCACCGGCCGGCTCCCCGAAGGTGCCGGCCGGCCGCTCGGCCGCCGGGTTGCCGAAGGCCTCCCGCACCGCGTCCTCGGCCGGCTCGCGGACCGCAGCACCGTGCCCCTCGGCACCCGACCGGCCGAAGGCTTCCTCGCCCTCGGCGACGGTAGGGTCGAAGGCCCTCCCGGACTCGTCGCTCGCCCGGCCGGAACCGGTCTCGCCCGACAGACCACGGGAGCCGCCCGCAGGCCCGCCGGCCGCATCGCCGGAGGCGGTCGCGGACTCACCGGCCGGCTCCCCGAAGGTGCCGGCCGGCCGCTCGGCCTGGTTGCCGGAGGCGGTCGTACCGCCGGCCCGATCGCCGAAGGCCGCCGCAGAGCCCTCGGCGGCATCCCCGAAGGCACCGCCGGGCCGCCCGCTCACATCGCCGGAGGCAGTCGTGTCGCCCCCTGCCCGGTCGTCGAAGGCCATCTCAGGCCCGGCCGCCGCATCGCCGAAGGCGGTCGTATCGCCCCCTGTCCGATCGCCGAAGGCCGCCGCAGACCGCTCGGCGGCATCGCCGAAGACACCGCCGGGCCGCCCGCTCACATCGCCGGAGGCAGTCGTGTCGCCCCCTGTCCGATCGTCGGAGGCCATCGCAGGCCCGGCCGTCGCCTCGCCGAAGGCACTCGCAGGTCCCTCCGCCGAGTCACCGGAGATCGTCGTCGGCTCTTCCGCTCGGTACGGCGAGTTGGTAGTCGCCTGGCGGACTGCCTCTTCCGCCAGGGTGACCAGGAGGTCCTGGTGCTTGGGGCGGGCGTGCAGGACGTTGGAGTTGACCTCGGCGTCGGCGCCCGGCAGGGAGAAGGTGCCGGTGGCGCCGGGGGACGCGGCGTGCGGGGGCAGCGCGGTGGACGGCGGGTCGGTGACGAGGGCGGCCGGGAGGACCACCACCGCCGCGACACCGCCCTGCTTCTGCTCGCGCAGCTGCACCCGCACCCCGTGCCGGTGCGCGAGGCGGGCGACGACGTACAGGCCGAGCCCGAGGCCGTCGTCGCTGTCGTCGTCGTAGCCGGACTCGGGGTCGAAGTCGGCCAGCCGGGCGTTGAGCCGGTCCAGGCGGTCGGCCGCCATGCCGATGCCCTCGTCCTGCACAGAGAGCATCACCTCGCCGGACTCCAGGAGCCAGCCTGAGATCTCCACCGGCAGGTCCGGCGGGGAGAACGAGGTGGCGTTCTCCATGAGTTCGGCCAGGAGGTGGGAGAGGTCGTCCGCCGCGAAGCCCGCCACATGCGCGTGCGGGGGCAGCGCCGCGATACGGACCCGTTCGTAGCGCTCGATCTCGCTGACGCCCGCCCGCACCACGTCGACCAGCGGCACCGGCGCGTGATGCTGCTGCACATGCTCGGCACCGGCCAGGACCAGCAGGTTCTCGCTGTGCCGGCGCATGACCGTGGCGAAGTGGTCCAGCTTGAAGAGCGTGGCGAGGCGGTCGGGGTCCTGCTCGCGCTCCTCCAGGCCCTCGATGACCCCCAGCTGGCGTTCGACCAGCCCGAGGGTGCGCAGGGCCAGGTTGACGAACGTGCCGCCGATGCTGGTGCGCATCCGCTCCAGCCGGGCGGCGGACTCGGCGAGTTCGGCGCGCAGTCCCTCGCGGGCGTCGGCCATCTGCTGGCGCTGGCCGACCAGGTGCTTGCGGTCGGTCTCCAGGGTCGCCACGCGCTCCTGCAGGGCCGCCGCCCGCTCGCGCAGCGCCACCGCGTGCCCGTGCAGGGCGTTGACCGAGCGCACGACCTGGGCGAACTCGTCGTTGCGGCCGGTGAAGGCGATGGGTTCCTGGGCCGTCGGGTCCTCGGACTCGGCGAGCCGGGCCGTGCCGCGACGCAGCACCGACAGCGGGCGGGTCAGGGTGCGGGCCATGGCGGTGGCGAGACCCACGGCGACCAGCATCAGCGCGCCGAGGACGGCGATGCGGATCTCCAGGGCCGTGACATCGTCGTCGCGGAGTTTCGCCAGCTCCTTGGTGCGGTGGTCGTAGAGGGCCGATTCCGCGCCGCGCATCAGGTCGACGCGGGCGGACAGGGCCGCGTCCAGCTTCTTGGTGCTGGTGGTCAGCTCGCTGTCGGCCAGCGTGGGCTGGTCGGTGAGCGTGGCGAGGTACTTTTCGGCCGAGTTGACCTCGGGTCCGGTGACCGTGGAGTCGTACGACTCGACGGCCGACCTGGGCGCGTCGGCGCGGAAGTCGGCGAGGGCCGCGTCCGCGCGCAGCCGGGCCTGCTGGGCGGCGGCGGCCAGCTGGTCGCGCTGCTTGCGGTCGGCCGCGGAGCTGCTGGAGGTCGTGGTGGGCAGGCCGGTGACGGGGTTGATCACCGTCCGGGTGGTGGACGGCACGTTCAGCGCGGCGAGCAGCAGGCCGCGGGCGGCGGCGGACTGCTGGACGGCGGTGTCCAGTTCGGCGAGCGCGTGGGCGCCGGAGCCGGCCCGCGGGGGCGTTTGGTCGGCGAGCTGCTCGGCGAGCCGGTGCAGTTCGGCGATCGTGTCCGAGTAGGCCTGCTGGGTCTGCAGGGCCGTGGTCTTGCCGGTGAGCGCGGCCCGGCGGACGGCGGCGATGCCGTCGAGGTCGCCGCGCAGGCTCGCCGGGGTGTCGTCCTCGGCGCGCAGGTCCTCGACCTGCCGGTCGACGCGGGCGCTGCGGTCCTCGTCGGGCGCCTTGGACTTGTCACGCCCGGACGCGATGTAGGAGGTCACCTCGTCGCGCTCGTCGGCGAGGGAGTTCGCGAGGGCGAGGGCGTCCTGCGTGCGGGAGGCCAGCGTCACCAGGTCCTGGGAGTCGCCGACGTCCTGGGAGGCGGTGAGCAGGGAGGGCGCGCCGGCTCCCGCGACGGCGGCGGCCACCACGGCGACCGCGACGATGAGCCGGGTGCGCACATGCGTGGGGCGGCCGGTGCCCACGGGGGTCTGCGGGGCGGTCCCCGTGGGGGCCGTCTGCCTGCCTGTGCGCCGAGGCCGCTTCATCTGCACCGGTGCTCGCAATCCTGAACTCGTCTACCCATGGGCCCGGGTGGCGTCCTGTCATGTCCGGTGCCCCGGCAGGGCCCGGCCATATCGGTTGCCAAGTGGTGCCTACACCCGGTTCGTACGGTTCCCGACCCTCCCAGCGCCGGTGGGCAGTGGCCGCGCATCACCTGACCCGCCACCCGAAGGAGTGAACATCGGAGGGGAGTTGGCGGGCAAGTTCCTCCGGCGTGTGCGAGGCGGTTCGGCGGCACGCCGGTTGGACGCACGCGGCTGGCTTTGGCAGTATTCGCCACCACGCCTTCCCGGAGTACACCATTCCACCCCAAACCAGACGGCTGACCTGCATGGACGCGTCAATTCGGCGGCGGTTGCCAGCCTTTGGGGCATCCTGTGAAGACCTCGTGCAGACTGGCTGAATGCGAACCGATCTCGTTTCGGAACCCGGCGACGCCGACCGCCCCAACGAGGACTTCGCCGGTGTCGGACTACCCGCCTGCGGACAGGGAGGTTGCGTGGTCGTCCTGGACGGAGTGACTCCCCCGCGGGGCGAGACGGGGTGTCTGCATTCCGTCCCCTGGTTCACCGCGCGACTGGGCGGCGCGCTGACCGAACTGACCGTTTCGGCCACAGATCTGACGCTCCCGGAGATTCTGGCGCGGGCGATCGCCCGGACCGCCGAGGCGCACGCGGAAACCTGTGAGCTTTCTCACCCGCGAACCCCCCAGGCAACCGTGGCCGTGGCCCGCTGGTCCGCCGAGACCGTCGAGTACCTGGTGCTGTCCGACTCCGCGCTGCTGCTGCAGGATCCGGACGGCACGGTCACGGCGGTCCTGGACGACCGGCTGGCCCGGCTCCCGCGCTCCGCGCTCGCCTCCGACGCCCTGGTGGACGCCACCCTGCGCAACCGGGAGGGCGGCTTCTTCACGGCCGCCGCCGATCCCTCGGTGGCGGCCCGCGCGGTCGCCGGCACGCTGCCGCGCCGGGAGGTGAGGGCGCTGGCCGCGCTGACGGACGGCGCGGCCCGCTGGACGGACGTGTTCCGCGAGGGCGACTGGCAGGCCCTGTTCGAGCTGGTCGCCAAGGAGGGCGCCCGGTCGCTGGTGGAGCGGGTGCGGGAGCTGGAGGCGGCGGACCGGCAGGAGCGGGCGTTCCTGCGGCGCGGCAAGACGCACGACGACGCGACGGTGGTCTACGCGGAGCTGTGAGCGCCCGCCGGCCCGCTTCCGTGCGGCCCTGAGGCGGGCCTACTTCTCCATGACGCCGTTCAACTGGTGCAGCAGCCGGGCCAGTTCCGCGACCTCCCGGCGATCCCAGTGGGCGAGCTGGCGGACGTAACGGGCGCGGCGCGCCTCGCGGACCTTGCCGACCCGGCGGCGCCCCTCGTCGGTGAGGGTGACGAGCCAGGCGCGCCCGTCGGCCGGGTCGGGTTCGCGGGCGATCAGGCCCAGCTCCTCCAGGGCGCGCAGCTGGCGGGACATGGTGGCCTTGCCGACGCCGATGTAGGCGGCGAGTTCGGTGGCGCGCCGGCCGCCGCACTCGTCCAGGCGGATGAGCAGGCCGTACGCGGAGGACTCCAGGTCGGGATGGACCTCGCGGGCCATCTCCCCCTGGTTGGCCCTGGCCCGCCTCAGCAGCACGGTCAACTCCCGTTCCAGCGCCAGGAATTCCCGGTCCGCACCACTGGGTGTCATCTGATCGGCGCCGCGCTGTGCGTCGCCGTTTCCGTCCTCGTGCACGTCAGCACCCCTGCTCGGTTTCGCGTCCTGAAAGTTTCTGCCAAAAGTCGTCATTGCCGCAGCTCCGTCAGTATTTCGCAGGGCTAGACCAACGGCGGTGTCCGGACCCTCTTCCCACGCCGTTGTCTACGTGCGTAGCTTCTTCAGCAGGCAAGGAAATGGCATGCCCACGCCAGTGCGGCATCCGGTACACGGTCACGGTCACGTTCTCCCCACCCCACTCCCCGGAGGCACGTCATGCCCGTGCACAGACCCGGCTCCATCCGTCCGCGTCCCCTCGCCGTCCTGGTCACGGCCCTGCTCGCGGCGCTGTCCCTCACCCTGCCCCTGACCTCCGCGCACGCCGCGACGACGCCCACCCGCGGCTCCGCCTACATGGGCATGGGCGTCCTCGCGCACGACGGCAAGGCCGGCACCCCCACATCCGGTGACGCCACCCAGACCGAGGGCGTGGACGTCTCCGGCTACCAGGGCAACGTCGCCTGGTCCACCCTGTGGAACAGCGGTGTGCGCTGGGCGTACACGAAGGCGACGGAAGGCACGTACTACACGAACCCGTACTTCGCCCAGCAGTACAACGGCTCGTACAACGTGGGCATGATCCGCGGCGCCTACCACTTCGCGACCCCGGACACCACCAGCGGCGCCACCCAGGCGAGCTACTTCGTCAGCCACGGCGGCGGCTGGTCCAGGGACGGCAAGACGCTGCCCGGCGCGCTCGACATCGAGTGGAACCCGTACGGCGCCGAGTGCTACGGCAAGTCGGCGAGCGCGATGGTCAGCTGGATCGCCGACTTCCTGAACACCTACAAGTCCCTGACCGGCCGGGACGCGGTGATCTACACGGCGACCAGCTGGTGGAGCGACTGCACCGGCAACTACGGCGGCTTCGCCGCGAACAACCCGCTGTGGATCGCCCGCTACGCGTCGGACCCGGGCACCCTGCCGGCCGGCTGGTCGTACTACACGATGTGGCAGTACACCTCCTCCGGCCCGACGGTCGGCGACCACGACAAGTTCAACGGAGCGCTCGACCGGGTCCAGGCCCTGGCCAACGGCTAACGCCACGCCCTCCCGGCCGGGGGCCCGGGGGTCGCCCCCGGACAAGCACAGCAACGCAGCGCTCGACCGGGTCCAGGCCCTGGCCAACGGCTGACGCTCCCGTGGTGGCCCCTGCCCGGTGCGGGCAGGGGCCGCCGCGTTGCGTTGGTGCTCCGCGCCGCCCGGGATCATGCTGGTCAGGAGAGCCTGCCGAGCGAGGGCGGATGAGCGGCGATGGAGCGACAGGAGCGGCAGTCGACGTACACGGCCACGGCCACCATCGATGAGCGAGGCGTCCTCACCGGCTGGAGCGACGGCGCCGAGCAGCTGCTCGGCTACGACGCACCGGCCGTCCTCGGCCGCCCCGCGACCGCGCTCCTCGCCACCGACGGGACGGCGGCCCGCCGGATCCTCGCCGGCCGGGACCGCTGGAACGGCACCGTGCCGCTCAGGCACCGCGACGGCCGGCTGGTGGAGCTGGGCGTGCTCGCCCACCGCAGGACCTCCGGCACCGGCGCCCCCGAGTGGCTCGTGGTGAGCGCGGTGACCGCCCGCACGCAGCCGCCCCGGGGCGAGCCGCTGGAGGAGTGGACCTTCCTGCAGTCCCCCTTCCCGCTGGCCATCTTCGACGCCGACCTGCGGCTCGTGCGCGCCAACCGCCGGATGGAGCACGCCCTCGCCCTGCCCGAGGCCGCGATGCGCGGGCTGCGGCTGCCGCACATCGTGCCCGGCACGGCGAGCGAGGAGGCCGCCCGGTCGATGCGGGTCGCGCTGGAGACCGGCCGCCCGCAGGAGGCCCGGCTCGGCGCGGAACTCGGCTCCGGCGCCGTGCTCACCCCGCTGAAGGACGCCGGCGGCCAGGTGCGCGCCGTCTGCCTGTCCACGCAGGCGCCCGCCCAGGACTCCGGCGCCGGGCAGCGCCCGCCGGCCGAGCAGGGCACGCCGGTCGGCCCGGCCGCCGACCAGGCGCGCGCCGCGCAGGAACTCGGCGAGGTCACCGTCCCCCGGCTCGCCGACGTGATGGCGGTCGACCTGCTCGACTCCCCGCGCGAGGCCGGCGCGGAACCCCTCCCGCCCCCCGGTCCCCTCGTGCTGCGCCGCGCCGCCCTGCGCGCCGTGCCGGACAGCGTCCCGCCCGGCCACGGCTCCGGCGTCGGCGAGGCGGTCGTCTGCCCGGCGGACTCGCCGCCGGCCCAGTGCCTGGCGACGGGCCGGCCGCTGCTGTACGACACGGCGGACCCGCGCGTCGCCGAGTGGGCGGCGACGGACCCGGGCGCGGCCTGGCTGCGCGCGTCCGGGGCGCGTTCGCTGCTGGTGATGCCGCTGGTCGCCCAGGACAGCACGCTCGGGGTCGCGCTGTTCGGCCGGTGCCCGGGCCGTGAGTGGTTCGGCGCGGAGGATCTGCGGCTGGCCGACGAGTTCACGGGGAAGGCGGCCGCCGGCATCCGGCAGACCCGCGCCGGCGCGCGCGACCGCACCACGACGATGACGCTGCAGCAGAGCCTGCTCCCGCACACGCTGCCCGAGCAGGCGGCCCTGGAGATCGCCACCCGCTATCTGCCCGCCGCGACCCGGGCCGGGGTGGGCGGCGACTGGTTCGACGTGATCCCGCTGTCCGGGGCGCGGGTGGCGCTCGTGGTGGGCGACGTGGTGGGCCACGGCATCCGCGCCTCGGCCACCATGGGCCGGCTGCGCACCGCCGTACGCACCCTGGCCGACGTCGACCTTCCGGCCGACGAGCTGCTCACCCACCTCGACGACCTGGTGCTGCGGCTCGCCGCCGACGAGGGCAGCACGGACCCGGCCGCGGAGACCGCCGGCGGCATCGGCACCACCTGCCTGTACGCGGTCTACGACCCCGTCTCGCGCCGGTGCACGGCGGCCCGGGCCGGCCATCCGCCGCCCGCCGTGGTCATGCCGGACGGCGCCGTGCGCTTCCTGGACGTGCCGGCGGGGCCGCCGCTCGGGCTCGGCGGGCTGCCGTTCGAGGCCGTCGAGACCGAGCTGCCCGAGGGCAGCCTGCTCGCCCTCTACACCGACGGGCTGTTCGAGGCCCGCGATCACGACATCGACGAGGCGCTGGACAAGCTGTTCGCCGCGCTGGTCCGCCCCGCGGGGTCGCTGGACGCCGTCTGCGACCACGTGCTCACCGAGCTGCTGACCCATCGCCCGGACGACGACATCGCCCTGCTCGTCGCCCGCACCCGGGGGCTGCACGAGGACCGGGTCGCCGCCTGGGAGCTGGCGGACGACCCCGAGGACGTCTCCCGCGCCCGCCACCTCGCCTGCGGCCAGCTGTCCGCGTGGGGCCTGGGCGAGGCCGCCTTCCCCACCGAGCTGATGGTCAGCGAGCTGGTCACCAACGCCATCCGGTACGGCCGCCCGCCCATCCGGCTCCGGCTGATCCACCAGGACTCGACGCTGATCAGCGAGGTGTACGACGCCAGCGGCACCACTCCGCACATGCGCCGCGCCCGGATCTTCGACGAGGGCGGCCGGGGCCTGCTGCTGGTCGCCCAGCTGGCCGACCGCTGGGGCACCCGGCACGACCGGGTCGGCAAGACGGTCTGGGCGGAGCAGTCGCTGTCCGCGGCCGGGTGAGTCAGCCGCCCGTGGGCCCCCGTCGGGGCTCACCGCCGAGGAACGGCCGGGCCCGGGCAGGCGGCTGCGGGGGCCGTGCGCGGTCCACCACGGTCGGCGTGCGGACGGGCGGGGCGGTGCGGTGATCCCCTCATGGGCATGCGGCGGGCATGGCGGAGGCCCGGGTCTCCCTCACGGAACCCGGGCCCCGCCCCTCCCGCGGCGTCCGTCACGCCGCCACGGGAACCTCCGGCGCCGCACCGCTCGTCGCGGGCGCGAGCGCCAGCTCCAGGACCTGGCGGACGTCGGTCACGGTGTGGACGTCGAGCTTGTCCAGCACCTCCGCCGGGACGTCGTCCAGGTCGGGCTCGTTGCGCTTGGGGATGATCACGGTGGTCACCCCGGCGCGGTGGGCGGCGAGCAGCTTCTGCTTCACGCCGCCGATGGGCAGCACCCGGCCGGTCAGCGAGACCTCGCCGGTCATCGCCACGTCCGTGCGGACCAGCCGGCCGGACAGGAGCGAGGCGAGGGCCGTCGTCATCGTGATGCCCGCGCTCGGGCCGTCCTTGGGCACCGCGCCCGCCGGGAAGTGGATGTGCACGCCCCGGTCCTTCAAGTCGCCGACCGGCAGCTCCAGTTCGGCGCCGTGGCTGCGCAGGAAGCTCAGCGCGATCTGCGCCGACTCCTTCATCACGTCGCCGAGCTGACCGGTCAGGGTCAGGCCCGCCGCGCCCGTCTCCGGGTCGGCAAGGGACGCCTCGACGAAGAGCACGTCGCCGCCCGCGCCGGTGACCGCGAGGCCGGTCGCCACGCCGGGGACGGCCGTACGGCGCTCGGCCGGGTCCTGGGCGGACTCGGGCACGTGGTGCGGGCGCCCGATCAGGCCGCGCAGCTCGTCCTGCGTCACCGTGAACGGCAGCTCCCGCTCGCCGAGTTCGTGCTGGGCGGCGATCTTGCGCAGCAGGCGGGCGATGGAGCGCTCCAGGGTGCGCACGCCCGCCTCGCGGGTGTACTCGCCCGCCAGCTTCCGCAGCGCGCCCTCGTCGATGGTGACCTCGTCCTTGCTCAGGCCGGCCCGCTCCAGCTGGCGCGGGAGCAGGTGGTCACGGGCGATGACGATCTTCTCGTCCTCGGTGTAGCCGTCCAGGCGGACGATCTCCATCCGGTCGGCCAGCGCCTCGGGAATGGCCTCCAGGACGTTGGCGGTGGCGAGGAAGACCACGTCGGACAGGTCGAGTTCGACTTCCAGGTAGTGGTCCCGGAAGGTGTGGTTCTGCGCCGGGTCCAGGACCTCGAGCAGGGCCGCGGCCGGGTCGCCGCGGAAGTCGGAGCCCACCTTGTCGATCTCGTCGAGCAGCACCACCGGGTTCATCGACCCGGCCTCCTTGATCGCCCGCACGATCCGGCCGGGCAGCGCGCCGACGTACGTACGGCGGTGACCGCGGATCTCGGCCTCGTCGCGGACGCCGCCGAGGGCGACGCGGACGAACTTGCGGCCCATGGCGTGGGCGACGGACTCGCCGAGCGAGGTCTTGCCGACGCCGGGCGGGCCGACGAGGGCCAGGACGGCGCCGCCGCGCCGGCCGCCGATGACGCCCAGGCCGCGTTCGCCGCGCCGCTTGCGGACGGCCAGGTACTCGGTGATGCGCGCCTTCACGTCGTCCAGGCCGGCGTGCTCGGCGTCCAGGATCTCCTTGGCGCCCTGGATGTCGTACGCGTCCTCGGTCCGTTCGTTCCAGGGCATCTCCAGGACGGTGTCCAGCCAGGTGCGGATCCAGGAGCCCTCCGGGGACTGGTCGCTGGCCCGCTCCAGCTTGTCGACCTCCTTGAGGGCGGCCTCGCGGACCTTCTCCGGCAGGTCGGCGGACTCGACGCGGGCGCGGTAGTCGTCGGACTCCTCGCCGTCCTTCTCGCCGTTCAGCTCGCGCAGTTCCTTGCGGACGGCCTCCAGCTGGCGGCGGAGCAGGAACTCGCGCTGCTGCTTGTCCACGCCCTCCTGGACGTCCTTGGCGATGGTCTCGGCCACCTCCTGCTCGGCGAGGTGGTCGCGGAGCGCCTGCGTGGCGAGCTTCAGCCGGGCCACCGGGTCGGCGGTCTCCAGCAGTTCGACCTTCTGGTCGGTGGTCAGGAACGGCGAGTAGCCGGAGTTGTCGGCGAGCGCGGAGACGTCGTCGATGGCCTGGACACGGTCCACGACCTGCCAGGCGCCGCGCTTCTTCAGCCACTCGGTGGCGAGCGCCTTGTACTCCTTGACGAGTTCGGTGACCTGTCCGGGCAGCGGATCCGGCACGGTCTCCTCGATGCGCGCGCCCTCCACCCACAGGGCCGCGCCGGGACCGGTGGTGCCGGCGCCGATCCGCACCCGGCTCCGGCCGCGGATCAGAGCCCCCGGGTCGCCGTCGGCCAGCCGGCCGACCTGCTCGACCGTGCCCAGCACACCCGTCTTCGCGTACGTGCCGTCGATCCGGGGCACCAGCAGCACCTTGGGCTTGCCCGGTTCCGACCGGGCGGCGGCCTGCGCGGCCTCCACCGCGGCCCGCACCTCGGCGTCGCTCAGGTCCAGCGGAACCACCATGCCGGGCAGCACGACCTCGTCGTCCAAGGGCAGCACGGGCAGGACGAGCGTGAACTCCGGTGACTCAGCAGCCATGATCTCCCCTTCGGCAGTCAAGTTGAGCTGTACCGACTCAACCGTTGGGGGGCGCGCTGGTGTTCCCCGCCTTTGTTCGCTGTGAGCGATCAGATGCGCCCAAGGGGGGTGCCGTGGAAGGCGCGTTCCCGGGTGCGGGTGCGGTGGAGTTGTTCGCACTGTTCCCCGCGCCCCTATCGGGACGCCTGCGCCCACCGGCGTACGAGAGGCCGGCTCGCCACTCCTATCGTGAGCGCGATCAGGTGGCCCCAGTTCGTCATCGGGTCCTCGAAGGCGACCAGGTCGCTCACCAGCTCGGCGGCCGTCAGGGCGAGCAGGGGCAGGCCGAGCCAGGGGCGCAGGAGGCCGGACACGGCACCGATGCAGGCGGCGACGCCGAAACTGATGCCGTAGTCGAGGCGGTGCAGCGAGGTGGCCGGCAGATGGCCGGCCAGGACGGCCAGACCCACGGGGACCTCGGTGGCGAGCGTGGCCAGGACGTGCCCGGCGAGGAAGACGCAGGCGGCTCTCGCACCGCCTATCCGCCGCTCCAGCGCCGTGAGGACCAGCACGAACGCGAGCGCGAACGGCGACAGCACGCCGCCGGCGATCCACAGCGCGCTCGCCAGCAGCACCACGGCCGGCGAGCGCACCAGGTGGGCCACGTCCGTGCTGGAGGCCTGGTAGAGGGCCTGCACCACGGTGGGGTCGGCGACGGCGGCGACGACGGAGGTGAGGGCCAGCAGGGCCGCGTAGGCGAAGGTGAACGGGGTGCCGACGGGGGTGGGCAGCAGGCGCCACAGCCGGGGGAACGGGAACCGGAGCGGTACGGCGGGGGCCGGGGCGGTGGGGCGGGGAGCGGGAGCCGGGGCGTCCCGCTGGCGCGGCATGCCGTCCAGGAGGTCCGCGATCACGGGGACCGAGGCGGCCGAGCCGTCCTGGAGGGGCGGGGACGCGGCCGTCGCGGGGCCCGTCGCGGTCCGTTCCACGTTCGCGGCACTCCTTCCGTCCGGGTCAACCCTCGGCGCCCTCAAGGCCGCTGTCTATGACCGACGCCACGCGAGAGCCGATTCACAGCAACCTCCTACGTCCCGGCCGCGTCCGCGCTCCCACTCCCCTGCGGGCACATCAGTGCGCCCCCGTAATTCCCGTGCCGGCCAAGGCGCGTTCGAGCAGGATGGGGGTCATGACTGCCGTGTACGACTCCCCCGTGGTCCTCGACCGGCGCGACGGCCCCTACGGCGAGGTGGTGCTGCGCCGGCACGGAGGGCTGCTGCAGATCATCGCCAACGGCTGCTTCCTCATGGACACCTCCGACGGGCGCTCGGAGCGGCTGCTGGTCGACGCCGCGTACGAGGCGCTGGACGGCCGCCCGGAACCGAGCGTGCTGATCGGAGGGCTGGGCGTGGGGTTCTCGCTCGCCCATGCCGCGGCGGACCCGCGGTGGGGCCGGATCACCGTCGTCGAGCGGGAGCCCGCCGTCGTCGACTGGCACCGCGACGGGCCGCTGGCCGAGGTGTCCGCCGACGCGCTCCGCGATCCGCGCGCCGAGATCGTGCAGGACGATCTCGTGGCGTTCGTCAATGAGACATCCGACACGTTCGACGCGCTCTGCCTGGACATCGACAACGGCCCCGGCTGGACTGTCACCGACGACAACCACACGCTCTATTCACCGGCCGGACTCGCCTCCTGCACAAGGGTGTTGAACCCCGGCGGAGTGCTGGCCGTATGGGCCGCCGAACCCTCTCCGGAATTTGAAGGAACCTTGCGGAATGCCGGGTTCCGTCAGGTGCGTACCGAAGAGGTGCCCGTTGCCCGGGGCGTTCCGGACGCCGTGCACATCGCCGTCCGACCTGGATAGCGACAGCGCGGTGGATCCCCGTAATGTGCTGCCCTGACGCGGATCATTCAAGCGTCAATCGCAGACATGGGATCACCCCACGGGTTCCGGAAAGCAACAAGCAGGGGCGGGCGATGGAGCAGACACACACCTCCCAGAGCGGCGCGGCGACGACCACCCCGGGCGCACAGCGCCGGGTGCTGGTCGTCGAGGACGACCCCACGATCGTCGACGCCATCGCGGCCCGGCTGCGCGCCGAGGGATTTCTCGTGCAGACGGCGTCCGACGGCCCCGCCGCGGTCGACACGGCCGAGGCCTGGCAGCCCGATCTGCTGATCCTCGACATCATGCTGCCGGGCTTCGACGGCCTCGAGGTCTGCCGGCGGGTGCAGGCGCAGCGCCCGGTTCCGGTGCTGATGCTGACCGCGCGGGACGACGAGACGGACATGCTGGTCGGTCTCGGGGTCGGCGCCGACGACTACATGACCAAGCCGTTCTCGATGCGGGAGCTGGCGGCACGCGTGCACGTGCTGCTGCGCCGCGTGGAGCGGGCGGCCCTCGCCGCCGCCACCCCGCGTTCCGGCATCCTCAGGCTCGGCGAGCTGGAGATCGACCACGCCCAGCGCAGGGTGCGGGTGAAGTCGGAGGACGTCCATCTGACGCCCACCGAGTTCGACCTGCTCGTGTGCCTGGCGAACACCCCGCGCGCGGTGCTCTCCCGGGAGCAGCTGCTGGCCGAGGTGTGGGACTGGGCGGACGCCTCCGGCACCCGCACGGTCGACAGCCACATCAAGGCGCTGCGCCGGAAGATCGGCGCGGAGCGGATCCGCACGGTGCACGGCGTCGGGTACGCCCTGGAGACGCCCACCCCATGAGCGGTGACGGGCGCCAGGCCGCACGGAGGAGCCCCGGGAGCCTCACCGAGGACAACCCCTGGGGCGGCGTACGCCCGTTCTCGATCAAGACCAAGCTGGGCGCGCTGGTCGTCATCGCGGTGCTGATCACCACCGGTCTCTCGGTGATCGCGGTGCACACCAAGACGGAGCTGCGCTTCATCACGGTCTTCTCGATGATCGCCACGCTGCTGATCACGCAGTTCGTGGCGCATTCGCTGACCATGCCGCTGGACGAGATGAACACGGTGGCGCGGTCGATCTCGGAGGGCGACTACACCCGCCGGGTGAGCGAGGGCCGCCGGGACGAGCTGGGCGACCTGGCCCGCACGATCAACGTCATGGCGGACGAGCTGGAGGCCCAGGACCGCCAGCGCAAGGAACTTGTGGCAAATGTCTCCCATGAGCTGCGCACCCCCATCGCCGGGCTGCGCGCGGTGCTGGAGAACATCGTCGACGGGGTCACCGAGGCCGACCCGGAGACCATGCGGACGGCCCTGAAGCAGACCGAGCGGCTCGGCCGGCTGGTGGAGACCCTGCTGGACCTGTCCCGGCTGGACAACGGCGTCGTCCCGCTGAAGATGCGCCGCTTCGAGGTGTGGCCGTACCTCTCGGGCGTGCTGAAGGAGGCCAACATGGTGGCCTCGGCGCGCGCGGGCATCGCCTCCGGCTCCGGCAGCCACACCCGTACCGACGTGCATCTGCACCTCGACGTCTCGCCGCCGGAGCTGACCGCGCACGCGGACCCCGAGCGCATCCACCAGGTCGTGGCCAACCTGATCGACAACGCGGTCAAGCACAGCCCGCCGCACGGCCGGGTCACCGTGCGGGCGCGGCGTGGGCCGCGGCCGGAGTCGCTGGAGCTGGAGGTCCTGGACGAGGGCCCCGGCATCCCCCGGTCGGAGTGGCACCGGGTGTTCGAGCGGTTCAACCGGGGCGCCGTGACCCGGCCGCACGGGCCGGGCAGCGACGGCGGCACGGGGCTCGGGCTGGCGATCGCCCGCTGGGCGGTGGATCTCCACGGCGGCCGGATCGGTGTGGCCGAATCCGAGCGCGGCTGCCGGATCATCGTCACCCTTCCGGGACTTCCCTCCGCTTCAAGTTGACGTAAAGTTCGAACCGGAAGCACAAGATCAACGAACGTCCGCGCCGACGTCGCGCAGCTGGACACGTGTGATCAGGGGCAGGCCCGCGCGATCGGTCGAACGCACAAGCGCCGGGTTCGGGCCGGTGCACCCTCTGCGCACCCTCTCATCTGCGGAACCACGCTTGTTTCCCGCCATATCAAGCCCTGAAACAAGATTTCTGGTGTGACTTACGCGACGATGACCTTGCCCGACCTGACCTTCACCGCCGGGGAGGCGTAGCCTTTATTCCCGCTGTCCATCACCTTGTGAAGCGGAAGAGGGCGGTTGCCGCCGTGTCGCCACAGTCCCCCAGTAACCCGAGTGTCTCCACCGACGACCAAGCCGGGAAGAACCCCGCAGCCGCGTTCGGTCCGAACGAGTGGCTCGTCGACGAGATCTATCAGCAGTACCTCCAGGACCCGAATTCGGTAGACCGCGCCTGGTGGGACTTCTTCGCCGATTACAAGCCGGGTGCTCCTGCCACCCCGGCTCCGGCGGGTGCTGCGGCCACGGGGGCCGCAGAGACCCCCACCTCGGCCCCGCAGCCCCAGCAGGCCGCCCCCGCACCGGCTGCCCCGAAGCCCGCCGCAGCCCCTGCACCGGCCCCCGCCCCCGCGGCGAAGGCCGCGGCCCCCGCCCCGGCCAAGCCGGCGACGCCCGCACAGGCGCCGGCCCAGCCGAAGCCGAAGGCCGCCGCTCCCGCCGCGAAGGCCCCCGAGGCCCCCGAGGGCCCGGAGCTGATCACGCTGCGCGGCCCGGCCGCCGCCGTCGCCAAGAACATGAACGCCTCCCTGGAGCTGCCGACCGCCACGTCGGTCCGCGCGGTCCCGGTGAAGCTGCTGTTCGACAACCGGATCGTCATCAACAACCACCTCAAGCGCGCCCGGGGCGGGAAGATCTCCTTCACCCACCTCATCGGGTACGCGATGGTGCAGGCCATCAAGGCCATGCCGTCGATGAACTGGTCGTTCGGCGAGAAGGACGGCAAGCCGACCCTCGTCAAGCCGCCGCACGTCAACCTCGGCCTGGCCATCGACCTGGTGAAGCCCAACGGCGACCGCCAGCTCGTCGTGGCCGCCATCAAGAAGGCCGAGACGCTGAACTTCTTCGAGTTCTGGCAGGCCTACGAGGACATCGTCCGCCGCGCCCGCGACGGCAAGCTGACGATGGACGACTTCACCGGCGTCACGGTCTCCCTGACCAACCCCGGCGGCCTCGGCACCGTCCACTCCGTGCCGCGTCTGATGCCCGGCCAGTCCGTGATCATGGGCGTCGGCTCCATGGACTACCCGGCGGAGTTCCAGGGCACCAGCCAGGACACCCTGAACAAGCTCGGCATCTCGAAGGTCATGACGCTCACGTCGACCTACGACCACCGGGTGATCCAGGGCGCCGCCTCCGGCGAGTTCCTGCGCCAGGTCGCCAACCTGCTGCTGGGCGAGAACGGCTTCTACGACGACATCTTCGAGGCCCTGCGCATCCCGTACGAGCCGGTCCGCTGGCTCCGCGACATCGACGCCAGCCACGACGACGACGTCACCAAGGCCGCCCGCGTCTTCGAGCTGATCCACTCCTACCGGGTCCGCGGTCACGTCATGGCCGACACCGACCCGCTGGAGTACAAGCAGCGCAAGCACCCCGACCTGGACATCGTCGAGCACGGCCTCACCCTGTGGGACCTGGAGCGCGAGTTCGCCGTCGGCGGCTTCGCCGGCAAGTCGATGATGAAGCTGCGCGACATCCTCGGCGTGCTGCGCGACTCGTACTGCCGCACCACCGGCATCGAGTTCATGCACATCCAGGACCCCAAGCAGCGCAAGTGGATCCAGGACCGCGTGGAGCGCCCGCACTCCAAGATGGAGCGCGAGGAGCAGCTGCGGATCCTGCGCCGGCTGAACGCGGCGGAGGCCTTCGAGACCTTCCTGCAGACCAAGTACGTCGGCCAGAAGCGCTTCTCCCTGGAGGGCGGCGAGTCCGTCATCCCGCTGCTCGACGCGGTCATCGACTCCGCCGCCGAGTCGCGCCTGGACGAGGTCGTCATCGGCATGGCCCACCGTGGCCGCCTGAACGTGCTGGCCAACATCGTCGGCAAGTCGTACGCGCAGATCTTCCGCGAGTTCGAGGGCAACCTCGACCCGAAGTCGATGCACGGCTCCGGCGACGTGAAGTACCACCTGGGCGCCGAGGGCACCTTCACCGGCCTGGACGGCGAGCAGATCAAGGTCTCCCTGGTCGCGAACCCCTCCCACCTGGAGGCGGTCGACCCCGTCCTCGAGGGCGTGTCGCGCGCCAAGCAGGACATCATCAACAAGGGCGGCACGGACTTCACGGTCCTGCCGGTGGCGATCCACGGCGACGCGGCCTTCGCGGGCCAGGGCGTGGTGGCCGAGACCCTGAACATGTCCCAGCTGCGCGGCTACCGCACCGGCGGCACGGTCCACATCGTCATCAACAACCAGGTCGGCTTCACGGCCGCTCCCGAGTCCTCGCGTTCCTCCATGTACGCGACGGACGTGGCGAGGATGATCGAGGCCCCGATCTTCCACGTGAACGGCGACGACCCGGAGGCCGTGGTCCGCGTGGCCCGTCTGGCCTTCGAGTTCCGCCAGGCGTTCAACAAGGACGTGGTGATCGACCTCATCTGCTACCGCCGCCGCGGTCACAACGAGTCGGACAACCCGGCCTTCACCCAGCCGCTGATGTACGACCTGATCGACAAGAAGCGCTCGGTGCGCAAGCTCTACACCGAGTCCCTGATCGGTCGCGGCGACATCACCCTGGAAGAGGCCGAGCAGGCGCTGCAGGACTACCAGGGCCAGCTGGAGAAGGTCTTCACCGAGGTCCGCGAGGCCACCTCGCAGCCGCCCTCCGTGGACGCCCAGGCGCCGCAGGACGGCTTCCCGGTCGCGGTCCCGACCGCGGTCTCCGCCGAGGTCGTCAAGCGGATCGCCGAGTCCCAGGTCAACATCCCCGACGGCATCAGCGTCCACCCGCGTCTGCAGCCTCAGCTGCAGCGCCGTGCGGCGATGGTCGAGGACGGCACCATCGACTGGGGCATGGGCGAGACCCTGGCCATCGGCTCCCTGCTGCTGGAGGGCACCCCGGTCCGGCTCGCCGGCCAGGACTCCCAGCGCGGCACCTTCGGCCAGCGCCACGCGGTGCTGATCGACCGGGAGACCGGCGAGGAGTACACCCCGCTGCAGTACCTCTCCGACGACCAGGCCCGCCTGAACGTCTACAACTCCCTGCTCTCCGAGTACGCGGCCATGGGCTTCGAGTACGGCTACTCGCTGGCCCGCCCGGACGCGCTCGTGATGTGGGAGGCGCAGTTCGGTGACTTCACCAACGGCGCGCAGACGGTCGTCGACGAGTTCATCTCCTCGGCCGAGCAGAAGTGGGGCCAGACCAGCGGTGTGGTCCTGCTCCTCCCGCACGGCTACGAGGGCCAGGGCCCGGACCACTCCTCGGCCCGCCCGGAGCGGTTCCTCCAGCTCTGCGCCCAGAACAACATGACGGTCGCGATGCCGACGCTGCCGTCGAACTACTTCCACCTCCTGCGGTGGCAGGTGCACAACCCGCACCACAAGCCGCTGATCGTCTTCACCCCGAAGTCGATGCTGCGTCTGAAGGCCGCGGCCTCGAAGGCGGAGGAGTTCACCAGCGGCGAGTTCCGCCCGGTCATCGGCGACGCGTCGATCACCGACCCGGCCGCCGTCCGCAAGGTCGTCTTCTGCGCCGGCAAGGTCTACTACGACCTTGAGGCCGAGCGCCAGAAGCGCGGCGCGACGGACACCGCGATCATCCGCATCGAGCGGCTGTACCCGCTGCCGGGTGCCGAGCTCCAGGCGGAGATCAAGAAGTACCCGAACGCCGAGAAGTACCTGTGGGCGCAGGAGGAGCCGGCGAACCAGGGTGCCTGGCCGTTCATCGCGCTCAACCTGATCGACCACCTGGACCTGGCGGTCGGCGCGGACGTCCCGCACGGCGAGCGGCTGCGGCGCATCTCGCGCCCGCACTCCTCGTCGCCGGCGGTCGGCTCCGCGAAGCGCCACCAGGCCGAGCAGGAGCAGCTCGTGCGCGAGGTCTTCGAGGCGTAGGCCCCGACAGACCGCCAGAGGCAGCCAAGGGCCCGGTACCGAGTTCTCGCTCGGTACCGGGCCCTTGGGCTTGTTCTGGGCGCGGTTGGGGGCGTTTGGGGGGCGGGCGCGGGTAGGGCTACTCGTCGTCCTCGTCGTCGAGCCGGGCGAGCCAGGTGGCCAGCCGCTCTACGGGCACCTCGAAGTCGGGGTTCAGATCGACGAACGTGCGCAGCTGCTCGGCCAGCCACTCAAAGCTGACCTCTTCCTCGCCGCGCCGCTTCTCCAACTCCTCGATACCGCGGTCGGTGAAGTACATGGGGTGCGTCTCCTGCGTGAACATGCCGGTGGTGGCTATAGGGACAGCGTATGCAACGGTCGGGGGTGGACCGGTGGGGGTCTGAGCGGGGGGCCGGGGGCTGGTGGCCTGTTGCCGAGTGCGGGGGCGCTGTGGCTGGTCGCGCAGTTCCCCGCGGCCCTTTGGGGCGCTGCAGCGCACCGGGCGCCTCCGCAGCTCCCAGCCCTGGGTACACCGTCATCCGCGCCCGCGCGCGCCCTCGTACGCCATCGCCAGCACCCCGTGCGCCAGCAGCAGCGCCCCCGCCGCCACCCATCCCCCGCTCCGCCGCCGGATCCCCCACAGGGTCACCGGCAGCCCCACCCCGACCTGCGCCATTCCGAGCCACCGGGCCCACGGATCCCTGGACCCCGGCGCCCACACGCCGAGCCCCGTGCCGCCGCCGCGCTTCTCCCCGGCCACCGGCTCCGGCTCCGGCTCCGCCCGTACCGCCGCCTCTCCCCAGTCGGCCTTCTGTACCCACCGCACCCCGCCCGGTGCCTCCGTCACGGCGTGCAGCAGCCGGTCGGCGCTTTCTCCCGGTGTCAGGCCCGTCGGCAGTTCGACTCCCGCGTGTGTCAGGACCGCGATCAGGCCACGCAGCCGTGCCGGGCCGTCCGCGTCGGAGTCCGGGGCCGTCAGAGCGTCCAGGGCCGGCGCGTCCCGCGCGGGATCCAGGCCCAGCCGTGCCGCGAAGGTGTGCATCGCCTCGTGCTCCCCGGCCGGCGTGCCGTTGGCCAGCCAGACGTACCCCACTGGACGGCGGAAGCCGGAGGCGAGGGTGTAACCGACCCGGTCGGCGTCCCACCACAGCGCGAGCACGGGCCAGGACGATCCGACGGCGAGCGCGGAGGCCCACCCGGTGAGCACCCGGTCGACGGGCTCGCTCCCGGCGCCGTCCGCGCGCCACGGACTGCCCTCCGGCACCAGTACGCTCCACCGCTCGCCCGCGCGGGTGAGCGCCATCCGCTCGCACAGCAGCGGTGCGAGAAGGCCGACGGAGTCCGGTTCGGCCCGGCAAAGGAGCAGCGCACCGGAGGCGGAGGCGGCATGCGAGCCGCGGTGGAACGCACGCGTCGACATGCCAACACGCTAGGCACCCGGTCCCGATCACGCCCGATATGAGCCGTACGCGCTCACACGAAAGAGTGCCTTGACTTCCGAGGACCACGATATATCGTGTTTTCCAGAGGACGCGATATGGCGTGTCGCGCACCGTGCCCGACCGAGGAGGTCCCCATGCCCGAGTGGTCCGTCAGCGAGCCCCAGAAGCTCACCTTCGACACCCGCGTGAGCGACCTCAAGGTCCGCATCGTCAACGGCACGGTGAACGTGGTGGGCACGGACGAGGGTTCCGCGCGCCTGGAGATCTCGGAGATCGAGGGACCACCCCTGATGGTGACCCAGATGGGCGACACCCTCACGGTGGCCTACGAGGACCTGCCCTGGAAGGGCTTCCTGAAGTGGCTCGACCGTAAAGGCTGGCGGCGCAGCGCGGTCGTCTCCCTGGCGGTCCCCGCCGACACCCGCGTGGAGGTGGGCGTGATCGGCGCCGGCGCCGTCGTCTCCGGCATACGGGGGCCGGCCGTGGTCAAGGGGGTCACCGGCGACACGACCCTGGTGGGCGTCTCGGGCCAGGTCCGCGCGGACACCGTGTCCGGGAATCTGGAGGCCCAGGCGGTCACCGGCGACCTGCGGTTCAACTCGGTCTCGGGGGACCTGACGGTGGTCGACGGCTCCGGCCGCTCCGTCCGCGCCGACTCCGTCAGCGGGTCCATGATCCTCGACCTGGACCCGGACGGCCCGACCGACGTCACCCTGACCAGCGTCTCCGGTGAGATCGCCATCCGCCTGCCGCATCCGGCGGACGCCGAGGTGGAGGCGAACACCGCGAGCGGCACGATCTCCAACGCCTTCGACGGGCTGCGGGTGCACGGCCAGTGGGGCGCCCACAAGATCACCGGCCGCCTGGGCGCCGGCACCGGCAGACTGAAGGCCACGACGGTCTCCGGCTCGATCGCGTTGCTGCGCCGCCCGCCGCGCGAGGACGAGCCCGACACCCCGTGGGAGTCCGAGCCCTCGGGCCCCTCCCGCCCCGCAGACCCCTCCGAGTCCGCGCAGCCCCCCGGCCCCGGCGTCGGCGCCCCGTCCGCCTCGGGGGACAATTCCGTCTCCGACCAGGGCGCCGGCGGGACCGACGCCCCGGCCGACGGCACGACCGACAAGAAGGTGCTCTGACATGCCTCCCGTCTTCGCCCACGGGCGCCTGCGCCTGTACCTGCTCAAGCTGCTCGACGAGGCCCCGCGCCACGGCTACGAGGTCATCAGGCTCCTCGAGGAGCGCTTCCAGGGGCTGTACGCCCCGTCGGCGGGCACGGTCTACCCCCGGCTGGCCAAGCTGGAGGCCGAGGGCCTGGTCAGGCACACCACCGAGGGCGGCCGCAAGGTGTACGCCATCACGGACGCGGGCCGCGCCGAACTGGCCGACCGGAGTGGTGAGTTGGCCGACCTGGAGCTGGAGATCCGCGAGTCGGTCGCCGAACTGGCCGCCGAGATACAGGCCGACGTGCGCGGCGCGGCCGGTGATCTGCGCCGCGAGGTGCGCGCCGCGGCCTCCGAGGCCCGCCGGGCCAGGACCGGCGCACCGGGTCCCTTCGGGGAGTACGGCGACCTCACCGACAAGGAGGCCTGGAAGGCCGCCAAGGAGGAGATGCGCCGGGTCAAGCAGGAGTGGAAGGAGCAGGCGCGCCGCGCCAAGGACGAGAGCCGCCGGGCCCGCGAGGAGGCCCAGCGGGCCCGCCGTCAGGCCCAGGAGGCGCAGGCGCGGGCGCGGGCCCAGGCGCAGGAGGAGATGCAGCGCATCGCCCGCCAGGTCCAGGACCGCGTCCAGGACCACTTCGCCCAGGGCGACTGGCCCACGGGCCTGCGCGAGGGCCTGTCCGAACTGGCCAAGGAGCTGGGCGACTTCGGCAAGTACTGGGGCTCCTCCCGCACCTCGGGGGAACCGGCCCCGAAGCACACCGGCCCCCTGCCGACCCCGCACGACGTCGCATCGGCCCCGTACTTCCCGGCCGAGGACTTCCCCGCCGAGTACGAACCCTCCTGGGCGCACGAGGAGTTCACCGGCGACCCGGCCCGCGACCTGGACCGCCTGCTGGACCGCTTCCGCGACGACATCCGCGACGCGGCCCGCGACCACGGGGTCACCTCGGACCAACTCCGCGACACCCGGCGCCACCTGTCCACGGCGGCGGCCCACATCGCCGCAGTCCTGCACGGCCCGAAGACCTGACCGGGAGGGTCAGGGCGACCTGGACGTCGCCGGAGGTGGCCGAGCCCGGCCGTCATGCCGTTGGCGCAGGCTGGCCGACGTCTCAACCGGCCAGGGCGCCGGCGCCGCCAGGCACGTCGTGGGCGCGGGCCGGCCGACGTCTCCAACGGCCAGGGCGTCTCCAGAGGCGGCCAGGGCGCCGGCAGCCATGCCATCGGAGCCGCAGTCACGCCGTTGACCCAGCCCGGACGGCGTCTCAGCCGGCCTGTGCCTCTTCCGGGCCGTACAGGACGCGGTTCAGCGAGGCGTATGTCACCCCGTGGTCCGCCAGGACCTCGCCCGTCGGACCGGGGAGGGCGGTCAGGGCCAGCAGGAGGTGCTCGTCGCCGATGTGCCGGTCGCGTCGGCCGACGGCGACGCGCAGCGCCTTCTCCAGGGCGGCCTTGGCGTCCCGGCCGAAGCCCGGCCGGCGGGCCGACTGCCGGCGCCGGTTCTCCGGGGCACCGGACAGCGCGCCGACGCCGTGCGCCTCCTCGACCCGGGCGACGATTTCGGACACGTCGATCCCCAGCCCCGCCAGCGCGTCCGCGTCGGCCCGGGACAGCCCGCCGCGCCGCCGCGCCTCGTCCAGCGCTTCCCGTACGGACGCCCGGCGGCCGGAGAGCCCGAGCGCGCCCAGGGCGAAGGAGGCACGGCTGCCCTCGCGGTCGAGCAGAGCGAGCAGCAGGTGCTCCGCGCCGACGGTCTGCTCGCCCGTGTTCTCGCAGTGGAGGAACGCGCCTTTCACGACCTCACGGGCGTCCTTGGTGAAGCGTTCGAACATCACTGCCTCCCGTATTTCTTGTGCACGGCCTGCCTGCTGACGCCGAGCTCCGCGGCGATCTCCTGCCACGACCAGCCCTGATTGCGCGCGCTGCGCACCTGTACCGCCTCCAGCTGCTCCAGCAGCCTGCGCAGCGCGGCCACGGCCCGCAGTCCCACCCGCGGATCACGGTCGCCGGCGCGCTCGGCGAGATCGGTTGCCTCGGTCATGATGTCAACCTACGTTGACAGTCGGCGCATGTCAATCAAAGTTGACACGCAGGACGTGGAAAAGGCGGGCCGGGAACACCCGGCCCGCCTGGCACCCCGACAGCAGTCAGGAGTGGGTGAGCACGATCTTTCCGAACTGCTCGCCGGACGCGAGGCGTTCGAAGCCCTCGCGGGCCCGGTCCAGCGGCAGTTCCTCGTCGATGACGGGCCGGACACCGGTCGCCGCGCAGAAGGAGAGCAGGTCCTCCAGCTCGTCCTTGGTGCCCATGGTGGAGCCGACGACCTTCAGTTCGAGGAAGAAGATCCGGGTCAGCTCGGCGTGCGAGGGCCGGTCGCCGCTGGTGGCGCCCGAGATGACGATCGTGCCGCCGGGCCGCAGCGACTTCACCGAGTGGGACCAGGTGGCGGCGCCCACGGTCTCGATCACCGCGTCCACCCGCTGCGGCAGCCGTGCCCCCGGCTCCACCACCTCCACGGCCCCCAGCTCCAGGGCCCGCTTCCGCTTGGCCTCGTCGCGGCTGGTGGCGAAGACACGCAGGCCCGCCGCCTTGCCGAGCACGATCGCGGCCGTGGCGACACCGCCGCCCGCGCCCTGCACGAGCACCGAGTCACCGGGCCGTACCCCGGCGTTGGTGAACAGCATCCGATAGGCCGTCAGCCAGGCCGTCGGCAGACAGGCGGCCTCGGCGAAGGACAGCTCCTTGGGCTTGGGCAGCACGTTCCAGGTCGGGACGGCGACCTGCTCGGCGAAGGTGCCCTGGTAGCGCTCGGTGAGGATGGAGCGCGGCTCGTTCGGGCCGACGCCGTGGCCGGTCTGGCCGATGACGGAGTGCAGGACGACCTCGTTGCCGTCCTCGTCGATTCCGGCGGCGTCACAGCCGAGGATCATCGGCAGCCGGTCCTCCGACAGGCCGACGCCCTTGAGGGACCAGAGGTCGTGGTGGTTGAGGGAGGCGGCGCGCACATCGATCGTGCTCCAGCCGGGCCGTGCCTCGGGGGCCGGACGCTCCCCCAACTCCAGGCCGGTGAGCGGCTGGTCGCGGTCGATTCGGGCGGCGTAGACAGCGAACATGCAGCCGACGATAGGTCCGCCGATCAGCCAGCGGAACCGCAGGGGCCTGTGACACATGCCCTCTTGCGCAAGGGCACCCATGCGGCGCAGCCCCGCACCAGTACCGCCAAAGGGTGCCTCTCGTGACACCCGAGACGGGCGGACGGGTGGGAAAGAAGTGGCCCCGCTCAAACGAACGGGGCCACTTCGCGTTACCGGCGCGCAACTCCCTCGGCCCGCGCGGCAGCCGCGACCGCCGCCGTGACCGCCGGAGCGACCCGATCATCGAACGGCGAGGGAATCACATAGTCGGCGGCGAGGTCGTCACCGACCACCGCGGCCAGCGCCTCGGCCGCAGCGATCTTCATCCCCTCGGTGATCCGAGTGGCCCGCACCTGCAGCGCACCGGCGAAGATGCCCGGGAACGCCAGCACGTTGTTGATCTGGTTCGGGAAGTCGGACCGCCCGGTCGCGACGACCGCCGCGTACTTGTGGGCGACGTCCGGGTGCACCTCGGGGTTCGGGTTGGCCATCGCGAACACGAAGGCGCCCTTGGCCATCGAGGCGACGGCCTCCTCCGCGACCGTACCGCCGGAGACGCCGATGAAGACGTCGGCGCCCGCGAGGGCGTCCTCCAGCGAGCCGGTGATGCCGGCCTTGTTGGTGAACCCGGCGAGCTCGCGCTTGACCGGGGTGAGGTCCTCCCGGTCCGCGGACACGACGCCCTTGCGGTCCGCCACCGCCACGTCCCCGATGCCGGCCTCGACCAGCATCTTGGCGATGGCGACACCGGCCGCGCCGGCGCCCGAGATGACGGCCCGCAGCTGACCGATCTCCCGGCCGCTGAGCCGCGCCGCGTTCCGCAGCGCGGCGAGCGTCACGACGGCCGTACCGTGCTGGTCGTCGTGGAAGACCGGGATGTCCAGGCGCTCCTGCAGCCGGCGCTCGATCTCGAAGCACCGGGGCGCCGAGATGTCCTCCAGGTTCACTCCGCCGAAGGACGGGGCGAGCCGGACGACGGTCTCGACGATGTCGTCCACGTCGGTGCAGTCGAGCGCGATCGGCACCGCGTCGACGCCGCCGAACTGCTTGAACAGGATGGCCTTGCCCTCCATCACCGGGAGGGAGGCCTCGGGACCGATGTCGCCGAGTCCGAGCACGGCCGTGCCGTCGGTGACGACGGCGACCACGGAGGACTTCCATGTGTAGTCGTTGACAAGCTCCGGCTGCTCCGCGATCGCGGTGCACACGCGCGCGACGCCGGGCGTGTACGCGAGGGAAAGGTCGTCCTTGTCACGGACCGGCACGGTGGCCTGCACGGCCATCTTGCCGCCGCGGTGCAGCGCGAACGCCGGATCGAAGGAATCGAGGGGCTCGGCCCCGCCGTCCTGGTCCGTTTTGCTGTCGCTGCGAGGATTGACGATCTCCGCTGCCACTTCGTTGTACCCCTTAGGTATGCATGGTTTGAGGGTCGACCACTCCTGGTGAGGGGTGGGCGGGCACCGCGCACCGCCCGAATTGCTGATACGTACGGGCCGTACGCGACGGGCGCGCCGCACACGCGCCCTGAGCCCCGGATGAGGGGTGTAAAGAACCTTCTTACCGGACGGACGGCGCCCACGACGAGTCCATTAGGTGCAAGGTCACATCTCGGGACCAGAAAGCCACACGGAGATGACGCGCGGCTGACGACCGCGACAAGCACACGCAGGACACCGGTATGCGGACGCTCACGCTGACCACATCGTGAGATGCGCCGAAGATTTTCCGGCCGGAGGGCTGGAGTTCCGCAGATGGTTCGGTGGTGAACGACCAAGGATGTACCGAACTGATGCGGTTCGGGGGTGACCCGTTATCCGATTTTGACATAGGGACGCACCTGGATGGCGTAGTCCGAATGGCAAGATGCCGTAAACCCACGAGGTCGCGACACCCGAAGGTGTGTGTTCTCACCGACCCATCGCACGTCTTCCCATCCGCCGGAGGAACCACGATGACCGCAAGCTCCACCCGTCGTACGACCGCCGCACGCTCCCGTCTGGCAGCGGCCGGTGCGATCGCGGTCGCGGGCGCCCTGCTGCTCACCGGCTGCGGTGACCAGACCAAGGACAAGGGCTCCGGCAGCGCGTCGACGGCCTCCGCCCCGCTGGCCGGCAAGCTCCCCAAGGAGATCCGGGACAAGGGCACGATCGAGGTCGGCTCGGACATCGCGTACGCGCCCGTGGAGTTCAAGGACTCCTCCGGCAAGGCCGTCGGCCTGGACCCGGACCTGGCCGCGGCCATGGGCAAGCAGCTCGGTGTGAAGCTGGAGTTCCGGAACGGCACGTTCGACGCCCTGCTCACCGGTCTGCGCTCCGGCCGCTACGACATCGCTATGTCGGCGATGACGGACAACAAGAACCGCCAGGAGGGCATCGACCCCGACACGGGCAAGAAGGTCGGCGAGGGCGTCGACTTCGTCGACTACCTGACCGCCGGCGTCTCCATCTACACCCGCAAGGGCGACACCCAGGGCATCACCGGCTGGTCGGACCTGTGCGGCAAGAAGATCGCCGTCGAGCGCGGCACCGTCTCGGAGGACCTGGCCAAGCAGGAGGCCAAGAAGTGTCCGGGCGGCAAGAAGCTCACCATCGAGCCCTTCGACGACGACCAGCAGTCCCAGACCCGGCTGCGCTCGGGCGGTGTGGACGCCGCCTCCTCCGACTTCCCGGTCGCCGCGTACGCGGTGAAGACCTCCGGCGGCGGCAAGGACTTCCAGACCGTCGGCCAGCAGGTCGAGGCGGCCCCGTACGGCATCGCCGTGGCGAAGAAGGACACCCAGCTGCGCGACGCGCTCCAGGCCGCGATGAACGCCATCATCAAGAACGGCGAGTACGCGAAGATCCTCCAGAAGTGGGGCGCCCAGGACGGCGCCGTCAAGGAGTCCGTGATCAACGGCGGCAAGTGACCCGCGTCGGCGGCCACTGAGAGGCAACACCCGTGACTGACACCGAGAAGACGGCCGGGCAGGAGAGTGCTCCCCCGGCCGGCGGCCCGGAGGCCATCAAGGCGATCCCGGTCCGCCACTACGGGCGATACGTTTCCGCCCTCATAGCCATCGCGCTCCTCGTCGCGATCATCTACGCCTTCGGCCAGGGCAAGATCAACTGGCACGCGGTGCCGGACTACTTCTTCGACCACCGGATCATGACCGGTGTCTCCAAGACGCTGCTGCTGACGGTCCTGTCGATGCTGATCGGCATCGTCGGCGGCGTCGTCCTCGCCGTCATGCGGCTGTCGAAGAACCCGGTGACCTCGTCGATCGCGTGGTTCTACATCTGGTTCTTCCGCGGCACCCCGGTCCTGGTCCAGCTGTTCCTGTGGTTCAACCTGGGCCTGGTCTTCGAGTACATCAACCTGATGCCTTTCTACAAGGACTACTGGTCGAACTTCATGACGCCGCTGCTGACGGCGCTGCTCGGCCTGGGTCTGAACGAGGCGGCGTACATGGCCGAGATCTGCCGGGCGGGCCTGCTCGCGGTGGACGAGGGCCAGACCGAGGCGGCCCACGCGCTCGGCATGAGCCACGGCAGGACCCTGCGCCGGGTGATCATCCCGCAGGCGATGCGCGTGATCGTGCCGCCGACGGGCAACGAGGTCATCAACATGCTGAAGACGACCTCGCTCGTGGCGGCCGTCCAGTATCCCGAGCTGTTCCGCTACGCCCAGGACATCGGCCAGAACTCCGGCGCCCCGGTGGAGATGTACTTCCTCGCCGCGGCCTGGTACCTGATCATGACCTCCGTCCTGAGCGTCGGCCAGTACTACATCGAGCGCTACTACGCCCGCGGTTCCAGCCGCAGCCTCCCGCCCACCCCGTGGCAGAAGGTCAGGTCCCATCTGACGACCTTCTCGAGCAGGAAGGTGACGGCATGACCGACAAGCCGAGCAAGACGCAGGACACCGTGCCGGCCAAGGGCTCCGTCCCCATGGTCAAGGCGCAGGGCGTGCACAAGTCCTTCGGCCATGTCGAGGTGCTGAAGGGCATCGACCTGGAGGTGAAGCCGGGCGAGGTGTTCTGCCTGATCGGCCCCTCCGGTTCCGGCAAGTCGACCTTCCTGCGGTGCATCAACCACCTGGAGAAGATCAACGCGGGCCGGCTGTACGTCGACGGCGAGCTGGTCGGCTACCGCCAGCAGGGCGACAAGCTGTACGAGCTGCGCGACCGCGAGGTCGCCATGAAGCGCCGGGACATCGGCATGGTCTTCCAGCGCTTCAACCTGTTCCCGCACATGACGGCGCTGGAGAACGTCATGGAGGCGCCGGTGCAGGTCAAGGGCCAGAGCAAGGCCGAGGCGCGGGAGCGGGCGATGGCCCTGCTGGAGCGCGTGGGGCTGGCCGACCGGGCCGGGCACTACCCCTCGCAGCTCTCCGGCGGCCAGCAGCAGCGGGTGGCGATCGCCCGTGCGCTCGCGATGGACCCGAAGCTGATGCTGTTCGACGAGCCGACCTCGGCCCTCGACCCGGAGCTGGTCGGTGACGTCCTGGACGTCATGCGCGACCTCGCCGAGTCCGGTATGACGATGGTCGTCGTCACCCACGAGATGGGCTTCGCCCGCGAGGTGGGCGACAGCCTGGTGTTCATGGACGAGGGCGTGGTGGTCGAGTCGGGCCGTCCCCGCGACGTCCTGACGGACCCGCAGCACGAGCGGACGCAGTCCTTCCTGTCCAAGGTGCTGTAGCGGGCAGGCGCGGCAAGGGGCGGCACGCGATCGTGCCGCCCCTTCTCGTGTCCCCGGGCCGGCCGCTACTTGAGGGCGAGCAGCAGCGTGTCGGAGGGCGAGCACCACACCGGCCGGGCCTCCGCGAAGCCCTTCTCCCGCAGCACGCGCGCGTGCCAGGCCGCGCTCGGCGTATCCCCGTCGGCGTGCTCGCCGTAGATCTCGAAGCGGCGGGCGGTGGGCTCGGCGAGGACCGGGTCCTCGGCCGCGACCTGCCACCACTCGGTCCAGTCCAGGGCGCCGTCCCGCTTGGCCTGATCCATGCGGGCGCGGCGCTGGGCGCGCTCCGCCGCGTTGATCCGGGGCGTGCTGTCGTCGATCATGTGGTCCGCGTTCATGAAGACACCGCCGTCGCGGACCAGCCCCGCGACCTGGCCGTAGAGGGTCGCGAGGGGTTCGCTGTGCAGCCAGTGCAGGGCCGTGGCGGTCAGGACGGCGTCGTACGAGTCGTACGGCAGCCGCTGCGTCCAGCCGGGGTCCTTGAGGTCGGCGGTGACGAGCGAGACCCGCTCGTCGCCCTCGAAGGTGCCGCGCGCGATGGCGAGCAGGGCCGGGTCGAGGTCGACGCCGGTGCTCGTGGCCTGCGGGAAGCGGCTGAGCAGCCGGGCGGTGATGCTGCCGGTGCCGCAGGCGAGGTCGAGGACGCGGGGAGCCGTGCCCACCAGCGCCTCGACCATGTCGAGCATGATCCGGAAGCGTTCCTCGCGGTCCGGCATGTACCACTCCTGCTGCCGGTCCCAGCTCTCCTGCCACGCGGCCCAGTCCGTGCCCGTAGTCGTCGTCATGAAGCCTGTCCCCCTCGTCTGCGTAATACCCTGGAAGCACGACCGGCTGTTACCCGACCGCAGACACGACCATAAAGCGCCCTCGTAAGGACTACAAGTGGAACTGGCCTATTACTCGGATTACGCGGTCCGCCTCGTCAACAGCGAGGAACCGGCCCGGGGCAAGGACTCGCTGACCTCGGTCGAGGCCGTCCGCGACCTCTTCGGGGCCAACGCGTCGGCGGCCCGCCGCGCCACCGACGCCGATGTCACCCGCTTCCGCTCGGTGCGGGCGCGGCTGCGCGCGGTCTTCGAGGCGGCCGACAAGGGCGACGAGACCCTCGCGGTGGACCTGCTGAACTCCCTGCTGCTGGAGTTCCCGGTCTCGCCGCAGATCTCCGGCCACGACCACCGGGACGAGGACGGCCGCCCCCTGTGGCACATGCACCTGGCCGACCACCCGTCGAACGCGACCGCGGGCTACGCGGCGATCGCCGCGATGGGCCTGGCCTTCCACCTCACCGAGTACGGCGTGGACCGCCTGGGCCTGTGCGAGGCGGCCCCCTGCCGCAACGCCTTCCTGGACACGTCCACCAACCGCTCCCGGCGCTACTGCTCCGACCGCTGCGCGACCCGCGCCAACGTGGCCGCCTACCGGGCCCGCAAGCGCCTGGAGGCCGACCGGTCCGGCAGCAGCGGCCTCGCCGCGGAGAGCGCCCAGCGCACCAGCGCGAGCGGCGAGCGCTGACCGTCCGGCAGCGGCCGGTACCGGAAGCGCGCGCGCCCGAGGATCAGCTCGTCGGGCACGACCCCGTAGTCCGTGCTGTCCCCGCCCGCGTACGGGTTGTCCCCGAGCACCCACCAGCCGCCGTCGCGGCGCTCCACCGCCCGCTTGACGACGAGCAGGTCCTGCTGGAACGGATGACGCAGGACGACGACGTCTCCCGGCCTGACCAGGGCGCCGTACCGCACCAGCAGCCGGTCCCCGTGACGGAGCGTGGGCACCATGGACGGACCCGTCACCTCGGCCAGTCCGAACGGCGCAACGGCCCTCCCCCGCTCCGTCTCCTGCGACAGCTCCGGCATGCCCGGCACCTCCCCGGTCCGTTCCTCCACCAGTCTCAGTCTGACCCTGGACTTTTGTCCTAAGCCCTAGGGGGCACCCGAGAAATCGCCTTCCCCAGGGAGTAATGTCGCACCTGAGAAGACGATCACGAGGAAGGAATGCTCCATGCTTTCCCGCCTGTTTGCCCCCAAGGTCAAGGTCAGCGCCCACTGCGACCTGCCCTGCGGCGTGTACGACCCGGCCCAGGCCCGCATCGAGGCGGAGTCGGTGAAGGCCATCCAGGAGAAGATGGCCGGCAACGACGACCCCCACTACCAGGCGCGTGCCACCGTCATCAAGGAGCAGCGCGCGGAGCTGGCCAAGCACCACGTCTCCGTCCTGTGGAGCGACTACTTCAAGGCCCCGCACTTCGAGAAGTACCCGGAGCTGCACCAGCTGGTCAACGACACCCTGAAGGCCCTCTCGGCCGCCAAGGCGTCCACCGACCCGGCGACGGGCCAGAAGGCTCTGGACTACATCGCCCAGATCGACAAGATCTTCTGGGAGACCAAGAAGGCCTGAGCCTTCCCCTCCCCGCGCGCAAAGGGGCCCGGCCGGTTCGCCCGGCCGGGCCCCTGCCCGTACGGGCCCGCTCCCGGTTCCTTGCGGGCCGGGCCGTACGGCGGTACGTCTCACCATCCGGGCCTCGCTGACCCGCACCCCAACGGCCGGGAAGAATCGGCCCGTTGGGAGCGCCGGGGAGCCGGCGGGGTCGACGGACGGGGAGGATGGACGGGGAGATGGCCGTGAGCGCGGGCACGGGGAAGCGGTTCGGTGAAGACATTCTGATCGTCGGGGCCGGAGTGGTGGGGGCGTCGGTCGCCCATCACCTCGCGCGGCTGGGGCACGACCGGGTGACCGTGCTGGACGCGCGAGACCGTGGCACGCTGCCGGGGTCCACGGGGCTCGCGCCGGGTTTCGTGGGCCGGCTCAGCGCCTCCCCGGAGCTGACGGCGCTGGCCCAGGACAGCGTCGGCACCTACCTCGCGCTCTCGCAGGCCGCGCCCGCGCCCGCGTTCTGGCAGGTCGGATGCCTGGAGGTGGCCACCACGCCGGCGCGGCTCGAGCAGGCCCACCGCGATGTCGAGCAGGGCCGGCAGGCCGGCATCGAGGCCCGCGTGGTCGACGCCGCCGAGGCCGTGGCCCTGGCCCCCGCGCTGGTCGACCCCGAACGCGCCCTGGGCGGCCTGTACCTGCCCGGCGACGGCGCCGCAGACCCGGCCGCGCTCACCCACGCCCTGGTCGAGGCCGCGGAGAAGGACGGGGCGCGCTTCCGCTTCGGTACACCGGTCCACGCGCTCCAGACCGAGGACGGGCGGGTCGTGGGGGTACGGGCCGGTGCGGACGGCGAGCTGGTACGGGCCGGGCGGGTCGTCCTGGCCACCGGGATCTGGGGGCCGGTGCTGGCGGCGGGCGCCGGAGTCCGGCTGCCCATGGTGGACGTCCAGCACCCCTACCAGTTCACCGCCGAACTGCCCGGACTCGACGACACCCCCATCGACGCGCCGATCGTCCGCTACCCCGACCACACCGTCTACACCCGCCGCCACGGCCGCCGCTACGGCCTGGGCAGCTACGCCCACACCCCGCTCCCGCTGACCCCGACCACCACACTCACCTCCGCAGAACTCCCTTTCCGTGAGGCCGACTTCGGCACCGCCCTGCGCGAAGCCGCCGCCCTGGTACCGGCGTTCCGGTCGGCGCCGTCCGGTCCCCGGCTCAACGGGGTGTTCGCCCTGACCCCGGACGAGCTTCCGCTGGTCGGCCCGACCGGGGTGGAGGGCCTGTGGTGCGCCGAGGCCTCCTGGGTGACGCACGCGGCCGGCGTCGGCCGCCAGCTCGCCCACATGCTCCTGGAGACCGGCGACCCGCTCGTGGACCCCGCACGACTCGCCCCCGACCGGTTCTCCTCGTGGAGCGACCAGAGGATCCGCGAGACCGCGCTCGGCCACTACCGGGGCATCTACGACGCACACTGACGCGCGCCGCGAGAGCCGCTGCTGCGCGGGCGAGGCCGCCTGCCCGCCTGTCGCGGCGGGCGGGGCACGCCTGGAGATCAGTGCGTTCCTGTGCGAAATCGTTCTGTACCGCGCTGTCGGTGCCGTGTGCCAAGCTGTGGACGTGACCCTGGAGGACCTCAGACGGCTGCGGCGTGTGCGCGACCGCATGGACCGTGAGTACGCCGAGCCGCTCGACATGACCGAGCTGGCCCGCGGCGCCCACATGTCCCCGGGCCACTTCCAGCGCAGCTTCCGCAAGGCCTTCGGGGAGACGCCGTACAGCTATCTGATGACCCGCAGGATCGAGCGGGCCAAGGCGCTGCTGCGGCGGGGCGACCTCACGGTCACCGAGGTCTGCCTGGCCGTGGGCTGTACGTCGCTCGGCTCCTTCAGCTCCCGCTTCACCGAGCTGGTCGGTCAGACGCCGAGCGCCTACCGGGCCCGCGACCACCAGGAGAGCGCGGTGATCCCGTCCTGCGTGGCCCGTACGTTCACCCGCCCCCGCCGCAGACCCTACTGACTCACCCGTCCTGCCCCGTCCACTCGCGCGCGCAGCGGCGCGGATGGGCCTAGCGTGTGGCCATGGACGTGAAACTCAAGCAGTGCTTCATCGCGGTGGACGACCATGACAAGGCGCTCGCCTTCTACCGTGACGTGCTCGGCCTGGAGGTCCGCAACGACGTGGGCTTCGAGGGCATGCGCTGGGTGACGCTGGGCTCGCCGCTCCAGCCGGACGTCGAGATCGTGCTGGAGCCGCCCGGCGCGAACCCGGACGCCTCCCCCGCCGACCGGCAGGCGCTCGCGGAACTGCTGGCCAAGGGCATGCTGAGGGGTGTCATCTTCACGACCGAGGACTGCGACGCGCTCTTCGAGCGGGTGCGGGAGTCCGGCGCCGATGTGCTCCAGGAGCCGACGGACCAGCCGTACGGGGTGCGCGACTGCGCCTTCCGGGACCCGGCGGGCAACCAGCTGCGCTTCCTCCAGCGCCCCGCGGACTGAAACTCCCGGAGGGTAGAGGGAGTTCGCGCCCGCACCCCGAGCCGTGAGGCGGCGCCTCGCCGGTCACCCCCAGGGCTCCACCTCCACCACGGCGTCCGCCGGCACCGGCCCGTAGACGTGCGGGAACTCCTCCCCGCCCGGTTCCGCGGCCTCGTACTTCACCGGCGCCCCGACCAGCGCGGGATCCACGACCAGGACCACCAGCTCGTCCGGGCCGTCATAGCCGCCGTAGAGCGACTCGGCGATGCGCGGCAGCTGCTCGCGGGTGGAGAAGTGGACGAAGCCCTCCTGCTGCAGGGTGCGGCCACGGGTCGACACCTCGTAGGCGCCGCGCTCACGGGCCGCTTCCCACAGGGAGCGCTCGGTGATGTGGAAGATGCGGGGCAGTTTCGGCATGCGCCCACGCTACGGGCGGCGCGGCTGCCCGGTTCCCTCGGCCCGGGCCGTGGGCCCGGCAGGCTCCCGGGAGGCCGCGCAGTCGGGGTTGCGGCAGGGGCCGGGACCCCACACCGGTACCCAGGCGCCCAGCGTCTTGCGCCGTCCGACGACCGTGTCGACGGGCTGGCCGCAGACGGGACAGACGTGGTCCTCGCTGTCCATGTCCTCAAGGGTAGGACGGGCGGTGATCCGGCGCCTCGCGGAACCCGCGCGGTCCTCGCTCCCCCGGTGGTTCCGTCTCCGCGTGAGCGATCCGTCCACGGAAGCGATCTGTCACCTGAGCGATCTGCCAGGCCGGAGCCCGGGCGCGCGCGGGGTCAGGATCGGCGCGCGCCCGGGCTCCGGGTTCCCCTCGGCCGGCGGCGCCGGCGGGGCTCAGCTGCTGCGCCGGGTCACGAACTCGGCGAGCGCCAGCAGACCGCCCGCCGCCTCCGGGGCGGGGACCGCGCGGGACAGCTCCTGCACGGCGCGCGCCATCCGGTCGGCCGCCTCGGCCTGCGCCCAGTCCCGGCCGCCCGCCCGCTCCACGGCCCGTGCCGTACGCGCGATGCCCTCGTCGTCCCCCGAGACGTACGGCTTGCCGTACAGCTCGGCGAGTTCGGCCGCCGCCTCGGTGCCGGAGGCGAGGGCCGCCACCACGGGCAGCGACTTCTTGCGGGCCGCGAGATCGGCGCCGGCCGGCTTGCCGGTGTGCCGGGGGTCGCCCCATATGCCGATGACGTCGTCGATCAGCTGGAAGGCGAGCCCCGCCTGACGGCCGAAGCCGTCCAGCGCCGCCACCTCGTCGTCGCCGGCGCCCGCGTACAGCGCGCCGAGGGCGCAGGCGCAGCCCAGCAGGGCGCCGGTCTTCGCCTCGGCCATGGCGAGCACCTCGTCGAGGGTGACCTCGTCCGGCGCGCGGTGCTCCATGTCCGTGTCGGTGTGCTGTCCGGCGCACAGCTCCACGACGCAGCCCGCGAGCCGGGCCGCGGCCGGCCCGGAGGCGGGGTGCGGGTCCTCGGCGAGCAGCCGCAGGGCCAGCGCCTGGAGGGCGTCGCCGGCGAGGATCGCGTCGGCGTCGCCGAACACGGTCCAGACGGTGGGCCGGTGCCGGCGGGAGGTGTCCCGGTCCATCACGTCGTCGTGCAACAGCGTGAAGTTGTGGACCAGTTCGACCGCCACCGCCGCCCGGACCGCCGCCGTACGGGCCGCCGGTCCGCCGAGGGCCGCTGCCGCCGCCAGCACGAGCGCGGGCCGGATCGCCTTGCCCGCGTTGCCGGCCGCCGGGGTGCCGTCCGCGTTCTGCCAGCCGAAGTGGTAGAGCGCGATACGGCGCAGGGACCCGGGCAGCGAGGTGAGGGCCGCGCGCAGCTCGGGGTCGACGACGGCCCGGGTGCGCTCCAGCAGCGTCGCCGCCTCCGGTGTGTCGGGGTGCCCTTCGCGCTGTCCCTCGGTGGGCCCGTCGAGCGGGCCGGCACCGGCGTCGCCGGTCCCCGCCCGCCCCTCCCCCGCCGTGCCCGGGTGCGGCACGGCGGGGGAACGCTGTTCGGTCTCCGTCATGAACTCGGCCATGTCTCCCCCTCGCCAGGTCCGCGGACACCGGCGTCGCCGGCCCGGCCGGACGCATATTCCGAGGGTCTACCCTGCCGGGCGGGCGGGGACACGGCCGCGAAGTGCGGAAACGTCACCTCCACCGGCCGATCTCGACGTTCTCCAGCACGCCGAGCGCGTCGGGGACCAGCACGGCGGCCGAGTAGTAGGCCGTCACCAGGTACTTGATGACGGCCTGTTCGTTGATGCCCATGAAGCGCACGGACAGGCTCGGCTCGATCTCGTCCGGGATGCCCGACTGCCTGAGGCCGATGACGCCCTGGTCCTGCTCGCCGGTGCGCATCGCGATGATCGAGGTGGTGCGCTGCGGGCTGACCGGGATCTTGTTGCACGGGTAGATCGGCACGCCGCGCCAGGTCGGGATGCGGTTGCCGGCGATGTCGATCGTCTCCGGGACCAGTCCGCGCTTGTTCAGCTCGCGCCCGAACGCGGCGATCGCGCGCGGGTGGGCCAGGAACAGCTTGGTGCTGCGGCGGCGGCTGAGCAGCTCGTCCATGTCGTCCGGGCCGGGCACGCCGTCGTGCGGCTGGATCCGCTGGTCGTACTCGCAGTTGTGGAGCAGGCCGAAGTCGCGGTTGTTGATCAGCTCGTGTTCCTGGCGCTCCTTGAGCGCCTCGACCGTGAGCCTGAGCTGCTGCTCGGTCTGGTTCATCGGCTGGTTGTACAGGTCGGCCACGCGCGTGTGGATGCGCAGCACGGTCTGGGCGATGCTCAGCTCGTACTCGCGGGGCCGGGGTTCGTAGTCGACGAAGGTGTGCGGGATGTCGGGCTCGCCGGAGTGGCCGGCCGCCAGCTCGACCTCCTTCTCGCCGTACTTGTTGGTCCGCTGCTCCGGCGTCGCGCGCAGCCGCTGGAGGTGGTCGCGCAGGCTGTCGGCGCGCTCCGCGACCCGCTCGAAGTCGTCGCGGCTGAGGATCAGCACGGTGGTCGGGGTGTCCGCGCGGACGGTGTACTCCCAGATGGCGTCCGGGTCCAGCAGCGCCTGGTCGCCGAAGTAGGCGCCGTCGGCGAGGACTCCGAGGACCGCGTCGTCACCGTAGGGTCCGGTGCCGATCTTCTCGACCCTGCCGTGCGCCAGCAGGTACACCTCGCCCGTCCGGTTGCCGAAGTCGGCGATCACCTGCCCCGGCGCGAAGTCGCGCTGGCGGCAGCGCCGGGCCAGCTCCGCCAGCACCTCCTCGTCCTCGTAGCCGCGCAGGGCCGGCAGCTCGCCGAGTTCGGCCGGGATGACCTCGACCTGGTCCCCGGTCTTCACGAAGGTGATGCGGCCGTCGCCGACGGCGTACGCGAGCCGCCGGTTGACCCGGTACGTGCCGCCCTGGACGTCGACCCACGGGAGTGTGCGCAGCAGCCAGCGGGAGCTGATCTCCTGCATCTGCGGAACGGACTTGGTGGTGGTGGCCAGGTTCCGCGCTGCCGCCGTCCCGAGGGACTGCTGCGGCTTGCCCTGATCCGTGCGGACCTCTTCGCCTACCGACATAGAGAATTGCCTCCCAGGTATGCCCGGCGCCGAATCGCAGGAGGCACCGGTCTCGGCACTGAGCCTTCCAGCACGGAGCGTGATCGCTCAATTACCTGAAAGAGCGGGAATGGATCATCGGACTACTGGGCAATAAGAGGGACCTCGTACACCGTGTGTGCGGGGCGCGGACAATGGACCGGTGACCAGCCCCGCCCCGCTCAGCCCCCGCCTGCCCTCCCCCCTGCACGAGGTGGACGACGAGCGGTTCGGGCGGCGCGGGCTGCGGCTGCTGCTCAAGCGCGACGACCTGATCCACCCGGAGCTGATCGGCAACAAGTGGCGCAAGCTCGTGCCGAACATCGAGGCGGCGCGGGGCCGGCCGCTGGTCACCTTCGGCGGGGCGTACTCGAACCACCTGCGGGCCACCGCCGCCGCGGGCCGCATCCTCGGCCTGGACACCACCGGCGTGGTCCGCGGGGAGGAACTGGCCGGGCGTCCGCTGAACCCCTCCCTGGCCCGGTGCGCGGCGGACGGCATGCGGCTGCACTTCGTCGACAGATCGGCCTACCGGCACAAGCACGAGCCGCAGACGCTGGCAGCCCTCCTGCGCGCGGCCGGCGCCGAGGGGGCGTACGTGGTGCCCGAGGGCGGGAGCAACGGCGCGGCCGTGCGCGGGTGCCGGGCGCTGGGCGAGGAGTTGCGCGGGTGCGCCGACGTGGTCGCCGTGGCCTGCGGCACCGGCGGCACCCTCGCGGGCCTGGCCGCCGGCCTGGGACCGGGGCAGCGCGCGCTCGGCGTCGCCGTCCTGAAGGGCGGCTTCCTGGGCGGGGAGGTCGAGGCGCTGCAGGAACGTGCCTTCGGCGGCCGTACCGGCGAGTGGTCCCTCGACGAGCGCTTCCACTTCGGCGGGTACGCCCGTACGACACCCGCGCTGCACGCGTTCGCGGACGACTTCGAGGACCGCCACGGGCTGCCCGTCGAACGTCTCTATGTCGCCAAGGTGCTCTACGGACTGGTCGCCCTCGCGGAGGAGGGCGCCTTCCCGCGCGGGACGACGGTCGCCGCCGTCGTCACCGGGCGCCCGTTCCCGTAGCCCTACTCCGCCTCCCGGTAGGCCGCCGCCTCCTCCAGGTCCAGGCGTCTGAGGAGCGCGCGCAGCATCTCGTCGTCGATGTAGCGGTGGTCGCGGAGCTTGACGAAGACCTCGCGTTCGGTGCCGATCACCTCGCGGGACAGCCGCCGGTAGGTGACGTCGACGGACTCGCCGGTGATCGGGTTGGTCTGGCCGAGGCGCTCCCAGACGGCGTTGCGGCGGCGCTCCAGGACCGTGCGCAGCCGGTCGGCGAGCGGCGGGGGCAGGGCGTTGCGCTCGTCGGCGAGAAGGTCGTCCAGGCGGCTCTCGGCGGCCCGGGAGGCCTGCGCCTGGGCGTTGGCCTCGGCGAGCGTCTCGGCCTGCGGGTCGCGGCCGGGGAACCGCATCAGGCGGATCAGGGGCGCGAGGGTGAGGCCCTGCACCACGAGGGTGCCGATGACCGTGGTGAAGGTCAGGAAGAGGATCAGGTTCCGCTGCGGGAAGGGGGCGCCGCCGTGCACCGTGAGCGGGATGGAGAACGCGATGGCCAGGGAGACCACCCCGCGCATGGCGGCCCACCCGGTCACCACCGGCGCCCGCCAGGTGGTGTCCGGCTCCCGCTCCCTGATGCGCCGGAACAGCGCGCGGGGCAGGAACGTCGCCGGGAACACCCACGCGAAGCGGGCCGCGACCACCACCAGGAAGACCGCGATCGCGTACCAGGCCGCGTCGGCCCCCTGGTAGGCGCCCAACCCCTTGAGGACGGTCGGCAGTTGCAGGCCGATCAGCGCGAACACCGCCGACTCCAGCAGGAAGGCGACCATCCGCCACACCGCGTCCTCCTGCAGCCGGGTGGCGAAGTCGACCTCCCACGCGCGGTGCCCGAGATAGACCGCGACCACCACGACCGCGAGGACGCCGGAGCCGTGGAACTGCTCGGCGACGCCGTAGGCGACGAACGGGATCAGCAGGGAGAGGGTGTTCTGGAGCAGGACCTCCTTCAGGTGGGTGCGCAGCCAGTGGATCGGCACCATGAGCACCAGGCCGACGACGACGCCCCCGATGGCGGCCCGCAGGAACTCGCCGATCCCGCCCGCCCAGGTGGCGCCCTCGCCGGCGGCGGCGGCCAGCGCCACCCGGTAGGCGGTGATCGCGGTGGCGTCGTTGAGCAGCGACTCGCCCTGCAGGATGGTGGTGATCCGGGAGGGCAGGCCGACCCGGCGCGCGATCGACGCGGCCGCGACCGCGTCCGTCGGCGCGACCACCGCGCCCAGCACCAGCGCGGCGGGCAGCGGCAGCCCCGGTACGACAAGATAGGCGACCCAGCCGACGGCGAAGGTCGCGAACAGCACGTACCCGATCGACAGCAGTCCCACGGGCCTCATCTGGGCGCGCAGATCCAGGTACGAGCTCTCGGTGCCCTCCTTGTACAGCAGCGGCGGCAGCACCAGCGGCAGGACGACGTTCGGGTCGAGGTTGTAGTGCGGGACCCCGGGCAGGTACGACACCGCCAGGCCCGCGGCGACCAGCAGCAGCGGCGCCGGCACCGGGGTGCGCCGGGCGGCCCCCGCGACCGCCGCACTGCCCGCCACCAGCAACAGCAGCGGCATCACGTCCATGATCCTCGCCCACCCTCGTTTTCCGCGCGGTCCCCCGCACGCCCGTCGTAATCTGGCAATCATGAAACAGTGCACGCACGTCGACGCGCTGCCGCACCCGGAGCCGGAACCGCTCGACCGCACCTGCCCGGAGTGCCTCCGGGACGGCACGCACCCGGTCCAGCTGCGCCTGTGCCTCACCTGCGGCCATGTCGGCTGCTGCGACTCCTCGCCCGGCAGGCACGCGACGCGGCACCACGAGCAGTCCGGTCACCCGGTGATGCGGACGTACGAGCCCGGCGAGGAGTGGCGGTGGTGCTTCGTCGACCACGTGCTGGTCTGAGCGCCCTGATCGTCGCCGGGATTCCCGGTGATCGTGTTCCCGTTCGACCCCGTTGTCGTGTGACACTGCATGCGGCGGCGGCCTGACGACGGTTCGGGCGTCTGACGTCTGGGTACGTCAATCCGGCGCGCGCTGTTCCCATTTGGGGGCGCAAACCCTCTAGACACGGAGCGTATGCACAGCTTTACTGTGAGTGACGCCAGGGGGGTTGGGGTCCCGGGACAGGACCGTTCGGAGCGCGATAGCGTCACCGCGGAACCACGTACGCGTTACCCCGAGGGGCGACCCTCGGCCCCGTAGAGCTTGTACCACCATGGAGGTGAGGGTGTCCCAGATCGCAGGCGAGCCCGCGGCGAATCAGGACTTCGTGGAAGTCCGGCTGCCGGCCGCGGGTGCCTACCTGTCGGTGCTGCGGACGGCCACGGCCGGTCTCGCGGCCCGCTTGGACTTCACCCTGGACGAGATCGAGGACCTGCGCATCGCCGTGGACGAGGCCTGCGCGATCCTGCTCCAACAGGCCGTGCCCGGCTCCGTGCTCGGCTGTGTCTTCCGGCTCGTCGACGACTCGCTGGAGGTCACGGTCTCGGCGCCGACCACGGACGGTCACGCCCCGTCGCGGGACACCTTCGCCTGGACCGTGCTCTCGGCCCTCGCCGGCAAGGTCTCGTCCGCCGTCGACGAGGACAAGACCGTGTCGATCAGCCTCTACAAACAGCGCGGCGCGGGCCCTGGCCCGGCGTGAGGAACGGGGACGGTCCGGTGCGGGACGAAGAGCGCGGCACACGGGAGCTGCCGGCCGGGGACGGGGGTGCCCCCTGGCCGAGCACGGACGACGTCTCCGGGGCGGCTGCCCCGGGCATGTCCCGGCGCATGACGGACGGCGTCGACGGCATCCCCGAGCAGGCCAGGCCGCATCCGGAGGACGACTCCGCGCGGATCGGTGGTGACGGCGCCGTCCAGGACGTACCACCGGCAGGGCCCGGCGGCCGCACGGGGGCCAGGGCTCGCAGAAGGGCTACGGGCGGGACGATGAGCGAGCACGAGCGGTACGCCGAGGACGACGCGCTGGGCACGGAGGCCGTACAGGCCGTGCAGCACGACCCGGCGGACCGCAGCGGGGCGCGGGCGATGTTCGTGAAGCTGCGCGCGCTGGACCCGGGCAGCGCGGAGTACGCGGAGCTGCGCAATCAGCTGGTCCGTATGCACCTGCCGCTCGTGGAGCACCTGGCCCGCCGGTTCCGCAACCGCGGCGAGCCGCTGGACGACCTGACCCAGGTCGCCACGATCGGTCTGATCAAGTCCGTCGACCGGTTCGACCCGGAGCGCGGCGTGGAGTTCTCCACGTACGCCACGCCGACCGTGGTCGGCGAGATCAAGCGGCACTTCCGGGACAAGGGCTGGGCGGTCCGGGTGCCGCGCCGGCTGCAGGAGCTGCGCCTGTCGCTGACCACGGCGACGGCCGAGCTGTCCCAGCTGCACGGCCGCTCGCCCACGGTCCACGAGCTGGCCGAGAAACTCGCGATCTCCGAGGAGGAGGTCCTGGAGGGCCTGGAGTCCGCCAACGCGTACTCCACGCTGTCCCTGGACGTCCCCGACACCGACGACGAGTCCCCGGCGGTCGCCGACACCCTCGGCGCGGAGGACGAGGCGCTGGAGGGCGTGGAGTACCGGGAGTCGCTCAAGCCGCTGCTGGAGGATCTTCCGCCGCGCGAGAAGCGGATCCTGCTGCTGCGCTTCTTCGGGAACATGACCCAGTCGCAGATCGCGCAGGAGGTCGGCATCTCCCAGATGCATGTCTCCCGGCTGCTGGCCCGCACCCTGGCCCAGCTGCGGGAGAAGCTCCTCGTCGAGGAGTGAGGCCGGTTATTCGGCGCGGCCCGGTCCCTTGATGCCGAGGGCCCGGGTCGTCTCGCCGTTGACGAGCAGCACCAGCGCCGCCACGGCGACGACCGCGATGACGGCGCCGGCGGGGACGGCCATGCTGTCGGCCTTGAGCAGGTTGTAGGCGATCGGCAGCGCCATGAGCTGGGTGATCACCGCGGGCCCGCGGCTCCAGCCGCGCCGCAGGAGAAGTCCGCGCGCGGCGAGCAGCGGCAGCAGGGCGAGGACGGCGAGCGTGATGCCGAGGGTCACGGCCTGCTGCCGGTCGTCCGGGTCGCCGGTGATCCCGAGCACGAGCACCCACAGGCCGCCGGCCACGAGCGCGACGCCTTCCAGCCCGGCGAGCACGGCGGCGTAGGTCAGCCGGCGGGGGCGGGGACCCGCGGGGGCTTCGGCGGTGTCCTGGGCGGGCTTCTGCTGACTGCTCACCCCAGCAGGGTAGCCGGGGCCGGGGCGGTGCTCGACGGGCGCTCCGCGGTGACGGGGTCCCACGTGGCCAGGCTCACGCCCCCGTCTCTTACCGGATCCCTACCTCGGTCTGGGCCGGGTACCCCCCAGTAGGTACGCTGCCCTCCATGCGTGCACTTCTCGTGGTCAACCCGGCGGCAACCACCACAAGCGCACGCAGACGTGACGTGCTGATCCACGCGCTGGCGAGCGAGATGAAGCTGGAGGCGGTCACCACCGAGTACCGCGGCCACGCGCGCGACCTCGGCCGGCAGGCGGCGGACAGCGAGGACGTCGACCTCGTGGTGGCCCTCGGCGGCGACGGCACGGTCAACGAGGTCGTCAACGGCCTCCTGCACGCCGGTCCGGCCCTGGACCGCCTGCCCGGTCTGGCGGTGGTGCCCGGCGGCTCCACGAACGTCTTCGCGCGCGCCCTGGGCCTGCCCAACGACCCGGTCGAGGCCACCGGCGCCCTCCTGGACGCGCTGCGGGAGGGCCGGGAGCGGGTCGTCGGGCTCGGGCTGACCTCGGGCACGCCCGGCACCGAGGACGAGGCGGTCCCGGACCGCTGGTTCACCTTCAACGCGGGGCTCGGGTTCGACGCGGGCGTCGTCGGACGGGTCGAGCAGCAGCGCGAGCGCGGGAAGAAGTCGACCCACGCGCTGTACGTGCGCCAGGTGGTCCGGCAGTTCCTCGGCGAGCCGAACCGCCGGCACGGCTCCATCACCCTGGAGCGGCCGGGCGAGGACCCGGTCACCGATCTGGTGGTGGCCATAGTCTCGAACACGTCCCCTTGGACGTATCTCGGCAATCGCCCCATGTACACATCGCCTAAGGCCTCGTTCGACACCGGCGTCGACGTGCTCGGTCTCAGCCGTCTGTCGACGGCCGCGGTTGCCCGGTATGGCACCCAGTTGCTCACTTCGTCCCCCGAGCGCGGACCCCATGGCAAGCACGTGGTCTCGCTGCACGATCTGGATCAGTTCACCTTGCATTCGAAGGCTCCTCTGCCCCTGCAGATGGACGGAGACCACCTAGGACTGCGTACGAGCGTGACGTTCACAGGTGTACGCCGTGCACTGCGTGTGATTGTGTGAGCGGAAGAGGCAAAAGTCCTTTCACTCGAACGTTTAGGCCAGGATCCACCCCATGGAAGTACGGCTGTGACCTAGTCGACACCGAGGAATCAAAAAAAACTTTCCGGAAGGGGTTGTATCCGTCGCTGAGGTTTGCGAGTCTCTACGTGGCGATCGGGACGGCCCGCAACACCGGCCTCCACTGATCACCGGAACCCCTCTTCACACACAGGACCACGCCGGGGAAGACTCGGCGTTCGGCCCTTCACTTGTTGAGGGATTCGTGAAAGCGTTCACATTCACAAGCAACCTGCACGTCATACGTACAGAGAACCTAGGAGAGGTAGCAGCCATGGACTGGCGTCACAACGCCGTTTGCCGCGAGGAAGACCCCGAGCTCTTCTTCCCCATCGGCAACACCGGTCCTGCGCTGCTGCAGATCGAGGAAGCCAAGGCCGTCTGCCGTCGCTGCCCGGTGATCGAGCAGTGTCTGCAGTGGGCGCTCGAGTCCGGTCAGGACTCCGGCGTCTGGGGTGGTCTCAGCGAGGACGAGCGCCGCGCCATGAAGCGCCGCGCCGCCCGCAACCGGGCTCGTCAGGCCTCCGCCTGACATACCCACCCCTGCTGACAGCCTGAGCTTGGCGGCGCGTGCAGCACGCACGCATCTCCCGCCCCCGAGCCGCAGCGCGCAGTATCCCCCGATGCGCTTAGCACTACGCGGAGCAGCAACGAGCACGAGCCTCGGACCCAACGGCGGTCCGGGGCTTTTTGCTGTGCTCAAACGGCCCTCGGCGTACGCCGGTTGGGGTGGACTACTTCTGCGCCCGCACCGGAATGTCCAGGATCACCCTGGTCCCCCGCCCCGGCGCCGGGACCATGTCGAAGGCGCCGCCCAGCTCGCCCTCCACCAGGGTGCGCACGATCTGCAGGCCCAGGTTGCCCGAGCGGTGCGGGTCGAAGCCCTCGGGCAGGCCGACGCCGTCGTCCTGGACGGTGACCAGCAGGCGGGCCTCCTTCGCCGTACCGCCGCGGACCGCGGAGACCTCGACCGTGCCGGTGTCGCCCTGGCGGAAGCCGTGCTCCAGGGCGTTCTGCAGGACCTCGGTGAGGACCATCGACAGCGGGGTGGCGACCTCGGCGTCGAGTATGCCGAAGCGCCCGGTGCGCCGGCCGGTCACCTTGCCCGGCGAGATCTCGGCGACCATGGCGAGGACGCGGTCGGCGATGTCGTCGAACTCCACGCGCTCATCCAGGTTCTGAGACAGCGTCTCATGCACGATGGCGATGGAGCCGACCCGGCGGACGGCCTCCTCCAGGGCCTCCCGGCCGCGCTCGGAGTCGATGCGCCGGGCCTGGAGCCGCAGCAGCGCGGCCACCGTCTGGAGGTTGTTCTTCACCCGGTGGTGGATCTCCCGGATGGTGGCGTCCTTGGTGATCAACTCTCGTTCGCGGCGGCGCAGTTCGGTGACGTCCCGGCACAGCACCAGCGAACCGATCCGGGTGCCCTTCGGTTTGAGCGGGATGGCCCGGAACTGGATGACGCCGTCGTTGGCCTCGATCTCGAACTCGCGCGGCGCCCAGCCGCTCGCCAGCTTGACGAGTGCCTCGTCCACCGGGCCGCGGGTCGGGGCGAGTTCGGCGGTGGTCTGCCCGAGGTGGTGGCCGACCAGGTCGGCGGCGAGGCCGAGGCGGTGGTAGGCGGACAGCGCGTTCGGGGAGGCGTACTGGACGATGCCGTCGGCGTCGAGCCGGATCAGGCCGTCGCCGACGCGCGGCGAGGCGTCCATGTCGACCTGCTGGTCGGGGAAGGGGAAGGAGCCGGCCGCGATCATCTGCGCCAGGTCGGAGGCGCTCTGGAGGTAGGTCAGCTCCAGGCGGCTCGGGGTGCGCACGGTCAGCAGGTTGGTGTTGCGGGCGATCACGCCGAGGACGCGGCCGTCGCGTCGTACGGGGATGGACTCGACCCGTACGGGGACCTCTTCGCGCCACTCCGGGTCGCCCTCGCGCACGATCCGGCCCTCGTCCAGCGCCGCGTCCAGCATGGGCCGGCGGCCGCGCGGGACGAGGTGGCCGACCATGTCGTCCTGGTAGGAGGTGGGGCCGGTGTTGGGGCGCATCTGGGCCACCGAGACGTACCGGGTGCCGTCCCGGGTGGGGACCCACAGGACGAGGTCGGCGAAGGAGAGGTCGGAGAGCAGCTGCCACTCCGAGACCAGCAGGTGGAGCCACTCGAGATCGGAGTCGTCGAGGGCGGTGTGCTGGCGGACCAGTTCGTTCATGGAGGGCACGTCTGCGAGCGTACCCGCACGTTTGAACGGGGCCGAAAAACACCCGCGGGCCGCGGCGCCTGGAAGGGACCCTCAACCCTCCCGGCACCGCAGCCCGGAGCATCATCGGCCGTGGGGTGTGCGGTCCCGGTCGGCCGAAGGTCGAGGAGCCGGGGCAGTCAGGGCAGAGAGCTCCGGTTCCTCGGTCCGCCTTCCTGTGCGGGGAAGGCGGAGGCTTGTTCAGTTGGCTGCCCACGGTCGATTGTGGACTAGACCACACCGCTGTGTCCATGGCCCGGCCGGCATGCACGCCCCCTGCACGACCCGGCGCATGGCACCCGATGCCATGCAGCCTAGCCCGCCCGGGTCGGCCGCGGGGCCAGATGGCCCCGGCAATTTCCCCGAGCGCCTCCGGTCCCCCGGCGCACGCCGTCGCGTGTCTGCCGCGACATGCCCTGCAGCGCGGCGGCCGCATGCCGGGCGAGGGCACCGGCACCCTGCCTGCGGCGAGCCGTTCCGCGGCCCATGGTCCGGGTCAGGTCGGTGAGCGAGGTGCGCTGGTAGCCGCGCCCCCGGAAGGCCAGGAGCGCCTGGTGCGGGGCGGTGGCACGATCGGAGAACGGGAAGGGGTCGTGTCCCGGCGGACCCCCTTCTGTTAGATTGGTCTAAACCACATAGTGACGCCCAGAGCCCACTTCAGAACGGCAGGCCCCAGCGTGGAAGTTGTCATCGTTCCGGACGCCGCGGCGGGTGGCGAGCTGATCGCCGAGGCCATGGCACAGCTGCTGCGACGCAAGCCCGACGCCCTGCTCGGCGTGGCCACCGGCTCCACCCCGCTGCCCGTCTACCAGGCACTGACCGCCAAGGTGCGTTCCGGCGCCGTCGACACCTCGCGGGCGCGCATCGCCCAGCTCGACGAGTACGTGGGGCTGCCCGCCGACCACCCCGAGTCCTACCGCTCGGTGCTGCGCCGTCAGGTGCTTCAGCCGCTCGGCATCGGCATGGACAAGTTCCTCGGGCCCGACGGCACCGCCGAGGACGTCCAGGCGGCCTGCGCGGCGTACGACCGGGCGCTCGCCGAGGTCGGCGGGGTGGACCTGCAGCTGCTCGGGATCGGCACCGACGGGCACATCGGGTTCAACGAGCCCTGCTCCTCGCTCGCCTCCCGGACCCGGATCAAGACGCTGACCGAGCAGACCCGGGTCGACAACGCGCGCTTCTTCGACGGCGACATCGAGCAGGTCCCGCACCACGTCATCACCCAGGGCATCGGCACCATCCTGGAGGCCCGGCACCTGGTGCTGCTGGCGACCGGCGAGGGCAAGGCGGACGCGGTCGCCGCCACCGTCGAGGGGCCGGTCGCGGCGGTCTGCCCGGCCTCCGCGCTCCAGCTGCACCCGCACGCCACCGTGGTCGTCGACGAGGCGGCCGCGTCCAAGCTGAAGCTGGCCGACTACTTCCGCCACACCTACGCGGGCAAGCCGGACTGGCAGGGGATCTGACCCGGTCCGGCCGCCGGTTGGACTAGACCAGCCTCGGTCACCACTGTATATAGAGGAGATCACGGAGCGTGCGGGTGGAGTCCTGACAGAAGAACCCGTGCCACGATGTGAGCCGTGACCGGTGGGCTGCCGGTCGCTGTCGGCACCGGAGCCGGGAAGGCAGAGCATGAGCACCGACGTCAGCAGTGCGGAGAACGAGGCCGGGACGACCGTCCGTACGGCGCGCGTGCCCAAGTACTACCGCCTGAAGAAGCACCTGCTCGACATGACCGAGACCCAGGCGCCGGGCACGCCGGTCCCGCCGGAGCGCACGCTGGCGGCCGAGTTCGACACCTCCCGCACGACGGTCCGCCAGGCCCTGCAGGAGCTGGTGGTCGAGGGCCGCCTGGAGCGCATCCAGGGCAAGGGCACCTTCGTCGCCAAGCCCAAGGTCTCCCAGGCGCTGCAGCTCACCTCCTACACCGAGGACATGCGCGCCCAGGGCCTGGAGCCCACCTCGCAGCTGCTGGACGTCGGCTACATCACCGCCGACGACCGGCTCGCCGGGCTGCTCGACATCGCCGCCGGCGGACGGGTGCTGCGCATCGAGCGGCTGCGCATAGCCAACGGCGAGCCGATGGCCATCGAGACCACGCACCTGAGCGCCAAGCGCTTCCCGGCCCTGCGCCGCTCCCTGGTGAAGTACACCTCCCTCTACACCGCCCTGGCCGAGGTCTACGACGTCCATCTCGCGGAGGCCGAGGAGACGATCGAGACCTCGCTGGCCACCCCGCGCGAGGCCGGCCTGCTCGGCACCGACGTGGGCCTGCCGATGCTGATGCTCTCCCGCCACTCCCTGGACCGCGAGGGCAAGCCGGTGGAGTGGGTGCGGTCCGTCTACCGAGGTGACCGCTACAAGTTCGTGGCGCGGCTGAAGCGGCCTGCCGAGTGAGGCGCGCCGGTCTTCGCTGAATCGGTATACCGATATGTGAACGAGGTCTTCCGCTGGCGGGACGCCGTCACCTAGATTGCCTGCGCATTACACAGGTGATCAGCGAGGGGACGGAGAGCCGTGCCATGTCCAGCAGTCCTGAAGTGAGACCTCCGGTCGTGACGCCGGTCCGGGTGATCATCGGCCTGTGCCTCGTCGCGCCGTTCGTGGCGATGCTGTGGGTCGGCTCCTACGCCAAGACGGACCCCGCCTTCATCGGGATCCCCTTCTTCTACTGGTACCAGATGCTCTGGGTGCTGATCTCCACCGCGCTCACCATGACCGCGTACAAGCTGTGGCAGCACGACCAGCGCTCCCGCGCCGCCCAGGACTCCTCCGCTTCCGCGACGGGCGGTGAGGCGAAGTGAAGACCGGTGTCAACGGCGTCGCGCTCGGCGTCTTCATCTTCTTCTTCCTGGCCGTCACGGTCATAGGCTTCCTCGCCGCCCGCTGGCGCAGGGCCGAGAACGAGCACTCGCTGGACGAATGGGGCCTGGGCGGACGGTCGTTCGGCACCTGGATCACCTGGTTCCTGCTCGGCGGTGACCTGTACACGGCGTACACCTTCGTCGCCGTACCGGCGGCGATCTACGCGGCGGGCGCGTCCGGTTTCTTCGCGGTGCCGTACACGATCCTGGTGTACCCGCTGATCTTCACGTTCCTGCCGCGCCTGTGGTCGGTCAGCCACCGCCACGGCTACGTCACCACGTCCGACTTCGTCCGGGGCCGCTTCGGCTCCAAGGGACTGTCGCTCGCCGTGGCGCTGACCGGCATCCTCGCGACGATGCCGTACATCGCGCTCCAGCTCGTCGGCATCCAGGCGGTGCTGGACGTGATGGGCGTGGGCGGCGGCGACAACACGAACTGGTTCGTGAAGGACCTGCCGCTGCTGATCGCCTTCGGCGTGCTGGCGGCGTACACCTACTCGTCGGGTCTGAGGGCCCCCGCGCTGATCGCGTTCGTCAAGGACGCGCTGATCTACATCGTCATCGCGGTGGCGATCATCTACATCCCGATCAAGCTGGGCGGCTTCGACGACGTCTTCGCCAAGGCGGGCCACGCGTTCAGCCAGGTCAACCCGGCGACGGGCAAGCCGCGCGGCGCGCTCGCGCCGCCCGAGGCCGGTCAGTGGACCTACGCCACGCTGGCCCTCGGCTCCGCCCTGGCGCTGTTCATGTACCCGCACTCGATCACCGCGACGCTCTCCTCCAAGAGCCGTGAGGTGATCCGCCGCAACACCACGATCCTGCCGCTGTACTCCCTGATGCTCGGCCTGCTGGCCCTGCTGGGCTTCATGGCCATCGCGGCCGGGGTGAAGGTCACCAACGGGCAGCTGGCGATCCCGCAGCTGTTCGAGGACATGTTCCCGGACTGGTTCGCGGGCGTGGCCTTCGCGGCGATCGGCATCGGCGCGCTGGTGCCGGCGGCGATCATGTCGATCGCGGCGGCGAACCTGTTCACCCGCAACATCTACAAGGACTTCATCAAGCCGGACGCGACGCCGAAGCAGGAGGCCCAGGTCTCCAAGATCGTGTCGCTGCTGGTGAAGGTGGGCGCCCTGGTCTTCGTCCTCACCATGGACAAGACCGTCGCGATCAACTTCCAGCTGCTGGGCGGCATCTGGATCCTGCAGACCTTCCCGGCGCTGGTCGGCGGCCTGTTCACCCGCTGGTTCCACCGCTGGGCGCTGCTCGCCGGCTGGGCGGTCGGCATGGTGTACGGCACGCTCGCCGCGTACGGGGTCGCCTCCCCGACCCAGAAGCACTTCGGCGGCTCGGCCAAGGAGATCCCCGGCATCGGCGAGATCGGCTACATCGGCCTCACCGCGTTCGTGCTCAACGTCGTGGTCACCGTGGTCGTCACCTTCGTCCTCAAGGCCGTGAAGGCCCCCGAGGGCGTGGACGAGACCAAGCCGGAGGACTACACGGCGGACGCCGGCGACCCGGGGGTCCAGGTGGAGCTGCCGCCCGCCACCGCGGGCGCCGGTCACTGACCGACTGCCGTACGAGGGGCCGCCGGAGACATTCCGGCGGCCCTTTGTCGTACCCCTCCGGCACACTCGGTGCCATGGACATCGTGATCCGGCGGGCCACGCCCGACGAGTACGACGCCCTGGGCCGGATCACCGCCCGGGCCTATCTCCAGGACGGCCTCCTGGACTTCGGCGAGAGCGACGCCTACCTCGGTGAACTCAAAGACGTGGCACGGCGCGCGGCAGCCGCGGAGGTGCTCGTGGCGGTGCGCGACGGCACCCTCCTCGGCGGGGTCACCTTCGTGCCCTCCCCCGGTCCGATGGCCGACATCGCCCGCCCGGCAGAGGCCGAGATCCGGATGCTCGCCGTGGCCGCGGCGGCCCGCGGCCAGGGGGCGGGCGAGGCCCTCGTGCGGGCCTGTGTCGAGCGCGCACGGGCCATCGAGGGCTGCCGGGCCGTGGTCCTGTCCACCCAGCGCAGCATGCGCGCCGCCCACCGCATCTACGAACGCCTGGGTTTCGTCCGCACGCCCGAGCGGGACTGGAAGCCTCTCCCGGAGCTGGACGACATCACGCTGCTCACCTATGAGTTGACGCTGTGACACCGCCCCGACACAACATCTGGGGGTGACGCGACAGCCCGGCACTACATGTATGCTCATGCTCGCTGTCGCCGCAGGGGAATCCGGTGCGAATCCGGAACTGTCCCGCAACGGTGTACTTGTGCGCGTCTGCGCCCAGGAGTCAGTCCGAGGACCTGCCGGCAGCGCGCCCGGCCGTCCGGTCCGGGTGCCCCCAGACGTCCGGGCCTCGTGGAATGGGCCGGTGGACGCGACGCCGTGTGCGCTCGTGGCTGCCCCTGCCCTTACGCGAAGGCCCCCGTGCCGAGCGAGGGAGAGCCCCACGTGACCATCGCGCCAGCAGATCCGGCTTCAGACAGCGGTATCTCAGCCGCCGTGGAGACCGACGGTCCCGGTGCCGCGCTGCTGCGGACCCTGACCGAGCTGACCGCCGACCTCCCCGACGCCGACCCCGGCCGGGTCGCCGCCGCCGCGCTGCGCGGCCGGTCGGCCCGCGCCGACGAGGCGGAGCTGCGCGAGCTGGCCACGGAGGCCGCCGCCGGGCTCATCTCCGAGGACCCTGCCTACTCCCGGCTGGCCGCCCGGCTGCTCACCCTCTCCATCCGCGCCGAGGCCGCCTCGCAGGGCGTGACGTCCTTCACCGAGTCGGTCGCCGTCGGGCACCGCGAGGGGCTCATCGCCGACCGGACCGCCGCGTTCGTACGGCTGCACGCCGAGCGGCTCGACGCGCTGATCGACCGCACGGCCGACGACCGCTTCGGCTACTTCGGCCTGCGCACCCTGTACAGCCGCTACCTGCTGCGGCATCCGATCACCCGCAAGATCGTCGAGACGCCCCAGCACTTCATGCTGCGGGTCGCCGCCGGCCTCGCCGAGGACGACACCGCCCGCTCGGTGGACGAAGTCGCCGCGCTCTACGGGCTCATGAGCCGCCTCGACTACCTCCCGTCCTCCCCCACGCTCTTCAACTCCGGCACGCGGCACCCGCAGATGTCGTCCTGCTACCTCCTGGACTCCCCCAAGGACGAGCTGGACTCGATCTACGACCGCTACCACCAGGTGGCCCGGCTCTCCAAGCACGCCGGCGGCATCGGTCTGTCCTACTCCCGCATCCGCGGCCGCGGTTCGCTGATCCGCGGCACCAACGGGCACTCCAACGGCATCGTCCCGTTCCTGAAGACGCTGGACGCCTCGGTGGCGGCCGTGAACCAGGGCGGCCGGCGCAAGGGCGCCGCCGCGGTGTACCTGGAGACCTGGCACTCCGACATCGAGGAGTTCCTGGAGCTGCGGGACAACACCGGTGAGGACGCCCGCCGTACGCACAACCTGAACCTCGCGCACTGGGTCCCGGACGAGTTCATGCGCCGGGTCGAGGCCGACGAGCAGTGGTCGCTGTTCTCCCCCTCCGACGTGCCGGAGCTGGTGGACCTGTGGGGCGAGGAGTTCGACGCCGCCTACCGCAAGGCCGAGCAGGCGGGCCTGGCGAAGAAGACCCTGCCGGCCCGTGAGCTGTACGGCCGGATGATGCGCACCCTCGCGCAGACCGGCAACGGCTGGATGACCTTCAAGGACGCGGCCAACCGCACCGCCAACCAGACGGCCCTGCCGGGGCACGTGATCCACTCCTCCAACCTCTGCACGGAGATCCTGGAGGTCACGGACGACGGCGAGACGGCCGTGTGCAATCTGGGGTCGGTGAACCTCGGCGCCTTCGTCGACACGGCGGCCGGCGACATCGACTGGGAGCGGCTGGACGACACCGTCCGCACCGCCGTCACCTTCCTCGACCGCGTGGTCGACATCAACTTCTACCCGACCGAGCAGGCGGGCCGGTCGAACGCCAAGTGGCGTCCCGTCGGCCTCGGCGCGATGGGGCTGCAGGACGTCTTCTTCAAGCTGCGCCTGCCCTTCGACTCGCCGGAGGCCAGGGCCCTGTCCACGCGGATCGCCGAGCGGATCATGCTCGCCGCGTACGAGGCTTCCGCCGACCTCGCCGAGCGGAACGGCCCGCTGCCGGCCTGGGAGAAGACCCGCACGGCCCGGGGCGTGCTGCACCCCGACCACTACGGCGCCGAGCCGACCTGGCCGGAGCGCTGGGCGGCGCTGCGCGGCCGTATCGCCGAAACCGGCATGCGCAACTCCCTGCTGCTGGCCATCGCGCCCACCGCCACCATCGCCTCCATCGCGGGCGTGTACGAGTGCATCGAGCCGCAGGTGTCGAACCTGTTCAAGCGCGAGACGCTGTCGGGCGAGTTCCTCCAGGTCAACTCCTATCTGGTACAGGACCTGAAGAAGCTCGGCGTGTGGGACGCGCGCACCCGTGAGGCGCTGCGCGAGGCGAACGGCTCGGTGCAGGACTTCGGCTGGATCCCCGAGGACGTACGGCGGCTGTACCGCACGGCGTGGGAGATCCCGCAGCGCGGTCTGATCGACATGGCCGCGGCCCGCACCCCGTACCTGGACCAGGCGCAGTCCCTGAACCTCTTCCTGGAGACGCCGACCATCGGCAAGCTCTCCTCGATGTACGCGTACGCCTGGAAGTCGGGGCTGAAGACGACGTACTACCTGCGCTCCCGCCCGGCGACCCGGATCGCCCGCGCGGCCCGGGCGCAGACCCGGAAGACCGTCCCCGTGCAGCAGGTCGCCGACCCCGACGCGGTCGCCTGCTCCCTTGAGAACCCCGAGTCCTGCGAGGCCTGCCAGTAATGACCACCCGTACCACGAACCTTCTCGACCCGGGCTTCGAGCTGACCCTGCGCCCCATGCGCTACCCCGACTTCTACGAGCGCTACCGGGACGCGATCAAGAACACCTGGACCGTGGAGGAGGTCGACCTCCACTCGGACGTCGCCGATCTCGCGAAGCTGACGCCCGAGGAGCAGCACCTCATCGGCCGGCTGGTCGCGTTCTTCGCGACGGGCGACTCGATCGTCGCCAACAACCTGGTGCTGACGCTGTACAAGCACATCAACTCCCCCGAGGCGCGGCTGTATCTCTCACGGCAGCTCTTCGAGGAGGCCGTGCACGTCCAGTTCTATCTGACGCTGCTGGACACCTACCTGCCCGACCCGGAGGACCGGGCGGCGGCCTTCGCGGCCGTGGAGAACATCCCCTCCATCCGCGAGAAGGCCGGCTTCTGCTTCAAGTGGATCAACGAGGTCGAGAAGATCGAGCGGCTGGAGACCAGGGCCGACCGCCGCCGCTTCCTGCTCAATCTCATCTGCTTCGCCGCGTGCATCGAGGGGTTGTTCTTCTACGGCGCGTTCGCGTACGTCTACTGGTTCCGCAGCCGGGGCCTGCTGCACGGTCTCGCCACCGGCACCAACTGGGTGTTCCGCGACGAGACCATGCACATGAGCTTCGCCTTCGACGTGGTCGACACCGTCCGCAAGGAGGAGCCGGACCTGTTCGACGACGCGCTCGGGCAGCAGGTCACCGACATGCTCGAGGAGGCCGTGGAGGCCGAGCTGCAGTTCGCGCGCGACCTGTGCGGGGACGGCCTGCCGGGCATGAACACCGAGTCGATGCGGCAGTACCTGGAGTGCGTCGCCGACCAGCGGCTCACCCGGCTGGGCTTCGCCCCGGTGTACGGCTCGGAGAACCCGTTCTCCTTCATGGAGTTGCAGGGTGTCCAGGAGCTGACGAACTTCTTCGAGCGCCGCCCGTCGGCGTACCAGGTCGCGGTCGAGGGCACCGTGGACCTGGACGAGGACTTCTGACCGGCGGCTACTCGAGTGCCACGGCGCACAGGTCCCCTCAGACGGGGCGGGCCGCGCCGTGGTGCCTGTGGGGTCGGTGCGGCTGCTTCGGCTCCGGCGGGTTCTGCGCCACCTCCTCTCGCTGTGCCCTCCTGATCTGGCGGTCGATGATCGCGTCGTGGACGACGCCGATCAGCGCCGGGAGGATCAGGAGGCCGAGGATCCCGATCACGGCGATCATTCCGAGCAGTCCTTCTGCTTGTGTCCCGTTCATGGACACCACTGTCGCTCCGGACAGTCCTTACCGGGAGTGGCAGGACTGCCGTATACCCTCGATTTACTGCCACCGGCGAGGCACACTGGCCGCATGCTGCAGAACGTGGTGGCCGTGCTGCTGGACGGCGTGAACCCCTTCGAGATGGCCGTGGTCTGCGAGGTCTTCGGCATCGACCGCAGTGACGACGGCCTGCCGGTGTACGACTTCGCGGTCGCCTCGGCCGAGGGCCCGGTGCTGCGCTGCAACGCCGGGTTCACCCTGCAGGTCGAGCACGGCCTGGAGCGGCTGGAGGCGGCCGACCTGATCGCGGTGCCGGCCGGGTCCCGCTACGACGCCCGGGAGTTTCCGCCCGAGCTGCTCGACGCCCTGCGCCGCGCGGTGGACCGGGGCGCCCGGGTCCTCAGCGTCTGCTCGGGCGTCTTCGTGCTCGCCGCCGCCGGGCTGCTGGACGCCCGGCGCTGCGCCGTGCACTGGCACCACGCGCAGGAGCTGGCCCGCCAGTATCCGCGGCTGACCGTCGAGCCGGACGTGCTCTACGTCGACGAGGATCCCGTGATCACCTCGGCCGGCACCGCCGCCGGCATCGACGCCTGTCTGCACATCGTGCGCAAGGAGCAGGGCCCCGAGGTCGCCAACAAGATCGCCCGCCGGATGGTCGTACCGCCGCACCGGGACGGCGGGCAGGCGCAGTACATCGAACGCCCGCTGCCCAAGGGGCCGTGCGACACCGTCGGCGAGGTGCTGGTGTGGATGGAGGAGCACCTCGACCAGGAGATGACCGTGGAACAGCTCGCCGCCCGCGCCCACATGGCGCCGCGCACCTTCGCCCGCCGCTTCCAGCAGGAGACGGGAACCACGCCCTACCGGTGGATCCTGCGCCAACGGGTGCTGCGGGCACAGGAGTTGCTGGAGGCGACCGACGAGACCGTCGACACGATCGCCTGGCGCACCGGGTTCGGTACGGCGGCGGCGCTGCGCCACCAGTTCGTCCGGGCGCTCGGCACCACCCCGAACGCCTACCGGCGCGCGTTCCGGGGCCCGGAGGCCGCCTGAGCGCGCGCCGATATCAGGAGTCGCCCGTCACCACTCCACGGGCCTCAGCAGCAGGTTGTGCGGGCGGAGCGTGATGCCCACGCGGGTGCTGTCGTTCGACCCCGCCACCTGCTCGAAGCGGTACTTCGCCGAGACCGCCGCCGTGATCAGGCTCAGCTGGGTCATGGAGAAGTGGTCGCTGGGGCACTTGCGGTTGCCCACGCTGAAGGGGCTCATGGCGTACTTCGGCACCTCCGTGGCCCGCTCCGGCAGCCACCGGTCGGGGTCGAAGTCGAGGTGGCGGTCGTACGAGCGGGGGTCGCGCTGGATGGCGTAGGGGCTGTAGACGATGTCCGCCCCGGCCGGAATGCGATAGTCGCCGAGTGCCGTGTCGGTCACCGCGCGCCGCGTCAGAATCCATACGGCCGGCCTGAGCCGCATGGCTTCGGTGACGACATTGTTGGTGTGCCTGAGTGAGCGGACGTGCTCGAATCCGACCGGCCGGCCGCCGGTCACGGATTCGACCTCGTCGCGTACCTTCCGTGCGTGTTCCGGGTGTTCCGCGAGCACCTGCAGCAGCCACATGATCGTGGACGCCACTGTTTCGCTGCCGGGGGTGAGTATCGCGACGACCTGGTCGTGGATCTCCTGTTCCCCGATGGGGTCGCCATTGTCGTCCTTCGCCTCCAGCAATGCCGTCAGCAAATCGTCCGGCTTTTGACCAGATGCCCTCCGCTCGGCGACGATCTCGTCGACCAGGAGATGCAGATCGGCCAGAGCGCGATTGAATTCGCGGTTGGCCGGAAGCGGCAGCCGGTACAGCGGTCCGAGCGGGACGACCATGCGCCGGTACATCCCGCGGAAGACGGTGGCGAGATCGACGCTGAGCCGCTCGGCGCGCTCGTCCATGTACTCGCCGCGCAGCAGGCAGCGGGCGGCGATGCGGACGGCCACCCGGAAGGACTCGGAGGTGCAGTCGACGGTCTCGCCGGGCCGCCAGCGCCCGGTCAGCGCGTGCGCCTCCTCCTGAATCACCGGCCCGTAGTTCGGGATGGCGTCCAGCCGGAACGCGGGCTGGATGGTGCGCCGCTGGCGCCGGTGCCGGGGGCCGTTGGCGGTGGCCACTCCCTCCTTGCCGAGCAGCCCTTCGAGGGACTCCCACAGCGGTCCGTCGATCTTGAAGTCGGGGTTGAGGGCGAGCGCGCCGGTGAGCGCCGGGGTGGTGACGGCGTACACCGTCTTGGGGCCGAGCTTGAGGCGTACGACGTCGCCGTGGTCGCGGAGCCGGGACATGAACGCGAGCGGGTCGCGGACCAGCTTCAGGCCGTGTCCGAGGCCGGGGACGGCGCCTCCGGCCAGCGGCGGTTCGCGCAGTGCTGTCGTCTGAGTGGTCTCGGGGGTCTCGGAGGTCTCGGAGGTCTCGGAGGTCTCGGGCTGCACAGACTCGACGGTCATTTCTCACCTGCCGCTTCGTTCGTGACGTACGGGGGCGTGGACCGGTCGTCCCAGGTGTCGACCATGTACCGGCCGGACTCGTGGTGGAACCAGTAGACGGAGCTGAACCAGTTCCGCATATTGCCGACGCAGGCGCGCACGGCGGCGCTCAGTTCCTTTCCGTGGACCGTGCCGTCATCGAGGCCGTCGGCGAATCGCAGTGCTTCCTGCTCGACCCGGAGAAATTCACTGATGCATTCCTCGACGCGCCGCCTGACATCGTCCACCGCTTCCTCGAGCGTCAGATTCTCGTGCGTGATGAGACTGATGCCGAGATTGTGGACCTCGTCGCCCGCTATTTCCTTCGGCAGCGAGCACAGATCGTTGTACCAGGCGGCGAATTCCTGGCTGAGCAGTGCGGCCCGACGATAGGCCGCGTTTTTCCGCACGGAATCCGGGAGTTCGCACCCTGCGCTCGGCTCCAGCAGGTCCGTCCATATCCAGTGGGCGAAGGTGTGCCGGCGCAGGGCGAGGTATTCCTCGACGCCGGGTATGTAGCCCTCGGTGCGGTTGCGGAACTCGCGGTCGTAGGCCTCGATCACCGCGTGGAAGTGCCGGGCGAACCGCTGGTTCCAGGTGCGCGGCAGGAAGCCGTACAGCCGCAGCACGCTGTCGGCGAACCCCGCCACCAGCGGGTCCGGGTGGTGCAGATGGTGCCGGGGTGCGTCGAGTGCCGTGTGCAGGCGGTGCCTCAGGCGCCGCCAGTCGTCGGGCCGGCCGTGGACGACGTACCGGTCGTGCCGGTCGTCCCAGACGAAGAACCATGCGCTGTAGTCGGCGATGGCCTGCAGGACCTCGTCGGGGGCACCGAGGTAGTAGCCCGCCATGAGGTCCGTGTAGCACAGGCCATCGGCATATTCCTCCACCTTGTCCGCCGGCATCAGCCGCTTTTCCAGCAGCCACAGCCGCGTCTTCTCCTGCAACCGCGGCCAATACGGGTGCAGTTGCCGAGGAAAGGCGGACTCGATCACCGGGAGTGCCAGCGAGGGTGGTACTACGACCGCCGTGGGCGTCGTTGTGGTGCCGTGTCGGAAAGCATGCACGTACAAACCCCTCTCCGCCGCCTGGAGCGCACACCCCTCCTGTTGTGCCGGGCGTGCGCCGTTGCGTATCCCCGCAACTCCATTCAGCACCACAACTGACCGCCATGGGAACGGATTTGCTCCACTCACTACCCCAAGGTGCCGAGAATCCCCTCTTGCGTGACCGATTAAGGATCATTAGACGCATGGAAGAGATCGGTTGTACGACGCACGGGCGAGCGAACCGGGGCCACGCGAAGGGCGCCCGACCGGGGGTGATCCCCGGCCGGACGCCCAGGCGGCCCGGCGCCGGCTAGTCGTTGGCGACCACCGGATAACGTGGCTCGTTCTCGGCCATCTGCCGCAGCGCGTCCTTGCGGTCCCGCTTGGACAGCCGGTCGATGTAGAGGTAGCCGTAGAGGTGGTCGGTCTCGTGCTGCAAACACCGTGCGAAGTAGCCGGTGCCGCGGACCTTGATCGGGTTGCCCCGCTCGTCCTGGCCGGTCACCTCGGCGTAGTCGGGACGGGCGAGCGGCGCGTACGCCCCCGGCACGGACAGACAGCCCTCGTTGCTGTCGTCCAGCCGGCGCCGCTCGGCGGGCAGCTCGACCGGCTTCGGGTTGCAGACCACGCCGACGTGCCGGACGCCCTCGTCGTCCTGGCAGTCGTAGACGAAGACCTTCAGGTCGACGCCGATCTGGTTGGCGGCCAGGCCCACGCCCTCGGCGGTCCGCTGGCTGGCGAACATGTCCGCGACCAGCTGCTGGAGTTCCTCGCCGAACTCGGTGACGTCCTTGCACTCCGTGTGCAGCACCGGATTGCCGACGACCGTGATCGGCCGCGAGGTCCCGCGCTCCCGCCAGGCCTTCTCGCGCCCCTCGCAGTCCTCCGTGTCGACGACGTACCCCTCGTCGTCGACGGGGAGCACGCCCGCGTGCTGCTGATCGGTGTCCTGCTGCGCCATGACCGACGTACGCCTTCCTGCAAACCTGGGAAAAGTCTCGGGGTACAGCCTAAAGGCGGCCGGTCACCGGAGGCTCAGCAAACCTCTTCGAGATCCCGCCAGTCCCGCGAGTCCGGGCTGTCCGCGACCCACCCGTCCAGCAGCCCCCGCACCAGCGAGGCCGGCGCGGCCACCCCGCACTCCCGCTCCGGCACCCACAGCTGCCCGTCCGTGCGGTGCCCCAGCGGCCCGGGGTGCCCCGGCTCGCTGTGGTCGTGCGGGTCCAGTTGCAGCCCCTCGCCCTCGTCCGACGGCATCCGCGACTCCGAGCACATCCGGCACAGCAGCCGCACGGAGGAGGACCAGTCCTCCGCGGCGAACCCCGCGTCGGCGGCCAGCTGTTCCAGCGCGTCGCGGTCCGCCTCCGTGGCCGCCTCCAGCAGCACCACCCAGGTCGGCACCGGCGAGGGCGCCCACAGCTCGATCTCGTCGAAGACCGGGTACGCGTGCCCGGTGGACGTGGTGCGCTCGCCGTGCGGGACGCCGTCGTGCAGCACGACCTCGCCCCAGCGTCGCCCGGACGAGGGAAGCGGGATGGACAGCACCTCGATCCGCGCCGGGTCCAGCCTGCGCCCCCACACGACCTCGGCCTCGCCCTCCGGGGAGAGCCGCACGGCCGCGCTGCCCAGTTCCATGCCGACCGGTTCCCCGGCCACGGCGGCGCCGCCGGGCACCTTCAGGCCGTACGCCTGCCAGGCGCGGCGGGCCAGCGGCCAGTCCTGCAGGGCCGTGGCGGCGATGCCGACGTTCCACCAGTCGGGCGCCCCGGTCTCCCGCTCCAGCAGGGCGACCGCCCGGAGTCCCGCGGCCCGCGCCTGCTCCCAGTCGTGCCGGAACTTGTGCAGCAGGGCGAGGTTGAACCAGGACTCCGACAGCCAGGGCTCGAGGTCGGCGGCCCGTGTCAGCAGCTCGCCCGCGTCCTCGTACCGGCCGTCGCCGATCAGCGTGAACGCGCGGTCGGTGGCCTGCCGCCAGGAGGCGGAGGGCCGGTGCCGTCCCTTGCCGAAGATCCTCACGATTCCCGCCTGCCAGTTCCAGTTCACACAGTGGGCTGGCTTGTGCCCCCGGACACCCTCTCCCTCGCATCCAACCACGTACGCCGGGAAAGGCGCTCATTACCCATGGGTTACCCAGCCGGGCGCGGGGTCAGACAGTGCCGTGCGTCTCCCGTCGCCCGCCGCCGGAGCGCTCTCCCCCCAGGCCCGCGGGCGGGCCAGCACCCGCGCGAGGGACTCCACCACGCCGGGGTCGTAGTCCTCGGCGGTGCCCAGGCGCAGCTCCTCCAGTGCCCGCAGGGGCCCCTCGGGACCGGCGTCCAGCGTCTTCTCCTCGTACGCGTTCACGGCGCGGACGATCCGGGCGGCGAGCGGCTGTTCGCGATACGGGTCGGCCTGCCGCTCCACCACCACGGCGACGGCGGCGGCCACCCCGGTCTGCCGTACGACGGCCCCGCCGAGCAGCGCGATCCTGCGCTGCTGCTGCGGCGGCAGACCCGCGGTGGCGCCGGCCGGGACCGGGTCGACCAGGCTGAGCTGGCCGATGTCGTGCATGAGGGCCGCGTACTCCAGGACGGTCAGTTCGGGCCCGGTCAGGCCCAGGTCCCGGCCGACGGCGAGGCTGAGCGCGGCCACCCGGCGGGCGTGGCCGGCGGGGGTGCAGCCGGCTATCTCGGTGGCGCGGGCGAGGGAGGCGATGGTCTGCCGGTAGGTGGCGCGGACGGCCGCGTACCGGCGCAGGGACAGCTGGGTGAGCAGCAGGGGGAGGCAGAACACGGGCAGCGCCCACAGCCCGGCGACGGCCACCCCGAGCGCCATCACCGCGCCGGTCGCGCAGACGGCGGAGCCGATGCCGAGAAGCCCGCCCAGCTCCTCGCGCAGCAGCGGGCCGAACGGCCAGCCGGTGCGGGCGTGGGCGACGGCGGCGGCCAGGACGGCGTCGCACAGGGCGGTCAGGCCGAGCAGGGCGACCAGCAGAACGGCGTAGGCGGGGCCGTCCCAGGCGGGGAACACGCCCTTGGCGTACAGGGGTTGGAAGCAGACGGCGGCGAAGCCGACGGTGAGCACGCGGCGCGCGAGGTGGTCGAGCGTGGGGGTGCGCCCGGCCCAGATGTGCGGGACGGCGCCGAGCAGGGCGGCGGCGAGGACGACGGTGACGACCTGCGCCGGGTCGTGGTGCGCGGGGTGTCCGGCGTCCGCGCCGAGCAGCGCGTACGACAGCGAGCCCGCGGTGGCGACGGGGGCGGCCTGCCGTGCCCCGGCGTCGCCCCAGCGGGTCAGCTCGCCCAGAACGATGAGCACCCCGAAGGCGAGCGCGACGCCCCGGTCGTCGAGCCCGGTCCACAGGGTGACGGCGAGGGAGCCGGCCGCGGCGAGGGCGGCGGCGCCGTGCACGAGCCGCAGCGGGGTCATCGGGGTGTCCCGGTGACCGCCCTCGGGCCCTCGCTCTCGCGGGGCGTCTCCTCGGCGGTGACGGTGGGGTGCCAGCCGTGGCGCCCCAGCGCGCGGGCGAGCGCGGTGACCATGCGCGGGTCGAACTGCGTGCCCGCGCACCGCTCGAGCTCGGCGACGGCCGCCGCGACGGGCCGGGCCCGGCGGTAGGAGCGGGTGGAGGTCATGGCGTCGAAGGCGTCGGCGACGGCGACGACGCGGGCGCACTCGGGGATGCGGTCGCCGACGAGGCCGTACGGGTAGCCGCTGCCGTCGAGGCGTTCGTGGTGGTGCAGGATCGCGGCGCGGGCCTCGCCGAGGAAGGAGATGCCGCGGACCATCTCGTGGCCGTACTCGGGGTGCAGTTCGATGATCCGGCGTTCCTCGGGGGTCAGCGGGCCGTCCTTGCGCAGCAGCCGCGTCGGGACGCCGAGCTTGCCGACGTCGTGCAGGATGCCGGCGAAGCGCAGCACCTCCACGCGCTCGTCGTCCATGCCGAGTTCGCGGGCGATCATCACGGAGGCCTGGCCGACGCGTTCGCTGTGGCCGCGGGTGTAGCCGTCCTTGATGTCGACGGCCTGCACGAGGGCGCGGATGGTGGCCTGGTGGGCGGCGCGCTCGCGGTGGTACTGGGCGAAGATCCACCAGGACACGCACATCGGCAGCAGCACGAGCAGCGCGGCGAGCGGGCCGTACGGGCTGCGCCACAGCACGGCCATCATCAGCCCGGCGAGCCCGTGCACGGCGACCGGGGCGAGGGAGCGCGACAGCAGCCCGCGCCAGGCCCGGCGCAGCGGGACGCCGAGGGCGGCCGCGCGGATGCCGCCGTCCAGGGCGGTGAGGATCAGGCAGAAGGCGAGGACGGCCGCGCCGGCGGGCAGCAGCGCGTAGGGGAAGTCGGAGGCGACGACCGCGTCCCGGCCGCCCAGCGCCCAGTGCACCCGGGCGGCGCCCCACACCGCGAGTGCCGGGCGCGCGGCCCGCCACAGGCGGCGCAGCGGTGCGGGCCCGTCTCCACCGGGCTGTCCGCCCGGCAGGAGCAGGGCGGCGGGCAGCGGGACCAGCGCGGCGGCCGGCGGCGGCAGCAGGAAGGCCCCGGCGAGCAGCACGGGGTAGAAGGTGCCGCCGAAGCGGCGGCGGACGACCTGCTCGCAGCCGGCGTAGAGCACGGAGAGCAGGGCGAGCGCCCACCACGGGGTGCGTGTCGTCGGCAGCGGCAGCACGCAGAGCAGCGCCAGCAGGGCGGCGGCGGCCACGCAGCCGCGCGCTCGCGCCGGTACCGCCTCCATCGCGCCCCTCCCCGACCATGCCTGTCCCGGGCATCGGAGCCTAGGGCGGGGAGCGGGGGTGCGGGGCCTATGACCTGAGGATTAGCACGTTCGGGTGACGGCGGGGGTTGACCGGCCGGTCAGCTCTCCTGCGGCGTCGCCGTCACGTCGTGCTGGGGCACGGTCTGGCCGGAGCGGATCAGCTCGATCCGCCCCATGACCTTGGAACGCAGGTCCGCGGGCACGTCGTCATGGCCGCAGCACCGCTTGACCAGCTTCTTCACGGCCTGCTCCAGGCCGTACTTCTCCAGGCACGGCGAGCATTCCTCGAAGTGCTGCTGGAACTTGTCGCGATCGACGTCCGGCATCTCACTGTCGAGGAACTCGTACAGATGGTCGAGGACCTCACTGCAGTCCGTCTCGTGCGGCTTGCCGCAGCTCATGAGCCCGAACCTTTCGCTTCGTTCGACTCCCCGGCGCCCGCAGGGACGAGCCCGCGCTCGCGGGCGTAGTCCTCCAGCATGCCGCGCAGTTGACGGCGGCCCCGGTGCAGCCGGGACATCACCGTACCGATGGGTGTCCCCATGATGTCCGCGATCTCCTTGTAGGCAAACCCCTCGACGTCCGCGAGATAGACGGCGATGCGGAACTCCTCGGGGATCGCCTGGAGCGCTTCCTTCACGTCCGAGTCGGGCAGGTGGTCGAGCGCCTGCGACTCGGCGGAGCGCAGCCCCGTCGACATGTGCGACTCGGCGCGGGCGAGCTGCCAGTCCTCGATCTCCTCGGCGGCGGAGCGCTGCGGCTCACGCTGCTTCTTGCGGTAGGAGTTGATGAAGGTGTTGGTGAGGATCCGGTACAGCCACGCCTTGAGGTTGGTGCCTTCGCGGAACTGGTGGAAGGACGCGTACGCCTTGGCATACGTCTCCTGCACCAGGTCCTCGGCGTCGGCCGGGTTGCGCGTCATGCGCAGCGCGGCCGAGTACATCTGGTCGAGGAACTCCAGCGCGTCCCGCTCGAAGCGCGCACTGCGCTCCGCGGTCGACTCGTCGGTCGCCTCCGCGCTCACGCCCTGGCCCTCGGGCTGCTCCGCCTGGCCGTTGTCGGTCCCTGCGTCGGTACCGGTGACCGGACCCACCTCCTCAAGATCCCGGGCGGGACCGAGAGCGGTCCCACTCGATTCGGAGGATAGAACACGACCCGTGCCTGCCGCGCCTCGAATAGGAGCGGCCTTGGCCGCGTGCAGCACCGTCCAGTCCAGGTCGGCGCTACGCGTACGGCTCGGGCATACGGTCGAACCCATGCGGCGGACTTCCTCTCCTACGACGTCGGTGCCGAGGCCTCAGCACTTCTTTCCGCTCCAACAGCGGTCCGCCGCGCGGCATTCCCGGCCGTCACCCGAGTGAGGTGCTCCACGCCACGACACCCTCGGTGATGATCTCCAGCGCCCGCTCCTGGGTGATGTCGGCCCGCTTCGGGACCGCGAACCCGTGATCGCCGTACGGCACCTCGATCAGCCGGTACGGCCCGTCGGGGAACTCCTCCGGCCCGCCGAAGGGGTCGTTGCCGCCCTGGACGACCAGCGTGGGCACCCCGGCGCCGAGCAGTTCCTGCGCGCGGGACTTCTCCGGCCTGCCCGGCGGGTGCAGCGGGAAGCTCAGCGCGAGCACCGCGTGCGCGCCCAGCTCCGCCGCCGTACGGCAGGCGACCCGGGCCCCCGCGCTGCGCCCGCCGGAGATCACGGGCAGTGCCATCCCGGTCAGCGCCGGCCAGATGCCGCGCCAGCCGGTGTCCAGGGTCTTCGGCGCGGGCGCGACCTTCTTCCCCGCGACCCGCCAGGGCTGCTCCACCAGGGCCACGGTGACGCCGTGCCCGGGGAGGACCCGGGCGAGCGCCTGCAGATCCCGGGCCTCGACGCCCCCGCCCGCGCCGTGGCTCAGGGCGAGGACCAGCCGGGGGTCCTGTGCCCGGTGCCAGGTGATGCGGGCGGTTCCGGCGTCGGTCTCGACAATCTCGATCACGTTAGAAGAGTGTGCCCTCTTCCGGCGCCTCAAGCTCCTTCAGCAGCTCCGGGCCGTTGTTGCGGACGTTGCTGACGGCGGTGGAGACCGGGTAGGCGCGCATCAGGCCGGCCGGGGGCGGGGCCAGCAGCGCGCGCAGGTCGTCGGGGTCGGTGCGGCCCGGGTCGAGCCAGGCGTCCCAGCGGTCCGGGGTGAGCATCAGCGGCATCCGGGGGTGGATGTCGGCGAGGGCGTACGGGCCCTCGGCGGGGGCCACGGCCAGCGGGCTCCTCTCCGCCTCCGTGGTGATCACCGAGCAGGTCACCCACCAGGCCTGCGGGTGGTCGTCGGGCAGGGTGCGGTCGCGCCAGAACTCGTACAGCCCGGCCATGGCGAACACCGAGCCGTCGGCGGGCAGCACGAAGTACGGCTGCTTGCGCGGCCGCTTCTTCTTGCCCTCCACCTCCAGATCCCGTTCCTGCGTGCCGGTGACCCACTCGTAGTAGCCGTCGGCGGGCAGGATGCAGCGCCGGGCCGCGAAGGCGCGGCGGTAGGCGGGCTTCTCGTGCACGGTCTCCGCGCGCGCGTTGATCATCCGGGCGCCGCCCTCGGGCGTCTTGGCCCAGGAGGGCACCAGTCCCCACTTCAGCTTGCGCAGCTGGCGAACCGGACGCGGGGAGTCCGCGTCTTTCAGGGGGCGGTCGAGGACGGCGTAGACCTCCTTGGTCGGAGCCACGTTGTAGTCCGGCTCCAGGGTCTCCTCCGGCTCCCACTTGTCGACCTCAAAGATTCCTGCGAGATCCTCGGGCCTACGACTCGATGCATACCGTCCGCACATACGTGCCACACTGCCAGACTCCGTAACAGGACAGGGAGCCACTCGGACACATGGACAGCCTCGCCGCCACCGCGCTGCCCGACATCTGGGACCGGCTCACCGGTACCCAGCCCGATCCCGACGTGTGGGTGGTCCTCGCCACCTCGGTGGCCGCGCTCGCCGTCGTCGTCCCGCACACCGTGTGGCGCATATCGCGCAACGCGATCACGATCGCGCACGAGGGCGGGCACGGGCTGATCGCGCTGCTCACCGGCCGGCAGCTCACCGGCATCCGGCTGCACTCCGACACCAGCGGCCTCACGCTCAGCCGGGGCAAGCCGTACGGGCTCGGCATGATCCTCACGGCCGCCGCGGGCTACACCGCCCCCTCGCTGCTGGGTCTGGGCGGCGCCGCGCTGCTGGCGGCCGGCCGCATCACGCTGCTGCTGTGGGCGGCGACGGCGCTGCTCGTGGCGATGCTGGTGATGATCCGCAACGCGTACGGCGTGCTGACCGTGGTGCTGGCCGGGGGCGCCTTCCTGCTGGTGTCGTGGCTGACCGGGCCGCAGGTGCAGGCGGCGTTCGCGTACGCGGTGGTGTGGTTCCTGCTGTTCGGCGGGGTGCGGCCGCCGTTCGAGCTGCAGCGCAAGCGGTCGGGCGGAGGGGCCGGGGACTCGGACGCCGATCAGCTGGCCCGGCTGACGCACGTGCCGGCGGGGCTGTGGCTGTTCCTGTTCCACGCGGTGTCGCTGTGCTCGCTGATCGGCGGGGGGCGCTGGCTGCTGGAGGTGTGAAACCGGCGCGGGCGCCTTCGCGCGCGACCGTTCGCGCCCCTTTTTCATTGGGGTTTCGCCGCTTTTGATCGAGATCTGTGGCCGTCTCCAGCCACTAAAGTGGGGCGCATGACCGAGAACCCCGCACACACCGCCCTCTGGCCCGCCCCGCACGCGAGCGGAGCCGTCGACGCGACGGTCCACGTGCCCGGGTCCAAGTCGGTCACCAACCGCGCCCTGGTGCTGGCGGCCCTCGCCTCCGAGCCGGGCTGGCTGCGCCGCCCGCTGCGCTCCCGCGACACCCTGCTGATGGCCGGTGCGCTGCGGGCGATGGGCGTGGAGATCGAGGAGGGGGTCGGCCCGGACGGCACCGGCGAGGCCTGGCGGGTGCTGCCGACGGGCCTGCACGGCCCGGCCACGGTCGACGTCGGCAACGCCGGCACGGTGATGCGCTTCCTGCCGCCGGTGGCCGCGCTGGCCGACGGGCCCATCCGGTTCGACGGGGACCCGCGGTCGTACGAGCGTCCGCTGCACGGCGTGATCGACGCGCTGCGGCAGCTCGGCGCCCGGATCGACGACGACGGCCGGGGCGCGCTGCCGCTGACCGTGCACGGCGGCGGGGCCCTGGACGGCGGCCCGGTGTCGATCGACGCCTCCTCGTCCTCCCAGTTCGTCAGCGCCCTGCTGCTGTCCGGCCCGCGCTTCAACCAGGGCGTGGAGGTCCGGCACACCGGCGCGACGCTCCCCTCCATGCCGCACATCCGGATGACGGTGGACATGCTGCGCGCGGTCGGCGCCCAGGTGGACACCCCCGAGTCGGGCGGCGAGCCGAACGTGTGGCGGGTGACGCCGGGCGCGCTGCTCGGCCGGGACCTGACGGTCGAGCCGGACCTGTCCAACGCCCAGCCGTTCCTGGCGGCGGCCCTGGTCACCGGCGGCAAGGTGCTGATCCCGGACTGGCCGGAGCGGACCACCCAGCCGGGTGACCGGCTGCGGGAGATCTTCACCGAGATGGGCGGTTCCTGCGAACTCACCGAGTACGGCCTGGTCTTCACCGGCTCGGGCGCCGTCCACGGCATCGACGTGGACCTCGGCGACGTCGGCGAGCTGACCCCCGGCATCGCGGCGGTCGCCGCCCTCGCCGACTCCCCCTCCACCCTGCGGGGCGTGGCCCATCTGCGGCTGCACGAGACGGACCGGCTGGCCGCGCTCACCAAGGAGATCAACGAGCTGGGCGGTGACGTCACCGAGACCGCCGACGGCCTGCACATCCGCCCGCGCAAGCTGCACGGCGGCGTCTTCCGCACCTACGAGGACCACCGCATGGCCACCGCCGGCGCGATCATCGGCCTCGCGGTGGAGGGCGTGCGGATCGAGAACGTGGCGACCACGGCGAAGACCCTGCCGGACTTCCCCGAGCTGTGGACCGGGATGCTCGGGCAGTAGGGACACGCCATGCGCCGCTACGGCAAGCACACCGACGAGGACGACATCCGCAGCCGTCCCGGCCGCCGGGGCACCCGGCCGCGCACCCACATCCGGCCCAAGCACGAGGACGCCGCCGAGGGCATGGTGCTCACGGTCGACCGCGGCCGGCTGACCTGCCTGGTCGGCGACCGGACCGTCATGGCGATGAAGGCGCGCGAGCTGGGCCGCAAGGCGGCGGTGGTCGGGGACCGGGTGGCCCTGGTCGGCGACCTGTCCGGCGCGAAGGACACCCTCGCCCGGATCGTCCGCATCGAGGAGCGCACGTCGGTGCTGCGCCGCACCGCGGACGACGACGACCCGTACGAGCGCGTGGTCGTCGCCAACGCGGACCAGCTGGCGATCGTCACCGCCCTGGCCGACCCGGAGCCGCGCCCCCGCCTGATCGACCGCTGCCTGGTCGCGGCCTTCGACGGCGGTCTGGAACCGCTGCTGGTGCTGACCAAGTCGGACCTGGCCCCGCCGGACAAACTGCTGGAACTGTACGGCGCCCTCGACATCCCGTACGTCGTCACCAGCCGCGGGGAACTGGAGAACGGCGACGCCGCGGACCGGGTGCGGGAGCAGCTCGACGGCAGGGTGACGGCGTTCGTGGGCCACTCCGGCGTGGGCAAGACGACGCTGGTGAACGCGCTGGTCCCCGAGGAGCGGCGGCGTACGACGGGACACGTCAACGCGGTCACCGGCCGCGGCCGCCACACCACGACGTCCGCCCTCGCCCTGCCGCTGTCCGGTGCGGACGGCTGGGTCGTCGACACCCCCGGCATCCGCTCCTTCGGCCTGGCCCACATCGACCCGTCCCGCGTCATCCAGGCCTTCCCGGACCTGGAGCCCGGCACGGAGGGCTGCCCGCGCGCGTGCAGCCACGACGAGCCGGACTGCGCGCTGGACGCGTGGGTCGAGGAGGGCCACGCGGACCCGGCGCGCCTGTACTCGCTGCGCCGCCTGCTGGCCACGCGGGAGGCCAAGGAGGGCGACTGAGGGGACTTGGCGTTGTTTGCCGGGGCCCCGGCTCGGTAAGTGCATAATCGCACCGAGCCGGAGATCCGGATCAACGGGAGGACCCCACATGGCGTGGCTGCTGGTCATCGTGGCCGGGATGCTGGAGACCGGCTTCGCCGTGTGCCTCAAGCTCTCGCACGGATTCACCCGGCTGTGGCCGACGATCGCCTTCGCGTCCTTCGCCCTCGGCAGCTTCGGCCTGCTGACCCTGTCCCTGAGGAAGCTCGACGTCGGGCCCGCGTACGCGGTGTGGACCGGCATCGGCGCGGCCGGCACCGCGATCTACGGCATGGTCTTCCTCGGCGACCTGGTGTCCACCCTGAAGATCGTCTCCATCAGCCTGGTCATCGTCGGGGTGATCGGGCTGCAGCTGTCGGGATCGGCGCACTGAGGGCGGCCGCGTGGACTCCGAGCAGCACACGGGCCCGGCCCGGCACCGGGACCGGGGGCAGGGGCTCACCCGGTACGCCGGGCGGATCCTGGTCGTCCGCCCCCGCTGCGGCGGGCGGGCGGAGGTGGTCCAGCGCCCCGGCCTGCCCCCGCTCAAGCACTTCGGCGAGCTGATGTTCCGGCCCCGCCGGCTCACCTGCCGCGGCTGCGGCACGACCGCCGGGTGGCGGGCGAAGCTGAGGGACGGCGCGCTGATCGGGGTGCGGTTCGGCGGCGCCGAGGACCCGTTCTTCCGGCGGCCCCTCTGGCTCCAGACCCGGTGTGCGGGCCGCGTCCTGTGGGCGTACGACGAGGAGCACGTCGACGCGCTGGCCGCCTACGTCGGCGCCACGCTGCGTGAGGGCGGGACCGGGGCCACGCAGGCGATGTTCCCGCGCCTGCCCCGGTGGATGAAGGAGTCCGGCAACCGGACCGAGGTGCTGGCCGGCCTGGAACGCCTGCGCACCCTGTCGGGCCGTTCGGCTCCCGCCGACCGTTCGGACGCCGCCCACGAGCGCGGCGCCGGCGCGTGCCCGCATTGCGGGGGGTACCACCGGGGCGGGCCGTACTGAGCGGGGGCACCGGCCGTGCTGCGGAGTCCGTACGTGACGGATCACACCGCCAGGTGGCGGCGACCGGGCGGACGGTCGGAGTCCGTACGGAGACGGATCACACCGTCTGGCGCGGGGCGACCGCGCGGATCAGGTCCGCCATGCCGCCCTGTGCCGGTGGCGCCGCGACGCAGGACAGGGCGAGGCGCACCGCCAGCTCGCAGGCGCGGGCCAGCTCGGCGGCGTCGGCGGGGGTGGCGGCGGGACCCGCGAGGGCGGTGACCGCGCGGTCCCGGACGATCCGCACGAAGTCGTGGGGCGTCGGCAGCGGCCCGTCCGCGCGGCGCTGCGCCGGCACCGACGCGACCGACTGCACGGCGGCGAGCGGCGGGGCGGGCAGCCGCTCGCTCCAGCAGCCGGTGAGCATGGCCCGCACCAGCGCGTTGTCCCGCGCGGCGGAGCTGGTCCACTCGGCGACGGCGGTGAGCCGCGCCGTGGGCTCGCCCGGACCCGCCAGCGCCCGCTCCACTCCGGCGAGGTAGCCGTCCGCCTCCCGCCGCACCAGCGCCCGGGCCAGCCCGTCCTTGCTGCCGAACTCGTTGTAGAGGGTCTGCCGGGACACCCCCGCCGTCGCCGCCACGTCGACCATCCGCACCGCGGACCACGGCCGGCGCGCGAGCGCCGTGTAGGCGGCGTCCAGTAGGGACTCCCGGGCAGCAGGCATCATCGCCTCCCTGGGCTCAGCGGCTCTGCGCCCAGATTTGACGCGCTTGTATGCACTGTCAAGGGTTCGGGAGGGTTGTCGGCCATACGGCGACGGGCGTCGTGTCCGCGCGCCCCCGTAGACCCGCCCCCTGCCTGGCGCAAGGCGCCGCCACGCCGCGTCCGCCCTGGTGGCCCCGTACCGACCGCGGCGGATACCGTTCCCTACATGCCGGACTACCTCGACGACCTGCGTCTCGCCCACGTCCTCGCGGACGCCGCCGACGCCGCCACGATGGACCGCTTCAAGGCGCTCGACCTGAAGGTCGAGACCAAGCCGGACATGACGCCGGTGAGCGAGGCGGACAAGGGGGCGGAAGAACTGATCCGCGGCCAGCTCCAGCGCGCCCGCCCGAGGGACGCGGTCCTCGGCGAGGAGTACGGCGTGGAGGGCTCCGGCCCGCGCCGCTGGGTGATCGACCCCATCGACGGCACCAAGAACTACGTCCGCGGCGTCCCGGTCTGGGCGACGCTCATCTCCCTGATGGAGGCGGCCGAGGGCGGCTACCAGCCCGTCGTCGGCCTCGTCTCCGCCCCGGCCCTCGGCCGCCGCTGGTGGGCCGCGAAGGGGCACGGCGCCTTCACCGGCCGCAGTCTGACCTCCGCGAGCCGTCTCCGCGTCTCCGGCGTCGGCAAGCTCGCGGACGCGTCGTTCGCGTACTCCTCCCTCTCCGGCTGGGAGGAGCAGGGCCGCCTCGACGGGTTCCTGGACCTGACCCGCCAGGTGTGGCGCACGCGCGCGTACGGCGACTTCTGGCCGTACATGATGGTCGCCGAGGGATCCGTGGACATGTGCGCGGAGCCGGAGCTGTCGCTGTGGGACATGGCGGCGAACGCGATCATCGTCACGGAGGCCGGCGGCGCCTTCACCGGCCTCGACGGCCGCCCGGGCCCGCACAGCGGCAACGCCGCCGCGTCCAACGGACTGCTGCACGACGAGTTGCTGGGGTATCTCAACCAGCGCCACTGAGCAACGAGAGAAACCCGGGCACGCCCTCAACTCACCACGCGCGCCCTCTTGTTGACCCCTGCTTTACCTGGCAGTCTGGGCCCACCCCCACTTGTGAACTTGTGAATCCTTGAACGAGCTTCACGGATTCCTAGGAGGTGGCCTCAACCCATGCTCGTCCGCGACGCCATGAGCACGGTGATCCTCACCGTCGGCCCCGCCCACACACTCCGCCAGGCGGCGAACCTGATGTCCGCCCGCCGCGTCGGCGCCGCCGTCGTCCTCGACCCGGACGCCGGCGGCATCGGCATCCTCACCGAACGCGACATCCTCAACTCCGTCGGCCTCGGCCAGAACCCCGACACCGAACGCGCCTTCGCCCACACCACCACCGACGTCGTCTTCGCAGCCCCGACCTGGACCCTGGAGCAGGCCGCCGGCGCCATGACCCACGGCGGCTTCCGGCACCTGGTCGTGCTCGACCGCGGCGAGGTCGCCGGCATCGTCTCGGTCCGCGACATCATCCGCTGCTGGACCCCGACCCGCGAGCCCGCCCCGGTTCTCTGAGCATGCGGAACGGGCCGGACCTCGAGCACCGTGGGGTCCGGCCCGGTAGCCGCTTCTCGGCGTCTGAGATCCTACCTTGGACACGCTCTAAGTCCATTGCGGATCCAATCTCACACCTATTCCCGTCCTGGTCCCGCCTGCTGTTAGGCTGGTAGCCATGAGCGACCTTCTGGAACGGCTGCGTGGACGCGGATGGCGGATGACCGCGCAGCGGCGCGTCGTGGCCGAGGTCCTCGACGGCGAGCACGTCCACCTGACGGCCGACGAGGTCCACGCCCGGGCTGTCGCGAAGCTGCCGGAGATCTCCCGGGCGACCGTCTACAACACGCTGGGTGAGCTGGTCTCCCTCGGCGAGGTGCTGGAAGTCACGACGGACAGGCGCGCCAAGCGCTACGACCCGAACGCGCACCGGCCGCACCATCACCTGGTCTGCGCCCACTGCGGCGCGATCCGTGACGTCCACCCGACGGGCAACCCGCTCGCTGACCTCCCCGACACGGAGCGCTTCGGCTTCACGGTGTCGGACGTCGAGGTGACGTACCGCGGCCTGTGCCCGGACTGCGCGGCGGCGTAACTCTTCCCGGCCTACCGAGCCCCGGCGGCCTGTGCGGCGCCGGGGCTCGATGCTGCTGCCCCGCCGGGCGCGTCGCCTCAGAACGCCGTCAGCGTGAGGGTGAGGGCCGAGGGATTCGTGTCCTGGATGTAGGAGGCGAAGTCCGCCACGTCGTCGAAGGCGAAGCCGTAGGCCTTGCCGTCCGCGGTGGCCGCGTGGATGGCCCCCGCGTAGTGGTTGGTCAGGGCGGTCTGGTAGAAGGTCGCCGGGTCGGTGGTGGGCTGCGAGGGGTTGCTGAGGAGGGTGGAGCGGTTGAACGCCGCGCCCAGGACCGCCGCCACGGGTCCGGTGGTGCCGTCGTTGGGGGCGGCGAGGTTGCCGTCGCAGAAGAGGACGTCGCGGGTGGAGGGCTTGGCGAAGGACACCGACGCCGGGCCGTCGAAGGTGAGACGCTCGCCGCGGACGCGGCCGGTGAACGTGCCCGCGTTCGTGGTGACCTTGACGTCCTTGCCGGTGTAGGTGCTCCACACCTCGTCGATGTACGGGGCGAAGTAGTCCTTGGGGAAGATGCCCGCGTCCAGGCCGTGGCCGGGGGCGATGATCCGCGTGTCGTCCACGACCAGAGGGGCGAACTCCTCCACCTTCTTGACCGCCGCGAAGGCCGCGGCGCGACCGCCGTCGCGCAGGGCGCCCGTCGTCTGGTCCTTCTCGCCGGTGAGGCGCAGGCTCATCGGGACGCTGAACATGTCCACCATCGTCGTGTTGCAGAACATGCCGGACGCGTTGTGGGTGAACTCGGCGCAGTCGTGCAGGATGCCGTAGTTGGGGTCCGACGTGACCCAGCCGGCCGGGTACTGCAGAGCGGCGTTGCCGTTGCCGTCGGTCACGACCTTGAACTTGAGCTTCTGGCCGAGTGAGACGTAGACGCGGCCCGACATGTAGGGCAGGGACAGCTTGGTCTCGCCGCTGCTCGCGAGCGGGATCGCGTAGTCGGTGAAGCCGTCGGCGCCGTTGTCCGAGAGAGCGACGGGGGCGACGGTGCCGTCCGGGGTGAGCCGCACCTGCTTGCCGTCGGCGTTGCCGACGACGTACAGGTGCACGGAGCCGTTGTCGAACGACCCGCTGTTGTTGACCACGGTGACCGGGAGCGCGCCGTTCGCCGCGGCCGCGGAGCCTCCGCTCTGGCCCGCGAGGGCGTACGGGGCGACGGAGGCTATCGCCGGGACGGCCACGGCCGCGCCGCCGAGGGCGAACAGCATCTTGCGGCGGGTGAGGTTGCGCTGGTGGCGAGGTGCCATGAGGGGTGCTCCTTCGGGGCCCGGCGCCTGGGGAGAGCGCCGGTGCACTCGTGGGGGACGTGGGGGGTGGGGGCGCTTCGGCGGGGGAGGCTCAGCCGAAGGTCCACTTCTGGTTGGGGTTGCCCGAGCAGGTCCAGATCTGCAGACGGGTGCCGTCGGCGGAGGAGCCGTCCTTGGCGTCGAGGCACTTGTCGGCGCCGCGGTTGGTCAGGTCGCGGGCAGCGGTGTAGGTCCACTGCTGGGCCTCGGTGCCATTGCAGGTGTAGAGCTGGACGGCCGCGCCGTCGTCGTGCGAACCGCCTTGGACGTCCAGGCACTTGCCCAGGGCGCGTACGGTGCCGTCGCTGCCCAGGGTCCACTTCTGGGCGTCGTTGCCGGTGCAGTTGTGCAGCTGTACCGGTGTGCCGTCGGCGGTGCCGGCCCCTGCGACGTCCACGCACATGTCGCCGATTCCCTTGATGGCGCCGACGCGGGTCGTGCCGCCGGAACCGGTGCCGGAGTCCGAGGTGGTGACGTGGACGTAGTCGACGGTCATCGTCTGCGGGAAGGAGGTGCCGGAGTCGGGGCTGCCGGGCCAGTCACCGCCGACCGCGAAGTTCAGGATGATGAAGAACGGGTGGTCGAAGACCCACTTGTTGCCGCCCACGTCGGCGGGGGTGCGGGTCTCGTAGGCCTGGCCGTCCACGGACCAGGTGATCGCGGACGGGCTCCAGTCGACGGCGAAGACATGGAAGTCGTCGGCGAAGGCCTTGCCGTTCGGCAGGGTGTACGCGGCGCCGAGACCGGCCGAGCCGGAGTAGCCCGGGCCGTGGATCGTGCCGTGGACGGTGCCGGGCTCCTTGCCGACGTTCTCCATCACGTCGATCTCGCCGCTGTTGGGCCAGCCCGCGCTGCCGAGGTCGTCACCGAGCATCCAGAACGCCGGCCACACGCCCTGGCCCCGCGGAATCTTGATGCGGGACTCGAAGTGGCCGTACTTCTGCGTGAAGGCGCGCGCCGTGTTCAGTCGTGCCGAGGTGTACTGGCAGGTGCCGTACCAGCACTGCAGGCCGGGGTCGGTGTTCTTGCGGGCGGTGATGACCAGGTTGCCGTTGCCCTCGAGGGCGGCGTTGTCCGTGCTGTTCGTGTAGTACTGCAACTCGTGGTTGCCGTTGCCGCCGCCGCCCGTCTCCAGGGTCCACTTCGACGAATTGGGCGCGCTGCCCGCGGCTCCGTCGAAGTCGTCGGACCACGTCATGGTGGTGGCGGCGTTCGCGCGGTTGGTCGCCGAATCGGACGTGTTGATGAGGATGGCGCAGGCGAGGGCGGCGGACAGCAGGACCGCCAGTCCTCCCTAACGACCATCTGCGTGCGCGATGAGCAGCCATGGGATGAACACACCTTGTCGTCGTGGTGGGGGATTTCCGCGGCCGGCGCCGGGCGCTGCGCGGAGTGCGCGGGCAGACACGGTCTGAGAGCGCTCTCTGACTGCGGCGGGCGGCCGTCGGCGAAGCCAGACGATACGCACGACCGCTGCCTCTGCCAAGCGGAACGCGAAATCCCCAAATGCCCTGCGACCTGCGATTACCTCAGGTAATAGGGCGGCACCGAAAGAGGTTTAAGGCTTGTTTAAAGCTCACTTAAGGCGCCGGGGGTCGTACGAGGTCCGACACGGAAATACGCCGAGGGCCGGAACCCATCTCTGGATTCCGGCCCTCGGCCTTCAGTAGCGGGGACAGGATTTGAACCTGCGACCTCTGGGTTATGAGCCCAGCGAGCTACCGAGCTGCTCCACCCCGCGTCGGTGAACACGACATTACGTGAGGGAGGTCGGCGGAAGCAAATCAGATCCCGGGGACGTGGCAGGGCTCACTTTTCAGGCCGAAAAGTCTCACGCCGAAAGTTCCTCCCGCAGCGCGTCCCGCAGCCGCCCCGCCCGCTCCGCGACCTCCGCAGGACCCAGCTCGACCGCGCGGTCGGCCCAGCGCTGCCCCTCCGCCAGCTCTCCCCGACGCGCGTAGACGAGGGCCAGCCGGAGCGCCGCCCGTCCGTGCCCGGCGTCCGCGGCCCGCGTCCACCACACCGCCGCCTCCGGCTCGCTCCCCTCCCGTGCCAGCAGCAGCCCGAGGTTGAAGGCGCCGTTGCGCGACCCGGCCTCCGCCGCCGCCCGGTACCACCGCGCCGCCTCGAGGACGTCCCCCCGCGCCGCCGCGAGCATCCCGACCCGCACCTGGGCCCGCCGGTGCCCCTGGGTCGCCGCCCGCTCGTACCACTCCTCGCACTCGGTCTTCTCGTGCACGATCTCGCCCAGCTCGTGCGCCGGCTCCGGCGGCCGCCGCGCGTCCAGCAGCGCCGCCAGCCGGTACGCCGCCTCCGCGCTGCCCCCGCCCGCCGCGCACCGCAGGTGCCGCTCGGCCTCCTGCTCCTCGCCCTCGCGCAGCCGGGCGATCCCGACCTGGAGTGCGGCCTCGGTGTGCCCGGCGGCCGCGGCCCGCTCGTACCAGCGCAGCGCCGTGGCCTCCTCACCGCGCCCGGCGTAGAGGATGCCCAGGTTGAACGCGGCGTCGACGCTCCCCGCCTCGGCCGCCTTGGAGAACCAGGGCTCGGCGCCGGTGGCGTCGCCGCCCTGGAGCAGCAGGATGGCGAGCGCGTTCGCGGCCTCCCGGTGACCCGCGTAGGCGGCCCGCCGGTACCACTGCTCGGCCTGCGCGGTGCGCCCCTGCTCGGCGCAGAGCAGCCCGAGGTTGTACGCGCCGTTGTCGTCACCGGCGTCCAGCGCGGCCCGGTACCAGCGCTCGGCGGTCTGGGTCTCGCCGCGCTCGGCGTGCAGCGCGCCGAGCGCGTTGGCCGCGTTGCCGTCGCCCTCCTGGGCGGCGCGCAGCCACCACACGGCCGCGCTCTCGGTGTCCCCGGCGTCGCGCAGCAGGAAGCCCAGCGCGCAGGCGGCCCGGGGCTCGCCGTCCTTGGCGGAGGTCAGGTACCAGCGCCCAGCCTCCTTCAGCTCCCCGCGCTTCTCCAGGATCGCGCCGAGGTGCAGCGCGGCCCGCCGGTGACCGCGTGCGGCGGCCTGCCGGTACCACTGCTCGGCCTCGGCGACAGCGTTGTCGGCCGCGGAGTCGTCCTCGCGTCCGGCCCGCCGGTCGAGCGCGCGGGCCAGCCGGTAGGCGGCCTCGCGGTGCCCGCGCTCGGCCGCGGCCCGCATCCAGTGCTCGGCGCCGACGTCCCCGCGGTGCTCCAGCAGGTCGGCGAGCGCGTACGCGCCGAGGACATGGCCCTGCTCGGCGGACTGGCGCAGCCAGTACTCGGCGGCGGGTTCGTCCCCGCGCTCACGGTGGTAGCGGCCCAGTGCGTGCGCGGCGGCCGCGGAACCGGCGACGGCGGCGATGCGCCACCAGCCGGCGGCCTCCTCGGGGTAGCCGCGCTGGTGCAGCAGGACGCCCAGGTTGTTGGCGGCGGCCCGGTCACCGGCCGCGGTGGCGGCGCGCAGATGGGGTTCGGCTCCGTCGAGGTCGCCGCGGCGCAGCAGCAGGGCTCCGAGGACGCTCGCCGCCTCGGCGTCTCCGCTCTGCGCGGCCAGCCCGAGGCGCACCTCCTCCGCGGCGTCCCCCATCTCGCTCAGCTCGTCGCGGGTGGGCTCCTCGCCGGAAGGCTGCACAAATCGCCCTGACTCGAACAGAGTTGCCTTGTCCCCCATAACGTCCATCGTCGCACCACCTGCAACCTTGGTACACCCGGTATACCGCAGCCCGTGAGGTCACTTCAGCGTTTTGTCGACATGCCCACAGGACGACAAGTCAAACACAGACCGCTCAACTCCCCACGGCGGCGCGGCCGTCCCTCCCCTCAGCACATGAGTTCGCACACCACGAAGGCCCGGATCCCATGGATCCGGGCCTTCGACTGCAGTAGCGGGGACAGGATTTGAACCTGCGACCTCTGGGTTATGAGCCCAGCGAGCTACCGAGCTGCTCCACCCCGCGCCGTTGCCTGTCAACCGTATCACGGCGCGGGGGGGGTCTTGATCAACTCTTGTTTCCGCTCCCGTTCCTGCCGGCCTTGGCCTCCGCGTCCGCGGCCCGCTTCAGCGCGGCCTTCAGGTCCTTCTGGGCCTTGTCGTACGCCGTCCAGTCCGGGCCGTTCGGATCCTTCAGGGCCTGCTGGCCCGCGTCGAACGCCTTCTGGGCGTCGGCCAGAGCCTGTTGGACGGACGGGCTGGCCGACGACGGCGGGTTGGTGGTGCCGGTGTCCGGCGGGGTGGTCGAACCCGCCACGCCGAACACCTTGTTGAGCGCCTGGTCCAGGGTGTCCTCGAACGCCGTCTTGCCGTTGTAGGTGACCAGTACCTTGCCCAGCAGGGGGTACTTCAGCTTGTTGCCGCCGAGGACGTAGACCGGTTCCGCGTACAGCAGTCCGCCGTCGAGCGGCACGGCCAGCAGATTGCCGTACTCGACCTTGGAGTGTCCGCGGCTGAGCAGGCTGATCGTCTCGGCGATGTCCGGCCGGGAGTTGAACTGGCTCTGCACCTGTTTGGGACCGTCGACCGTCGTGCTGGTCGGCAGTTTCAGGATTCTGATCTTGCCGTAGTCGCTGGTGCCCGGGTCGGAGTCGACCGCCATGAACGCGCTGAGGTTGTCCCGTCCGTTCGGCGTGAACGTCGTCGTCAGCGAGAACGCCTGCGCGTTCTGGTCCGGCATCTTCATGCTCAGGTAGTACGGCGGCACCGCGCTGCCCGAGTCGTTGGTCGGGTCGTCGGGCACCTGCCAGACCTCGCTGCCGGTGAGGAACGTCTGCGCGTCCGTCACGTGGTAGCGGGTGAGCAGTTCGCGCTGGACCTTGAACAGGTCCTGGGGATAGCGCAGATGAGCCAGCAGGTCGTTCGAGATGGCGCTCTTCGGCTGCACCGTGCCCGGGAACGCCTTCATCCAGGTCTTCAGCACGGGGTCCTGGGCGTCCCACTGGTAGAGCTTGACCTCGCCGGTGTACGCGTCGACGGTCGCCTTCACCGAGTTGCGGATGTAGTTGACCTGGTTCTGCTGGGCCACCACCGCGCGGTTGTTGTTGGCGGCGGTCAGCGAGTCGGCCGTGGTGTCGCCCAGGGTCGTACGGGAGGAGTACGGGTAGCCGTTCGACGTCGTGTAGGCGTCGACGATCCACTGGATGTGGCCGTCCACGACCGCCGGATACGCGTCGCCGTCGATGGTCAGCCAGGGGGCGACCGCCTCCACGCGCTGCTTGGGCGTGCGGTTGTACAGGATCCGCGAACCCTTGCCGATCGCACCGGAGTAGAGGATCTGCGGCTCGTCGAACGCCACCGCGTACGCGGCCCGGTTGAGCGGGTTGTCGAGGTTGACGCCGCTGTTGCCGGTGTACCTGGTGGTCTTCTCGGTGCCGTCGTCCCTGGAGTAGTCGACTTCCTGCTGCGGTCCGCCGACGATCGAGTAGGTGGTGGTCTTCTCGCCGTAGTAGACGCCCTGCTCGTACGTGCCGAGGTCGCCCTTGGACGGCAGGCCGGACTCGGTGAAGACCGGCTGGCCCTGGTCGTCGGACTCGGTGCCCTTGGCGGCGACCACGCCGTAGCCGTGCGTGTAGCGGAAGTGGTCGTTGATCCAGTTGTTGCTCGGGACGCCGTCCAGGTTCAGCTCGCGCAGCCCGATGACCGTGTCCTGCTCCCCGGCGCCGCCGCCGTCCTTCGCGGGGTACCGGTCGACGTCCAGGTTGGTCGGGAAGGCGTAGTACTTCTTCATCTGCTGCGCCTGCTGGAACGTCGGCGAGACGATGTTCGGGTCCATGATGCGGATGCTCGCCGCGTCGTCCGCGTCGCCTCGCAGTTTGGCCTTGTCCGAGGTCGTGGACTTGCCGTCGTACTCGGTGACCTTGGTGTCGTCGATGCCGTACGCCGCGCGGGTCGCCGTGAGGTTCTTCTGGACGTACGGCGCTTCCTTCGCCTGCTCGTTGGGCTCGACCTGGAACTTCTGCACGATCGCCGGGTACAGCCCGCCGATCAGGATCGCCGAGAGGACCATCAGGCCGAAGCCGATCACCGGCAGCTGCCAGGTGCGCCGCCACAGCGTGGCGAAGAACAGCAGCGCGCAGATGACGGCGATGCAGAACAGGATCGTCTTCGCCGGCAGATAGGCGTTGGCGTCGACGTAGCGCAGGCCGGTCCACTGGCCGGTCGCCTTGAAGTCGCTGGACTTCACGGCCAGGCCGTACCGGTCGAGCCAGTAGGCGACGGCCTTGAGGGCGACGAAGACGCCGAGCAGCACCGACAGATGCCCGGTCGCGGCGGCGGTGGCCCGCGCACCGGGGCTGGTGACGCGCAGCCCGCCGTACAGATAGTGCGTGAGCGCGGCGGCGATCAGGCTCAGGATGGCCGCGGCGAAGCCGAAGCCGAGCAGAAAGCGGTACCAGGGCAGCTCGAAGGCGTAGAAGGAGACGTCGAGGTGGAACTGGGGGTCCTTCTGGTGGAAGGGCACGCCGTTGACCCACATCAGCCAGGTCCGCCACTGGCCGGCCGCGGAGGCGCCGGCGATCAGCCCGACGAGCGCGGTGACGGCGAGCAGCAGCCACTTCTTGTACGGCGCGATGCCCATCCGGTAGCGGTCGAGGCTCTGCTGCTCCATGGACATCGCGCTGAGCGGGGGCCGCAGGCGGTGCGCGAGCCAGATGTTGACCCCCACGGCGACCGCCATCAGCAGGCCGAAGACGAAGAAGAGGCCGATCTTGGTCCACAGCGTGGTCGTGAACACCGACGAGTAGTGCACCGACCGGTACCACAGCCAGTCCGTCCAGAAGCCCGCGAACATGGTGAACGCCATGCCGAGGACGGCCAGGACGCCCAGTGTCATGAGCAGGGTCCGTACCCCCCGGGACGGGCGGCCCGCTCTGATCCGTGGCCCCGTCGGGCCTCCGCCGCGGTCCGGCATCTGGAAAGCCAAGGTGCGCACCTCGAAGTCGCTGTCGATCCGTCAGGCCCGACTGGTCGCGGGCCGGCCGTGGCCCCCCGTGATCGCGGACCCACACCTATGCAACTTACTCACGGTTTGCTCGGTTCCCGATTCCGGCCCTGAACGAGGCAGGATTGTGACCATGTCCAACACTCCCATGGCAGCGAGCCCGCTCACCCGGGCCGTACTCGAGATCGACGAGTACGTCTCCGGCCTCGGCTGGGACCAGCCCGCTCGCCTCTTCGCCCTTGTCGACACCGCACGGCTGCGGGCCCAGGAACCCGCGCTCGCGGCCCAGCTGGGTCTCGAGGACGAGTCCGCGTCCGCCGGTCTCACCCCGATCGAGCAGGACGAGATCCCGGCCGGCAAACCGCTGGACGAGTTCCTCGGCACCATCGCCTGGCCCGACGCGGTGACCGGCTGCGCGCTGTCCGTGGAGCGCCTGATGCTGCCGCCGTCCGCCGAGGCGCAGGTCCCGAAGGGGCTGAGCGAGGCCCAGCTGACCAAGTGGGTGGCCGAGCACCCCGAGCGCCAGGAGGTGCGCATGACGGTCGCGGTGCTGCGCGACGGCAGCCGCGACTCGGCGCTGCGGCTGCGCGAGAAGGACTCCCCGACGGAGGTCCTGACCGGCCCGGACCTGGTGCCCGGCCTGGCCGAGGCCCTGACGGCGACCTTCGAGGACTGAGTCCTCCGCGGTACGGCGATGGGGGCGCCCCTCGTGCTCATGGGGCGCCCCCAGCCGTGTCACGTGTTGTCCGGCGGAGCGCTCCCGTCCCCGCCGTGCCACGCGCGCGTGCCGGTCAGCCCTTGGTGGTGCACTGCGGCAGCGCCGCGGTGTCCCCGGTGCGGATGTCCTTCAGCGCGTCGAGCGCGTCCTTGATCGTCTTGACCTTCACCAGCCGGAGCCCGCTCGGGGTGTCCTTGGCTGCGGCCGCGCAGTTGTCGGCCGGCGTCAGGAAGTACTGGGCGCCCTTGTCGCGTGCGCCGACGGTCTTCATCTCGACGCCGCCGATCGGGCCGACGGTGCCGTTGTCGTCGATGGTGCCGGTGCCGGCGACGAACTTGCCGCCGGTCAGGCTGCCCGGGGTGAGCTTGTCGTAGATGCCGAGGGCGAACATCAGGCCGGCGCTGGGACCGCCGACGTCGGCGAGCTTGATGTCGATGGTGAACGGGAAGGTGTGGTCGGTCCCGGCGGAGATCCCGACGATGGCCCGCTTGGGGCCGCTGTCGTTCGACGTCTTCGTGGTGAGGGTGACGTCCCGGGTCGCGGTCGCCGTCTTGTGCGCCTTCACGGCGGCGGCCTGGTCCTTGGCGGGGACGACGGTGAAGACGACCTTCTGGCCGGGCTTGTGCTTGGTGACCAGCTTGGCGACGTCGGTGGGCTGCTTGACGGCCGTGCCGTCGACGGCCTTGATCACGTCACCGGCGTGCAGCCGGCCCTCGGCCGGGGTGCCCTTGACGACGGTGGAGACGATCACCCAGGACTTCACCGGGACGCCCAGCTGCTTCAGGGCGGCGACCTTGGCGCTCTCCTGGGACTGGCTGAACTCCTCGGCGTTCTCCTGCGTGGACTGCTGCTCGGTCTTGCCGTCCGGGTAGAGCGTGTCGTGCGGCACGATCTTGGTGTCGTGGTCGAGCCAGCCGTAGACCGCCTCCACCAGGTTCATCCGGAAGTCCGCGCTGGTCACCCGGACGGTGGTCATGTTCAGGTTGCCGTCGGTCGGGTACGTCCTGTGCCCGGAGATCTGCAGCACCGGCTCGCCGTCGTGGTCCTCAAGCGTGTTCACGGTCGGGCCGGGGGACATCTCCGCATACGGCACGGGGATGAGCACTCCCGCGCACAGGAGCGCGATCAGCATCAGGGTCGAGGCGAGCATCGTCGCGGTGCGGCGTGGCATGGCACGACAGTACGGGACGCCTCTGTCAGCGCACCGTCAGGGCACCCTCGTCACGCCCCGCCGGCACCCGTGTGGGACCGCTCCATGGCCTCGCGGAACCGGGCATAACCGTCCAGCTCGGGACCGTCACCGCGCATCTTGCGAGTCCTGTTGGCCCAACTGCCCCACAGCCCGCCGCCGATCGCGGCGATGAGCGGGATCAGCAGCCAGACAAGCGCCCCCATGCCGACCTCCCAACGCTGTGAGCGTCCGCGACTGACTGATGAGCAGATTAACCGTCCGCACGGACAACGCTCACGCGAGGGGGCCGGTTACGCAACACGGGGTCGTCCGTGTGCTCCAGGTGACGTACGCCGAGCCTCCCGCGCACGCTGCGCCATCGGGTCTCAGCAGGCTCCGACCCACTCCTCCGTACCGTCGGAGAACCTCTGGTGCTTCCAGATGGGCACCTCGTGCTTGAGGTCGTCGATCAGCTTGCGGCAGGCGTCGAAGGCCTCGGCCCGGTGCGGGCAGGCGACGGCGACGACCACGGCGAGGTCCCCGACCCGCAGGTCCCCCACCCGGTGCACGGCGGCCAGCGCCCGCACCGGATGGTCGGCCGCCACCTTCTCGGCGATGCGCCGCATCTCGGCCTCGGCGCTGGGGTGGCAGGAGTACCCGAGCGCGTCCACGTCCGCGCCCCCGTCGTGGTTGCGCACGGTCCCCACGAACAGGGCGATGCCTCCGGCGGCGGCGTCCCCGACGGCCTGGAAGACCTCGTCCACGGAGAGCGCGGTCTCCCGGACGGCGATCAGCTTGATGGGATCCTTGGCCGCCTGCTCACCGGGGTGCTCGTTCGTGTGTGCCATGCCCCCATCGTGCCGCACGCCCGTGACAGCGGGGAATACGAGATTCACCAGGCACGCGCGTGGACGTTCTCGGAGTCTCCTACGACACGGCTACGACACGGCCGTGCGGCGGCTCACACCCGCCGCCGGGCCTTGCGGGCCCGCCGTACGACGGCCGCCGCGCCCAGCAGAGCCACCGTCGCCCCCGCGGCGCCGGCGGCCGTGGCGTCCTTGCGCCCGAGGCGCCGTCCGGCGACGGTGTGCCGCCCGGAGACCTCCTCCAGCAGCTCCGCGAGCACTTCCTCGTTGGTCCACTTCGGCCGCCACCCGGCGTCGTGCAGACGGCTGCCGCTGACCACCCAGGGGTACATGGTGTAGGCCAGGTCGCCCGCCGGGGACGGGGTGAGGCCGATCCGGTGCAGCCGGGCCGCCGCGCCGAGCGCGACCGCCGACGGCAGCTCCATCCGCCGGATCCCGCTCAGCTCCTCGACCTCCTCCTGCTCCAGCCAGCCGTCGCAGCCGACGGCGAGTTCCCCGTCGACCTTCTCCAGGACGGCGTACTCCAGGGCGCTGCACAGGTCCTCGACGTGGCAGAACTGCCACGCGGGCCGGGACCCGGCGACGACCAGCAGGCGCGGCGACTCGAAGTACCGGGTCAGCGCGGTGTCGGTGCCGCCGACCAGCACGGCGGGCCGTACGACGGTGACGTTCAGCCCCGGGTGGGCCCGCGGCGCACGCCGGGCCAGCCGCTCGATCTCCAGCAGGTCCCCCACTCCGGTGGCCTCGGCGGTCGCGCGCAGCTCGGCGTCCTCCGACAGGGGCAGCTCGTTGTCCGGCAGCGCGCCGTAGACCATCGCCGAGGTGCACAGCACGACGCGGTGCACGCCGGCCGCCGCGGCGGCGGTCAGGACGGTCTGCGTCCCCCGGACGTTGTAAGCGGTCCGGGCGGCCGGATCGGTCTCCAGATCGAGGTCGAGCGCGAGGTGGACGACCACGTCGGCGCCGCGCAGCTTGTCCGCGATGGCGGGGTCGCGCACGTCGAGGATGTGCCAGGTGGCGGCGGCGCAGTCGCCGCGCCGCTCGTCGATGGCGACGACCTGCCTGATCTCCTCACAGGCGGCGAGCCGCTCGGTGAGCAGGGCGCCGACGCCTCGGGCGGCTCCGGTGACCGCGACGACGGGCCCGCGCACGGCGGGAGCCGCGGACGGGGTTGAGGGGTTTCGCGCTGCGCGAACCTGAGGATCTGGGGAACTCACCGGGCGTCTCCAGCGGTTGTCTTCAGTACGAGCGCGCGTGACGCGTACGTACCAGGTGCATCCATCCTGCCGCAGGCCTGCCGTGGGCGAAGCACCGAGGCCCGATCGGGTCCGGGTGTCTACGCTGGGTGGTGTTGTCGGGCAGCCGCGCCGCCGGAGACAGACCGGTGGCCTTACCAGCCGAGGATTCCCGTGAGTGACACCCCATTCGGTTTCGGCCTTCCGCCGGAGGAGCCGGAAGACGGCGACGAGGGCAAGAAGAAGGACCAGCAGAGCGGCGGTGGGCAGGGACCGGCCAACCCCTTCGGCTTCGGCGGCCTGCCCGGAGCCGGAGGCTTTGGCGGCCCCGGCGCCGACAATCCGCTCGCAGCGATGTTCGGGTCGCTGAATCCCACCGATCTGGGCGCCGCGTTCCAGCAGCTGGGCCAGATGCTCTCCTACGAGGGCGGCCCGGTGAACTGGGACATGGCCAAGCAGATCGCCCGCCAGACGGTCGCCCAGGGCACCCCGGACGGCTCGAAGGACGCCAGTGTGGGCCCGGCCGACCGCAGGGCGGTCGAGGAGGCCGTGCGCCTGGCCGACCTGTGGCTGGACGACGCGACGTCCCTGCCGTCGGGCGCGGGCTCGGCGGTGGCCTGGTCCCGCGCGGAGTGGGTCGAGGCGACCCTGCCCGCCTGGCAGGAGCTGGTCGACCCGGTCGCCGAGCGGGTCGGCGCGGCCATGGGCGACGTCCTGCCGGAGGAGATGCAGGCCATGGCGGGCCCGCTGATCGGCATGATGCGCTCGATGGGCGGCGCCATGTTCGGCACGCAGATCGGGCAGGCCGTCGGCGTCCTCGCGGGCGAGGTCGTCGGCTCCACCGACATCGGCCTGCCGCTCGGCCCGGCCGGCAAGGCCGCGCTGCTGCCGGCCAACGTGGAGGCGTTCGGCAAGGATCTCGGCGTGCCGCAGGAGGAGGTCCGGCTGTACCTGGCGCTGCGCGAGGCCGCCCACCAGCGCCTGTTCGCGCATGTGCCGTGGCTGCGCTCGCACCTGTTCGGCGCGGTCGACGGGTACGCGCGCGGGATCAAGGTCGACACGGCCAAGCTGGAGGACGTGGTCGGCCAGTTCGACCCGCAGAACCCCGAGCAGCTGCAGGACGCGCTGCAGCAGGGCATGTTCCAGCCGGAGGACACGCCCGAGCAGAAGGCGGCCCTGGCCCGTCTGGAGACCGCTCTGGCGCTCGTCGAGGGCTGGGTGGACGCGGTGGTCCACGCGGCCGCGAAGCCCCGTCTGTCGTCCGCCGACGCCCTCCGGGAGACCCTGCGCCGCCGCCGGGCCACGGGCGGTCCGGCCGAGCAGACGTTCGCCACGCTGATCGGCCTGGAGCTGCGCCCGCGCCGGCTGCGCGACGCCTCCCGCCTGTGGGCCTCGCTCACGGACGCGCGCGGGGTCGACGGCCGGGACGGCCTGTGGGCCCACCCGGACATGCTGCCGACGGCGACCGACCTGGACGACCCGGACGGCTTCGTCCACCGCGAGCAGCTGGACTTCTCCGAGCTGGACAAGATGCTCGGCGAGGCCGCGGGCGGTTCCCAGGCCAAGCCCGACCTGCGCAAGAAGGACGACGGCGAGGCCGAGGACGACGACAGGGACGACGACACCGAGTGAGCCTCCACGACGACGCGGTCCTCGTGCTGAAGGAGTACGGGGACCAGGAAGAGCTGCGCCAGGCCTACCTGGACCACCTGCAGGCGCACCCGGACGGCATGTGGAAGGCCTGCGAGGCCGGGCACCTCACGGCGAGCGCCCTGGTGATCGACCCCTCGCGCGGACGGGTGCTGCTGACCCTCCACAAGAAGATCCGGATGTGGCTGCAGATGGGCGGCCACTGCGAGCCGGAGGACACCTCCCTGAAGGCGGCGGCCCTGCGCGAGGCCACCGAGGAGTCGGGCATCGCCGGGCTGACCCTGGTGACCGGTGGCCCGGTTCGGCTCGACCGGCACCCCATCCCGGCACCGTGCCACTGGCACTTCGACGTGCAGTACGCGGCCGTGGCACCGCCCGGAGCGGTCCAGGCGATCAGCGACGAATCCCTCGACCTGCGCTGGTTCACCTACGACGAGGTGCCCGGCGTGGCCGACGAGTCGGTCGTACGCCTGCTGGAAGCGACCCGCGCCAGGCTCTGAACGTGTGTAAGGGGCGACCGCATTGAAGGTCGCCCCTTACGTCGCTTGCTGGACGCTCAGCTCCAGACGTTGCCCTGGTTCTGCCCGCGCGCCCCCTGCTGCCCCATGCCGAACTGCGCGGCGAGGCCCTGCCCGATCACCGCGTTCTGCGGCGGCAGCAGCTCGCTGGGCTGGACCAGCGCGAACCCGGATCCCATGAAGCTCAGCTCCCAGCCCTCACCGGTGTTGCCGCGCCGGCGCCACACCCCGGAGGAGTGCGTCTGGGCCTGCATCTGCACGCGCAGCCCGGTCGACCAGGCGACGATCGCGTCCGCGTCGCAGTTGACGTACTTGTCCGGCGTGACCTGCATCAGCAGCGGCGCGCCCGAGGTCATCAGGGCGACCCTGCCGCGCCCGGTGATGTTCAGCTGGTACTTCCCCGAGCCGGAGATGCCGTAGAGGCTGTCGACGGCGACGACCTCGTAGTGCAGCGAGGAGTCCATGGCGAGGACGTAGGAGCTGTCGACGGTCAGCCCGTCCTGCTCGACGTCCATGACGTGCACGTGCTGGGCCAGGTTGGCGAGGTACACCGTGCCCTGCCCGTGACAGCGCATCAGGTCCAGGCCCTCGCCGGTGTACGCACGCGCGCGTGCCTGGCTGTTGCTGCGGTACTCGGCGTCGAACTCGACCAGGCCCTGGTAGGCGACCATGGTGCCCTTGCGGGCGAGGATGTCGTCGTGGCCCTCCAGGGTGACCCGGAGCAGCTGCGCGTTCTGCAACGCCCAGCGCTCCTGCGTCTGGAGGTCGTTGTACGCGAAAAGCGGGCTCTGCATGACTTTCTGACTCCCCCTCAGCCCCGGAACCGGAGACGGTCGGTGCTGTCCTCGCTGGGCTGGACGACGACGATGCCCTGGCCGGAGAAGGCCATCTGGTAGGCCTCGCCGCTGCCCCGGCCGATCAGCGACTGCGCCTTGAAGCTGCGCTTGCCCTTCACCTTGAGGTTGGGCGACCAGGCGACGAGCGCGTCCGGGTCGACGTACGTCTCGTCCTCGCCGCCCCCGCAGTCGACGACGATCGGCGTGCCCCGGGAGGTCAGCGCGACCCAGCCCTGCCCGGAGATCTTCGTGTTCCACAGGCCCTGCCCGGCGAACTTGGCGAGCCCCTTCACCCGCTCCACGCCCCAGGTGAGGTGGGCGTCGAAGGCGAGCAGGTTGGTGGCGTTGACGGAGATGCCGTCGCCGCCCAGGTTGATCACGACGACGTCGGCGCCGTAGTCGGCGAGGTAGAGCAGTCCGTCGCCGGAGCACTTCATCAGCGGCGCGCCCTCGCCGGTGATCCAGTCGCGGGCGATCTGGCGGACGGCCGGCGGGTTCGGCTCGTACTGGACGAAGCCTTCGTAGGCGACCATCGACCCCACGCGCGCGAGGAGGTCGTTTCCGGTCTGCATGGCGACCTTCAGCATGTGGCTGCCGTGGTTCTCCATGCGGGCGGTGACGGGTGCGGGGGCGAAGCCCGCGAGCGGCTGGTTCATGACGGGCTCCTTCAGACCTCGTAGGGCTGGACGACGATGAAGTTGCCGGGAGCGCCCCGGAACTGGAGGTTGACGCTCTCGCCGGTGTCGCCGGGGTAGGCGTTGCGGCGCATGCGGACCTGGCTGGAGACGATCACCTGGGAGGCGGCCGACCAGGCCACGACGGCGTTGCAGTCGGCGAAGGTGGTCGGCGTGACCGGCAGCACCACGGGGGTGCCGTGCGTCTTGACGACGATCGTGCCGGTGCCCTGGAACTGCATGGTGAACAGCGCGCCGCCGGGGATGCCGTGCCCCTCGATGCGGCGGACCTCGTACTGGAGGCTCTCGTCGAAGGCCAGGACGTTCTCCGCGGACACGCAGATCGCGTCGCCCTGCAGCTCCACGGGGTGCAGATGGGTGGCGTTCTCGGCGAGGAACACCTGTCCGTTGCCGGTGCAGCGCATCAGCTGCATCTCCTGGCCGGTGGCGTTGCCGACGATCCGCCCGGCGAAGCCCGCGCCCTTGTAGCCGAAGTCGACCTTGCCCTGGTACAGCACCATGCTGCCCTGCCTGGCCAGCACCGGCTGCCCGCCGGCGCCGAGGTCGACGCGCATGAGCTTCTTGTTCTGCTGCGTCCAGCGCTGCCCGGTCGGCGTCTCCTTGTACATCTGCAGCGCGGCCGTGATCCCGGCCCCGCCCTGCGGCGCGCCCTGCGGCACCGCGTAGGCGCCGGGCTGCCCGCCGGGGATCTGCCCGTAGCCGGGGGGCATGGGCGCGGTCGGCGGGGCGCCGTGGGAGGGCGGCTGCTGGCCGTAGCCGGGCGGCATCGGCGCGGTCGGCGGGCCCCCGTAGGGCTGCTGCTGGGGCGGCCGGCCGTACGGCTGCTGCGGGCCGGGGCCGCCGTAGGGCTGCTGGGGCGGCTGACCGCCGTACGGCGCGGGGGCTGGGGCCGGCGGAGGGACGGTGCCGCCGACGGGCGGGGTCATGGGGGCGATGACCGTCGGCGCGGCGTGCACGTCCGGCGCGGGTGCGGGCGCCGGTGGCGGGGTGTGGCCGGGCGGGGTCTGGCCGGGTGGGGTGAAGGCTTGCGGGGGCGTGGCTCCGGGCGGCGGGGCGAAGCCCTGCGCGGCGGGCTGCGGCGCGGGGGCCGGGGCGGGCAGGTCAGCCGCGGGGGCGGGGGCGGCCGGGGCAGGGGCGGGGGCCGCCGGGGCAGGGGCGGGGGCGGCCGGTGCTGCGAACGGGGGCGGGGTGGTGGTCTGGGCGGGCGGGGCGAAGCCGGGGGCGGCTGCGGGCTGCGGCTGCTGCGGGGCGGCGGGCGCCTCCTCCTCCAGCACCTCGCCGCCGAAGTTCTTCAGCAGCGCCTCCAGTCCGCCGTCGAAGCCCTGTCCGACGGCCGCGAACCGCCACACGTCCTTCAGGTAGAGGTCGCCGAGCATCACGGCGCGCTCGGTGGAGAACTCGGCACCGCTGAACGAGTAGCGCGCGACCTCCTCGCCGCCCGCCACGATGCGCAGATATCCGGGGGCGATCTGCGACATCTGCCCAACGCCGTCGATGGTCGCCGTGAAGGACAGCTTGTGGATCTGCGGCGGGATCCGGTCCAACGTGACCCGGAACGACTCGGTGTCGCCCGCCTGGGCGCCGAGCAGCTGGATGGACTCCTCCGGGGACTTCGGCTGGTTGAAGAAGACGAAGTACCGGTCGTCCGAGAGGCGCTCGTCGGCGTCCAGACCGAAGCAGCTGATGTCGAAGGTCAGCCCGGGGGCGGAGATCTGCACGCCTACGTACAGATCCGTGCCCGCCGTGAGGTCACTGATCCTGGCCTTGTGGCCGCGTTGGAATTCCCTGGCCATGCGTAACGACCGTCCCCCATCCCGAATGCGAGTGCGTCGCGTCAGGCTAACGGCTCGGTCCGGGATCGGACGCAACCGGTACAGACCCGGTACACAACCGCGCCCGGAGACGGACGGACGGCCGACGGCTCACTGCCTGCGCGCCCCGGGCACATGCGGCAGCCGTTCCGCCGCGACGACCCCTTCGAGGTAGCCGCGGGCCCGCTCGGTGCGCGGATACGCCTCCAGCAGCCGCCAGAAGTCCGGCCCGTGACCGGGGACCAGCAGATGGGCCAGCTCATGGCAGAGGACGTAGTCGACGACGTACTCGGGCATCCCCTGCAGCCGGTGCGAGAGCCGGATGCTGCCCTCGGCCGGGGTGCACGAACCCCAGCGCGTGTTCTGGTTGGTGACCCAGCGCACGGAGGCAGGCCGCGCCCGGCCGTCGAAGTACTGCGCCGACAGCCGCTCGGCGCGCTGGGCCAGCTCGGCGTCGCCGAGCAGCCGCCTGCTCTCCTGGGCGGCGAGTTTGTCGAGCATGACGGTGATCCAGCGCTGCTCCTCCGCCTTCGACATGCGGGCGGGGATCAGTACGACGGTGCGATCGCCCTCGCGGTACGCGGAGACCGTCCGGCGGCGCCGGGAACTCCTGCGGACCTCGATCGCGCTCGCCCCCGAGCCGCCGGGCGGCTGGCTCGTCGTGCTGCGCTGTGGCATTCCGGCGCGGTGCAGTGGGTCGGCGGGCACGCCCCGACGTTACCCGCTGGGCATGGCCGAAGTCCCGGCTCCGGAACGGTTCGATGCCGATCCCCACCATGCGTTTGATTCCTATGATTCCTGCGACTGATCCGCACATCCGGTTTATCCGGTTTACCGGGCTCTGCTCGCCCTTCCCGCCGGCTTCACCCTGCCACCGTCACGCTGTCAGCTTGTACGACCAATACCCCCAGCCTGTGGATAACTCTCGGCACCGGGCGCCCGGACAGGGCATGCTGGCAGGCGTCGGCGGAACATGACCGGTTCCACCGGCGAAGCGCTGTTCCGGACGTTCCAGGCGGTCCGGGATGCTTTCAACGGATACGGGGGACCGTCATGCATCCGGTGGTGAAACCCGCGCTGCGGCGCGGCTGGCGTGATCGCGACACCGTCCAGTTCGGGATGACACCCGCGCACGCGCTGACACTGGGTCCAATGGACTCCGCGACGCGCGACCTCCTGGACCTGTTCAACGGCACACGCGGGCTGCCGCTGCTGCGCGAGGAAGGCCGCCGCATGAACCTCCCGGCCGGCCAGATCGACACCCTGCTGGAACGGCTGACCGGGGCAGGCCTGATCGACGACGCGCGCGGCGGCGGACCCGCCGCGGACGCGCTGCGCCAGAAGACCGACGTCCTGCGGCGGCTGCGCCCCGACCTCGCCGCGCTGTCCCTGACCACGGCCGAGCCGGGCGGCGCGCTCGCCCGGCTGGCCGCCCGCCGCGCCCTGCGCGTGCAGGTGCGGGGCGCCGGGCGGGTCGGCGCGCTCCTGGCGTCGGTGCTGTCGGGCGCCGGGGTCGGCGAGGTCGACGTGCGCGACACCGGCCGCGTGGAACCGTGGGACGTGGCGCCGGGCGGGCTGCCCGCCGAGTCGGTCGGCGGGCGCCGGGACAGTGCGGCGCGGGCCGCCGTGCGCCGCGCGGCACCCGACCGCCCACCGCGCCGCGCCGACTCCCCCGGATCCAGCGCCCCGGACCCCGGACACGCCCTGGTGATCCTCACGCCCCGCGACGACGTGGCCGTGCACGCCCCCGACCCGGCCGACGCGGAGCCGCTCCTGGCCTCCGGCACGCCTCACCTGTACGCGGGCGTCGTCGAGGGCACCGGTGTCGTCGGGCCGCTCGTCCTGCCCGGCGAATCCGGCTGCGCCTGCTGCCTGCACCTCGACCGCACGGACCGGGATCCGGCCTGGCCGCGGCTGACCGCCCAGTGGCGGTGCGCCAGGTCCCGCCGGGTCGGGGCCTGCGATGTGACGCTGGCCACGGCGGTCGCCGGACTGGCCGCGGCACACGCGCTCGCCTTCCTCGACGGGCACGCGCCGTCCAGCACCGGCGCCCGCTGGGAGGTCTCCGCCCCCGCTCTGGACTGGCGGACCCGGCCGGTCCGGCCGCATCCGGCATGCGGGTGCGGCGCTGCGGACAGACCTAAAGGGGAGCACTCCTCAACCGACGGCGCGGCACGCGCGACAATGGCGGTGCGACGGCCGTCGACGCAACGACGCACAGCGGGCGCGGCGCGGCCGACTGTGACTTGGAGGGCGCATGTCTGATCTTCCCCGGAAGGCGGTCACCCGGACCGCCAAGCTCGCCGCGCTCCCGCTCGGCTTCGCCGGCCGGGCCACCTGGGGGCTGGGCAAGCGGATCGTGGGCGAGTCCGCGGAGATCGTCGGCCGGGAACTGCAACAGCGCACGGCGGAGCAACTGTTCAAGGTGCTGGGCGAGCTGAAAGGCGGTGCGATGAAGTTCGGGCAGGCCCTGTCCGTCTTCGAGTCCGCGCTGCCCGAGGAGATCGCCGGTCCCTATCGCGCGGCCCTGACCAAGCTCCAGGAGGCGGCGCCGCCGATGCCGACCCGCACCGTGCACGGAGTGCTCGAGCAGCGGCTGGGTGAGGACTGGCGCGATCTGTTCGAGGAGTTCGAGGACAAGCCGGCCGCCGCGGCCTCGATCGGCCAGGTGCACCGGGCCGTGTGGCACGACGGTCGGGAAGTTGCGGTCAAGGTGCAGTACCCGGGCGCCGGCGAGGCCCTGCTCTCCGACCTCGGCCAACTCAGCCGTTTCGCCCGTCTGCTGGGGCCGCTGATTCCCGGCATGGACATCAAGCCCCTCATCGCGGAGCTGAGAGACCGGGTCTCCGAGGAGCTGGACTACGACCTGGAGGCCCAGGCCCAGACCGCGCACGCGGAGGAGTTCGCGGACGACCCCGACGTGGTGGTCCCGGCGGTGGTGCACCAGTGCGAGCAGGTCCTGGTGACCGAGTGGATCGACGGCATCCCGCTGTCGGAGATCATCTCGGACGGCACCCCCGAGCAGCGGGACCGTGCCGGCCAGCTCCTGGCCCGGTTCCTGTTCTCGGGCCCGGCCCGCACCGGCCTGCTGCACGCCGACCCGCATCCCGGCAACTTCCGGCTGCTGCCCGGCGGCCCGGCCGGCGAGGACGACTGGCGCCTGGGCGTGCTGGACTTCGGCACCGTCGACCGGCTGCCCGGCGGACTGCCGTTGCCGATCGGCGTCTCGTTGCGCATGACGCTGGACGGCGAGGCCGAGACGGTCTACGAACTCCTCTGCGAGGAAGGCTTCGTGAAGGAGTCCATAGAGCTGAATCCCGACGCGGTCCTCGACTACCTGCTGCCGATCATCGAACCGGCGCGCGCCGAGGCGTTCACCTTCAGCCGCGGCTGGATGCGCAACCAGGCCGCCCGCATCGCCGACCCGCGCTCCCCCGCGTACCAGCTGGGCAAGCGGCTCAACCTGCCGCCGGCCTATCTGCTGATCCACCGGGTGACCCTGAGCACGATCGGCGTCCTGTGCCAGCTCGGCGCGACGGTACGCCTCCGGGACGAGCTGGAGGAGTGGCTCCCGGGTTTCGTCTCCGAGAGCGCGGAGGTCACGGCGGTCACGGGAGTCACGCAGGTGAGCGACATCACCGAGGTCCCTGATGACACGGATGACGACATGCCCGGGGAGGAGTCCGCGGCGGAGGCGTGATCCGGGGGGCCGGCGGCCCGGGGGCCCTGGGACCAGGCGGCCCGGGGGCCCGGGATGCTTGCGATCGAGGGATCCGGGGTGCCTGCGATCGGGGGACGCGTTGCCTTGAAAGAGGGGGAGGGGAGGGAGGGGGCAGGGGGGAGGGGCCCCCGGAGAGTCGGTTCACCACCAGGAAGAGTCCAGGCGGCCCTCGATCGCTCTCAGGTTCTGCCTGGAGCAGGTGTCGCAGAAGTACTGGCGGACGCCGTTCTCCACGGAGCAGGTCCAGGTGGCCGGTGGGGGGCCGTCGGCGGGGGTGCCGCAGCGGGCGCAGACGTGGATGCGGCGCTCCGGGGTGGAGCCGCCCTGATCGCTTCCTCCGGGAAGACTCGTCACCTGGCGACCATAACTCCGCCGGTGGCCGATCGCCGCACAACGCACCGCGGGGGCCGGTCCGTTCGGCCGGACCGGCCCCCGCTCACGAAGACTTCGCCTCCCGGGCCGGGAGGCCGCCGCTTCGGCTGGCGTGATCGTTACTGCATGACGGCCATGGCGAGCGCGCGCCGGGCGCGCAGCGAGGCGCGCTCGGCCCGGCGCTGCATGCGCTGGGCTACCGCCAGGCGCATGGCCCGGCGTTCCCGCGTGGCGTCATGGAGTCGCTCGTGCATATGCGCACGAGCCAGGGCTTCTTGCATGAGTTGCATCTCTCGGGTCCTGTTCTGGCGCGCTTCGGTCGCGCCGGTGGTGGTGACGTCTTCGGTCGCGGAGCCTGCGGGCTCGTTGGTGGACGGCTTCATCGGGGCCTGCTTCTGGGGGTCGTGCGTGAGGGGGCGGTCGATCGTTCCTGTGGTGTTCATGCCGTGACCGGGTTCTTGCGCGGGCGGCCACGCGGCCGCTTCCGGGCGACGACGACACCCTGGACGAACAGCTCGCCACCCCAGACGCCCCAGGGCTCACGCCGCTCCTTGGCGCCGGCGAGGCAGGCCTCGATCAGCGGGCAGGTGCGGCAGAGGGACTTGGCGTACTCGACGTCCGCGGGCGACTCGGCGAAGAAGACCTCCGGGTCGTAGGAGCGGCAGGGGACGGGTACGCCGAGGTTCTCGATGGCGTCGTCGAGCGCGGTGAGCGCGGTCAGGGGGGTCAAGGTGGAGTCCTCCGTGAGGCCGGGCGGGGGGATCGTTTGCGAAGGCGGTACGGACGGGGCGTGCGCTTCGAGTTGCACGGTGTGTCTTCCTCGTCTGGTCGTTCCGGCCGGTTGACCGGGTGTCGGCTTGGTACCGGGTTCTTTTCTTGTCCCGGGGCCCCTTCGCTCCGTCGTCCCCGTTCGGGGAAAACAGAAGGGCCGCGGATCCCGGATGGGGTTCCGCGGCCCTGAAGGCGCCGGCCTGATCGGATCAGGCTGGATCACTCCAGGGTTCTGGCCCACGGAAGGCCCACATCAGGTGGTGCTGCGTCGTCGTCTGCTTCCGGAATCCGGCACCGGCCGCCGCAAAGGCATAGGCCTGCGCCTGTGCCGCTACCGCTTCCAGTGCCTTGGTCGGTCGCTCATTGCGCTCGCGGACGGGAAGGCCCGCGAGAGCGTGGGAGGACGCCGGACGGACGGCACGAATGCCGGACAGACCGGTGCCCTGGTGGGAGGCGCCGAGCATGCACAGGGAGGCGGCCGAGCGATCGGTCAGTTTGGCCGCGCTGATGGTGCTGGTGTTGATGCTGATCACTGGACTCGCCTCCTCTCGGCGTCTTCGGGGACTGGGGTGAGCCAGTCCGCTCGGGTGTGCAAGTACATCACGGAACCAGGGTCTTGGAGAAGGCCGCCGCTTCCGTGCCTAGAACCTATGGGGATTGCCGGGGCCCGCGCAAACTATTTTTTCGACGAGTTCGCATCAGTCGTCCTCGTCGCCGGCCCCGGTCTCATGGCCTGCGCAGATGGCCAGAACGTCGGGTCCGTAGCTGCGCAGCTTGCGGCTGAGGACGCCTGGGATGCGGGAGAGTTCGGCGGGATTTTCCGGCCGTGCCTCGGCGATGGCCATGAGGGTGCGGTCGGTGAAGACGCAGAAGTCGGGCTGTCCGGTGCGCTCGGCCTGGACCGCGCGCCACTCCCGCAGCCGTTCGTAGAGTGCTTCGTCCATGTCCGACGGGCAGTCCTCACAGCGCATCAGCTTCATCTCGCCGGCGTCGGTGAGGGTGCGGCCGCAGACCCGGCAGCGGGCGGGGGTGCGCTGGGCGCGCCGGGGGGCAGGGGTGGGGCTTCCGGCCGTGCCGTGCTCGACGCCTCCGGTGGTGGCGGCGCCGGTGCGGCCGACGGTGGCGGTGGTGCCGGGGCGCAGTCCGTCGAGGAAGCGGCTCGGTCTGCGGTTGGGCCGGCCGCCGGGCGAGCGGGACAGCGCCCAGGAAAGGTGGAGCCGTTCCCGCGCTCGGGTGACGCCGACGTAGAGGAGCCGGCGTTCCTCCTCGATCTGCTCGTCCGTTCGGGCGTAGCTGATGGGCAGCATGCCCTCGGCGATGCCGACGAGGAAGACGACGTCCCATTCCAGGCCCTTGGCCGCGTGCAGGGAGGCGAGGGTGACGCCCTGGACGGTGGGGGCGTGCTGGGCGTTGGCCCGTTCGTCGAGTTCGGCGACGAAGTCGGCGAGGGTGGCGCCGGGTCTGGCGGCGGCGAGGTCCTGGGCGAGGTTGACCAGGGCGGCGAGGGACTCCCAGCGCTCTCTGACCGCGCCGGAGCCGGCCGGGGGCTGGGTGGTCCAGCCCTCTCCGGACAGGACGGCACGCACCTGGGAGGGCAGGTCCACGGCGTCGTCCAGCAGGGAGTCGTTGCCGCCGAAGCGGGCCGCGCCGCGCAGGGCGATGCCGGCCTTGCGGATTTCGGGCCGGTCGAAGAAGCGTTCGGCGCCGCGCAGCTGGTAGGGGACGCCGGCGTCGGCGAGGGCCTGCTCGTAGGTCTCGGACTGGGCGTTCGTACGGAACAGGACGGCGATCTCGGCGGCGGGGATTCCCGCGTCGATCAGCTCGCGGATGCGGCGGGCGGCGCCTTCTGCCTCGGCGGGCTCGTCGGTGTACTCGGTGTAGACGGGCTCGGGGCCGGGGGCGCGCTGGGAGATCAGTTCCAGCCGGTGGTCGGCGGCGCGGCCGCGGGCCTGGGCGAGCAGGCCGTTGGCGAGGCGGACGACCTGCGGGGTGGAGCGGTAGTCGCGGACGAGTTTGACGACGGTGGCGCCGGGGTGGCGGGCGCGGAAGTCGAGCAGGTGGTCGGGCGTTGCTCCGGTGAACGAGTAGATGGTCTGGCTGGCGTCGCCGACGACGCACAGGTTGTCGCGGTCGCCGAGCCACAGGTCCAGCAGCCGCTGCTGCAGGGGGCTGACGTCCTGGTACTCGTCGACGACGAAGTGCTGGTACTGGGCGCGGACCTGGTCTGCGATGTCGTGCCGGTCCTGCAGGATGGCGACGGTCAGCAGCAGGACGTCCTCGAAGTCGATCACGGCGCGGTCGCGCTTGAGGTCTTCGTAGGCGGCGTAGAGGTGGGCGATCTCTGCGGGGTCGCGCGGGGTCTCGCGGCCGGCCTTCGCGGCCGCGTACGGGTAGTCGGCGGGGATGGTCTGGGTGACCTTGGACCATTCGATCTCGGCGGTGACGTCCCGCAGCTCGCCCCGGTCGAGCCGGGTGCCGAGGCTCGCTGCCGCGTCGGCGACGAGCTGGACCTTGCGGTCGATGAGCCGGGGCATGCTGCCGCCGACGGCTTTCGGCCAGAAGTACTGGAGCTGGCGCAGGGCGGCGGAGTGGAAGGTGCGGGCCTGGACGCCGTGGGCGCCGAGCTGGCGGAGCCGGCCGCGCATCTCGCCGGCGGCGCGGTTGGTGAAGGTGACGGCGAGGACGCTGGAGGGCTGGAGGATGCCGGCGCGTACGCCGTAGGCGATGCGGTGGGTGATGGCCCGGGTCTTGCCCGTGCCCGCTCCGGCCAGGACGCACACCGGGCCGTGCAGGGCGGTGGCGACCGCGCGCTGCTCGGGGTCGAGCCCGTCGAGCACCGCGTCGGCAGAGTCCGGTGCCTGCGGGAAGAGGGTGGAGTGCGTTGCTGCTGTCACACGGCCATGCTGCCAGGTCGCCCGGGACTGCCGTGCCGGTTGTCCACAGGCGGGCATAGATGGTCGTACTAATGCGGCAGGTGTCACAGCCGGCCTGTGGATATCCCGGCAGTGGCGGGAACACCCCTGTGGGAACAGTCGGCGGCCGGGTGGGCTGGGATACCCCGGGTGGGAATGGCCGGCGGCTCGCGTACGTTCTCTCCCCGTACGACTTTCCGAGCTGCCTGAGGAGCGCGAGAGACATGCAGGGCACTGTGACGATGTACAGCACGACTTGGTGCGGGTACTGCCGGCGGCTGAAGAGCCAGCTGGACCGGGAGGGCATCGCCTACACCGAGATCAACATCGAGCAGGACCCCGAGTCCGCCGCTTTCGTGGAGAAGGCGAACGGCGGAAACCAGACGGTCCCGACCGTGCTCTTCGCGGACGGCACGACGCTGACGAACCCGTCGCTCGCCCAGGTGAAGCAGAAGCTCGCGGCGTGACGCGCCGCGGGTGTCCGCGGTGATCGCAGCCGAGCAGGGCGGCCCCTGACCTGATCAGGGGCCGCCCTGTCGTGTCCCGGCCCTGCTGCGGGTTACACGAAACGAACGCGGGTCACACGAAGCTGCGCGTCGGCAGCGGCTTGCCGTACCACATCTCGATCAGGCGGGCCGCGATGGAGATGCCGTAGGGCGGCAGCACCTCGCCGGACTCGAAGGCGTCGTGCAGTTCCTCGCGGGAGAACCAGCGGGCCTCGTGGATCTCGTCGCCGTCGACGTCGATCTCGGTCGTGGTGGCGCGGGCCATGAAGCCGAGCATCAGGCTGGAGGGGAAGGGCCAGGGCTGGCTGGCCACGTACTCCACGTCCCCGACGGTGACGCCGACCTCCTCGGACACCTCGCGGCGCACGGCCTGCTCGATGGACTCGCCGGGTTCGACGAAGCCGGCGAGCGTGGAGAAGCGGCCCTCGGGCCAGTGGACCTGGCGGCCGAGCAGGATGCGGTCGTCCGCGTCGGTGACGGCCATGATCACGGCCGGGTCGGTGCGCGGGTAGTGCTCGGCGCCGCAGGCCGGGCAGCGGCGGATGTGGCCGGCGGCGGCGATGACCGTGCGTTCGCCGCAGCGGGAGCAGAAGCGGTGGGTGCGCTGCCAGTTCTCCAGGCCGACCGCGTGCACCATCAGCCCGATGTCGCGCGCCGAGAGCAGCAGGCCGGCCTCCCGCAGCCCGGCGGGGCGGGCGGACTGGTCGATGCGGCCGGGCAGCGAGTCCTTCTGCAGCGCGAAGTAGCTGACGCCGTCCTCGCCGATGCCGAGGAAGTAGCGGTGCGCCTCGGTGAGCGGGGCCTCGAACGACGGGGTCATGACGAGTTCGGTCCGGCCGTCCGGTGTCTCGTCGATGAGCACCTGGCCGCCGGAGACGACGAAGCAGCGGGTCGTGGGGTGGCTCCACGCCGCCGCGAGCCAGGCCTCGTCGAGCCGGTGGTGGGCGGCGCGGTCGATGCCGCTCGGGGCGGTCAGCGAGATGGGTCGGTCGGCTGTGTCGTCGGTCCAGGTGGTCACGGATGCTTCCAATCCCCCAGTGCGGCGGTTCGTTCGGCGGGCGGTTCGGCGGGACGTGGGCGGCAGGCCACCGGGCCGGGCGGGCGGGACGGTCCTTCCAGTGTGCCCCGCGCTCGGTGCCCTCCCGTACGGCGCCGGCCGGTCAGGGCGCGGTGCGCCAGTGCTCGGCCAGGTCGCCCCAGAGGTAGGCGCTGGTCTCGACGCCCTTGAGGAGGAGGTCCAGCTCCACCTTCTCGTTCGGGGCGTGCCAGCCGTCGGAGGGGACGGAGATGCCCAGGAAGAGCACCGGGGCGCCGAGGACGTCCTGCAGGTCGGCGGCGGGTCCGGAGCCTCCTTCGCGGGTGAAGCGGACCGGTTTTCCGAAGGCGCGGCCCATGGCGCGGACCACGGACTCGAGCGCGGGATGGTCGAGCGGGGTCAGGCACGGGCGTGTGGCCGCGCCGAAGCGGATCTCGTGCCGGATCCCGGCGGGCACCTGCTCCTCGGCCCAGGCGCGGACGGTCTTCTCCAGGTGCTCGGGGTCCTGGCCGGCGACCATCCGGAAGGACAGCTTCACCATGGCCGAGGACGGGATGATCGTCTTGCTGCCGGGGCCCTGGTAGCCGCCGCCGATGCCGTTGACCTCGGCGGTCGGGCGGGCCCAGATGCGTTCGAGGGTGCTGTATCCGGCCTCGCCGTGGGTGGCGCGGGACTTGGCGGTCTCCAGCCAGCGCTCCTCGTCGAAGGGCAGCTCGGCGAACAGCTCGCGTTCGCGGTCGGTCAGCTCGACGATGCCGTCGTAGAAGCCGGGGATGGCCACGCGCGCGTGCTCGTCGTGCAGGGCGGCGACCAGGCGGGCGGCCGCGGTGGCCGGGTTGGGTACGGCGCCGCCGAAGGAGCCGGAGTGGATGTCCTGGTCGGGGCCGTACAGCCGGATCTCGCACTCGGCCAGGCCGCGCATGCCGGTGCAGACGGTCGGGGTGTCCTCGGACCACATACCGGTGTCGGAGACGATCACGGCGTCGGCGGCCAGCCGTGCCGCGTGCTCCTCGACCAGGGCGCGGAAGTGCGGGGAGCCGGACTCCTCCTCGCCCTCGATCAGCAGCTTCAGGTGGACGGCGGGAGCCGTGCGGCCGGTGGCGGCGAGGTGGGCGCGGACGCCGAGTGTGTGGAAGAACACCTGGCCCTTGTCGTCGGCCGCCCCGCGCGCGTAGAGGCGGTTTCCGCGGACGACCGGTTCGAAGGGCTCGCTGTTCCAGCCGTCCTCGCGGGCGGCGGGCTGCACGTCGTGGTGGCCGTAGACGAGCACGGTGGGCGCCTCGGGATCGTCCGAGGGCCACTCGGCGAAGACGGCCGGGGCACCGGGGGTCTGCCAGACCTCGGCGGTGGGGAAGCCGGTCTCCTTGAGCTTGGCGGCGAGCCAGTCGGCGCTGCGCCGTACATCGGACGCGTGGTCGGGCTGGGCCGACACGGAGGGGATGCGCAGCCATGCGGCGAGGTCCTCGAGGAAGGCGACGCGGTGCTGCTCGATGTACGTGCGGACGGCGCTGTCCGGGGTCTGGCTCATGCTCACGAGCCTATCGGCCCGCACCGACATCCTCGGCGGGCGGTTCGTCACACTCAGACCACCCGGTGCGCCGTTTCGGCGTCTTCCGCTCGGGTGCCGTCGCCGAGGAGCCGCTCCAGTGCGGCCCGGTCCGGCAGGTCCCGCGGCCGTACCACCTCGCCGGTGCGTACGTACAGGAAGGCGGCCGTGACCGACTCGGGCGGGACCCCCTGCTGCTCGGCCCAGGCCAGCCGGTACACGGCGAGCTGGAGCGGGTCGGCGGTGCGGGTGCGGCCGGTCTTCCAGTCGACGATCTCGTACGTGGCCGTGTCGCCGTCGCCGTGCTTGTAGACGGCGTCGATGCGTCCGCGTACGACGCGGCCGGCGAGGGTGAGCTGGAAGGGCGCCTCGACCCGGTAGGGGGTGCGCCGGGCGTACTCGGTGCGTTCGAAGGCCTCCTTGAGGGCCTGAAGGTCGTGTTCGTCGGCGATCTCGGCGTCGCTGCCGGGCAGCTCGTCCGGTTCCAGCAGGGGCAGGGTCAGTTCCTCGAAGCGGGATTCGACCCAGGCGTGGAAACGGGTGCCCCGGCGCGCGGCCGGTTGCGGGGGGCGTGGCATGGGGCGCGCGAGTTCCTGTGCGAGCCCGTCGGGGTCCTCGGCCAGGCGCAGCAGCTGGGACGCGGTGAGCGTGGCGGGCAGCGGGACGTCGGTGACGGCCTGCCGGGCGCGCAGCAGCTCTCCGGTCAGCGCGTCCAGATCGCGGTCCCAGGAGGCGACGGTACGGGCCTCCTCGGGGGTGAGGCCGGCCGCGCGCCGAGGCTCGGCGGGGCGCTCGCCGTGGCCCGGGGCGGGCGCCTGGTGCGGGACGGTGGGCCGGTCGGCGCTCCGGGCGCCCCGCTCGGCCGGGCCGTCCGGGGCGGGGGCGGGCGCGGCGGGCGGCGGTTCCTCGTCGGCGAAGGCGGGCGCGGCGCCGGCGGCGGTCTCGTCGTACGGCAGGTCCGTGCCGTCCTCTTCGTGCGGCAGGTCGTCGTACGGGAAGCCGGCGTCGGCGTACGGGTCCTCGCCGTAGGGATCATCACCGTCCGTGTACGGGGCGTCGTCCGGGGGTGGGGGCCACTCCGGGTCGTCGGGGGCGGCGGTGTCGTGGACGGGGGGCGGGTGGCCGCTGCCGTGGGCGGCGAGGGCGTCCAGGTGGGCGAGGACGGTCTCGGCGGCCGCGCGGCGGCGGGCCAGCGCGTCGGCGTCCAGCGGCAGCGGCCACACCTGGTCGGCGCCGGCCGTGTGCAGCGCGGGGTTCTCCTCGCCTTCGACGGGCTGCTCCGCCCACGCCTCGATCTCGCCGTGCCCGGCGACGCAGTGGTCGTGCAGGGCCTGGAGGAAGTCGGAGGGGCCGCGCGGCTTCTTCTGGCTGGGCCCCCACCAGTGCCCGGAGCCGAGCAGCAGGGAGCGGGGCCGGGTGAAGGTGACGTAGCCGAGGCGGAGTTCCTCGGTGTGCTGGTGGTCCTTCATGGCCTCGTGGAAGGCCTTCATGCCGCGCGCGTCCCAGCCGTCGACGTCGGGCAGGGTGTCGCTGTCGCCGCGCAGGGCGTGCGGCACCACCTTGGCCTGCGCCGTCCACTTCTCGCGGCCCTGCGCGCTGGGGAACGTGCCCTTGACCAGCCCGGGAACCGCTACGACGTCCCACTCCAGGCCCTTGGACTTGTGAGCGGTGAGCACCTTGACGGTGTTCTCGCCGCCCGGGAGTGCGTTGTCGAGGCCCTTCTCGTACTGGGCGGCGGTGCGCAGGAAACCGAGGAAGGCGAGGAGGGTGGCCTCCGCGTCGCTCGCCGCGAAGGAGGCGGCGACGTCGAGGAAGTTGGAGAGCGTTTCTCGGCGGCGGGCGGCCAGGGCGTGCGGGGACGCCGACAGCTCCACCTCCAGGCCGGTGACGGCGAGGACGCGGTGCAGCACGTCCATCAGCGGGTCGGACAGTGAGCGGCGCAGGTCGCGCAGCTCTGCGGCCAGGCGGGCGAAGCGCACGCGCGCGTCCGGCGAGAACGGCAGCCCGTCGTCGTCCGCCTCGGCGTCCATGGGCGCTTCGAGGAAGGTGTCGAGGGCGTCCGCGAGCGATATCACCTCGGCCGGGTCGACGCCTTCGACGGCGGCGGCGAGCCGGCGGTCCGGGTCGTCGGCGCCGTCCACGCGCGCGTGGGCGACCAGCAGGCGGGCGCGGCGGCCCAGCAGGGCGAGGTCGCGGGGGCCGATGCGCCAGCGCGGGCCGGTCAGCAGGCGTACCAGGGAGGCGTTGGCGCCGGGGTCCTGCAGGACCTCGCAGACCGCGACGAGGTCGGCGACCTCGGGCAGGTGCAGCAGCCCGGACAGGCCGACCACCTCGACGGGGACGTCCCGGGCCACGAGGGCGCCCTGGATCTCGGCGAAGTCGGTGGCCGTACGGCACAGCACGGCGATCTCGCCGGGAGGCGTGCCCGTGCGCACGAGGTGGGCGAGGGAGTCGGCGAGCCAGTCCAGTTCCTCGGCGTGGGTGCGCAGCAGGGCGCAGCGGACCATGCCGTCGTACTCGGCGCCGGGGGCCGGCCGCAGGGCCTCCACGCCCGCGTGCATGGCGCGCAGCGGCCCGGCGAGACGGTTGGCGAGGTCGAGGAGGCGGCCGCCGCTGCGGCGGTTCTCGCTGAGCGCCTGCCGGGTGGCGGGGCGGCCGTCGGCGTGCGGAAAGTGCGCGGGGAAGTCGTCCAGGTTGGCGACGGAGGCGCCGCGCCAGCCGTAGATCGCCTGGCATGGGTCGCCGACCGCGGTCACGGGATGGCCCGTACCGCCGCCGAAGAGGCCCGCCAGCAGCACGCGCTGGGCCACGGAGGTGTCCTGGTACTCGTCCAGGAGGACCACGCGGAACTCCTCGCGCAGCAGCCGGCCCACCTCGGGGATGCGGGCGAGGCGGGCGGACAGGGCGATCTGGTCACCGAAGTCGAGCAGGTCGCGCTCGCGCTTGGCCGTCCGGTAGCGGCGGACGAGGTCGGCCAGTTCACGGCGGGCGGCGGCCGTCTCGGGGACCTTGCGCAGGTCGGCGTTGCTGAGCTTGGCGCCCTGGAGGGTGTGCAGCAGGTCTGCGTCCCAGGCGCGCAGCTCCTCGGGCTCGACGAGGTGTTCGGCGAGTTCGGAGTCGAGGGCCAGCAGGTCGCTGACCAGGTCGGCGAAGGAACGGGTCAGCGCGGGGTAGGGGCCGGGGGCCTCGCGGAGCACGCGCGCGGCGAGCTGGTAGCGGGTGGCGTCGGCGAGGAGCCGGGAGGTGGGCTCCAGGCCGAGACGCAGGCCGTGGTCGGTGAGGAGGCGGCCGGCGAAGGCGTGGTAGGTCGAGATCAGCGGCTCGCCCGGCGGGTTGTCCGGGTCGATCACATCGGGGTCGGTGACGCCGGCCTTGATCAGCGCCTTGCGGACGCGTTCGGCCAGCTCACCGGCCGCCTTGTTGGTGAAGGTCAGGCCGAGGACCTGTTCGGGGGCGACCTGGCCGGTGCCGACCAGCCAGAGGACGCGGGCGGCCATCACGGTGGTCTTGCCCGACCCGGCTCCGGCCACGATCACCTGCGGGGCGGGCGGCGCGGTGATGCAGGCCGTCTGCTCCGGGGTGAACGGGATGCCGAGGAGCTCTTTGAGCTGCTCGGGGTCGGTGATACGGGCGGGCATGTCGAAAGAGGCTAGCGGCGGCCACTGACAGTCGAGGACGCATTCGCCCGGCGGGGAGGAAGAACCGCAGGTCAGCCCGTGTGGTGCGGTACGTCACCCGGTGTACCGCAGGCCCTCACTCGACCACGTGCCGCCCCTCGGGCCGGGCGCTGCACGAGGCGCGGAACGCGCAGTGCGTGCAGTGCTGGCCGGTGTTCGGCGTGAACCGCTCGTCGAGGACCTTGCCGGCGGCGGTGGCCAGCAGCTCGCCGACCCACTCCCCCGACAGCGGCTCCTGGGTCTGCACCTTGGGCAGGCTCTCGCCGCCGTCGCGCTGGGCGGCGCCCTGTCTGAGGTGGACCAGTTCGGCGCCGCCGGGTTCGGGCCGTACGCCGTCGAAGACCTCGTCTACGGCGCCTTCGCAGACGGCGAGCTGGTAGACGGCGAGCTGGGGGTGGCGGGCGACCTCGGCGGCGCTGGGGGCCTGTTTGCCGGTCTTGAAGTCCACCACGTAGGCGCGGCCCTCGCCGTCCGTCTCCACGCGGTCCATCTGGCCGCGGATGCGGACCTGGTAGTCGCCCGCTTCGAGGGTGACATCGAAGTCCTGCTCGCTCGCCACCGGGGTGCGCCCGGTGCGGTCCAGCACATGCCAGTTCAGGAAGCGTTCGAGCGCCACGCGCGCGTTGTCCTTCTCCTGCCGGGACTTCCAGGGCGCGTCGAAGGCGAGCGCGTTCCACACCGAGTCCAGGCGTTCCATGAGGACGTCGAGGTCGGCCGGGCTGCGGCCGGAGGCGACCTCGTCGGCGAGGACGTGGACGACGTTGCCGAAGCCCTGCGCGGCGGTGGCCGGGGCGTCGGCCTTCACCTCGCGGCCGAGGAACCATTGCAGCGCACAGGTGTTGGCGAGCTGGTCCAGGGCGCTGCCGGAGAGCACGACCGGCCGGTCACTGTGGCGCAGCGGCACCTTGCTCTCGGTCGGGTCGTACATGCCCCACCAGCGATAAGGGTGCGCGGACGGCACCAGCGGGCGGCCGTCCTCGTCGGTGAGGGCGGCGAGCCGGGCCAGGCGGTGGGCGGCGGCCTCGCGCAGGGCGGCGGACGCGCGCGGGTCGACGGTGGTGGCGCGCAGCTCGGCGACGAGGGCGGCCACCGACAGCGGGCGGCGGGGGCGGCCGGTGACGTCCTTCGGCTCGACACCCAGCTCGGTGAGGAACCGGGACGGCTGGTCGCCGTCGTCGGCCGGCGCCTTCACGGCGGTCACGACAAGGCGTTCACGCGCGCGCGTGGCGGCCACGTAGAACAGCCGGCGCTCCTCGGCGAGCAGCGCGCCCGGCGGGAGCGGTTCGGCCAGTCCGTCGCGGCCGATGCGGTCGGCCTCCAGGAGGGAGCCGCGGCGGCGCAGGTCGGGCCACAGCCCCTCCTGGACCCCGGCGACGACGACCAGCCGCCACTCGAGGCCCTTGGAGCGGTGCGCGGTCATCAGGCGGACGGCGTCGGGGCGTACCGCGCGGTGCGTGAGCGTGTCGGCGGCGATGTCCTCGGCCTCGATCTCCTCCAGGAAGTTCAGCGCGCCGCGGCCTCCGGTGCGCTCCTCCGCGCGGGCGGCGGTGGCGAACAGCGCGCACACGGCGTCCAGGTCCCGGTCGGCGTTGCGGCCGGCCGCGCCGCCGCGCCGGGCGGCCCGCTCCAGGCGCGCGGGCCACGGCGTGCCCTCCCACAGGTCCCACAGCGCCTCTTCGGCCGTACCGCCGCCCGCGAGGCGTTCGCGGGCCTTGCGCAGCAGCGCGCCGAGGCGTTGCGCCCCGCGCGCGTACGCCGGGTCGTGCACGGCCAGGCGTTCGGGTTCGGCGAGGGCCCGCGCGAGCAGTACGTCGGACGGGGGCGGCAGCGGGTTCCCGGCCGCCCGCTCCTCCTCGCGCAGGGCACGCCCGAGGCGGCGCAGGTCGGCCGGGTCCATGCCGGCCAGGGGGGAGGCGAGCAGGGTGAGCGCGGTCTCGGTGTCGAGCCAGGAGGGGGCAGGGGCCGACTCGGCGGTGTCTTCCGGCTCGGCGCCGTCTTCGGGGGCGGTGGTCCCGGGGGGGGCGTCCGAGGCGGTGGCCTCTTCGGAGGCGGATTCCTCCCGTTCCGCTTCGGAGGCGCCCTCTTCGGCTTCCTCCGCAGCGCCTTCGCTCTCCGTGTCGGCCGCGGCTGTGTGCTCCTCGTGGCGCCGCGCCTCGGCCGTGGCCACGGCGCGCAGGGCCGTCAGCAGGGGGGCCACCGCCGGCTCGTGGCGCAGGGGCAGGTCGTCGCCGTCGATGTCCAGCGGGACGCCTGCCGCGGTGAGGGCGCGGCGCAGGGTGGGCAGGGTGCGGGAGCCGGCCCGGACGAGGACGGCCATGTCGCTCCAGGCGACGCCGTCCTCCAGGTGGGCGCGGCGCAGGATGTCCGCGATGTTGTCCAGCTCCGTGCCGGCCGTCGGGTACGTGTAGACCTCGACGCGGCCCCCGTCCCGTACTGCGGCCGGCTCGCGGTGGGCGCGGACCTTGTCGGCGGGCAGCCGGGGCAGCGGCATGCGCTGTGTGATCAGACGGGTGGCGGCCAGCAGGGCGGTGCCGGAGCGGCGGGAGGTACGCAGCACCTCGACCGGGGCGGGACGGCCGTCCGCGCGCGGAAAGGCAGCCGGGAAGTCGAGGATGCCGTTCACGTCGGCACCCCGGAAGGCGTAGATCGACTGGTCGGGGTCGCCGAAGGCGAGCAGGGTACGGCCGCCGCCGGCCAGTGCCTGCAGGAGCCGGACCTGGGCGGGGTCGGTGTCCTGGTACTCGTCGACGTACACCGCGTCGTACTGGGCGGCGAGCCGTACGGCGTTCTCGGGGCGGCGGGCGAGCAGGACCGCGCGGTGGACCAGTTCCGCGTAGTCGATCACGCCCTGCATGTCGAGCACGTCGAGGTACTCGGCGAGGAACGCGGCGGCGGCGCGCCAGTCGGGGCGGCCGATGCGGCGGGCGAAGGCGTCGAGCGCGTCGGGGCCCAGGCCCAGCTCCCGGCTCCGGGCGAGGACCGCCCGTACCTCGTCGGCGAAGCCGCGCGTGGTCAGGCAGGCGCGCAGCTCGTCGGGCCAGCGCACATGCGCCAGTCCGAGCCGCTGCAGTTCGGGCTGCCCGGCGAGCAGCTCGCGGACGGTGACGTCCTGCTCGGGGCCCGAGAGGAGTCGGAGCGGCTCGGCGAACAGGCCGGTGTCCTGGTGGGCGCGCACCAGTCCGTAGCAGTACGAGTGGAAGGTGGTCGCCCGGGGCGCGCGGGCGGCGCCGATGCGCAGGGCCATGCGGTCGCGCAGCTCGACGGCGGCCTTGCGGCTGAAGGTCAGCACCAGGATGCGCTCGGGGTCGGCGCCGCGGGCGATCCGCGCGGCGACGGATTCGACGAGGGTCGTCGTCTTGCCGGTGCCGGGACCGGCGAGGACGAGGAGGGGGCCGCTGCGGTGGTCAACCACGTCGCGCTGTGCCGCGTCCAGACGAGGGGGAGCCGCCGTGGCCGGCGGGGTCCGGACCAGCCGGTATGCGCCACGGCTCCCCTGCCGCACCGGGGGGTGCGGCAGTCGCCTGGCGGTGGAGGAGGAGCTCACGTGATCGGCCGGTCCTGGTGTGCGTGCTGGTGGGCGGGCGGTCATGCGCGCGTGACGGTGGCCGCGGGGTGAGCGGGACGCGTGCAGCCGACGCTACGCCGCCGCACCGGACGGAAGCAGGGCTTCCGCTTCTTCCCTCGGGGCGCTCTGGCCACGTGGGTCCCACATCCCTCGAACGTACGTCATGCCACGGAGGTCCCCGACGTCACCCGAACGGGCTAGCGGCTCTCGCCGAGGGCATCGGATGGCGGAAGCTGTCAGGTGTGACCCTCCGCACCCGCCCCGCCGTCCCACCGGGCCCGCCGCATGTCGAGCCGCGGCAAGTGCCCCTCGGCGCTTGCGGCCGCCTCCTTCAGCGGCGTGCCCTCGGCGCGGTAGTGGGCGAGCGCGCGCAGCTCGTGGCCGGGCAGCAGCACTCCGTCGGCCCGGACGACCCGCCACCACGGGACGGCGCCGCCGTAGAGCGACATCACCCGGCCGACCTGGCGCGGTCCGCCTTCCTCGAGCCATTCGGCGACATCGCCGTACGTCATCACCCTCCCCGGCGGGATCCGCTCGGCGACCTCGAGGACCCGCTCGGCGTACTCCGGAAGCGCGTCCGCGTACTCCTCGCGGGTGTCCTGGGCAGGGCTCTGCTCGCTCATTCGCCCCATCCTGCCGCACCCCACCGACATCACCGCGCGGACAGCGGGCAACGGCCCTCTCGCCCCGGGACGGCGCGTGGGGCAGACTGTGCGCCCGCGCATCCGCACCCTGATGCCCGCGTGTGCCGGTCAGGCATGCCACCATCGTGCGGGCGGTGACTGGTGATACGAGACCAAGAAGAGACCATGAAGCAGCAGGGCGTGCACCCCGAAGGCGCGGCGGGCACCCCTGACGCCGCCGCGCGCCCCGACGCGGCCGGGAGCAGTGGCGACGCGCGGCAGGACACCGGTCCGCGCACCGGCACCGACGACGGCACACGCCCGCGCGGGAGCGCGGAGAACGACGACTCACGCGAGCCTGGGAACGACCCGGCCGACGAGGACGACGGCGGCACGCGCGCACGTGAGGACCGTACGGACGCCGGCGACGGCACCGAGGGAGCGCACGTCCCGCAGAACACGCCCCCCGATCACGGTCCGGGCCCGGACGGCGATCCGCACGCCGAGGCCGTGGAGGGCGACGAACCGCTGCTCCCCGCGCGCGTGCACCGCCCCTCCGACCTCATGCGGCTCCTGGTGGGCGTGCTCGCCATCGCGGTGCTGCTCGCGATCGCCGCGTTCGCCCACGGCACCACCTCGGGCTTCGAACAGGACATCAACAAGGGCACCGGTCAGGCCCCCGACCTGCTCATCAAGATCGCGGGTCTGGCGTCCAGCATCGCGATCCTGCTCGTGCCGGTCGCCTTCGCGATCGAACGGCTGATCAAACGCGACGGTCTGCGCATCGCCGACGGCGTCCTCGCCGCCGTCCTCGCCCACGGCGTGACCCTCGCCACCGACCTGTGGGTCGCCCGCGCCGCCCCGGGCTCCATCCAGGAGGCGCTCACCCAGCCGTCCCCCAGCGACCTGCACGCCCTGACCGATCCCGTGCACGGCTATCTGGCGCCCGTCATCGCCTATATGACGGCCGTCGGCATGTCCCGCAGACCCAGATGGCGCGCGGTGCTGTGGATCGTCCTGCTGCTCGACGCGTTCTCCATGCTGGTCACCGGCTACACGACCCCGTTCTCGATCATCCTGACCGTGCTGATCGGCTGGACCATCGCCTACGGCACGCTGTACGCGGTCGGCTCCCCCAATGTGCGCCCCACCGGGCAGACGCTCATGGCGGGCCTGCGGCACGTCGGCTTCCATCCGGTCAGCGCGGCCCGCGAGGAGGCCGTGGAGTCGGAGAACGGCGACCGCGGCCGCCGCTACTTCGTCACCCTGGAGGACGGCCCGCCGCTGGACGTCACGGTCGTGGACCGGGAACAGCAGGCCCAGGGCTTCTTCTACCGCGCGTGGCGCAATCTCACCCTGCGCGGCTTCGCCACCCGCTCCAGCCTCCAGTCGCTGCGCCAGGCGCTGGAACAGGAGGCGCTGCTGGCGTACGCGGCCATCGCGGCCGGCGCGAACGCGCCCAAGCTGATCGCCACCTCCGAGCTCGGTCCCGACGCCGTCATGCTCGTCTACGAGCACACCGGCGGGCGCACGCTGGACTCGCTGGCCGACGAGGAGATCACCGACGAGCTGCTGCGCAAGACCTGGGAGCAGGTGCGGGCGCTGCAGTCGCGGCGCATCGCCCACCGCAGGCTCGCGGGTGACGCGATTCTGGTGGATCGTTCCGGCAATGTGATCCTCACCGAGCTGCGCGGCGGCGAGATCGCGGCCGGCGAGCTGCTGCTGCGCATGGACGTGGCCCAGCTGGTCACGACGCTCGGCCTGCGGGTGGGCGCGCAGCGGGCGGTGGCCTCGGCGGTCCGTGTGCTCGGGCCCGACGCGGTCGCCGACTGCCTGCCGCTGCTCCAGCCGATCGCCCTGACGCGCTCCACGCGCGCGACCCTGCGCAAACTGGCCCGGGAACAGGCCCAGCGCGAGCGCGAGGCGGTGCTGGAGGCCTCCCGGCACTCCAAGCAGGCGCTGCGCCCGGAGGAAGCCGGTGCGCAGGGCGCGGACGCCCTCAAGAAGGCCGACAAGAAGGCCCTGCGCGCGCAGGCGCGGGCCGAGAAGCGGGCCATCGACGAGGCCTTGGAGGAAGCGCGTGAGGAGGACCTGCTCACGCAGATCCGCCACGAGGTGCTGCGGATCAGGCCGCAGGCGCCGGTGGAGCCGGCCCGGCTGGAGCGGGTGCGGCCGCGCACGCTGATCAGTTTCATCGCCGGCGCCATCGGCGCGTACTTCCTGCTGACGCAGCTCACCCACATCGAGTTCGGGCCGCTCATCGCGGGCGCCCAGTGGGGCTGGGTCGTGGCGGCCGTGCTCTTCTCGGCGCTCAGCTATGTGGCGGCGGCGATGCAGCTTCTGGGGTTCGTGCCCGAGCGGGTGCCGTTCCTGCGGGCCGTGGGGGCCCAGGTGGCCGGCTCGTTCGTGAAGATCGTGGCACCGGCGGCCGTCGGCGGTGTGGCCCTGAACACGCGGTATCTGCAGCGCGCGGGCATCCGGCCGGGGCTCGCGGTGGCGAGCGTGGGCGCCTCGCAGCTGGCCGGGCTCGGCTTCCACATCCTGATGCTGCTGTCCTTCGGCTATCTCACCGGCACCGAGAAGACGCCGTCCCTGTCGCCGTCCCGGACGGTCATCGCGGGCCTTCTGACGGTGGCGGTGCTGGTGCTCGTCATGACGTCCGTGCCGTTCATGCGAAAGTTCGTCGTCACGCGCGTGCGCTCGCTTTTCGCCGGTGTCGTGCCCCGCATGCTCGACGTGCTGCAGCGGCCGCAGAAACTGATCACCGGCATCGGCGGCATCCTCCTGCTGACGTTCTGCTTCGTGATGTGCCTGGACGCCTCCATCCGCGCGTTCGGCGACGGCTCGGCCTCGCTCAGCATCGCCAGCGTCGCGGTGGTGTTCCTCGCCGGCAACGCCCTCGGGTCCGCCGCGCCCACCCCGGGCGGCGTGGGCGCCGTCGAGGCGACCCTGACCGTCGGCCTGATCGCCGTCGGCCTGCCCAAGGAGGTCGCCGCCCCGGCCGTCCTGCTGTACCGCCTGCTGACCCTGTGGCTGCCGGTGCTGCCGGGCTGGCTCGCCTTCAACCAGCTCACCCGCAAGGGAGCCCTGTAACGGCGGGTGGCGGACGTACCTCGTACGGCCCGCGCCCCGCGCGCCCCGGCGTGCGCGCCCCCAGGATGGGAGCATGGCGAACCCCTCCCGGCTGCGCGCCGCCGCCCTGGCCGGCTCCGCCCTGCTGCTGTCCGGCCTGCTGACCGGATGCGGCAATGGCGCCCAGGACGGCGACCTCGCGACACAGAAGCTGGACTGGAAGGACTGCCCGGCGCCGTCCGAGGCCGAGGGCGGCGGCAGCGCCCCGTCGCCGCTGCCCCACGGCGGCACCTGGCAGTGCGCCACCATGCGGGCGCCGCTGGACTGGAGCAAGCCGAAGGGCGACACCATCGGCATCGCGCTGATCCGCGCCAGGGCCAGCGGCCCCGCGAGCCGGCGGATCGGCTCGCTCGTGTTCAACTTCGGCGGCCCCGGCGGCAGCGGCGTCAGCTCGCTGCCCGCGTTCGCCTCGGACTACGAGACCCTGCGCACCCGCTACGACCTGGTCAGTTTCGACCCGCGCGGGGTGGGCCGCAGCGCGCCGGTGAAGTGCGAGAGCGACTCCCAGCTGGACGAGTACTTCCAGCAGGACGCCACCCCCGACGACAGTGCGGAGCGCACCGCGATGCTCCACCGCACCAAGCAGTTCAACGCGGCCTGCGAGGCGCACTCCAGGAAGATCCTGCCGCACGTGGGGACCACCGACGCGGCCCGCGACATGGACCTGATGCGCCAGGTCCTCGGCGACGCCAAGCTGCACTACTTCGGCATCTCCTACGGCACCGAACTCGGCGGCGTGTACGCCCACCTGTTCCCCCGGCACGTCGGCCGGGCCGTGCTCGACGCCGTCGTCGACCCCACGCAGGACCCCGAACAGAGCGCGCTCGGGCAGGCCAAGGGCTTCCAGCTCGCGCTGGACAACTTCGCCGAGGACTGCACCTCGAGGACCACGGAATGCCCGGTCGGCACCACCCCGCAGGACGTGAAGAACCGCATCGCGAAACTGCTGAACGACCTGGACAAGAAGCCGATCCCGGGCATCCCGCCGCGCCCTCTCACCCAGACCACCGCGTCCAACGGCATCGCGCAGTCCCTGTACTCCAAGGACTTCTGGGAGTACCTCACCGAGGGCCTCGAGCAGGCCTACGCGGGTGACGGCAGGGTCCTGATGCTGCTGTCCGACGCGATGAACGGCCGCAGCCAGGACGGCGAGTACAGCAACATCACCGCCGCGAACATCGCCATCAACTGCGCCGACGAGAAGCAGCGGTACACCGTCGGCCAGGTCCAGCAGAAGCTGCCCGAATTCCGCGCCGCCTCCCCGCTGTTCGGGGACTTCCTGGCCTGGGGCATGCTCAGCTGCACCGACTGGCCGGTGCCGGGTGCCGGCGATCACCCCGACGTCAGCGCCCCCGGTTCCGCGCCGATTCTCGTGGTCGGCAACACCGGCGACCCGGCGACCCCGTACGAGGGCGCGAGGAAGATGGTCGAGGCACTCGGCAAGGGCGTCGCCGTCGAGCTGACGTACAAGGGCCAGGGGCACGGTGCGTACGACAGCAAGAACCGGTGCGTGCAGAGCGCGGTGAACGGCTACCTGCTGGACGGAAGGGAACCGAGGGCCGGCACGGTCTGCTCCTGACGCCCAGCCATCGCCACCAGAAAACCGCTGGTCAGACGGTTATCCACAGGCCGCCCCGGGCTCCGGCCACTGTGCCTACCATGGCGTGAACGCCCGGCGCGGGACGATGCGACGGGCCTGTGAGGGGGGTGCCCATGAGGGGATTTCTGCGCTGGACGGCCGCGGTGGCCGCGGCGCTGCTGGTGGCCGGCTGCGGCGGCGGTTCGTCGGGCGGGGGTGGCGACGCGAAGGAGCACGGGGACGGCCCCGGCAAGAAGACGAGCGCCGCTCCCCCGCCGGCTCCGGCGACGGACCTGCCCGCCTCCCTCATCTCCCAGCGCCTCGACTGGCATCGCTGCACGGCCAGGGGCAACTCCCCCGCACCGGGCGACGGCTGGCGGTGCGCGACCCTCAAGGTGCCGCTCGACTGGTCCCGGCCGGACGGTACGACGATCGGCCTCGCGCTGATCCGCGCGCAGGCGACCGGAGGCAACCGCGCCGGCTCCCTGCTGTTCGACTTCGGCGGCCCCGGCGGCTCGGGCCTGGAGATGATGCCGTACTACGCAAGCACCGTCTCCAAGCTCCGTGAGCGCTACGACCTGGTGAGCTGGGACCCGCGCGGGGTTGGCGCGAGCGGGGGCGTGCGCTGCCGCAGCGACCGGCAGATCGAGGCCGCCGAGGACGTGGACGCCACGCCGGACACCCCGCAGGAGGAGAAGGCGTTCCTCCAGGACGCCGCCGGCTTCGGCAAGGGCTGCCAGAAGGCCGCAGGCACGCTGCTGGCCCATGTGTCCACCGCCGACACCGCCCGCGACATGGACCTGATGCGCCAGGTCCTCGGCGACGCCGAGCTGCACTACTTCGGCATTTCCTACGGCACCGAACTCGGCGGGGTATACGCCCACTTGTTCCCGAAGCGGGTGGGGCGGATGGTCCTCGACGCGGTGGTGGACCCGACCGCGGACACGGTGGGCCAGGCCGAGAACCAGACCCGTGGTTTCCAGCGGGCGCTGGACGACTACCTGAAGTCCACCGGCCGGAATCCCGGACAGGGCACCCGACAGATCGCGGCCCTGCTGAAGCGGATCGACGCGCGCCCCCTGCCGACATCGTCCGGGCGGAAGCTGACCGAGACCCTCGCGGTCACCGGGATCGTCCTTCCGCTCTACAGCGAGTCCAGTTGGCCGAGGCTGACCGCTGCTCTCGACGCGGCGGAGAAGGGCGACGGCTCAGCGCTGCTGACGCTCGCCGACGACTACAACGAGCGGGACTCGGCAGGGCACTACGGCACGACGTCCCACTCCCAGCGGGTCATATCGTGCCTGGACGAGAGGGAGCGGCCGACGCTCGCCGAGACGAAGCGGCGGCTGGCGCGCTTCGAGGAGATCTCGCCGGTGTTCGGGGACTTCCTCGGCTGGGACACCGCCGGCTGGTGCCACGACTGGCCGGTGCCGGGCCAGTACGCCACCCCGCAGGTCAGCGCGCCCGGCGCGGCACCGATCCTGCTGGTCGGCAACACCGGCGACCCGGCGACACCCTACGAGGGCGCCCGCAGAATGGCCGACGAGCTGGGCAAGGGCGTCGGCATCGAACTCACCTGGAAGGGCGAGGGCCACGGGGCGTACGGCAACGGCAGCGACTGCGTCGACTCCACGGTGAACGCCTACCTGCTGAACGGCACGGTGCCGAAGGACGGCACGGTCTGCTCGTAACGCGACCAGAGGCCTGGTGCCGCCGACGGGCCAGCCCGGCCGCCGCCGTCCGAGGGCGGTCGGCGGCGGCCGGGAACGGCAGAAGCCCACGACGTCCGAACTCCGCGGGGCCGTGGGCTTCTGTTGCCGGGCTGGTCAGCCGACGGGGTGGATCAGTAGACCGGCTTGTGCGGTTCGATCTGGTTGACCCAGCCGATGACGCCGCCGCCGACGTGGACGGCGTCGGAGAAGCCCGCGGACTTCAGGACCGCGAGGACTTCCGCACTGCGGACGCCCGTCTTGCAGTGCAGGACGATCTTCTTGTCCTGCGGCAGGGTCTCCAGGGCGGTGCCCATGAGGAACTCGTTCTTCGGGATCAGCCGGGCGCCGGGGATGGAGACGATCTCGTACTCGTTCGGCTCGCGGACGTCGATGATCTCGATGTTCTCGCCGTCGTCGATCCACTCCTTGAGCTGCTTCGGAGTGATCGTCGAGTCGGCGGCCGCCGCCTGGGCCTCCTCGGACACGACGCCGCAGAAGGCCTCGTAGTCGATGAGCTCGGTGACGGTCGGGTTCTCGCCGCAGACCGCGCAGTCCGGGTCCTTGCGGACCTTGACCTGGCGGTACTGCATCTCCAGGGCGTCGTAGATCATCAGGCGGCCGACCAGGGGCTCACCGATGCCGGCCAGGAGCTTGATCGCCTCGTTGACCTGGATGGAGCCGATGGACGCGCACAGCACGCCCAGGACACCACCCTCGGCGCAGGAGGGGACCATGCCGGGGGGCGGGGGCTCCGGGTAGAGGCAGCGGTAGCAGGGGCCGTGCTCGGACCAGAAGACGGAGGCCTGGCCGTCGAAGCGGTAGATCGAACCCCACACGTACGGCTTGTTCAGCAGCACGCACGCGTCGTTGACCAGGTAGCGGGTCGCGAAGTTGTCCGTGCCGTCGATGATCAGGTCGTACTGGCTGAACAGGTCCATCACGTTGTCGGCTTCGAGCCGCTCCTCGTGCAGAACCACGTTCACGTACGGGTTGATGCCCTTGACGGTGTCACGGGCGGACTCCGCCTTGGAGCGGCCGATGTCGGCCTGGCTGTGGATGATCTGGCGCTGCAGGTTCGACTCGTCGACCTCGTCGAACTCCACGATGCCGAGGGTGCCCACGCCCGCGGCGGCCAGGTACATCAGCGCCGGCGAGCCCAGGCCGCCGGCGCCCACACAGAGCACCTTGGCGTTCTTCAGCCGCTTCTGCCCGTCCATGCCCACGTCGGGAATGATCAGGTGGCGGGAGTACCTGCGGACCTCGTCTACGGTGAGCTCAGGGGCTGGCTCGACCAGGGGTGGCAGCGACACGGGGACTCCGTTGGTCGGTCAATCACTACAGTTGTTCTCCCCGTAACACTGCCACGGCCTTCTTCATTCCGAGACACCCGTTCCGATGCGCGAGACGATTTCGTCCCAGTAGCCGGGCATCGTCTCCCACGGGTCGGCGCGGCCACCGCGGTCCGTGCGGTCGGTGAAGTAGATCGTCGCCGCGCCCTGCCAGCGGGCGATGCGCAGGGCCTCCTCCAGGTGGCCGCGCGGCACGCCGTGCACGAAGTGGCAGAAGCGGTCCGGCGGATAGTCGGCGGTCCACTCGGCCACCTGCGACCAGCGGTAGTCGGACCAGGCGCCGGAGAAGGTCACCAACTGGTCGGCGTTCTCCGCGTAACCGGGGTGCGGATGGCCGCCGTGGCCGAGGACGATGTGGGCGGTGTCACTGATCGCCCGGAGTGTGGTGACCGCACGGCGGACGTCGGCGAGCATGGTCCGCTCGGTGGGACAGCGGTCCAGCAGGAAGCCGTCGACCCGGTACCAGTCGAGGTAGCGGTGGGCGTCGGAGATCAGGTCGGCGAAGGCCCGGGCGCCGTGGACGAGGTCGAGGTGACCGAGGACACGGACACCGCCGCCCCGCAGCCGGCCCGCCGCCTCCAGGCAGCGCGGGTCGGGGAGGGTGCCGGGGCCCTGGGCCACGTTGAGGACCACCCAGTCCAAGGGGACGGCCGGGCGGGCGAGTTCGTCCCACTGGGCGGGGGCGACGAGGGGGTGGGCGTAGCCGGGGATGCCGAGGGCGGTGCGCAGGCCGGTGCTTGTGGCGCCCGCGGTGGTGCTGGTCAGATGCGGCATGCCGCCTCCATCCAGATGTCGGCCAGGGATTCTTCGAGGTTGATGCGGGGCCGCCAGCCGAGCCGGTCGCGTGCGGTGCGCACGTCGGCCTGCTGCCAGCTGCCGCAGCCGTCCGGGTACGGGTACGCAACCGGGCCCGCGTGGTCGGCGTCACCGCGGGGGTGGCCGATGGCGCTGCGCAGCGGTCCGGGCGGGGCGTCGAGTTCGTGCAGGGCGCCGCCGTATCCGGCCACGCGGGCGAGGACGGCGGCGGCGTCGCGGAGCCGGACGGCGCGGCCGGAGCCGATGTTGATCACGCCCTGCGCGGCGGAGAGCGAGGCGGCGTGCACGGCGCGGGCGACGTCGCGCACGTCGACGAAGTCGCGCTGCACGCCGAGGCCGGCGAGCTTGAGTTCGCCGTCGCCGGACTGCATGGCACGGCGCATGGCCTCGGCGAGCCGGCCCAGCGGGGAGCCGGCCGGGGTGCCGGGGCCGACCGGGGAGAAGACCCGCAGCACGACGGCGTCCAGGCCGGAGCCGAGGACCAGTTCGGTCGCGGCGAGCTTGCTCACGCCGTACGGGCCGCCGGGGCGCGGTACGGCGTCCTCGGCGGTCGAGGAGCCGGGCTGGCTCGGTCCGTACTCGGAGCCGCACCCGATCTGCACCAGCCGGGCCCCGCAGCCGCTGCGGCGCAGCGCCTCGCAGACGGTGGCGACGGCCACGGTGTTGTGCCGGGTCAGTTCCCGGGCGCCGCCACGGATGGCGCCGGCGCAGTTGATGACGACGCCGGGGTGGACCGCGTCGAGGAAGCGGGTGAGCGCGCCGGGGCTGCCGGTGGCGAGGTCGAAGCGGACGTCGGCGTCGTCGCCGCGGCCGAGCGCGGTGAGCTGGACGGCCGGGTCGGCGAGCAGACGGTCGGCGACGAAGCGGCCGATGTATCCGTTGGCTCCGATCAGCAGGACCCTCATCGGGCGGCTCCCGGGGTGTATGCGCCGGTGCGGCCGGCTGGGCCGAGGGGACTGAGGTGGGCGGTGTGGGGGGCGACGGCCCCGCTGTGACTGTCGAGGCTCACGCGACTGGCGGTGGCCATGTGACTGTCGGTACACCCACCTGCACTGGGCCGACACGGTGCGGTCGGCCAGGACGGCGTGGCGGGTCCGCCCGTTCTCACGGTGCCGGCGGATCCGGTGGTTCCCCGGACTCCGGCTGCGGCGGTCCCGGCGGCGCCTGCGCCTGCGGCGGCTGGGGACGCACCGGCGGTTCCGGGGGCCCCGGACGCTCCGGGTCGGGAGGTGGTCATCTGGCTTTCTCCTTCAAAAAGGGGTGGTGCGGGCGCCTCCGGCGGTGACCCGGGCCGGCGGCGGATGGTCATTCGGGGACTCCCGTGGGCGCGTGTGCTGTGGCCTGGGTGAGGGTCCGGGCCGCGTGGCACAGCAGGGCCAGCGCGGCGGCACCACAGGTGAGGGCCGGAACGGCGCCCACCCCCCAGGCGTCCACCACGGCCTGCACCGGAGTCGCGAGAACGGCGCAGCCCGGCAGCCTTCCGGCCAGGGGCAGGGCGAGGGCCACCGCCTCCGTGGCCGCCGCGGCGCCGAGCACCACGGCCGGGGCGTGCCTGCGACGGTGCACGGTGAGCAGGCGGGCGAGCAGCAGCAGCGCGCCCAGGGCGAGGGTCTGCGGATAGGCAGCGGGTGCGTGCAGGACGGTGGCGCACACGAGGAGCAGCGCGGTGAGTGCGCCCAGGAACAGGGTGAACGTGCCGAACAGCAGCGGTGTGGCGGCGGCCGTGAAGTCCTCCAGTCCCCGGCTGCCGGCGAGCCTGCGGCGGGCGCCCGCGGTGAGCAGGTGGGCGCACCAGGCCGCCGGGGCGCAGGCGAGGCTGAGGGCCAGGGCGGGCGCGACGGCCGTGGGCCAGGGCCCGTCCGGGGCGCCGGTCGGCAGGGTGTCGGGGCCGCCCGTCACCACCGCGGCGAGGAGGCCGTCGCCGAAAAGGGCGTACCCGAGCAGCCAGAGGGTCCACGCACCCGTGGCGTTCGCCGTGCGCCACACGCGCGTGCCGGGCGGACCGGCGAGGGGGCCGTGGCGCAGCGCGGCACGCGTGGCGAGGGCTACGGCGAGGACGCCGACGGCGACGGCCGGCAGCCGGAGCTCGCCGTGAACGAGGCGCAGTCCGGCCGCGGTGGCCACGGCGAGGGTGCCGGGCAGCAGGGTGAGCAGGACCCAGCCGGGGCGGACCCGCGGTACGGGCAGGGTCTCCGGCTCCGGGCGCTGCTCGGCGCCCCGCGGCACGCGCGCGTACAGCTCCTCGGCGAGCGAGAAGACGTCACGGTGGCGGAAACGGGCGGCGGTCCGGTCGGTGACGCCGTGCGCCTCCAGCCCGGCGGCGATCTCCAAAGGGTCCACGGCCCGCTCGCAAAGCTCACGGTGCCGGTGCAGCAGGGCCTTCACGGGGTCGGCGGCTCCCCGCCGGGGTGCGGCGATGCGCCGCCGGTCAGGCTCCGAGCCGCCGGAATGCTCGTCTCCGACCCGCCCCACCCTCTTGCCGTCCGGTCCCGTCTGCGGCCCAAGGCTCGCGCCGGCACCCGCGGCAACAGTGCCGAGGTCACGCCGACGGTTCTGCTCGGGACCGCACCGACGCCCCTGCCCATCCGGCAAGGTTTCACCGAACGATCCCCCCTCGCCGGACCCGGACAAGGCCTCCTCACGGGACAGGCCATCCTCGCGGGACAGGCTCTCCTCGCGGAACAGGCCGTTCTCGCCGGACACACCCTCCTCGCCGGACACGCCTACCTCGCGGGACAAGGCCTCCTCGCCGCACAAGCCTCCGTCGCCGCCGTCGTCCTCCCCGAACCGCTCCCCCGCCGCCCCCGCATCCCAGGGCTCGCCGCTTCGAGGCATCCCGGGCCGGTCCCACCCACCCGGCACCCCCGTACCCAGCGCATCCAGCCCACCCGGCGCCTCCGGTCGCAGCCCACCTGGCACTCCCGTACCCACCGCACCCAACGCCCCCGGCTCCCCCACCGCACCCCGCCCGCTCAACTCACCCACCACACCGAGCCCAAAACGACGCTCGGCACCGCGCCCTTCACCGCGCTCGCCACCACGTCCCACACCGCACCCTTCACCCCGCTCGCCGCCACGTCCCACACCGCGCTCGACACCGCGCCCCTCGCTGCGGTCGTCCCGTACCCCCATCACGCCCCCTCGGCGGTGGCCAGCGGTGTGGCGCGTACCGGTGTGCTCGTGGCCCAGCCGGGGATGCCCCGCGAGAGGACGCGGGCCGTGGGGCCGGCCCAGCGGCCGGGGACGTGGGACTCGGCGGGGCTGGCGAACGGCCGTGGCTCGCCGGACTCGTCGAGGACGACCCGGCGGACCGGGCAGCGCGAGACGATCTGCAGGTAAATGCTGTGAAATGCCGCGATGTTCTGCTCGACGGTGAACAGTTCCAGCGCGCGGGCGCGTGCGGCGGCGCCGAGCCGCTCGCGGCGCTCGGGGTCGCGCAGCAACGCCACGCACGCCTCGGCGAGCGCCCGTGGATTGCGCGGGGGCACGACGAGCCCCGTGCCGCCAATGACCTCCACCACCGCGCCCACGTCCGTGGACACCGTGGCCCGGCCGCAGAACATGGCCTCGATCAGGCCGACCGGGAAGCCTTCGACGACGCTGGACAGCACGACGACGGCTCCGTCGGCGTACGCATCGGGGAGTGTGGGCGCCTCGGGGGCGCCGATCTCCTCGAAGGACACCGGGTTGTCGCCGACGGCGTGCACGCCCTCGGCCTCGTCCGGGAAGAGCTGCGCGGCGAGCGCCTTGCAGTGGCCGAGGTAGGACGCGCCCTCGGGTCCTGCGGGCGCGCCTACGATCCTCAGGCGCGCCTTGGGCTCTTCCTTGCGGACCTCGGCGAAGGCGTGCAGCAGCGAGATCAGGTCCTTGGCGGGTTCGACGCGTCCGACCCAGACCAGCGTGTCCGGGGCGGCGCGGTCCGGGGCCTCGCCGACCTCCGCGAAGCGGGTGGCGTCCATGCCCGGGTAGACGGTGCGGATCCGGGCCCGGTCGGCGCCGCACCGTTCCTGCCAGCGGCGGGCGTGGGCGTTGCCGGGGGTGAGGATCTCGGCGCGCCGGTAGACCTCGGCGGCGAGCCGGCTGTGGAAGGCGCCGAGCAGCGCGCGCACGGCGGGTGCGGCGGTGTCGGGGCCGAGGGCCAGGTAGTGCGAACGGAGCTGCACGCCGTACTCGGTGACGAGCAGCGGCACGTCGCAGAAGTGCCGGGCGAGCAGCCCGGGCAGGGCCGCCGGTCCGCCGGCGGTGGCGTGGCAGAGGTCGGCCGCGCCGAGGCCGTCGTCGCCGTACCAGTCGAGGGAGAGGGGGCGCAGGGCGCGTTCGAGGTGTGCGGTGACGGTGAGCAGATCGGGTACGCGCGCCTCGCGCGCCGTGCGCAGCGCGCCGGGGGCGCGGCAGGCGCGTTCGAGGGTGCGTACGGCGGTGTCCGAGCGCAGGGCGCCGACCAGGCCGCCTTCTTCGCGGGCGAGTTCGGCGAGCCCGTACAGCGCTCTGCCGAAACGGTCCGCCAGATCGGCGGACGCCTCCTCGGAGGCGGCCTCGGTCCCGGCGCTCACCGCCCCGACCAGCTCTCCGTAGCACTCGGCGAAGCGCCGGCGCGCACGCCGTCCGCGGGCCCGCCCGTCTCCCGCCACCGCGCCTGCACGCAGGCCTTTCGAGCCGCTCCTCCAGACGCCGTCCTCCGTGGTCCACAGCGGCGCCGTACGCACTCTGCTGACCTGCGCCGGGAGCGGGACCCAGCCGTCGTCCTCCTGGCTTCGGCTGCGGCTGAGCGCGTAGATGTCGAACTCGTGCTGGTGGAGCCCGCGCACGAGCCGGTCGCACCAGAGTCCGGCGTCACCGCTCACATACGGGTAGCCGCCCTCCGTAAGCAGTCCGATGCGCACGTGTGCACCCCCGATCTCCCGTCCGGTGAGCCGCCGTTGTCCCGGCGGCTCGCAGCGGGACGAACGTAAGCGGACAAGGCGGTGGCGCGACGGACGGTTGTCCATCGCGCCACCAAAAGGGGTGAACGGCCGTAACTTTCGCGTGCGGGTCGCGTTCCGCCGCGCTAAGGGCTCAGGGCGTCATCGTCCGTGCACGAAACGTTACGCCTCGGGTGGGGCGCGGACCGGGCGGGCTCGCGCCGCGATCCGCGCCCCGCCTCACGCCGCGGCCGGTGTGCGCCGGGCCGCGCGCCGCCGGGCCGCCAGCTCCGGGTCGAGCGCGGGTACGGCGGCCAGGAGCTGCTTGGTGTACGGCTCGCGCGGGCTGTCGTACACCTCGTCCGCCGGCCCGTACTCGACGATCCGCCCCTGGCGCATCACCGCGACCCGGTCGCTGACCTGCCGTACGACGGCGAGGTCGTGGGCGATGAAGACCAGGGCGAGGCCCAGTTCCCGCTGGAGTTCGCCGAGCAGTCCGACCACCTGGGCCTGGGTGGTGACGTCCAGCGCGGAGACCGGCTCGTCGCAGACGATGACGCGCGGTTCGGCGGCGAGCGCGCGGGCGATGCCGATGCGCTGGCGCTGGCCGCCGCTGAACTCGTGCGGGTAGCGGTCGTAGTGCGCCGGGTCGAGCCCCACGCGCTCCAGCAGTTCCGTCACGCGCCCCCGGATGCGCTGCTCGTCGCGGTCGCCGCGCGCGCGGAGCGGGTCGGCGATGGACTCGCCCACGCTGCGGCGGGGGTTGAGCGAGGACACGGGGTCCTGGAAGACCATCTGCACGGCCGGGTCCACGCCGGTGTGCGGGCGGCCCTCGTAGCGGATCGCGCCGGCGGTCGGCGCCAGCAGTCCGACGAGCATGCGGCCGAGCGTGGTCTTGCCGCTGCCGCTCTCGCCGACCACGCCGAGCGTCTCGCCGCGGCGGACGGTCAGCGAGACGCCGTCCACGGCCGTGAAGGCCCGCTTGCCGCGCCCGAACACGCGGCTCACCCCGGAGGCTTCCAGGACGACCTCCTCGGCGGCCTGGGAGGCGGTGCGGCGGGCGTCGACGCGCGGGACGGCGTCGAGGAGTTCACGGGTGTACGCCTGGGCGGGCGCCGCGAGGACCGTGCCGACCGGGCCGTGCTCGACGACCCGGCCGTGCCGCATGACGAGGACGTCGTCCACGCTCTCGGCGGCGACGCCCACGTCGTGGGTGACGAGCAGCAGGCCCATGCCGGTCTCCTCGCGCAGCGTGTGCAGCAGGTCGAGGATCTGCGCCTGGACGGTGACGTCGAGGGCGGTGGTCGGCTCGTCGGCGATCAGCAGGTCCGGCTCGCAGGCCAGGGCCATGGCGATGAGGGCGCGCTGGCGCATGCCGCCGCTGAACTCGTGGGGGCGGGACCGTGCGCGCCGTGGCGCGTCGGGAATGCCCACCCTGTCCAGCACCTCGACCGCACGCGCGCGTGCGGTGCGGCGCGACACGCGCGCGTGCACGCGGTAGACCTCGGCGATCTGGTCGCCGATCGCGTAGTACGGGTCCAGCGAGGACAGCGGGTCCTGGAAGACCATCGCGGCCCCGGCGCCGCGCAGCCGCCGCAGCTCCTCCTCCGTGGCGGCCTGTACGTCGGTGCCGGCGACACGGACCGAGCCGGTGACCCGGGCTCCGGTGCCGCGGTGCAGGCCCAGCAGGGCGCCGGCGACCGTGGACTTGCCGGAGCCGGACTCGCCGACGAGGGCCAGCGCGGCGCCCTTCGCCAGGCTGAAGGAGAGGCCGTCGACGGCCCGCAGCGGGCCGAACTCGACGGCGAGGTCCGTGACGTCCACCAGGCTCATGAGAGCACCACCCGTCGGTCGGCCACCGCGTACAGAACGTCCGCGACGGCGTTGGCGAGGACCACGAAGAAGCCGATGACCAGGACCATGCCGACGACCACCGGCAGGTCCACGACGGTCACCGCGTGCACCAGTTCCTGGCCGATGCCGGGCAGTCCGAAGAGGGTCTCGGTGAGGACGGCGCCGCCGACGGCCGAGCCGACGTTGTTGGCGTTCAGCGCGATCACGGGCGCCAGGGCGCCGCGCAGGGCGTGCCGGCCGACGATGGAGCGCTCGGCGACGCCGTACGCACGGAAGGTGCGGATGTGGTCCTCGGCGAGGGTCTCCAGCATGGCGGCGCGGGTGAGCCGGGCGAAGGCCGCCGCCTCGATGAGGGCGAGCGAGAGCCAGGGCAGCAGCAGGTTCCACGCCCATTGCTCGGGGTCGTCCGTGAGGCTCACGTACTGCGGGAACGGCAGCCACTGCAGTTCGCCGCAGACGACGATCATCAGCACCAGGCCGATGACGAAGACCGGCGTGGCGGTGCCCGCGAGGGTGATCGCGGTCAGGACGCGCTCGGAGACGCGGCCGCGCCGCCACGCGGACAGCACACCGGTGCCGACACCGAGGACGAGCCATACGACCATGGCGCCGAGCACGAGCGAGAGGCTGACCGGCAGCTTGGTCAGGATGATGTGCAGGACCTGCTGGTCAGTGCGGTACGACTGCCCCAGGCAGGGCGCGGCGCAGTGCTCGACCGCGGTGCCGGTGGAGAAGTCCTGTCCCACAAGGAGCCCTTGCAGGAAGTGCCAGTAGCGCAGGTAGAGGGGGTCGCCGAGGTTCAGTTGCTGGGCGACCTGGTGCACCTGTGCCGGGGAGCAGCGCGGGCCGCAGGTGATCTGGGCGACGTTGCCGGGGGTGACGTAGAAGACGACGTAGACGATCACCGAGATGGCGAGCAGGGTCACCACGACGCCGACGGCGCGGCGCAGCAGGAATCCGCCGAGGCCGCTCATGCGGTCGCCTCCTTCTCGGGTTTCCCGGGCGCGGTCGATTCCTTGCGGCCGGTGCCGACGCGCAGGCGGGAGGCGGCGCGCGGGTCGAGGGCGGTGCGCACGCCGTCGCCGAGGACGGTGAGGGCGAGGACGGTGACGAACAGGGCGCCGGCCGGCAGCAGCAGGTACTGCGGCGCGGCCTGGTACCAGACGTCCGCGGCGGTGAGCATCTGCCCCCAGGAGGGGGTGGGCGGCTTCACGCCGACGCCGAGGAACGACAGCGCCGCCTCGACGGTGATGTTCGTGGGCACCAGCAACGCGGCGTACGTGATGACGGGCGCGGCGAGTCCGGGCAGCAGTTCCCGGCGGGCGACACGCCAGGCGCCCCAGCCGCTCAGCCGGGCGGCGAGGACGTAGTCGAGCCCCTTCAGGGAGAGCGTCTGGGCCCGCACGATCTTGGCGATGTTGCCCCAGGCGATCAGGCCGATGACCAGGGCGACCAGGACCGGCCGCGGGAAACCGGCCGGCACGATGGCCAGCAGGGCCAAGGACATGATCATGAGCGGCATCGACACGATGATGTCCGTGGCCCGGCTCAACAGTTGATCAACCCATCGGTTGCCGAGCGCGGCGCCCACACCGACCGCGACCCCGATGGCGATCTGCACCACCGTGGCCGCGAACGCGACGCCCAGTGACACCCGCGCGCCGTAGACGAGCCGGGCGAACAGGTCGCGGCCGGTCTGCGGCTCGACGCCCAGCCAGTGGTCGGCGCCGATGCCGCCGAGGGAGCCGACGGGCACCCCTCCGCGCGCGGAGTCGATCAGGGACGGGTGGTAGGTGGTGGGGTCCTGGCCCTCCAGAGCGGTGAGCAGCGGCGCGGCGAGCGCGATCAGGACGAGCAGCGCGACGACGGCCGCGGCGACCAGGGCGGCGCGCTGGGCGCGCAGCCGCCGCCAGAACTGACGGGCCCCCGAGCCCGCCGGGACGGACGGCTGCGTCCCGGCGGTCTCGACGGCGACAAGTGCCTCGCTCACGGCGTTACTTCACCGCGACCTGGGAGATGTCCAGCACGCCGGTCCAGTCGCTGATGACGATGTTCTTGACGTCCTTGCCGTACAGGCGCTTGTAGACCGGGTGGAACAGCGGCACGACGAGGGCCTTCTCCCCGATCTTCTTGTCCAGGGCGCCCCAGCGCTTGGCGGCGGCGTCAAGGTCGGTCAACTTGTTGATCGCGTCAATCTCGGCATTGACCGACTTGTCGTTGAGCAGGCCCGTGTTGAAGTTCGCGCCGTCCTTGACGATCTGCCGGCCGTCGAAGATCGGGGCGAGGAAGGGTCCGCCGGAGGGCCAGTCGGCACCCCAGTGGGCGAGGAAGAACCCGGGCTCGGTCTTCACGCTGTGGATCTTGTCCCGGTAGTCGTTGTCCTCCAGCCCCTGGAGCCTGACCGTGACGCCGGCCTTCTTGAGCGCGTCCTGGATGGCGGTGGCGATCTCCGGGCTGGTCTCGAAGTCCTTGGCGTTGGAATGGGTCAGCGTGAGAGTGAGCCCGTTCTTGTAACCGGCCTGGGCGAGCAGCTCCTTCGCCTTGGCCGGGTTGCCGGACGCCCCGGCCGGGAACGGGTCGTACGGCGTGTAGCCGAAGGACTTCTGGTCCGGCAGGAAGGTGGTGGCGGGCTCGGCGAGCGCGCTGCCGCCGGCCGCGTTGACCACCGAGGACCGGTCGACGGCGTAGGCGATCGCCTCGCGCACCTTCGGGTTGTCGAAGGGCTTCACGGTCGGGTTGAACGCGACGTAGTTCGTGTAGCCGAAGTGGCCCGTGCCCACGCGCGCGGCCAGCTCCTTGTCACCGCTGACCTTGGCGAGTTCGGCCGGACCCAGGTTGGTGTCCGTGGTGACCGCGGCCGCGTCCGCACCCTGGGACGCGGACAGCCGCTGGTTGATCACCGAGGAGTCGAGGCCGGAGCGGACGTCGATCGTGTCCGGGTAGGCCTTGCGCTGGTCGTCAACCGCCGACGACCAGTAGGGGTTGCGCTTGAGAATCAGGTGCTCGCCGTCGTTCTCGTTCCTGACGACCTTGTACGGGCCGGAGGAGACGGGGTGCGCCTCGTACTTGGTGCCGTCGTCCTTGCTCCTGGGCACCGGGGTGAACTGCGTCTGCGTGGCGAGGTACGGGAACTCGCCCTCGGGCTTGTTGAGGTGGAAGACGATGGTCCGCGCGTCCGGCGTCTCGATCGCCGAGAGCCCCTTCTTGTCCTTGTACGGCCCCTGGTAGTCGGCCGCACCGACCAGCCAGTCCCTCAAGTAGGGGGCGCCGCCGGAGAGTTCGGGGGCGAAGGAGCGCTCGATGCCGTACTTGATGTCGGCGGAGGTGATCGGCGTGCCGTCCTCGTACTTGAGGCCCTTCTTCAGGGTGTACGTCCAGACGGTCGCGTTCTTGCTGGGGCGGCCGGTGTCGGTGGCGAGGTCGGGGACCACCTTGGCGCCGGCCGCGCCGTTCGCGCGGTTGCGGGTGGTGAGGGTGCGGAAGACCAGTGAAGGGACGTTTCCGCCGCCGGAGGTGTAGAGGCGGGCGGGGTCGAAGTCGGTCTGCGGCTCGGAGTTCAGCACCGTGAGGGTGCCGCCCTTGTGGGGCGCGGAGTCGCCACCGGAACCCTTGGCATCGCTGTCCTTCGGGCCGCAGGCGGCGGCGCCCGCTGCCACGACCAGGCTGACGGATGCCGCTGCCACGCGGCGCGCTATGACGGACGGTTGACGCATCGGAATGACGACCTCTCGGGGTGACGTGAGGAAACTGATCGAGGATTTCTCGATGAGTGAGACATGTGGACGAGGAGTGAGACGACTGCGGACAGACGTCGGCCCCGGCGCCGGTCGTCGAAAAACGCCGTGACGAGGCCACGGACGGAGGAAGAGCCAGAGAGAATCGCGACGCGAGCGCCAGGGCGGCGGCGTCAGCGACAGTGGATGTCGGCCACGCAGAGTGCGGTCACGCCGATGAGCGCCAGCTCGATGGCTGCGCTCTCCTGGACGGCATGACTAGACCACATGCGCAGAAATATGTACGACCTCGCCGCTCATGTCAATGTGACATGAGCGGCGCCTGTCAACTTCCCGGATAGGGCCAGGGATTGGGCAGACAGTGGATTCCGTCATGGTCGAGGAACTTGGTCTGCTGCTGCATGACGGGAGCGAGTTCGCCGTTCTTCTGGCAGGTCACATGGCCGTGACCGAGACGGTGACCGACCTCATGGTTGATCAGCATCTGCCGGTAGGGATGGATTTTGTTCCCATATGTCGTGCTGCCCTGGGCCCACCTGTATGCATTGATCATCACGCGTTCGGTGGCGGCCGAGTCGCAGGAGACGTTGTCCTCCGTGGTGTCGAGACCGGACTTCGCGCACCACGTGGCCGTCGTGCCGGGGCTGGCCAGCGTGATCACGAAGTCGGGCTTGCCGGAGGAGATCCGCTCGAAGGTACGGGCACCCCCGTGGGCCCAGCTGCGGTCGTCGTTCAGGGTCTTCTGCACGGCCTCGGCGAACAGCTTGCCGTCCAGGCCCAGCCCCTGCTCGATGTCGACGCGGTAGGTGTACTTCTGACCCTTGCCCGGGGCCTTGTCGAACCCGGGCACCGTGTCGAACTTCCCCGAGCCCTTCAGTGTCGGGCTGAGCGGGTATGTCCGGTCCATCGCCTGCTCGTACGACAGCGTCACCGTGCCGGGCGAGGCCGAGGGGGCCGCCCCGGCCGGGGTGCGTGCGGCGCGGGCCTGGTCGGTGGCGGACCGCGCCTGCGCGGCGCCGGTGTCGTGCTTCCCGGTCACCTGGCCGGCGACGACCACCGCGAGCACGGTGGTGATGGCGGCCGCGGCGACCCCGGTGAAGGCCCGCGCGGGGCTCCGCCGGTCCTGGCCGGGTGCCGTTTCCTGGGCGGTGCCTGCGTCGTCGTGCGACTGCGGGTCCGCTGCGGTCCCCGGCCCGGTTGCCCGGGCGCCTGCCGGGGCGCCGCCGCGCGAGCGCTGCGCGGGCGGGCCGACGGGGACTCCGTCGCCACCGTCCGGCTCCGGCGCGTGCGGCATGCTCGGCGTGTTGGGCGTGTGCGCCGGGTGCGCCTCGGTGGGGTGAGGCCCGCCGGGGTGGGGCGCGCGGGGCGCGAAGACGTTCGCGTCGTCGTCCAGGCCGACACCGCCGCGGCGGCCGTCGTGGCCGTCGGCGAAGGCGTCGAGGTACTCCTGCCGGGGGCCGGGCACGGCCCCCCGTCCCGGTCCCGCCGCCCGCTGCCGCGGAAACACCGCACCGGGCCCGGCCGCCCCAGCGAACTCCCCCCAGCCGCCGCCCGCTTCCCGCTGCTCGGGGTGCCCACCACGAGCGGGAGCACCCCCACGGACGTTGGGGACACCGTGAGCAGGAGTCCCATCGGGAAGCCTCGGACCACCGCGAGCGGGCGTGCCGTCCGAAAGCCTCGGGGCACCGCGAGCGGGCGTACCGTCCGGAAGCCTCGGGACACCATGGGCGGGCGTACCGTCGCCGAAACGCGGCACACCACCAGCCGGAGTGCCGTCAGGAAGCCTCGGGACGCCACCCGCCGGCGTCCCATCACCGAAACGAGGCACACCCTGCGCGGGCGTACCGTCCGGAAGCCTCGGGACACCGTGCGCGGGCGTACCGTCGCCGAAACGCGGCACACCACCAGCCGGAGTGCCGTCCGGAAGCCTCGAGACACCACCCGCCGGCGTCCCATCACCGAAACGAGGCACACCCTGCGCGGGCGTACCGTCGCCGAAACGCGGCACACCACCCGCGGGCGCACCGTCGCCGAATCGCGGGGCTCCCTGCGCGCGCGTACCGGTCGGGGGGCTCTGCGGGCCGCGCGGGGGGTATCCCTGGGGGGCGCCGGGGCCTTCCGGCGTCGGTGCGGGGCGCTGGCCCGGCAGCAGGGGCCGGTCACCGCGGGCCACGGGCGCGGCGGCGCCGGGTGCGCGGGAGTCCGGCTGGTCCGTGGGCCTGGCGGCCGTGCCCGTGGAGGCGTTCTTCGGGGCCGGTCCGCGGCGGCTGTGGCGTCCCACGCCGGCCTCAGCTCCTCGTGCCCGCGTCGGCGGTGGCGTTCGCCGTGTCCGCGAGCAGTTCACGGAACGCGGTGGCCACCACGTCCGGGTACTCCATCATCGCCACGTGCCCGGCGTCCGGCAGGGACAGCAGGCGGGAGTCGCGGAAGGCGCGGGCGGCCCGGCGGGCCATGCGGAAGCCGACCAGCTGGTCACGGCCGCCGTAGATCAGCAGGGTCGGCGCGAGCACGCGCTCGGCCTGGCGCCACAGCCCGTGCTGTCCGCCGAGCGTGTAGGCGTTGACGATCCCGCGCGCGGAGCGGGTCATCGCGTCCCAGAAGTACGGCAGTTGCAGCCGCCGCTCCAGCTCGGCCACGGCGTTCTGGAACGCCTCGGGCGACACGCGCGCGGGGTCGCCGTAACAGAGCGCCATGACGCCGCGCACCCGCTGCTCGGCCGTCCACTCCTTGGTGAACCGGGTGAACAGGGCGGCCACACCGGGCACGCTGAGCAGCGCGGTCGGCGCCGCGGTGCGCTGGATGCGCAGCTCCGGCAGGGCGGGCGACACGAGCGTGAGCGTACGGACCAGGTCGGGCCGTACGGCGGCCACGCGCGTGGTGACCGCGCCGCCGAGCGAGTTGCCGAACAGGTGGACCGGGCCGCGGCCGGACGCGTCGAGATAGCGGATCACCGCGCGCGCGTGCCCGGTGACCGAGTAGTTCCCGTCGTCCGGGGGCGGGGAGTCGCCGAAGCCCGGCAGGTCGACCGCCTCGCCGTCGACGACGCCGTCCAGCTCGGCCATCAGCGACGACCAGTTCTGCGAGGAACCGCCGAGCCCGTGGACGTACAGGGCGGGCGGCAGGCCCTCGCGGGCGGGACGGCGGGAACGGATCGACAGGGTGACTCCGGGCAGCCGCACGGAACGGAGCCGCTCGCCCTCGCCGACCCGGACGGGCGCCACCCTGGGAAGGACACTGGCGGCCGATACGGACGGCGACTCGGTCGAAGACATGCGGCAATGTTACGAGGTGATCACGTCGCGGTTCATGTGTTCGCCGTCACAGGTGCTGTCTCACGGGAAGGTGGACAGGAGTGACGGACCGGAGCCGGCGGCGGACAGGGAGCGCCGTCGGCGAACGGGGGGCTGCGAACGGGCGAGACGGCATGGCGTCCGGATCTGCTGTCTCCTAGGCTCGTACAGAGGGCACCCGTATGTGGCCCCTGCTGTTTCCAGGGACATTCGTAGGAAGGGAGCCCACCATGGCCTATGACCCCACCGAACCCGACACGATCGAGGACCTGGAGGCCGAGACGGCCCCGGAGATCGGCGTCGAAGCCAACGAGGTGGACGCCGCCGAGCAGCACGCCGACATCGCGCCGGACCGCGACGACCCCCTGACGGCCGTGGATCCCGACCGGGCGAACGAGGCCGATCTGGTCGAACAGGCGCGCGTCGTCGCGCTCGACGAGGACGACTACCGCTGACCTCGGCCGACTCCCACGGCCCCACGAGCACCCCGCTGCGGCTTCCGCAGCCGTCCGGTACGTGAAATTCTGCGCTCGCACCGCGCACAGCACGGTTACCGAAAAGTACGATGGCCGCGCGGCGACACCGCGAAATGGACGACTTTGGGAGGCGGCGTGACAGCCATCGAGCAAACTGAGGCGGCACGCCCGCGTGGCACCCGTCTGCCGCGCCGAGCCCGACGGAACCAGCTGCTGGGCGCCGCCCAGGAGGTTTTCGTCGCTCAGGGGTACCACGCCGCGGCGATGGACGACATCGCCGAGCGGGCCGGCGTGAGCAAGCCGGTGCTCTACCAGCACTTTCCCGGCAAGCTCGACCTCTACCTCGCCCTGCTGGACCAGCACTGCGAGTCGCTGATCCAGGCCGTGCGGAGCGCGCTCGCCTCGACGACCGACAACAAGCAGCGCGTCCGGGCGACCATGGACGCCTACTTCGCCTACGTGGAGGACGACGGCGGCGCGTTCCGGCTGGTGTTCGAGTCGGACCTGACGAACGAGCCCGCGGTGCGCGAGCGCGTCGACAAGGTCACGAACGAGTGCGCCGAGGCGATCTGCGACGTCATCGCCGAGGACACGGGCCTGTCGCGCGCGGAGTCGATGCTGCTCGCCTCCGGGCTCGGCGGCCTCGCCCAGGTGGTGGCCCGCTCCTGGCTGCACAGCGACCGCAGTGTGCCGCGCGACCAGGCGGTGCAGCTGCTGACCTCGCTGGCCTGGCGGGGCATCGCCGGTTTCCCGCTGCACGGCAGCGAACACCACTGACACGCTCGTACGGGCTCCGGCGGCCTGTTCGCTGATGGCGTTCCGGCCGGGAGCGTGTACGTCCCCTCACCGGGCTAATGTGTGCTGAAGTAGGGCGCGGAAGATCGCGCACATCAGTGACCGTCGGAGGGACATAGCCGTGGAGGTCAAGATCGGCGTGCAGCACGCGCCCCGCGAGATCGTTCTGGAGAGCGCTCAGAGCGTCGAGGAGGTCGAGCGTGTGGTCGCCGAGGCGCTGGCCGGGAAGACGGGGCTGCTGAGCCTTACGGACGAGAAGGGCCGCAAGGTCCTGGTCCCGACCGACCGCCTCGCGTACGTGGACATCGGCGAGCCGACCGTCCGCAAGGTGGGCTTCGGCGCGCTGTAGGCGGACATCATGCACAAGGGCCCGGCGGCCGCGAGTCGCCGGGCCCTTTCGCGTGGAAGGTGCACACAAGCGGAGCACAACTCCTCCACAGCGGAGGATTGAACTCCGCAGGTCACGGGTAGGACGCACGACGACCGTCAACGCAGACGCGCCGTGGGAGGGACCCGGAGATGATCCTGGAAGCACTCGGATCCGCTGTGCTCGGTCTCGTCCTCGCCTCGGCGGCGGCCTACCGTCTGTCCCACCGCCTGCCGACCCGCCCGCTGGTCCTGTGCACGGGCATCGCGGGCGCCCTGTTCGGCGACTTCGTCACCCACACCGCCCTCGGCCCCGGCGCCGCCTGGCTGAGCCTCCTGGGCGCCGCGATCATCTCGACGGCGTCCCTGTCGCTCCTGCTGCGCCCGCTCCGCCGACGATCATTGACGGCGTAGGCGAAGCCGAGCCGTCAGGGGCGTGGGGAACTGCGCGACCGGCCGAAACGGACCCGCAGCCGCGCAACTGACCCGCACCCGCCCCACAGAGCGCTACGCCGCCAAGCCCAGCGCAGCCATGCGCTTCGTGTGCGCCTCGGTGATCCGCGAGAACATCTTCCCGACCTCCGCGAGATCGAACCCGTCGGCGACGCCCCCCACGAGCATCGTCGACAGCGCGTCCCGGTCGGCGACCACCCGCTGGGACTGCGACAGGGCCTCGCCCATCAGCCGCCGTGCCCACAGCGCCAGCCGGCCGCCCACGCGCGGGTCGGCGTCGATGGCGGCGCGCACCTTCTCCACGGCGAACCCGGCGTGCCCGGTGTCGTCGAGGACGGCGAGGACCAGCTCGCGCGTGTCCGAGTCCAGGCGCGCCGCGACCTCGCGGTAGAAGTCGCTGGCGATCGAGTCGCCGACGTACGCCTTGACCAGGCCCTCCAGCCAGTCCGAGGGCGCGGTCTGCTTGTGGAAGCCGTCCAGCGCGGCCACGAACGGGTCCATCGCCGCCGTCGGCTCCTCGCCGATCTCGGTCAGCCGGTCCCGCAGCCGCTCGAAGTGGTGGAACTCGGCCGAGGCCATCTTCGCCAGCTCCGCCTTGTCCGCGAGGGTGGGCGCGAGCTTCGCGTCCTCCGCGAGCCGCTCGAACGCCGCGAGCTCGCCGTACGCGAGCGCGCCGAGCAGATCCACGACGGCGGCGCGGTACTGCGGGTCGGCGGAGGCCTGCGCCCAGTCCTTGGCGGCGACGCCGGTGGGTGCGGCGGACTCGTTCTCAGGCTTGTCAGAGCTAGTCATGAGGCGCACAATAGCCCGCTCGCGTGGCGCCGGAAGGCCCCGTCGGATCAGTGTGACCACCACGACGTGACCAAATCGGCCATCGCATGTGCGCGAATCCGGGGTATGGTGGTAATGCGCCTGCCAGAGTGCGTCGACGATGTTCGACGTCTCCGCACAGGCCGCACGTATGAGGATGCCCGGTCGGTGGCCCGATCGGCTCCGACCCGACAGCCCTCCGTGGCCGTACGGCACAGTCCGTGCGACGACCGGAGGGACACCCTCAGCGGTACGAGCGCTAGAGCGTCGGCAGAGGTCCCGTGTCATACGGCTTGCCTTGAGTGGCTCGCCCGTACGGCAGCCGACGTCCCCGGCACGGTCGCACATGACCCCCGCGCTCGCCTCGCGCCGCGCACACAGAAGAGGCATGACCCTGACTACCACATTTCGAGACCTCGGGATCCTTCCCGAGACCGCCGAGGCCCTGGAGGCCGTCGGCATCATCACTCCCTTCCCCATCCAGGAGATGACGCTCCCCGTCGCCCTTTCCGGCACGGACGTCATCGGCCAGGCCAAGACCGGCACCGGCAAGACGCTGGGCTTCGGTCTTCCGCTCCTGGAGCGCGTCACCGTCCCCGCCGACGTCGAGGCCGGACGCGCCGCCCCCGAGGCCCTCACCGACGCCCCGCAGGCCCTCGTCGTCGTCCCCACGCGTGAGCTGTGCACCCAGGTCACCAACGACCTGCTGACGGCCGGCAAGGTCCGTAACGTGCGCGTGCTGGCGATCTACGGCGGCCGGGCCTACGAGCCGCAGGTGGAGGCCCTGAAGAAGGGCGTCGACGTCGTCGTCGGCACCCCGGGCCGACTGCTCGACCTCGCAGGCCAGAAGAAGCTGAACCTGAAGCACGTCAAGTGCCTGGTCCTCGACGAGGCCGACGAGATGCTCGACCTGGGCTTCCTGCCCGACGTCGAGAAGATCATCGACATGCTGCCGGCCAAGCGGCAGACCATGCTGTTCTCGGCGACCATGCCGGGCGCGGTCATCGGCCTCGCCCGCCGCTACATGTCGCGGCCCACGCACATCCGCGCCACCGCGCCGGACGACGAGGGCGTGACGGTCGCGAACATCAAGCAGTTCGTCTACCGCGCGCACAACATGGACAAGCCCGAGATGGTCGCGCGCATCCTGCAGGCCGATGGCCGCGGACTGGCGATGATCTTCTGCCGGACCAAGCGCACGGCCGCCGACATCGCCGAGCAGCTCCAGCACCGCGGGTTCGCCGCCGGCGCGGTCCACGGCGACCTCGGCCAGGGCGCCCGCGAGCAGGCGCTGCGCGCCTTCCGCAACGGCAAGGTCGACGTGCTGGTCTGCACCGACGTGGCCGCGCGCGGCATCGACGTCGAGGGCGTCACCCACGTCATCAACTACCAGTCCCCCGAGGACGAGAAGACGTACCTGCACCGGGTCGGCCGTACGGGCCGCGCGGGCAACAAGGGTACGGCGATCACGTTCGTCGACTGGGACGACATCCCGCGCTGGCAGCTGATCAACAAGGCGCTGGAGCTGGACTTCAACGACCCGGTGGAGACGTACTCGAGCTCCCCGCACCTGTTCACCGACCTGGGCATCCCCGAGGGCACCAAGGGCATCCTGCCGCGCTCGGAGCGGACCCGTGCCGGTCTGGAGGCGGAGGAGCTCGAGGACCTCGGCGAGACCGGCGGGCGTGGCGCCCGCGGTCGCGCCCGTGGTGGCCGGGGCGAGCGGGACGCCCGTCCCGAGTCCGGCACCGGCGAGCGCGAGCGCGAGCGTACGGCCCGTACGCCGCGCCGGCGCCGCCGCACCCGCGGTGGGACCCCGCTCGACGCGACCGCGACCACCGCGGCGCCGGCCGCCGAGTCCGGCGCCGGCGAGGTCGCCGAGGAGGCCGGGGAGCAGCGCACCCTGCGCCGCCGTCGCCGCACGCGCGGCGGAGCGCCGGCCCAGCCGGTGACGGCCGCCGATGCCGCCGTGGAGACGGTGGACACGGCCGAGGGGCCGGCCCTGCTGGAGACCCCGGAGGCACCCGAGAAGCCGCGCCGCCGCCGCACCCGCAAGTCGGCGGAGCCGGCCGTGACCGAGACGGTCCCCGTCTCGGAGACGGCCCCTGTGGCCGCCGAGCCCCAGGCCGAGGCCGCCCCCGTGGAGGCCACGGAGGCCAAGCCGCGCCGTCGTACGCGCAAGACGGCCGAGCCGGCCGCCGAGACGGCCGTCGACACGGCCGAGGGCACGGAGACCAAGCCGCGCCGCACGCGGAAGACGGCAGCCGCCGTCACCGAGGCGGCCCCGGCGGAGGCGGAGGCGGAGGCGGAGGCGGAGGCGGAGACCAAGCCGCGCCGCACCCGCAAGAAGGCCGCCGCCGCACCGGAGACGACCGACGCCCCCGAGGCCGAGGCCAAGCCCCGCCGGACCCGCAAGACGGCAGCCGCCGCCGAGACGGCCGTGGACACCGCCGAAGGCACGGAAGCCAAGCCGCGCCGCACCCGGAAGGCAACCGCTGCTCCGGAGACGACGGAGGCCCCCGAAGCCGAGGCCAAGCCGCGCCGGACCCGCAAGACGGCAGCCGCCGCCGAGACGGCCGTGGACACCGCCGAAGGCACGGAAGCCAAGCCGCGCCGCACCCGGAAGACGGCAGCCGCCGCCACCGAGGCCGCCCCGGCGGACACGGAGGCCGAGGCCAAGCCGCGCCGGACGCGCAAGACGGCCGCCACCACCACGGAAGCGACCGAAGCCGAGGCCAAGCCCCGCCGCACGCGCAAGACGGCCGCTGCCGTCGTCGAGGCGGACGGGGACGGCGAGGTGGCCGCGCCCAAGGTGCGCCGGACCCGTAAGGCCGTCGCCGCGGAGATCCCGGCGCAGGCCAGCGAGGAGCCGGAGACCAAGCCGCGCCGTCGTACGCGTAAGGCGACGGCGGTCGTCGAGGCCGCAGAAGGCTGATCCGGCACACCGTCACCGACGGACGCACACGAGGGCCCGGTCCACTCACCAGGACCGGGCCCTCGCGTTTCCGTCCCCGTCCACGCATGCCCCTCCGGCGCCCCTGGCACCAGGCCCACTGCGTTTCCGACCCCGCCCGCACATCACCCCGCCCCGCCCCCAAAACCAGGCCCCCACGCATCACCGCACTCGCACCCCCGGACCCGGGCCCTCCGCATCTCCGCCCCCGCCCGCGCACCACCTCGTCCCGCACACCCGGGACCACCCTCGCGCCGCCGTCCCAGCCACGTATCGCCCCGCCCGCACCCCTGGCACCAGGCCCACTGCGTTTCCGGCCCCGCCCGCACATCACCCCGCCCGGCCCCCAAAACCAGGCCCCCACGCATCACCGCACTCGCACCCCCGGACCCGGGCCCTCCGCATCTCGGCCCCCGCCCGCGCACCGCCTCGTCCCGCACACCCGGAACCAGGCCCTCGCGCCGCCGCCCGCGCCCGCGCACCGCCTCGTCCCGGACCCTCCGGAATCAGGCCCTCGCGTCTCCGCCCCCGCCCGCGCACCGCCTCGTCCCGCACCCCCGGGACCAGGCCCTCGTGCCGCCACGTATCGCCCCGCCCGCGCCCCTGGCACCAGGCCCGCACATCACCGCACCCGCGCCCCCGGACCGGGCCCTCCGCGTCTCCGCCCCCGCCCACGCCGTCACCGACGGCCGCGCCCCCGGGACGAGGCCCGCACATCACCCCGCCCGCACCCCCGAGACCAGGCCCCCGCGGCCACCGTCCCCACCCACGCACCGCTCCACCCGCACCCCCGGGACCAGACCCCCGCGGCCACCGTCCCCACCCACGCACCGCTCCACCCGCATCCCCGAGACCAGGACCTCTGCGACTGCGTCCCCGCCCCCTCCGTCCCTCCCCCTCCCCACGCTCCGGCAGCTCCCTGCATCGCCCGATAACCTCTCCCCATGAGCAGGCCCGCCACCTTCGTCCCGCCTTCGGGTGCCCGTGCGTACTTTTTGCGGACCGTGCGGGGGGAGTTCGCCGTCGTGGACGCTCCCGTGGCCGACGGGGTCGAGCCGCGTGGGGTGGCGCTGTTGCTGCCGGGGTTCACCGGGAGCAAGGAGGACTTCAATCCGCTGCATGTGCCGCTCGCGCGGCGCGGGTACCGGACGGTGGCCGTCGACGGGCGCGGCCAGTACGAGTCGGACGGGCCCGAGACCGACGAATCGGCGTACGCGCAGGAGGAGTTGGCGCGGGACGTGCTGGCGCAGGCGGAGGCGCTCGGGGAGCCGGTGCATCTGCTCGGGCACTCGCTCGGCGGGCAGATCGCACGGGCGGCCGTACTGCTCGACCACGCGCCCTTCCGTTCACTCACCCTCATGTCCTCCGGCCCCGCGCAGATCTCGGAGCCCCAGCAGCAGCGGGTGAAGCTGCTGCGGGACGCGCTCGCGGTGATGGGCATGGCGGAGGTGTGGGAGGCGATCCAGGCGATGGAGGCGCCGGAGGACACCGTGACGCACGCGCTCGACAGCGGGCTGGACGACCGGGACGACCTGCGGCGCCGTTGGCTGGGCACCAAGCCCGCCCAACTGATCGCCACCGGGCGCCAGTTGTGCACGGAACCGGACCGCGTGGCGGAACTGGCCACCGTACCGCTGCCGTTGCACGTCCTGTCCGGCGCGCGGGACGACACCTGGCCGCTGCCCCTGCTGGACGGCATGGCGGCACGGCTCGGCGCACGCCGGACGGTGATCGACGGCGCCGAGCACTCCCCCAACACCGACCAGCCCCTCGCCACGGCCCAGGCCCTCGCCGACTTCTGGGACGACACCGAGAGCGGGACCAGGAGCGGGACCAGCGAACAGCGCTAGTACTCGCTTCTAGAACTGCGCCTGCAGATGCTCCCAGAAGCCGTCCCTGAGCGCGCGGCGCAGGTCCGCCTGGCCGCGCAGGGAGTACTGGAGCAGGCCCTCGGCCTCGACCAGCAGGTCCTGGTCGACCGAGCCGGGCAGATAGGGGTGGCCGGGGAGCAGTTCGACCAGGGTCTCGCGGCCCCGGGAGACCAGCCACTTCGCGGCGATCTGCGCGCCGACGAAACGGACGTCGTCGCGGGTGGGGCGGGCGCCGGCGGCGGCGTCGTAGGCGGCGGCCGTGCGGCGGGAGACGTACGGCTTGAAGAACTCCAGGTCGAGGGTGCGCTGGCTGTCGACCTCCCAGAGCAGCGGCTCGGCCTGGTTGCGGCCCTCGGGCGCCTCGATGCCCCACAGGTGGACCCGGGCGCCGTAGCCCTGCGCGGCTTCGACCGCCGAGACCAGGTCCTCGTCGCCGCCGAGCAGGGCGGCGTCGCTGATCGCGCGGTGCCGCGCCAGTGATTCGAGGTCGCCGCGGATCAGCGAGTCGACGCCCTTCTGCTGGTTGTTGGCGTTGAGGTTGCCCAGACGGACCTTGACGTCGGGGAGTTCGGCGATGCTCTGCTGCTCGGCGGTGTGGATGCGGCGGCGGGCGCCGTCGTACCAGTACACGCGCAGCAGGCGGCTGTCGGCGAAGACCTGGCGGGCCCGGTCGATGAGCGCGTCGATCAGTCCCTCGGCGTCGAGGTCGAAGGCCCGGCGGTCCTCGGTGCCCGCGACCAGCCGGCCCGCGGCCGCGTACAGATACCCGGCGTCGACGAAGATCGCGTGGGTCGAGGGCGTCTTCGCCACCTCGGCGAGCATGCGTTCGAGCAGCTCGTTCGTGTGGTCGATGCGGGCGCCCAGGGCGGCCAGGTCGTCGTTCATCGCCCCCATTGTCCCGGCGGTCACGCTGTGAACACAACCGCTCCCGGTCGGTCCCCCGTCCGTCCGCTTACCCGTCAGTCATTAGACGTTCGAAAAATTTATTTAGCGTAGGGAATGTTTGTAACAAGCAGCACGTTGACTCTCTACGAGACCGGGGACACGTCCGGTCCGCCAAGTAGTTCTCCTCAGGAGGATGACCAGACGAAGGGAGAAGCCTGTGCGCTTCGAAATCATGCGACTCGACGAGGTCGACGGCACCACCGTGGACAGCACCGTCGTGGACGCCGCCTCCGTCAACCGGATCGTTCAGCAGGCCGCCGCCATCGGGCAGCGCCTGTGGATCCGCCCGGCCGAGACCCCGGCCTCGTAACGGGGACGTCACACTCAAGCTTTCCGGGGGAGCCGAGACGACGCGCTCAGCTCCCCCGGATCACCTGAGTGATCCCGTTGATGATCTGCTGGACGGCGATCGCGGAGAGCATCATGCCCGCGAGCCGCGTCACCAGCACCACACCGCCGTCCTTGATGACCCGGATGATCAGCAGCGAGTAACGCATCACCAGCCACAGCACGACGTGGATCGCGAGGATCGCGGTCCACACCGATATCTGCGTGGACACGCTGTCCGCCTTCTGCACGGCCAGGATCACGGACACGATCGCGCCCGGCCCGGCCAGCAGCGGCATGCCCAGCGGTACGAGCGCCACGTTCACGTCCTTGGTCTGCTTCGGCTCGTCGGTCTTGCCGGTGAGCAGGTCCAGCGCGATCAGCAGGAGCAGCAGACCGCCCGCGATCATCAGCGCGGGCACGGAGACGTGCAGGTAGTCGAGGATCTGGTGCCCCAGGACGCCGAACGTGGCGATGACCCCGCCCGCGACGCACACGGCCTGGAAGGCCATCCGCTTCTGCACCTTGGCCGGACGGCCGGCGGTCAGGGCGAGGAAGATCGGGGTGATCCCAGGGGGATCCATGATGACAAAAAGGGTCAGGAACAGGGAGCCGAAGACGGCGATGTCGAACATGGGGGAAGTACTGGCCTTGCTGAAAAGGGTGAACTACGGGCGCGGGAGGGCCGCCGAGGGCCTCAGGCTCCGCCGGTGCCCGGGACGGGGAACGCCCCGGTCGCCCGCCGTGTGATCTCCCCGTACACCTCGGGGTCGGTCGTGTACGCGCCCAGCGCGACGTCCTTGCGGCTGCCGTGGTAGTCCGAGGAGCCCGTGACCAGCAGGTCCAGGTCCTTCGCCAGGCCGCGCAGCCGGTCGCGGGCGTCGGCGTCGTGGTCCATGTGGTCGACCTCGATGCCGTCCAGGCCGGCCTCGGCCATCTCCGCGATGCGCGCCTCGGGGACCGTACGCCCGCGCTTGGCGGCTGCCGGGTGCGCGAACACGCAGACTCCGCCCGCGTTCTTGACCAGCCGGATCGCCTCGAAGGGGTCGGTCTCGTGCTTCTCCACGTAGGCCCGGCCGCCGTCCGCCAGCCACTCCTCGGTGAACGCGTCGCTCACCGTCGGTACGACGCCCAGCTCGACCAGCGCGGTCGCGACATGCGGGCGCCCCACGGAACCGCCGGCCGCGATCCGCTCGACCTGCTCCCAGGTGACCGGCACGCCCAGCGCGTTCAGCTTGGCGACCATGCCCTTGGCCCGCGGCACCCGGTCGTCGCGCACCAGCTCGCGCTCGGCGAGCAGGGCGGGCTCCTCGGGGTCGAAGAGGTAGGCCAGCATGTGCATGGAGATGCCGTCGACGCGACAGGACAACTCGGCACCGGTGACCAGCGTCAGCCCCTCGGGCAGCGCACCGATGGCCTCGGCATACCCACGAGTGGTGTCGTGATCGGTCAGCGCCACGACGTCCAGCCCGGCAGCCCGCGCCTTGCGCACCAGCTCAGCCGGCGTGTCCGTACCGTCGGAGGCCGTGGAGTGACAGTGCAGATCGATACGCACACAGACTCCAGGCAACGACGGGCGGAAGGGGACACCTAAGGATACCGGTGTTTCGCAGCCGCCTGTCACACCCGAACCCCGCAAGCACCCTTTACTGCAACCCCCTAAGGGGCGCGGGGAACTGCGCGAGCAACCCACCACGCACCCGCACCCGCCAACGGCGAGAACCCGGCACCCCAGTGGGCCCTACGGCCGAAGCAAGCGCGGCGACAACGCTCCGCACGGCACCAGATCCAGCTCCGCCCCCGCGTCCCGCAGATCCGTCAGCACCAGCTCGTCGTACATGAGCAGGGCGGCCTGCTCGGGCCAGATCACCGCCCACAGCCACATGCCGAGCGCCTCGCCGGCGAAGACGGCCCGGTCGTCGGGGGTGCGGTAGACGTGCCAGAGCGGGGTCGGGCGACCCGCGGCCAGCACCTTGGCCTGGGGCGGCTTCTCCACGTTCATGTACGACCCCGGGTCCGGGCCGTCGATGCCCGCGTACCGCGCGCCGAGGCCGACGCCGAGTTCCTCGGCGACGAGGATGAGTTCACCGGGACCGCCGAGCGGGCCGGGTCCGGAGCAGGCGACGGCGGTCGCGCGGCCGCCGCTGCGGTCGTCGCCCGCGTAGGCCACGCCCGTGAAGAGCCAGCCGACCGGCAGCGGCCAGGGCATCCACAGCGGAACGTGCGTGCGGTGCACGACCGCAGCGAGGGCCTCGACGCTGGGCGGGATCACGGGCTGCAGCGGATACACCGGACCGTGCACGTCGCACTGCCACGCGTCGGCGAAGAGACCGGGCGCCCTGACCCGGCCACCGCACCTCGGGCAACTGGGTTCGCCCCTCATAGGGCTCCACGGTCCTACCCCGGCCCGCCCACGTCAAGGACGATCACCCGTCCGGAGGGAACGGGTCTTCCAGGACCGAACGGATCCCCAATCGATGTAGATTACACTTATTAGCCGAGCTAACTTGTTGGAGAGAGCGGAGAGAACATGGAACTCCTGCGGCAGCCCAAGGCTGTCTGGGCCACGGCCGGCGCCTCCGTCGTCGCCTTCATGGGCATCGGCCTGGTCGACCCGATCCTGCCGTCCATCGCGCAGGGCCTGCACGCCACCCCCAGCCAGGTGTCCCTGCTCTTCACCTCGTACTTCCTGATCACCGCGGTCGCGATGCTGCTGACCGGCTTCGTCTCCAGCCGCATCGGGGGCCGCAGGACGCTGCTGCTCGGCCTCGCCTTCGTGGTCGTCTTCGCGGGTCTGGCCGGCACCTCGGGCAGCGTCGGCCAGCTGGTCGGCTTCCGGGCGGGCTGGGGGCTCGGCAACGCACTGTTCGTCTCCACCGCGCTCGCGGTGATCGTCGGCGCGGCGGCCGGCGGCAGCGCGGCGGCGATCCTGCTCTACGAGTCCGCGCTCGGCCTCGGCATGGCCTGCGGCCCGCTGCTCGGCGCGGTCCTCGGCAACATGAGCTGGCGCTACCCCTTCTTCGGCACGGCCACGCTGATGGCGATCGGCTTCCTGTGCATCACGGCGTTCCTCAAGGAGCAGCCGAAGCCGGCCCGGAGGACCTCGGTGCTGGACCCGGTCAGGGCGCTCGGCCACGGCGGCCTCGCCTCGGCGGCGGTCTCGGCGTTCTTCTACAACTACACGTTCTTCACGGTGCTGGCCTTCACGCCGTTCGTGCTGAACATGACCCCGTACCGCTCCGGCGCGGTGTTCTTCGCCTGGGGTGTGCTGCTGGCTGTCTTCTCCGTGATCGTGGCGCCGCGCATGCAGGAGCGGTTCGGCTCGCTGAAGGTGCTCGGCGGCTCGCTGGTGCTGCTCGCCGCGGACGTCCTGGTCCTCGGCTACGGCGACCACACCGCCGCGATCGTCTGCACGGTCCTGTCCGGCGCCTTCATCGGCGTGAACAACACCGTCTACACCGAGCTGGCCCTCGGCGTGTCGGACGCCCCGCGCCCGGTGGCCAGCGCGGGCTACAACTTCGTCCGCTGGTTCGCGGCCGCCGCCGCGCCCTACTTCGCGCCGAAGCTCGAGGAGTGGAGCGACATCCACGTGCCGTTCCTGGTGGCGGCGGTCACCGCGCTGCTGGGCGCGCTCGTGGTGGTCGTACGGCGCCGGGCCCTGACCCACGAGGCGGCCGCGCACGCGACGGCGCACGCCACCGAGGACTCGGTCACCGTCTTCGCCAACTGACCGGTCAGGCGCTCGCGTTGGTGAGATCGGTCACGGCCGGATCAGTCGAGCGGGACGGACCGGCGGACCGGGTCGCGCAGGTCCGTGCCGTTGCTCAGCCAGCGCTCCTGGAGGGCCTGGGCGCCGTGCACCCGCTTCCAGGCGGCCTCGTTCGGGGTCATCGGCAGCAGCGGCAGGAACCGTACGGGCTCCATCGGCTCCTCCAGCTCCAGATCCTCCACCAGGCCGCCGGGCTCGCCCACCAGGACCGAGGTGAAGGGGGCGCCGGGCCACAGCGGCTCACCCACGTCCAGGGAGGCGCCCGGGGTCACGATCACGCCCTCCACCTGCGGGGACGCGGCCAGCACGGCCAGCGGGCGCAGCACCTTGTCGGTGTCGGCGCCGCCCGCGCGGACGGAGAGGACCAGCTCGGCGCGGGGGCCCCTGACCGGGTCGGCGAGCATCGCGGCGGGGTCGGTCATGGGGTGCGCGGACATGCCGAGGGTGGCGTACCTGAGGACGTCCCCCTCCTGGAACCGGAGCACCTCGACGCGGTCCGTGCCGAGGAAGGTGACGGCGGCGCGCGCGTCCGGCTCGCCCAGCGCCGTGGTCAGCCGTGCCTCGACCAGGGGAAGAACATCAACCATGCGGTGAGCATAGAACTCGTCAGTAGCGGGCAAAGCAGCGCCTTGACACTTCGGGCGGCTGCTACGCTGAGCCGGTGGTTCGGGACAGCATGCCGAGCATGCCGTCAAGTCCCGGCACCTGAGACTCCCTTACGAGGGACCGGCCGGAGGAGGTGGGGCTGTCATGGATCGAAGTCGACCGTGCAGTACCACTCGCTCTTCCGCCCGCTGATGTAGTCACTGGCTGGTTTCTGGCTGGCTGCTGCTGCCTTCCCGTGCGTGTCGCCCTTCGGAAGAGCACGTCGTACCGCTTTGCCCGGTCCGTCTGATCGTGTGATCCGCCGGATCGCCACAGTTCTGCATCAGTAGCGAAGTCGCCACCGCGACGGTGCGGTGCTCCCCGCTTTGTGGACGTGCCAAACATCCCGCAGTCAGGACGTCCCCATTCCGGGTAGTTCCAGCCGTCGCCCGCGGTCTTTCGCTGCCTGTCGCGAAGGAGCCTGCCCATGTCGATGATCCGTGATCTGCGCGCCGTGGTCCGTCCGTCCCGCGTCTCGCTGCGCAAGGAGACCGGCCCGTCGTCGTACGACACCACCCGCGACCCCGCCACGTCCTCGGCCGTCGTGGACTGCGCCGTCTACCGGGACGGCCGGCGGATGACGAGCGCGGGGCCGCTCAGCCCGCAGGAGGCGATGCGGCTGGTGCGGCGCGACGGCGGCTTCGTGTGGATCGGCCTGCACGAGCCGACCGAGGCCGAATTCGCCGGTATCGCGACCGAGTTCGGGTTGCACCCGCTGGCGGTGGAGGACGCGGTGCAGGCGCACCAGCGGCCCAAGCTGGAGCGCTACGACGACTCGCTGTTCACCGTCTTCAAGACCATCCACTACGTCGAGCACGACCGGCTCACCGCCAACAGCGAGGTCGTCGAGACCGGCGAGGTCATGTGCTTCACCGGCCGGGACTTCTTCATCACCGTCCGGCACGGCGGCAAGGGCTCGCTGCGGGCGCTGCGGCACCGGCTGCAGGACGACCCGGAGCTGCTCGCCAAGGGCCCCTCGGCCGTGCTGCACGCCATCGCCGACCATGTCGTGGACGGCTACATCGCGGTCGCCGACGCCGTGCAGGACGACATCGACGAGGTGGAGACCGAGGTCTTCTCCCCGGGCCGCAAGGGCGGGGTGTCCCGCGGTGTGGACTCGGCGCGGATCTACCAGCTCAAGCGCGAGGTGCTGGAGTTCAAGCGCGCGGTGGCGCCGCTGCTGCGGCCCATGCAGCTGCTGAGCGAGCGGCCGATGCGGCTGATCGACCCGGACATCCAGAAGTACTTCCGGGACGTCGCCGACCACCTCGCCCGGGTCCAGGAGCAGGTGCTGGGCTTCGACGAGCTCCTCAACTCCATCCTCCAGGCGAACCTGGCGCAGGCGTCCGTCGCGCAGAACGAGGACATGCGCAAGATCACAGCCTGGGCCGCGATCATCGCCGTGCCGACGATGGTGACCGGTGTGTACGGCATGAACTTCGACCACATGCCGGAGCTGCACTGGAAGTACGGCTATCCGCTGGTTCTGAGCGTCACCGTCGCCATGTGTGTGGGCATCCACCGGGTGCTCAAGCGCAACGGCTGGCTGTGACCGGGCGCTGGATAGGCTGGGCACATGACACGTGAGCTGCTCGACCGGGCCCTCATCGAGGAGGCCTCGAAGAAGTCCGGCCTCGTCTGGGTGAAAGGCGCGGGCGCCGCTGCCGCGCGGGCGCTGTGGCACGTGTGGCACGAGGGCGCGGTGTGCCTGGTCGGCGACGGGTCCGGTGAGCAGCCTCTCGAGGGGCTGGTCGACGGCGGAACCGCCGAGGTCACCGTGCGCAGCAAGGACAAGGGCGGCCGGCTGGTGACGTTTCCGGCGACCGTCTCCGAGCCGGCCCCCGGCTCCGAGCAGTGGGAGGCGGCCGTCGCCGAGCTGAAGGGCAAGCGCCTGAACGCTCCCGACGGCGAGCAGATGCCGGCCCGCTGGGCCCGCGAGTGCCGGGTGCTGCGCCTGACTCCGGCCGGGGCCCTGGCGCCGTTGCCTTCCGGCAGCCTGGCTCAGCCGCCGGTTCCGACGCCGGCGACCACGCGCATGCCGATCCCGGCGGGCCTGCCGCGGCTGCTTGCGAAGCGGCGGAAACGAAAGTAGCGGCGGGGACCGGTCCCGGTTCGGCACCGGCGCCCTCTGATTCCCCGCCACCCCTTCTCCGCAGCAACGGTGATCGGCCACGGCGGCGGTGATCGGCGGTGCCGGTCCCTGCGCGGCCCCCGCGTGAGTGGACCCGCCTGAAGGACTAGGACGCCGGGAGCTGCCGGCCGTAGTCCACGGTCTGGCCCTTCGCCGGCTCGGTCACGGCGAAGTCCTTGCCCCAGTCGGTGAAGCTCAGGGTGCCCGCGCCGCCCGCGCGGACCAGGCGGAGCGGATAGGGGGTGCCCTCCAGGGAGACGTCGAGGCTGCCGCCGGAGCCCTTGTCGCCGGTGATGCGGATGGTGCGGGTACCCGCGTCGTCGTGGTGCCCGTCCGTCGCCAGCGAACCGTGCAGTGTGAGCAGTCCGTCGAGGAGGACGTCCTTGTCCGTGAAGCCGCTGAACTTCTTGTACGCGGGGTCGCCCTGCGGCACCTTGACGTACTTGCCGTCCAGCTTGCCCGCCGCGTCGTCGCCGCCGTCCTTGCCGTCGGCCTCCTTCCAGAAGTCCGCGTCGGCCTTCAGATACAGCTGCCTGCCCACCCGCAGCAGCTTGAAGGTCGCCCCCTTCGACGTCACCGACCCGGTGCCGCCGTCGTCCTTGAGCCGCATGTCCAGCGTGTACGTACGGCCGCTGGTGACGACCGTGCCGGACAGCCGTACCGCCGATGCCGCCGACGCCGCGGCCCGCGTCTTCGCCTGGATCCTGTCGGGGGGCAGCTTGCCCACGCCGTTCGTCCCCGCGTCCGGATCCTCGCCGCCGCACCCGGTGAGCACCGACGCGCCCGCGACGGCGCCGGCGCAGATCGCGGCCACCAGCGCGGCCCGGCGGGTACGGCCCTGGGGAGTCGCAGTCACAGGTGGGGTCGCCTTTCTGACGGTTCCTGAGCGGTGGACCGCAGCGTACCGGTGCCTCGGCCGCCCGGCGGAGCGAGTCCGTCCGGACCCGCCACCAGGGCGTATCCGACCGGTACGGGCTAGCCTGAAGCGCACCCGAGCGGGCAAATCCGAGCAATTCACTGATCAATTCACAAAGAGAGCGGAACACCCGAACACTGGGCGATTCGCAGGCCACATCAGCAGAGGAAGCAGAGCCATGGCAGCCGGCGCCCCCCGGATCTTCGTCTCGCACCTCGCCGGGGTCCCCGTCTTCGACCCGAGCGGCGACCAGGTGGGCCGTGTGCGCGACCTGGTCGTGATGCTGCGCGTGGGCCGCAGGCCCCCACGGCTGCTCGGCCTGGTCGTCGAACTGGCCACCCGGCGCCGCATCTTCCTGCCCATGACCCGGGTCACCGGCATCGAGTCCGGACAGGTCATCACCACCGGCGTGATGAACGTCCGGCGCTTCGAGCAGCGGCCCACCGAGCGGCTGGTCTTCGGCGAGCTGCTGGACCGGCGGGTGACGCTGGTGGAGACCGGCGAGGAAGTGACCGTCCTCGACGTGTCCGTGCAGCAGCTGCCCGCCCGCCGCGACTGGGAGGTCGACCGCGTCTTCGTCCGCAAGGGACGCAAGGGCGGGGCCTTCCGGCGCGCCAAGGGCGAGACGCTGACCGCGGAGTGGTCGGCCGTCACCGGCTTCTCCCTGGAGGAGCACGGCCAGGGCGCCGAGAGCCTGCTCGCCACGTTCGAGCAGCTGCGCCCCGCCGACCTCGCCAACGTGCTGCACCACCTCTCCCCCAAGCGGCGCGCCGAGGTGGCCGCCGCGCTGGACGACGACCGCCTGGCCGACGTGCTCGAGGAGCTGCCGGAGGACGACCAGATCGAGATCCTCGGCAAGCTGAAGGAGGAGCGCGCGGCGGACGTCCTGGAGGCCATGGACCCCGACGACGCGGCCGACCTGCTCGGCGAGCTGCCCGAGGAGGACAAGGAGCGGCTGCTGAGCCTGATGCAGCCGTCCGACGCGGCCGACATGCGCCGTCTGATGTCGTACGAGGAGCACACGGCCGGCGGTCTGATGACCACCGAGCCGATCGTGCTGCGCCCGGACGCCACCGTCGCCGACGCCCTCGCCCGGGTCCGCAACCCCGACCTGTCCCCGGCGCTCGCCGCCCAGGTCTACGTCTGCCGGCCGCCGGACGAGACGCCGACCGGCAAGTACCTGGGCACGGTCCACTTCCAGCGGCTGCTGCGCGAGCCGCCGTACAACCTGGTCAGCTCCATCGTCGACACCGACCTGCAGCCGCTGGCGCCGGGCGCGGCGCTGCGCCTGATCGCCGGGTTCTTCGCCACGTACGACATGGTCGCCGCGCCCGTGGTGGACGAGTCCGGGGCGCTGCTCGGCGCGGTCACCGTGGACGACGTGCTGGACCACATGCTCCCCGAGGACTGGCGGGAGACGGAGTTCCACCTGGACGACGAGAACAACGAGGGGGTGGGCAGCCATGGCTCCCGAGCGTGACACCGCGACCCGTGAACGCCACCCCGTGGGGGCCACGGCCGCCACCCGGCCCCGCGCCCGGCTGGACCAGCCGCGCCCGCCGCGCCGCCGGGTGCTGCCCGAGTGGGACCCGGAGGCCTTCGGCCGGCTGTCGGAGCGCATCGCCCGCTTCCTGGGCACGGGGCGCTTCATCGTCTGGATGACGGTCGTCATCTTCGTGTGGCTGACGTGGAACATCACCGTGCCCAGCCATCTGCGGTTCGACCCGTACCCGTTCATCTTCCTGACGCTGGTGCTGTCCCTGCAGGCCTCCTACGCCGCGCCGCTGATCCTGCTCGCGCAGAACCGGCAGGACGACCGCGACCGGGTCAACCTGGAGCAGGACCGCAAGCAGAACGAGCGGTCCATCGCCGACACCGAGTACCTGACCCGGGAGATCGCCTCGCTGCGGCTGGGCCTCGGCGAGGTCGCGACCCGCGACTGGATCCGCTCCGAGCTGCAGGACCTGGTCAAGGAGCTGGACGAGCGGCGACGGCACGACGGGCATCCCGGCCATGTCGTATTCCCGGCAGAACGGTCGGAACGTTCTCCGGGACGTGACACAGACGACCGCTGAGGGGCATCCCGGACGCCCCTCGGCGCGCCGTACCATCGTTCTCATGGCTACGGAAGACGCGGTGCGCAAGGCACTGGCGACGGTGAACGACCCCGAGATCAACCGCCCCATCACCGAACTGGGGATGGTCAAATCGGTGGAGATCGGGCAGGACGGCGCGGTCGCGGTCACCGTGTACCTGACGGTCTCCGGCTGCCCCATGCGCGAGACCATCACCCAGCGCGTCACCGAGGCGGTCTCCCGGGTCGAGGGCGTCACCCGCGTCGACGTCACCCTCGACGTGATGAGCGACGAGCAGCGCAGGGAGCTGGCTTCGGCGCTGCGCGGCGGCCAGGCCGAGCGCGAGGTCCCCTTCGCCAAGCCCGGCAACCTCACCCGCGTCTACGCGGTCGCCTCCGGCAAGGGCGGCGTCGGCAAGTCCTCGGTGACGGTCAACCTGGCGGCGGCGATGGCCGCCGACGGCCTGAAGGTCGGTGTCGTGGACGCCGACATCTACGGCCACTCGGTGCCGCGCATGCTGGGCGCCGACGGCCGTCCCACGCAGGTCGAGAACATGATCATGCCGCCGTCCGCGAACGGCGTGAAGGTCATCTCCATCGGCATGTTCACCCCGGGCAACGCCCCGGTCGTCTGGCGCGGCCCGATGCTGCACCGGGCCCTGCAGCAGTTCCTCGCGGACGTGTACTGGGGCGACCTGGACGTCCTCCTGCTGGACCTGCCGCCCGGCACCGGCGACATCGCGATCTCCGTCGCCCAGCTGGTCCCGAACGCCGAGATCCTGGTCGTGACGACCCCGCAGCAGGCGGCGGCCGAGGTGGCCGAGCGCGCGGGCTCCATCGCCGTGCAGACCCACCAGAAGATCGTCGGCGTGGTCGAGAACATGTCCGGCCTGCCCTGCCCGCACTGCGGCGAGATGGTCGACGTCTTCGGCACGGGCGGCGGCCAGCTGGTCGCCGACGGCCTGACCCGTACGACCGGTACGACGGTCCCCGTCCTCGGCAACATCCCGATCGACGTCCGCCTCCGCGAGGGCGGCGACGAGGGCAAGCCGGTCGTCCTCACCGACCCGGACTCCCCGGCGGGCAGCGCCCTGAAGGCGATCGCCGGGAAGCTGGGCGGCCGGCAGCGGGGCCTGTCGGGGCTGTCGCTGGGCATCACGCCGAAGAACAAGTTCTGAGGACTCCTCGAAGACCCCGACGACGAAGGGGCGCCGATACGGATCGGTGCCCCTTCGTTCCTGCGTGAGCGGACGTCACGCGTACGCGGCGACGTCCTTCACCACCGCGAACCCCAGGCCGTACGCGCTCATCCCCCGCCCGTACGCCCCCAGGTGCACGCCCGCCCCGGTGGAACCGGCCAGCACCCAGCCGAACTCGGACTCCCGGTAGTAGAAGGAGGACGCCACCCCGTCCACCGGCAGGGAGAGCCGGCTCCACTCCGGCCCCTCCAGATCGTCGGCCAGAGCCCACGCCGTCTCCGTCTGCTGCTCCAGCCAGTCGTCCCGCAGGCTGTGGTCCATCTGCCCCGGCCAGGTGAACGACAGCAGCCCCACCCCGGCCAGCCACGCCGCCGAGGACACCGACGTGGCCTCCAGCAGTCCCGTGCCGTCGGCGCTCCTGCGGGACGGCTGCGCGGCGACGGTGACGACCACCGCGAACTTCTCCCGCGGCTCACCGGCGGAAACGGCCTCGCCCCGGACGGAGGGCTCGTCGCCGTGCCCGATCGAACCGTGCTCGACGGCGCCGTCGGCCGTCGTACCGACCTGCATCAGCCAGCGCGGTCCGGTGAACGCCTCGTCGAGGCCGTACCACGGGAAGGGAGCCTGCAGATAACCGTCGACCGTGCGCCGGGCGGAGGGGAACTGCTGCGCACCCTCCGCGACCGGCGCCTGTGCGCCCACCCGACTCGTCGTCTCCATCTGCCCGGACGCCTCCTCGCTCTCGTCGGACCAGCGGTGGCCCGCCCCCCTTCGGGCGTACTCGTCCGGTCCGCACAACAACTCGGCAGCATATCCACACCGGTGAGAGGCGCAGGGCAGGCGCTGGATGCGTGGGTCGCGCGAACGGCCTGTTCAGGCCGTGTGCGACGGGTGCCTGTTATGAAACGCGTCACGTGCGCGCGTGCGCCCGCGCGCGCGTGTCGGCAACCGGCGCGCGGGAGCGGCTAGGTGGCGTCCGCGTCGAACGGCGGGCGGTCGTCCTGCACCGGCTCCTCGGGCTTCTTCGTCATGTCGACGCGCGGTGCCGGCGCGACGGGCGAGGAGGGTGACGAGGAGGACGCGGGCGACGCCGGGACATCGGTGTCGTAGCTCTTCACCGCGTCCGTGACCTCGGCCATCTCCTTCTTCAGGTCGAAGCCGTTGCGGATCTCCTTCAGCCCCAGCTCGTCGCTGTCCAGATGCTTGCGGATGAACGTCTTGGGGTTGAGGTCCTCGAACTCGAAGTCCTTGAACTCCGGGCCCAGTTCGCTGCGGATGTCCTGCTTGGCGCTCTCCGAGAACTCACGGATCTTCCGGATCGTGCGCATCACGTCCTGGATGACCTTCGGGAGCTTGTCCGGACCGAACACGAGCACAGCGATGACGATGATCGTCAGCAGCTCCATTGGCCCTATGTCATTGAACACCTGACGCTCCTTGCGATGTCCTCGGTCGCTCAACGGTACCCGGCGTTCCTGTCCGACCGGTACCGTCCCGCAATGAGACGTGCGTCAGTTCTGCTCCGCCGCGCCCAGTCGGAGCCGGATCTCCCGGTCCGTGCCGTCGCGCCGGACCGTCAGCCGTAGCCGGTCGCCGGGCCGGTGGGCGCGGATCTTCACGATCAGCTCCTCGGCCGTGTGCACGCGCTGTCCGTCGACCTCGGTGATGACGTCGCCCGCCGCGAGCCCGGCCCGGTCGCCGGGGCCGCCCGTGCGTACGGCGGGGCCGCCGCCCGCGCTCCGGCTGTCGATACGGGCGCCGTCGCCGGTGTACGCCATGTCGAGCGTGACGCCGATCACGGGGTGGGTGGCACGGCCGTCGTCGATCAGCTCCTCGGCGACGCGCCTGGCCTGGTTGACGGGGATGGCGAAGCCGAGCCCGATGGAGCCGGCCTGGCCGCTCTGCGGGTCGGTGCCGCCGTCGGCGGAACGGATGGCCGAGTTGATGCCGATCACCCGGGCCCGGGAGTCGAGGAGCGGGCCGCCGGAGTTGCCCGGGTTGATGGGGGCGTCGGTCTGCAGCGCGTCGACGTACGACACGTCGCTGCCGTCGCCCTTCTCCCCACCGGCCGTGATGGGCCGTTCCTTGGCGCTGATGATGCCGGAGGTGACGGTGTTGGCGAGATCGTAGGGGGAGCCGATGGCGACGACGGGGTCGCCGACCCGGACGTCGTCGGAGTTGCCGAGGGGCAGCGGGGTGAGCCCGCGCACGCCGTGCACCTGGACGACGGCGAGGTCGTAACCGCTGTCGCGTCCGACGATCTTCGCCTTGACGGTGTCCCCGCTGCTGAACGTCACCGAGACGGCGCCGCTCCTCGCTCCGGCGGGCGCGACGACGTGGTTGTTGGTGAGGATGTGGCCCTGGGTGTCGAGCACGAAGCCGGTGCCGGTGTCCGCCTGGTCGGTGCCGCTGACGTGCAGGGTGACGACGCTGGGCAGCGCACGCGCCGCTATCCCGGCCACGCTGTCCGGCGCCCGCCCCGCGGGCACGCGCCCCGGCTGCGGCAGCCGCACCTCGCCTTCCGACCGCGCCCGCTCGACCCAGGCCCCGGCGACCCCGCCGATGCCTCCGGACACCACGGCGATCACCAGACTCCACCCGACAAGCAACCGCCTCCCCCGCCGACTCCGCTGCTCCTCCGTCAGCACCCGGACTCCGGTCTGCTGGAGGGGCCCCGGCGTCAGCACCTGCTCTTCGGCCGCCGCGGCGACCCAGGGGTCGTAACGCCGTTCCGGGGCCGCTGGGGGGTGGGGGGAGGGCTGGGGGTTGAGGGGGGTGGGGGTGGCGGGGGCGCCGGCGGTGGGGGTGGGGGTGGGGGTGGGAGCGCCGGGGGCTGAGGTGGCGGGGGCCGGGGCGCCAGGGGCCGGGGCGCCGGGGGCTGTGGTGACTGGGGCGGGAGTGCCGTGAGCCGGGGCGCCAGGGGCCGGGGCGCCGGGGGCTGCGCTGCCGGGGGCCGGGGCGCCGGGGGCTGCGCTGCCGGGGGCCGGGGCCGGGGCGCCAGGGGCGGGAGTGCCGTGAGCCGGGACGCCGGGGGCTGCCGTGCCGAGGGCCGGGACGTCGGCGGCTGAGGTGCCGGGGGCCGGGGCGCCAGGGGCGGGAGTGCCGGGAGCCGGGGCGCCGGGGGCTGAGGTGCCGGGGGCCGGGGCGCCAGGGCCCGGAACGCCGGGGGCCGGAACGTGGAGGGTGGGAGCGCTCGATGCCGGGGCAGTAGCCGCCGGCGCGGTGCCCCAGGGGGCCGTGGGGGCGGGGATGGGCGTGGTCTGGGCCGCCGGGTGCTGGACGGGCGGTGCGGGCGCCCAGGGGCCCGGCTCGCCGTACGGAGGGGTGCTGTAGGGGTCGGGGTCGTGCAACGGCTTCGGGCACCCTGCGGGAGCTTGATCCGCCGCTCCCGTGCCACCCGTCCGCCCGTCCCCGTCTGCGGGCTTCACGGGGTCCGTCGAGGCCGGCGACGGCGGGGTGTTCGGAGCGTGGCCCGTAGGGGCGTGGTTGGCCTCGGTCATGGTCTCCCCACGGCTGGACGCGGCCTCCGCCGGAGCGGCGCGCGCGGAACGGCGACTGCGTTCCCGGGGGCGCCGCGGGAACGCACAGGATTCAACCAGGTTCGCGGGCCGTGGCGTAGTGGCCGGTCAGGGGGTGTGACCCGGCGTGGAGGGGGACGGTGTGGGCAGCGCGGGGGCGGTGGTGTCGGGAGCGGAGACGGGCGGCAGGCCGGAGCCGGTCGCGCCGGGGACCGTGGACCAGGCGGTGAGCGGGTAGACCACGGCGTTGTCGAGCGGGCGTATCAGCGGGGAGACGGCGGCCGCACCGGCCATCATCGGCGCGTTCAGGCCGCGCAGGCCGTCGGTCTCGGCCCGGCCGCCGTCGGGGGTCGGCAGGCCGGGGACCAGCGGCGCGGACATCGAGGTGGGGGCGGAAGCCGATGAACCGCGCTGGGCGCCGCCCTGGGCGAGCAGCGGTCCCAGCGCCCGGCGGCGCTGCTGGGTTTCGGGCGCGGACGTGCCCGAGCCCGCGCCGGTGCCCGCCGAGCGCGCCGGGACCACATTGCTGCCGGTGCCCGAGCCGCCGCGGGCGTCCACGCCGGTGTCGCCGGGGATGGCCGTGGTCACGCCGCCGAGGGCCACCGCGGCCAGCGACACCGCGCCGGCGGCGGCGACCGCGAACCGCAGACCGCGCGAGGCGGAGCGGCCGTCGTCCGGGCGGCCGACGGGGTGGATGCGGAAGCCGCGCTCCTCGGCGGCGGGCAGCGCGGGGAGTCGGCCGGCGCCGTGCGGGCGCGCGGGGACGTAGCCGAACGCGAAGCGCTCGCCGCGCCTCACTCCGAAGACCCCGAGGGCGCCGGAGGCTCCCCCGGCGCTCTCGCCGTCACCGGAGCCGCCGAAGGGTCCCCCCGGCGGCGACATGCCGTCGCCGTCCGGGTCACCTCCTTCGGGCAGGCCCTGCAGGCGGGCCAGCAGGCTCGCCGAGGGGGGCGGCGGGGCCGCCTCCGCGAACACGTTCTTCAGCCGGCGCTGGGCGTCCGCCTCCGCCTTGCACCGGGCGCAGGTGGCCAGGTGCGCGAGGACGCGCTCACGCGTCTCATGACCGAGCTCTCCGTCCACCAGGGCGGAGAGCCGGTCTCCCAGGTGCTGCTCTGCGAGGTGCGCCTCCGCAGGTTTGGGCCGGGAACCACTCACGCCGTCGCGCCCCCTCCCCCCAGAGCGGGGACACGGGCCAGGAAGGAGCGCCGCTCGGCCGCGCGGGCCTCCGGGGAACGGTGCGCGAGGGCCTTGCGGAGCTGGGAACGGCCACGGTGGATACGGGAGCGGACGGTGCCGAGCTTGACGCCGAGGGTCGCGGCGATCTCCTCGTACGACAGTCCCTCGATGTCGCACAGCACGACCGCGGCGCGGAACTCGGGGGCCAGGGTGTCCAGGGCCTGCTGGACGTCGGCGTCGAAGTGGGCGTCGCTGAAGACCTGGTGCGGGGTGGGCTCGCGGCTGGCCAGGCGCTCGGCCGCGTCCTCGCCGAGGGCGTCGAAGCGGATGCGCTGCTTGCGCCGGACCATGTCCAGGAAGAGGTTGGTGGTGATGCGGTGCAGCCAGCCCTCGAAGGTGCCCGGCGAGTACGTCGACAGGGAGCGGAAGACGCGGACGAAGACCTCCTGGGTGAGGTCCTCGGCGTCGTGCTGGTTGCCCGTCAGGCGGTAGGCCAGTCGGTACACCCGGCCGCTGTGCGTGCTGACGATCTCCTCCCACGTGGGCGGAGTCCACGCCTGCCCGTCCGCGTCGGTGGAGAAGGTCGCGGTCTGGGCCTCGCCTGCGGCGAAACCGGCGTGGTGGTCGGCAGCGGTGTCGGTCACGGATTTCGGCCTGCCCGCCGATCCGAGGAAGCGCCGCAGCACTCCACCCCGGTCCCCGGGCGCAGCCGCACCTCCCCTGTCGGCTCTGGTGGTGTCCAGTGGAGCCCCTACCATAGCCACCTCGCCCGTTAGCTCCGGATAAGCGGTTTTACGAGAATTTGATACGCGCTGATGCGGCTGCGTCAACAGTTGCTCGGTGTCCTGGTCCGCCTCGTGCACCCCGACTTACCCCCCTCGCGTCCCGGGCCGCCCTCACACCCCTCTAAACGCCCGGTCCCATCTGCGGGTTCCCGACGCCAACGGATACAGTCACGCCCAGGCAACCACGGGACAGGAGAGGGTCATTACCGGCAACCGGCAGACGAGCTGGGCGTTCGCCGACGCCTTTGTCGCCGAGGACGACGCGCTGCGGTGGGCCCGCGACCGGGCCCGCGAGGCCGGGCTGCGCTCGGTGTCGCCCGGCACGGGCGCCGCGCTGCGACTGCTCGCCGCCTCCGTGGACGCGAAGGCGGTCGCGGAGATCGGCACGGGCTGCGGGGTGTCCGGGATCCATCTGCTGCACGGCATGCGCCCGGACGGCGTGCTCACCACGGTCGACACGGAGCCCGACCACCAGCAGTTCGCCCGGCAGGCCTTCCGCGCCTGCGGTTTCGCCAGCAACCGGGCCCGCTTCATCCCGGGCCGCGCCCTGGACGTGCTGCCCCGGCTCGCGGACGCCGGCTACGACCTCGTCTTCTGCGACGGCGACCGGCTGGAGTACCTGGACTACCTAGCTGAATCGTTGCGCCTGCTCCGGCCGGGCGGCCTCGTCGTCTTCGAGGGGGTCTTCGCGGGCGGCCGTACGGTGGACTCGGGACCGCAGCCGACGGAGGTGCTGCGGCTGCGGGAGCTGCTGCGCGCGGTGCGCGAGAGCCAGGAGCTGGTGCCGTCGCTGCTGCCGGTGGGCGACGGGCTGCTGTGCGCCGTCAAGCGGTGAGCGGACGGGCGCCAAGGAGCGGAAGCACGACTGCCCCGGCACCGCTGACGATGCCGGGGCAGCCGGAAGGACAGGATCGCTGGGACGTCAGACGACGACCTTCTTGAGGGCGTCGCCGAGCGCCTCGGCCTCGTCAGGGGTCAGCTCGACGACGAGTCGACCGCCGCCTTCGAGCGGAACGCGCATGACGATGCCCCGCCCCTCCTTGGTCACCTCGAGCGGGCCATCGCCCGTCCGCGGCTTCATGGCCGCCATGCTCGTTCCCCTTCCTGAAACCAGCTCATCGTCTGCCGGGAGCCCTCCGAGGGCACCCGCGGTTCCGAGACGGACACGCGACACCGGCATCGAACACATTGCTTCCCAGCCATTATCCCGCATCGCAGGACCCGATGACCAACATCAGTCGGCATCGCTTGGGCAACGCGCGCGAGCAAAACCACCCAATTCGGCGATGTGGCTGCGATACTGCGCCCCCGCACCGGAAATCCGCCCGCCGGCTCCGCTCCGGTTTTCTTTGACGCAGGTCACACGCCGGGTCCGGCGCACGGGCGGCGATCTCCGCCATGCTGTCCTTCGTACACGGACGTACCGCGCGGTACGTCACCGGCGAACCGGAGGGGATGTCCCATGGCCGACACCGTGCGCTACGAGGTGAGCGACGGGCTCGCGACGATCACGCTGAACCGCCCCGAGGCGATGAACGCGCTGAACATCCAGGCCAAGGTCGCCCTCCGGGAGGCGGCGGAATCCGCGGCTACGGACACGGCCGTACGGGCGATCCTGCTGACCGCGGCCGGGGACCGGGCGTTCTGCGTGGGCCAGGACCTCAAGGAGCACATCGGGCTGCTCGCGGCGGACCGGGAGACCGGGTCCGGGCAGACGATGAGCACCGTCAAGGAGCACTACAACCCGATCGTCCGCGCCCTCACCGGAGCGCCCAAGCCGGTGGTCGCCGCGGTGAACGGGGTGGCGGCCGGGGCCGGTTTCGGCTTCGCGCTCGCCGCGGACTACCGGGTGGTCGCCGACACGGCCGCCTTCAACACCTCCTTCGCCGGCGTCGCCCTGACCGCCGACTCCGGGATCTCCTGGACGCTGCCCCGGGTGATCGGCCCGAGCCGCGCCGCCGACCTGCTGCTCTTCCCGCGCAGCATCAGCGCCCAGGATGCGCTGGAGCTGGGCATCGCCAACCGGGTGGTGCCCGCCGCCGAGGTGCGCGCCGAGGCCGAGAAGACGGCGCGGGCGCTGGCCGAGGGCCCGACGGTGGCGTACGCGGCGATCAAGGAGGCGGTGGCCTACGGCCTCACGCACTCCCTCGCCGAGACCCTGGAGAAGGAGGACGAGCTGCAGGCCCGGGCCGGACGGTCCGAGGACCACGCGATCGCGGTGCAGGCCTTCGTGAACAAGGAGAAGCCGAAATACCTCGGCCGGTGACACGCAGGCTCTAGGGCGCGGTGAGCAGGGCCTCCGCGCCCACCGGGCGGTAGCCGGCCGCCTGGAAGGCGCGCACGCTGCGGGCGTTGCCGGCGGCCTGCTGCGACCACAGCCACTCCCCCGGCGGGACCAGGTGCCGGGCGGCCATGGCCAGGGCCCGGCCCAGCCCCCGGTGCCGTACGTCCTCGTCGACCTCGACCGCCGTCTCCCAGCGCCCGGCGACGCCCCGGCCGAGGACGACCACTCCCCCGTCGGCCGCCCAGACGCGGACGTCGTCCCGGTGCTCGCGGGCCCTGCGCACGCGCGGATGGTCCGGGTCGGACAGCTCGCGCAGCTCCAGCGGGGGTTCGCCGGGCAGGGAGCCGGCCACGGTGAGCAGGTCGACGCAGTCCATCGTGCGGCCCGTGCGGGCCAGGAACGCGGACAGGAAGCGGGGGTTCATCGCCGCCGCCAGCTCGTCGCAGTCGAGGGACGCGAGCGTGCCGCGCACCCACTTCGGGTCCTCGTCGGTGAACACCACGGAGTGCGCGGTGAACGCGATCACTCCGGCGTCGCGCCCGCTCGGCTGCGGCACGACGGTGACACCGCCGTCCGGCGCCGGGAAGCTGCCGCGGGCCGCCGCGTCCAGGATGCCGGCCAGGGTCCGGGGCCCGGACATGGACGCGGTCCTGGGGTCAGGCACCGGCGCCTCTGGCCACGCAGGCCTCCAGGTGGTCGTCGACCAGGCCGCACGCCTGCATGAGGGCGTACGCGGTGGTCGGGCCGACGAATCTGAGGCCCCGTTTCTTCAGCGTCTTGGACAGGGCGGTGGACTCCGGGGTGACGGCCGGGACGTCGGCGAGGGTCTTCGGCGCCGGGCGGCCGGCCGGGTCCGGGGCGTGGGACCAGATCAGCTCGTCCAGCTCGCCCTCGGCCCAGTCGGCGAGCACGCGCGCGTTGGCGAGCGTGGCGTCGATCTTGGCGCGGTTGCGGATGATGCCCGGGTCGGCGAGGAGCCGCTCCCGGTCCTCGTCGGTGAAGGCGGCGACCTTCTCGATACGGAAGCCGGCGAACGCGGCGCGGAAGCCCTCGCGGCGGCGCAGGATCGTGATCCAGGACAGGCCCGACTGGAAGGCCTCCAGGCTGATCCGCTCGAAGAGGGCGTCGTCGCCGTGGACCGGGCGGCCCCACTCCTCGTCGTGGTACGACACATAGTCCTCGGTGGACAGGGCCCACGGGCAGCGCAGGGCGCCGTCGGGTCCGGCGAGGGCGGCGCCGGCGCTCATCGCTGGTCCTCCGGGTGGTCGTGCTGGTCCGGGCGGGCGTGGGCCGCCGCGGCTCTGGCGCCGGCCAGCGCCGACTCCAGGTCGGCGATGCGGGCGTCCCGCTCGGAGAGTTCGGCGGCAAGCCGGCCGAGGGCGTCGTCGACGTCCGCCATGCGGTAGCCGCGCGGGGCGACCGGGAAGCGCAGGCTCTCCACGTCCGCGCGGTCCACCGGGCGGTCCGGAGGCAGCGGGTCCCACAGCCGCTCCGGCGCCGCCTCGGGCAGCGGGCCGCTCCCGCCGCCGCCCACCACGGCGAGGGTCACCGCGGCGACCACGACGGCCAGTGCGACGACCAGGAACAAGAACATCACCATCGCCAGGGTCCCCACGGTCCGTGCCGGTCGTTGTTCCGGACGCTGAATGTGTCAGGGTCCGATCGTGCCATGCGAGTCTGACAGTTAGGGTCACAGGCGGCCGTACAGCGGGACGTACTAGGAGAGGTCACAGCGGATGCTCAGGCTGGGCAGGCGGGAATTCGGGCCCCACGAGCCGGTGATCATGGCGATCGTGAACCGGACTCCGGACTCCTTCTACGACCAGGGGGCCACGTTCCGCGACGAGCCGGCCCTCGCGCGCGTGGAGCAGGCCGTGGCCGAGGGCGCCGCGATCGTCGACATCGGCGGGGTGAAGGCCGGGCCCGGCGAGGAGGTCACCGCCGAGGAGGAGGCGCGGCGCACGGTCGGCTTCGTGGCGGAGGTACGGCGCCGCTTCCCGGACGTGATCATCAGCGTGGACACCTGGCGGGCCGAGGTCGGCGAGGCGGTGTGCGAGGCGGGCGCCGACCTGCTGAACGACGCGTGGGGCGGCGTCGACCCCGGGCTCGCGGAGGTCGCCGCGCGGTACCGGGTCGGGCTGGTGTGCACGCACGCGGGGGGCGTGCAGCCGCGTACGCGCCCGCACCGGGTGACGTACGACGACGTGATGGCCGACATCCTCGACGTCACCCTGGGTCTGGCCGAGCGGGCGGTGGCGCTCGGGGTGCCGCGGGAGTCGGTGCTGATCGATCCCGGGCACGACTTCGGGAAGAACACCCGGCACAGTCTGGAGGCGACGCGCCGGCTGGACGAGATGGTCGCCACGGGGTGGCCGGTGCTGGTGTCCCTGTCCAACAAGGACTTCGTCGGCGAGACGCTGGACCGGCCGGTGAAGGAACGGCTGATCGGCACGCTGGCGACGACGGCGGTGTCGGCGTGGCTGGGGGCGCAGGTGTACCGGGTGCACGAGGTGGCCGAGACCCGGCAGGTGCTGGACATGGTGGCGTCCATCGCCGGCCACCGGGTCCCCGCGGTCGCCCGGCGGGGTCTGGCCTAGGCGCCAGGGGGCTCCCGCCCCCTGGTGCCCCGTGCCCCGCGCTAGCGGCCCGCCTCCTTCGACACCAGGGCCACCGCTTCCTCCACGTCGTCCGTCAGGTGGAAGAGCAGCAGGTCCTTCTCCGTGGCCTTGCCCTGGGCCACCAGGGTGCTCCTCAGCCAGTCCACCAGGCCGCCCCAGTACTCGCTGCCGAAGAGGACGATCGGGAAGCGGGTGACCTTCTGGGTCTGGACCAGGGTCAGGGCCTCGAAGAGCTCGTCGAGGGTGCCGAGGCCGCCGGGCAGGACCACGAAGCCCTGCGCGTACTTCACGAACATCATCTTGCGGACGAAGAAGTACCGGAAGTTCAGGCCGATGTCGACGTACGGGTTCAGGCCCTGCTCGAAGGGCAGCTCGATGCCCAGGCCCACCGAGACGCCGCCCGCCTCGCACGCGCCCTTGTTGGCCGCCTCCATGGCCCCGGGGCCGCCGCCGGTGATCACCGCCCAGCCCGCCTCCACCAGGCCCCGGCCGAGCCGCACCCCCGCGTCGTACTCCGCCGAGTCCACCGGTGTACGCGCCGAGCCGAACACGCTGATGGCGGGCGGGAGTTCGGCCAGGGTGCCGAAGCCCTCGATGAACTCCGACTGGATGCGCAGCACGCGCCAGGGGTCGGTGTGGACCCAGTCCGTGGGGGCGCGCTCGTCCAGCAGCCGCTGGTCGGTCGTGCTGGGTGTCACCTGTCCGCGCCGTCGGAGGACCGGTCCGAGCCGCTGCTCGTCCGGCGGCACCTTCTTCCCCTCGGGGTTGCCGGTAGGCATATGCGCTCCCTCCGTTGCGGGTGGTTCCACCTCAGCGTAGATCCACGCCGGTTACGGAGGGGGGACCTGCGCATGTCCGGCACAGGATGCGCCGTGCGGGCGCCTTACGCGGTGAGCCAGTTCCGCAGGCGCTCCTCGCCCGCGAGGATCTTCGCCGTCTCCACCCGCTCGTCCCGCTTGTGGGCCAAATGGGGGTTGCCGGGGCCGTAGTTGACCGCGGGGACGCCGAGCGCGGAGAAGCGGGAGACGTCCGTCCAGCCGTACTTGGGCCGCGGGGTGCCGCCCACCGCCTCGATGAAGGCCGCGGCGGCCGGGTGGGACAGGCCGGGCAGCGCGCCGCCGCTGTGGTCGTCGACCACGAACTCCTCCACCCCGCAGTCCGCGAACACCTCGCGCACGTGCGCGACGGCCTCCTCCTCGGTGCGGTCGGGGGCGTAGCGGAAGTTGACGGTCACCACGCACTCGTCGGGGATGACGTTGCCCGCCACGCCGCCGGAGATGCCGACCGCGTTCAGGCCCTCGCGGTACTCCAGGCCGTCGATCACCGGGTAGCGCGGCTCGTACGCGGCCAGGCGGGCCAGGATGGGAGCGGCGGCGTGGATGGCGTTCGAGCCCATCCAGCCGCGCGCGGAGTGGGCCCGCTCGCCCTTCGTCTTCAGCAGCACCCGCAGCGTGCCCTGGCAGCCGCCCTCCACCTCGCCGTCGGAGGGCTCCAGCAGGACCGCGAAGTCGCCCTGGAGCCACTCGGGGTGGGCCATGGCCACGTGCCTGAGGCCGTTCAGGTCGGCGGCGACCTCTTCGTTGTCGTAGAAGATGAAGGTGATGTCCCGGTTGGGCGCGGGGACCGTGGCCGCGATGCGCAGCTGCACCGCGACGCCCGACTTCATGTCGCAGGTGCCGCAGCCCCACAGCACGCCGTCGTCGTCCAGGCGCGAGGGCACGTTGTCCGCGATCGGGACGGTGTCGATGTGGCCGGCCAGGATCACCCGCTCGGCGCGGCCCAGGTCCGTACGGGCGACCACGTTGTTGCCGTAGCGGTCGACCGTCAGGTGCGGCAGGGCGCGCAGCGCGGCCTCGATCGCGTCCGCGAGCGGCTTCTCGGTGCCGCTCTCGGAGGGGAAGTCCACCAGTTGGGCGGTGAGCGCGGCGGCGTCGAGCGTGAGGTCAAGGGAGGTGTCGGCCATGGCCCCGACCCTAGCGCGCCGGTCGCGGGGGCCGACGGCAAGCGCTGTCCGGCAACCCGCGGTGAGGGTCCGTCGGGGCTCCAGTACCTTGTACGCGTGTCAGAGCCGTCCCCCACCCGTCCCAAACGCCGCGGCCGCCTCCTGCGTTACGCCGCGGCCCTGTTGGTCCTGTGCGGAGTCGCCGCGTACCTCGTGGTGCAGTACGTCACCGGAGGCGGCGGAGCGCGCGGCTGCAAGGTGGTCTCGGCCGACGGTGACGGAACGTCGTACGCGTTCACGCCGGAGCAGGCGGAGAACGCGGCGACCATCGCGGCCGTCGGCACCGGGCGCAACATGCCCGAGCGGGCCGTGACGATCGCGCTGGCCACCGCGCTGCAGGAGTCGGGGCTGCGCAACATAGCGCACGGCGACCGGGACTCGCTCGGCCTGTTCCAGCAGCGGCCCTCGCAGGGCTGGGGCACCGAGCGGCAGATCATGGACCCGACGTACGCGGCGGGCATCTTCTACGCGCACCTGGCCAAGGTGCCCCACTACAGCGGCCTGCCGCTGACCGAGGCCGCCCAGGAGGTGCAGCGCAGCGGCTATCCGGAGGCGTACGCCAAGCACGAGCCGGACGCCACGCTGCTCGCGGCGGCGCTGACCGGGCGTGCGGCGGCCACGCTGACCTGCGACGGACGCCCGGCCGCCACGGCCTCGGCGACCGGCCCGGACGCGGTACGGGCCGCGCTGGTACGGGACTTCGGGCGGGACGCGCTGCAGGAGACCGGGGCGCAGGTGGGCGGCACGCCGGTGCCGTCGCCGTCTCCGGCGCCGAGCGTGACCGCGACGGCGCAGGGCCGGACCGTGACCGTGCCGGTGCCGCAGGGCGCCAAGGTGGACGCGACCGGGCGCGGCCGGCGGCAGCGGGGCTGGCAGCTGGCGCAGTGGGCGGTGGCCAACTCCTCGGCGCTGCACATCCAGCGGGTGTCGTACGCGGGCCGGGAGTGGACCGCGCAGAGCGGCGGGGGTTCGTGGAAGCCGGTGGCCGCCGACGGGGCCGGCGGTGCGGCGCAGTCCGCGGACGTCGTCCGGATCGTGACCGGACAGTAGTGCGGGCGCTCACCCCTGAGGGTTCTGCGTAGCCGCTGTCGACCGCCGAACGAGTGGCATGCCGGGCGGCTCCAGGAACCCCTTGAAATCAAGGGCCGTAAGGATTCTGCGGAATTCCCCTCGGGCGTTCTTTGCCCGCTTTTATCCACACCTGATAATGCGATGCGTTATCCATTCTTTACCCGGGGCGTCCGCAACCTTCCCGGGCTTCGAGCGGTAGTCACGGCGTCCGAGCCCGGTCCCGGGTCCGGACACTGACACCGTTCACTCCCGTCGAATGGAGCATCATGTCCCTCCCTCTGACCCGCCGGATCGCCCGTGCCGCGCTGCTCGTCGCAGCGGGAGCGGCAGCCGGGGTCGGTGCGGCCGGCTCCGCCGGTGCGGCCACGAACCTGCCGGCGGCGGTCCCGAACCTCGGTGGCCTGAGCGCCCTGGACACCGCGCACGCGGGCAGCACCGTCGACGGTGCCGCGCAGAACGTCACCTCTCTCGCGGGCCACACGGGCGGCAAGGCGGTCGAGCAGACGGTGCCGGCCGCGGGCAAGAGCGCCGGCGGCGCCGTGAAGAAGACGACGCCGGTGGCGCAGAAGGCCGCGGGCGACACCGCCGGAGCGGCGGGGAACGTCGTCGGGGGCGCCACGGGCAACGTGACCAAGGGCGGGCTGCCGAAGCTGCCGGTGCAGGGGTTGCCGCTGGGAGGCTGAGCGCCGCGTTGGCCGGTGACGGGGTCCAGGGTGTTTCCCTGGGCCCCGTTGCCTGTGTGCAGGGCTTGGCCCACGGCGGGTCAGAGGCGGCTGACTGCCGCCTGGATGCGTTCGTCCGTGGCTGTCAGGGCCACTCGTACGAAGTTTTCGCCCGCCTGGCCGTAGAAGTCGCCCGGGGCCACGAGGATGCCGAGGTCGGCCAGGTGGGCGACCGTGTGCCAGCAGGACTCGTCGCGGGTGGCCCACAGGTAGAGGCTGGCCTCGCTGTGCTCGATGCGGAAGCCGTGGCGGAGCAGGGCCGCGCGGAGGGCCTCGCGGCGGGCGGCGTAGCGCTCGCGCTGCTCGTGGACGTGGGCGTCGTCGCCGAGGGCCGCCACCACGGCCGCCTGCGTCGGTGCGCTGGTCATCATGCCGCCGTGCTTGCGGATCTCCAGCAGCGGGCCCAGCACGGACGGGTCGCCGGCGATGAAGGCGGCGCGGTAGCCGGCCAGGTTGGAGCGCTTGGACAGGGAGTGGACGGCGACGATGCCGTCGTAGGAGCCGCCGTTGACGTCCGGGTGCAGGACGGAGACCGGGTCGGCCTCCCAGCCCAGCTCCAGGTAGCACTCGTCGGAGACCAGCAGGACGCCGTGGGCGCGGGCCCAGGCGACGATGTCCGTCAGCTCCTGCTGGGGGATGACCTTGCCCGTGGGGTTGGACGGGGAGTTCAGCCACAGCAGCTTCAGGCCCGCGGGGTCGAGGTCGCGCGGGTCGTCGTACGCCTCGTAGCCGGCGCGGGCGAGGCGGGCGCCGACCTCGTAGGTGGGGTAGGCGAGGCGCGGGTAGGCCACCTTGTCGCCGGGGCCGAGGCCCAGCTGGGTGGGCAGCCAGGCGACCAGCTCCTTGGAGCCGACGACCGGAAGGACGTGACGGTGGGTGACCCCGCGGGCGCCCAGGCGGCGCTCCAGCCAGCCGGTGATCGCGTCGCGCAGTGCGGGGGTGCCCCAGACGGTCGGGTAGCCCGGGGAGTCGGCCGCGGCGATCAGGGCCTTCTGGATCAGTTCGGGCACCGGGTCGACCGGGGTGCCCACGGAGAGGTCGACGATCCCGTCGGGGTGCGCGGCGGCCGTCTTCTTGTACGGCTCCAGCTTGTCCCAGGGGAAGGCGGGGAGCCGGTCGGAGACTGCGGACACGGGAATCAGGCTCACTTTCGTACGGTGCGGCAAACGCCTCGGTCCCGTGCGGCGCTGATCGACGTGATCGGGCCGTACGGGACCGAGGCGGCGCGGCGCTGCGTGGCGGGCGGCCGCTTGGCGCTCAGACGGTCACTCGCCCTGCGGCGGGAGCGCGGCGACGAAGGGGTGGTCGCGCTCGATCAGCCCCAGCTTGCTGGCGCCGCCGGGAGAGCCGAGCTCGTCGAAGAACTCGACGTTCGCCTTGTAGTAGTCCTTCCACTCCTCCGGGACGTCGTCCTCGTAGAAGATCGCCTCGACCGGGCAGACCGGCTCACAGGCACCACAGTCGACGCATTCGTCCGGGTGGATGTACAAGGACCGCTGGCCCTCGTAGATGCAGTCGACCGGGCACTCCTCGATGCACGCCTTGTCCTTGACGTCGACACAAGGCTGCGCGATGACGTAGGTCACGCTGTCGTTCCTCCTCGATAGGGCGCTGGCGGGCCTCCTCAGGCTCCGCCGCCTGGCGCGCGGGAGCGCGGCGTCGTCGATGCCCGCCCCTAGTATCTCCGTTCCGGAGCATGATCCGAACAGGAGGGGTGAACTGACCGGTGGAAATCTCGGCGACAGGACGCCTTGAAGTCCGAATCACCCCTGCTGACGTGGGGAAACGTGTCTCAGTACGGCGCTTGAGCGAACCTGGTGCGGCGCAAGAGAAGTTCACCGACACGGTGGGTGTTCTCACATCATGGGATGAGGGCGTGCTCATGATCACACGGCGGGATGGACGGAGTGTCCGGATCGCCGAGTCTGCCCTGGTCGCGGGCAAGGTGGTGCCGGCCGCTCCGGCGCGCCGCCGGGGGCCCGCCGCGTCGTACGAGGAACTCGCCGGGGTCGCCTCGCGCGGCTGGCAGCCGCTGGAGACGGAACGGCTCGGCGAGTGGGTCCTGCGTGCGGCCGGCGGGTTCACGCGGCGCGCCAACAGCGTGCTGCCGCTGGGCGATCCCGGCCTCCCCCTCGACGCGGCCCTGGCGGCCGTACGACGCTGGTACGGCGAGCGCGGCCTGCCCGCCTACCTGCAGACGGCCACCGGCGCCGAGGGCACGCAGGAACTGCTGTGCGCGGAGCTGGAACGGCGCGGCTGGGTGCGGGAGGTGACCGCCGAGCTGTGGACCGGCGCGCTCGCGCCGGTCGCGGACCGGGCCGAGGGCGCCGGCGTGGTGCTGTCCCGGGAGGCGGACGAGGCGTGGCTCGCCCGGTACCGGCGCAAGGGGGTGAGCGAGGTGGCCCTGCGGGTGCTCGGCGCGGGTCCGTCGGTGTGGTTCGCGACGGTGCCGGGCGCCGAGGGCGAGCCCCCGGCGGCGATCGGGCGGTGTGTCGTGGACGGACGCTGGGCCGGTTTCGCGGCGGTCGAGGTGGACCCCGGCCGGCGCCGCGAAGGCCTCGCCACGGAGGTCATGGCCGCGCTGGCCCGCCGGGCCCTGGACGAGGGCGCCTCGGCGGCCTGGCTCCAGGTGGAGACGGACAACGAGGCCGCCCGCGCCCTGTACGCCGCACTGGGCTTCACCCCGCACCACGCCTACCACCACTACCGGGCCCCTACCGACCCGGCCCAGCCGGACGCGGCGGACTCCGAAGCCTCCGGCAGGGAAACCCCCGAGCCTGACCAGCCGGCCTCGACGGACTCCGAGGCCTCCGGCCGAGAAACCGCCGACCCGGACCGGCCGGCCTCGGCGGACTCCGAAGCCTCCGGCCGAAATACGTACGAGCCCTCGGTCGGGAGCCGGGGCACGGCGATCACCGGCCCGGAAGGCCGACGCGCAACACCGGCCACAACAGGAGACCGGGGTACGGCGACCACGGGCCCCGACGGCCGACGCCAAACGCCGGCCAGCGCCACAGACCCGGGCACGACCACCACCGGACCCGAAGGCCGACGCGAAACACCGGCCAGCGCCGCACACCAAGCCAGAGCCACCACCGGACCCGAAGGCCAACGCCAAACACCCGCCACGCCCGAAGACCGCGCCACGGCCGCCTCCGGCCCAGAAACCCGACGCCAGGCACCGGCCACGGCCGCCCCCGTCGTCCCGCTCCACGCCACCCAGCCGCCCGGCCGCCAGCATCCGGCAGTCGACGCGGCCCGCCACCGGAACACCGGCCCTGCCGCCCCTGCCGCCCCTGCCGCACCGGCCGTCCCACCCCACGCCCTCGGCCACCCGCGTCCGTCCCTCCGACCCGGTGGGCCGAAGCGGTCGTAGAAACCGTTGTGAAAGGGCATGAGCCTGGCATGCGTTCCCCGTATCTGCCGCCGCCGTATCCGCCTCCGCCGGAGCGGGCGGCCGAGTTGTGCCGGAGGTTCGCGGAGGAGGCCCGGGCCGAGCGGCCGGATCTGGCGGCGCTGTGCCTGCTGATCGGTGCCGGGGCGGACCGCTCGCTGGACGAGGCCGGGATCGACGCCGCGCAGCTGGAGCTGGACCGGCTCGCGGGCGAGCTGCCGTACCGGCCGGGCGGGCCGGGCGACTGGGCGGAGGCCGTACGGCGGCTGCTCGGCGTGCGCCACGACTTCCACGGCACGCCCGGCGACTACCAGCGCCTGGAGTCCTCCCTGCTGCACGAGGTGCTGCGCCGGCGGCGCGGGCTGCCGATCCTGCTGTCGGTGGTGTGGCTGGAGGTCGCGCGGCGGGCGGGCGCCCCGGTGTACGGGGTCGCGCTGCCGGGGCACTTCGTGGTGGGTTTCGGGCCGCCCGAGGAGCAGGTGCTGGCCGATCCGTTCGACGGGGGACGGGTGCTGGCCGGGAGCGACGCGGAGCTGCTGGTGGTGGGGTCCACGGGAGCGCCGCTGGACGCCTCGATGCTGCGGCCCGCGGCGCCGCTGGAGATCGTCCAGCGGATCCTGAACAACATCCGGGCGTGGGCCGCCGCCCGCCCCGAGCGCTCGGACGTGGCCCTGTGGGCCGTGGAACTGGCGCTGCTGGTGCCCGCCCACCCGGCCCGGCTCCGCTACGAGCGGGGGCAGCTCCTGGTGCAGCGCGGCGAGTTCACCTCGGGCGCCGAAGAGCTGGAGTACTACGCCGACCTGATCGAGGTGGTGGACGAGTCGTCCGCGCAGAAGGTACGGCAGCAGGCGCACACCGCGCGGGCGATGCTCAACTGAGCCGTCACAGCCAGCCCTTCTCCCGCGCCGTCCGCACCGCCTCCGCCCGGTTGCGCACCGCCAGCTTCTGGATGGCCGTGGACAGGTAGTTGCGGACCGTGCCCTGCGACAGATGCAGGGTCTTGGCCAGCTCGGCGTTGGTGGATCCGTCGGCGGCCGCGCGCAGCACCTCGCGTTCGCGTTCGGTGAGCGGATTGGCGCCCTCGGCGAGCGCGGCGGCGGCGAGCGTGGGGTCGATGACCCGCTCGCCGGCCAGCACCTTGCGGATCGCCTCGGCGAGCTGCGCGGCCGGGGCGTCCTTGACGAGGAAGGCGTCGGCGCCCGCCTCCATGGCGCTGCGCAGATAGCCGGGGCGGCCGAAGGTGGTGAGGACGACCAGCTTGACCCGCGGGAACTCCCGGTGGACCCGGGCGGCCGCCTCGATGCCGGTGCAGCCGGGCATCTCGATGTCGAGCAGCGCCACGTCCACGCCGTGCGCGCCGACGGCGGCGAGCACCTGGTCGCCGCGCGCGACCTGGGCGACGACCTCGATGTCGTCCTCCAGCCCGAGCAGCGCGGCCAGGGCCTCGCGGACCATCGACTGGTCCTCGGCCAGCAGGACCTTGATCGTGCTCGTCATGCCCCGGATCCTACGTCCCCGCAGGGGCCGCCGGGACGCGGGCGACGAGCCGGAAACCGCGCTTGATCCGGGCCGCCTCCAGGGTGCCGCCGGCCTTCTCGAGCCGCTCCATCAGCCCGGTCAGACCGTTGCCCGGAATGCCGCCGGCGCCGCCGGATCCGTCGTCCTCGACGGAGAGCTCGAGGATCGCACCGTCGAGGGTCTGCCGCCGGGCGAGCTGGACGAGGCACTTCTCGGCGCCGCTGTGCCGGACCACGTTGGTGACCGCCTCGCGCAGCGCCCAGGCGAGCGCCGACTCGGACTGTTCGGGGACTCCGGTGAGGTCGGGCTCGGCGGGGACCTCGGCGGCGACGCCGGCGGCGGTCAGGGCGACCTGGGCGCCGGCGAGTTCGGCGGCGAGCCGGGGCCGCCGGTAGCCGGTGACGGCCTCCCGCACGTCGACCAGCGCCTGCCGGCTGACCTGCTCGATGTCGGCGACCTGCCGGGCCGCCTTGTCGGGATGGTCGGGCAGCATCCGGCCGGCCAGCTCGCTCTTCAGCGTGATCAGGGACAGGGAGTGGCCGAGCAGGTCGTGCAGGTCCCGGGCGAGCCGCAGCCGTTCCTCGTTCGCGGCGAGGTGGGCGACGGTGGCCCGCGCCTTCTGCAGCTCGACGGTCGTACGGATGAGCTGGCCGACCCCGACCATCGCGAACCCGATCAGCGGGACGAGGAGCAGGCTCTCGTCCGGTTTCACGTCCCAGCGCAGTCCGACCAGGTACATGGTCACGGTCGCCGCCGGGATCGCCCAGAACGCGGCCCGGACCGGCAGGGTCGCCCCGCAGGCGACCGACAGGTAGATGAACAGGCCGAGCCACGCGTCGCCGAGGCCGTACGTCAGCAGGGGGGCGAGGACGGCGAGGACCGCGAGCAGGGAGAGAACGACACGGGGGGTGAAGCGCCGGCCGATGTTCCGGAAGACCAGCGTGAGGTAGGCGGTGACGAAGGCGGCTAGGCCGAGCGCGCCGGCGACCGTGGCGACCGTGGTGTGCCGGCCGGAGGCCAGGTCCTTGACCGGGGAGCTGAGGAAGACCAGCCAGATCCCGATCCACAGTGTCTTGACCACCAGCTCGCGCCGGTTGCGCGGCCCCTGGCCGATGCGCACCTGGTGCTCCGGCCGCCGCTCGGGGGCCTGCTGGTCTTCCGTCATCGTGCTCACGCCTTCAGCGTGTCCTTCCGGTACAGCCAGGCCGCACCGCCCGCGAAGAGGACGAAGTAGACGGCGAGGACGGCGATGTCCGTGGCGTGCGGGGCCTGGCTCTGCTCGATCGACCGCCCCAGTGCAGCGTACGCGTGCGTGGGCAGCCATTTCGCGATGTCCTGCAGCGCCCTGGGAAAGGTGGTGGAGGGCATCCACAGGCCGCCGAGGATCGACAGACCGAAGTAGACGATCATGGTGATCGGGCGGACCGCGTCGCCGGAGGCGAGGTAGCCGATGGCGACGCCGAGCGCGGCGAAGACGAGGCTGCCGGCCCAGATGACCCCGGTGAGGGCGGCCCACTGCCAGGCGTCCAGGTGGACGCTCTTGATCACGGCGGCGGCCAGGAACACCACGACGATCGACGGCAGACTCACCACCGCGGCGCTGGCGGTCTTGGCGAGGACATAGCCGCGCCCCGGCAGCGAGGTCAGCCGCAGCTGCCGTACCCAGCCGCTCTCGCGCTCCTTGGCGATGCGCTCGCTGTTGCCCATCAGGACGGCGGTCAGCGCGCCGAAGGAGGCCATGGAGACCATCAGGTAGGTGGCGACGGTCAGGCCGGTGTCGTCGACCCTGGAGGTGGAGCCGGAGCTGCTGGAGAAGATCAGGAAGAGGATCGAGGGGTAGAGCACCGAGAAGAACAGGAATTTCTTGTTCCGGAAGGCGCGGGCCAGTTCCAGCTTGATCAGGGCGTTCATGACTGCTTGGCCTCCTCGGCCTCCGTGATGGCGACGAAGGCCTGCTCCAGACCGAGCCCGGCGACTTCGAGGTTGCGGGGGTAGACACCGAGGCCGTACAGGGCGTGCACGGTGGCGTCGGCGTCGGACGACTGGATGCGGACGGTCTGGCCCGACACGTCGATCGACGTCAGGAACGGCAGGGCGCGCAGCGCGGCCTCGTCGATCCCGCCCTCCAGGTCGAAGGAGACCCGCCGGGCGCCCGCCTTGGCCTTGATCTCGGCGGCGGTGCCGTCGGCGAGGAGCCGCCCGCGGTGCAGCACCAGGACGCGGTCCGCGATCGCGTCGGCCTCTTCGAGGTAGTGCGTGGCGAACAGGACGGTACGGCCCTGGTCGGCCTGCTCGCGCATGGTGGCCCAGAAGGCCTGGCGGGCGGAGACGTCCATGCCGGTGGTCGGCTCGTCCAGGATGATCAGGTCGCTGTCGCCGGCGGTGGCGAGCGCGAACCGGACGCGCTGGGACTGGCCGCCGGAGAGCTTGTCGACCTTGCGGTCGGCGATCTGCGCGATGCCCGCGCGGGCCATCACGTCGGCCGCCTTGTACGGCCTCGGGTGCAGCGCGCAGGACAGCTTCACCAGCTCCTCGACGGTGACCTCGTCCATCAGCCCGCCGCTCTGCAGCATGGCGCCGACCCGCCCGGCGACGATCGCGTCACGGGGGGCGCCGCCGAACAGGCTCACCGTGCCGCTGTCGGGGTGCTTCAGACCGAGGAGCAGGTCGAGGGTGGTGGACTTGCCGGCCCCGTTCGGGCCGAGGAGGGCGACGGTCTCGCCCGGGTACAGCCGGAGCGAGAGCCCGTCGACGGCCCGGACGCTCCCGTACGTCTTGGTCACCTGGTCGAAGCCGACCACCGGGGTGGTGGTGGCCGGTGCCGCAGTTGTCGTCATGGCGTCCATGCTCGCGGCGGCGGCCGGGTGCGGGGCAGTGTCGGGGGTCCTCAGTGCCGGATGACAGATGTCATACGGGCCGGGTGACGGTACGGCGAAGGGGCGCCCGGTGTCGCTGGGCGCCCCCTTCTTCCGCCTGTGTCCCCGTCAGCTCGGGTTGGTCTGGATGACCGCGACCCGGTTGGTCTTGCTGATCAGGGCCTGGCGCAGGGCGACGTAGACGTCCTGCGGGGTGACCGCCGTCTTCTTGCCGTTGCCGCGGGTGATGAGCACGCCGTCGAAGGCCCCGCCGTAGAGCTGCTTCAGGGCGTTGAGGTCGGGCTTGTCGGTCAGCTTGCCGTCCGCGGTGGGCACCACCTTGAGGAACTTCCAGAGGGATTTCTCCGGGCTCATCAGCACCACGTGCCCCGCGCCCGCCGACACGGTGACCTTGGCCGACATCGCCGGCTCCGCGAACTCCTTCATCTCGCGGTCGACCTCGGCGTTCGACACCATCGGCTGCCTGGTGGTCGTCGGGACGGTGACCGGGGTCGCGGTGTCCGTCTCCACCAGGGTGCGGTAGGCCTGCTCGACCGCCTGGGCCGACCGGCCCGCGTCGACGGCCTTGCCCGCCTTGCCGTAGACGGCGACCGCTCGGCCGGGCTTGAAGTCGATGCCGCCCTCGACGACCGAGCCGGAGCCGCCGCCGGCCTGCTGCAGCGCGGCCTGGAGCTTCTCCTCGTCCACCGGCATCGACGGCTCGATCACCCGCTTCTGCCCGAAGAGCGAGCCGATGACGTGCACCGGGTTGTAGTCGCTGGTCGCGGCCTTGCTCACGGTGTCCTGGAAGTCGAACTGGAGCCCGGCGTTCTCGGGGGTGATGCTGACCGTCCTGCCGCCGACGTCGAGCTTCAGCGGCTTGTTGACCCGGCCGCCGAAGGCGTCGTCGAGCTTCTTGACGGCGTCGTCACGGGTGCCGCCGCCGATGTCCAGGCCGAGGACCGTGGTGCCCTTGGGCACGTCGGTGCGGTTCATCAGCAGTCCGGCGCAGTAGGCGCCGCCCGCGACGACGACCACGCCGACGCCCAGCAGCACCAGCTTGCTGCGGCCCTTCTTCTTCGGCTTGGCCTGCGCCTTGGGGGCGCCGGCCGGCGGCGACGCGGGGGGCGTGGCCGGGCCGGCGGACGAGGGGCCGCCGTACGGGGCGGCGCCGGGGACGACCGGGATGCCGCTGGTGACGGTGTGCCCGGAGACGTGGTCGGCCGGGCGGTAGCCGGGCGTGCCCGGTTCGGGGGCCGGCTTCTGCGGGGTGAGGATCGCGGTGTCGTCGCTGAGCCCGCCGCCCGGGCCGAGTCCGCCGGGGCCGGCGCTGTGCGCTCCGGGGCCGCCGGGACGTGCCGGGCCTTCCAGGTCGGCGATGTCGGCGAGGGCGCTGCGGGGCGGCTTGGGGCCCTGGCCGCCGGGCGCGTAGCCGCCGCCGAGCGGGCCGCCGTCGAACGCTTCGCCGCCCGAGGGGGCGAGGGGGCCGTCGCCCGTGACCGGGCCGCTGGTGGGGCCGGCCGGGCCCTGCGGGCCGCCGGGGCCGCCGTGGCCGTGCGGGCCGTTGAAGCCGCTGGGACCGCCGGGTCCGCCCAGGCCGCCGGCTCCGCCGGCCGGGCCGCTGCCCGCCGCGGCGCCGAGGCCGTCGTGGTCGTTCGAGCCGGTGTCCGGGAAACCGTTCCGGCTCGCGCCGGGGGCGCCGCCGTAGCCGTCGGAGCCGCTCGCGCCGGAGCCGCCGAAGCCGTCCTGGTCGGCGTTCTCCGCGAAGTACGGGAGGTCGTCGCGGCGCGGCTCGCCGCCGGGGCCGCCGGAGCGGGAGCCGTTGCCGAGCGGGCCCGCGTTCAGGGCCTCGGTCACGTCGAAGGAGCCGGTGCCGCCGCCGTGTCCGGGGGCGACGGGGCCGCCGGTGGCGCCGGGCAGACCCTTGCCGTTCGTGGCGCCGGGGCGGGCGCCCGGCACGCTCATGGAGCCCACCACACCGCCGGGGCGGCCGCCACCGGGCCGGCTGCCACCGGAGCGTGCGCCGGTGGTACCGGCCGTACCCGGTGCTTCCGGTCCACCCGGACGGGCGCCCGACGCACTCGTGGCCGAACCGGAACCACCGGACATTCCGGCACCGTTCGTGCCACCGCCGCCCGGTCCGCCCTTGGCGGCGGACGACTTGCGGGGCGCGAACCAGTCGCTGGTCTTCTCCTCCGCCTGGGCCCCGGATCCGGCCGGGGCCTCGGCGGCGGGGGCCGCCGTGCGGTCGGCCGCCGGCCGGGGGTCGGCGGCGGGCGCCTCGTCCCCGGCGGCGCCGCTCTCCGCGACGGGCTTGCGCACCACGACCGGCGGAATGGGCCGGGACCCGGGGATGTTGATCCTGATCCGGGTCGTCAGCGTGGTCTCGGTCTTCTTCTCCTCCGGCCGCGTGCCCGAACGGCCCGCGTCCGTACCGTCGCCGGAAGCCATGGGGGTCCCGTACGGCGGCGTGCCGGACGGGTACGCGGCTCCGCCGCGCCCGTCGGGCCCGGTGGACGGAGTGTCAGTTTCACGACTCAAGGCAGGTTCTCCCAGTTGGCTTCGCCGCCCGTTCGACCTCAACTAGCTCGGGCGGCTCGGCGGCGCGCACCACCATACTGGCCACTTCTGCCGCTTATCCCATGACCGCCGAGGAAACCCACACGGGACTCGCACGCGCGTCCCGCGGCGAAGTGGTACGTCACTTGCCAAGTCGGGCGGGACCGCTCCGGGGTTGCCGCCCGGCGCCGACGGTGGCGCAGATCACAGCGAGCGCCATGCCGCCGAGCAGGAAGAGATAGGAGCCGAGTCCCGCCCCGAACAGGAAGTCACCTTCCGGGCGCGCGGTGGTGAGCAGGATGACGGTGACGATCCAGCCCACCACCGGTGCGACGGCCCCGCCCCGGCCGCCGGTGGCGTGCGCGCCGCCGAGGAACAGCCCGGCCGCGCCCGCGAGGGCGAGCAGCAGCCCGCCGGGGAACCAGGCGGCCTGCACGAGGGCGCCGGCGAGGCCCACGACGGCGCCGAGCACGACCAGGCCCAGGTAGGCGGCGATCCGTCCGGCCGAGGGCCGGCCGAGCGGCTGGGCGAGCAGCGAGCCGGGTCCGTCGGCGCTCACGCCGCCTCCTCGACGCCGGCGAACAGGTCGGTCTCGCCGGGCTCGGCCGTGCCGCGCACCAGCTCGTAGTACTCGGTGGTGAACAGCGGCTGGGCCAACTCGTTGGAGAGCGCGAAGTACGGCTCGGCCACCTCGATCTGGGTGGCGTGGGCGCGCATCGCGGCGGCCTTCGCCGCGGCGAAGGCGGCGCCGTCGACGGCGGTGGTGACCCGCGCGTCGTCGACCACGCCGGGCACGTCGGCGACGCTGCCGCCCTTGTCGAACGGCAGGGCGGGCAGCTCGTCCTGGAGGCGGGCGAAGGCGGCGTCGGCGACGGAGCGCGGGACGCGGTTCCAGTACACCTTGGCGATGCGGTGGCCGCGCTCGGCCGCGAGGTCGACGGCGCGCATGGCGACGCGGTGGGCCTGGATGTGGTCCGGGTGGCCGTAGCCGCCGTTGTCGTCGTACGTCACCAGGACCTGGGGCCGCACCTCGAGGATCACCTCCACCAGATGCCCGGCGGCCTCGTCGACGTCGGCCTGCCAGAAGCATCCGGGGTCGTCGTTGTCCGCGATGCCCATCATCGCGGAGTCGCCGTACCGCCCCGCCCCGCCGAGCAGCCGGGCGTCGGCCACGCCGAGCGCGCGTACGGCGGCGGCCAGCTCTCCCCGCCGGTGCGCGCCCAGCGCCGGGCCGGCCAGATGCCGCAGCTCCGGCGGGATGACCTCGCCCCGCTCCCCGAGGGTGCAGGTGACCAGCGTCACATGGGCGCCCTCGGCCGCGTACCGGGCCATGGTCGCGCCGTTGTTGATCGACTCGTCGTCCGGGTGCGCGTGCACGAGCAGCAGCCGCCGGGCAGGCAGTTCCGTCATGGGGCCACCCTACGATCCCGGCGGCCGACGTGCCGGGAGCCGTCCGGCGCCGGGCGGGGCCGCGCCCCCGGACAGGCGGATGTCAGAACTTGATGCTGCTGATCATGCTGGCGACGTTCGTGGTCAGTTGGCTGATCGTGGGGGCGACGGTCGAGGAGGCGAGGTAGAAGCCGAGCAGGATGCAGACGACGGCGTGACCGCCCTTCAGTCCGGACTTCTTGATGAGCAGGAAGACGATGATCGCCAGCAGCACCACCGCCGAAATCGAGAGTGCCACGGCGGCTCACCTCCAAAGATCGCCAGATCCAGATCAGTTGAGCAAATCCATGCAGACGCCAGCAGGTTGATACCCACACAGCGGTAGTGATCATAACTATCCGTACTCGCGCATCGCGCGGCGCACGGCCGCACAAGGGGGCGCATGGCCAATATGGTCGGGGTATGACGACCGAGTCCGACTCCTTCCCCCGTCGATACGCCCGGACCCAGCGGTTCACCCTCGGCGCGCCGCGCGCGTTCGCGGTGGCACCCGACGGCGCGCGTGTCGCGTTCCTGCGTTCCGGCTCCGGCACCGACCGGGCCAACTCCCTGTGGGTCATGGATCTTCCGGGCGGCGAAGAGCGCCTCGCGGCGGATCCCGGCGCCCTCCTCGGCGGCGCCGGCGAAGAGCTCTCCCCCGAGGAACGGGCGCGCCGGGAGCGCAGCCGGGAGGGGGGCGCCGGCATCGTCGGATACGCCACCGACACGGCCGTGGAGCTGGCGTCTTTCGCCTTGTCAGGGCGGCTGTTCACGGCCGAGTTGCGGGCCGGCACGACGCGCGAACTCCGGGTGCCGGGACCGGTGATCGACCCGCGCCCCTCCCCCGACGGCCGGCACATCGCGTACGTCGCGCAGGGCGCGCTGCGGGTGGTGGGGGCCGAGGGCGACGGCGACCGGGCGCTCGCCGAGCCGGAGCCCACGAACGGTCCGGGCCGGGTGACTTACGGGCTCGCGGAGTTCATCGCGGCCGAGGAGATGGGGCGTACACGGGGCTTCTGGTGGGCGCCGGACGGGCAACGGCTGCTCGTGGCGCGGGTGGACGACACGCCGGTGCCGCGGTGGTGGATCGCCGACCCGGCCCACCCGGAGCGTGAGCCACGCGACATCGCCTACCCGGCGGCGGGCACCGCGAACGCGGACGTACGGCTGTTCGTGCTCGGCCTCGACGGGGAGCGCACGGAGGTGGCGTGGGACCGCTCGCGCTATCCGTATCTGGCGCGAGTGCACTGGTCAGCGGCGGGTGCGCCGCTGCTGCTGGTGCAGGCGCGGGACCAGCGCAGCCAGCTGTTCCTGGCGGTGGACCCGGAGACCGGGGCGACGCGCATGGTGCACGCGGACGAAGATCCAACTTGGCTTGAACTGTTCGCCGGAGTGCCCTGCTGGAGCCCCGACGGGCAGCTCGTCCGGATCGCGGACGAGGGCGGCGCACGGGTGCTGGCGGTCGGTGAACGGCCCCTGACCAGGGGTCAGTTGCACATCCGGGCGGTGCTGGACGTGGGCGCCGACGACGTGCTGGTTTCCGCCTCGGCGGGCGAGGAGGCGCAGGTCCCCGAGGTCGGCGAGATCCACGTGTACCGCGTGAACGAACTCGGCGTGGAGCGCGTGTCGCAGGAGCCCGGTGTGCACACGGCCGTGCGCGCCGGGAACGTGACCGTCCTGGTGTCCGCGGCGCTGGACACTCCGGGCTCCCGTGTCCAGGTGCTGCGTGACGGAAAACCGGCGGCGACTGTCCGGTCGTACGCCGAAGATCCTGGTTTGTCCCCCCGCGTGACGCTGACCCTGGGGGGCGCACGCCGAATCCCGTGCGCCGTGCTTATGCCACGGGACTACCACGGTGACACTCCCCTGCCCGTCCTCATGGACCCCTACGGCGGCCCGCACGGCCAGCGGGTGGTCGCCGCGCACAACCCCCACCTGACCTCCCAGTGGTTCGCCGACCAGGGTTTCGCCGTGGTCGTGGCCGACGGCCGGGGCACTCCGGGGCGCTCGCCGGCCTGGGAGAAGTCGATCCGGGACGAGGTGGCGGCCACCGTGGTGGAGGACCAGGTCGACGCGCTGCACGCGCTCGCCGACCGGTTCCCGCTGGACCTGGGACGGGTGGCCGTCCGCGGCTGGTCCTTCGGCGGCTACCTGGCGGCGCTGGCGGTGCTGCGCCGCCCCGACGTCTTCCACGCGGCGGTCGTCGGCGCCCCGGTCACCGACCTGCGCCTGTACGACACCCACTACCAGGAGCGCTACCTCGGCCACCCGGGCGAGCAGCCCGAGGTCTACCGCCGCAACTCGGTGATCGACGACGCGGGCCTGGTCGACCCGGCCGAGCCGCACCGCCCGATGATGATCATCCACGGGCTGGCGGACGACAACGTGGTCGTCGCCCACTCCCTGCGGCTGTCCTCCGCCCTGCTCGCCGCGGGCCGTCCACACGAGGTGCTGCCGCTGTCCGGGGTGACGCACATGACCCCGCAGGAGACCGTCGCGGAGAACCTGCTGCGGCTGCAGCTGGACTTCCTCCGGCGCTCGCTGCCGCAACCGGGCAATTGACCGTGAACCGCGTTAACGCGCAGGCAACTTCACGGAAGCGGTACCGATATACGGACGCGTCAGGCTGATCAGCGTACGGCCGTGCGGGTGCCGTGAACGGGCCGGGGTGCACCATGTCACCCCGGCCCGTTGCCGTGGGTGCCCTCCGCCGGCACCACCTGCCTCTCCTCCGCGAAGTGACAGGCCGAGTCGTGGGCCGCCGGGCCGGACGTGCCGTGGAACGCGGCCGGGACCGCGAGCGCCGGCACCTCCCGGGCGCAGCGCTCCTGCGCCTTCCAGCAGCGGGTGCGGAAGCGGCAGCCGGAGGGGATGTTCGTCGGGGACGGCACGTCTCCGCTGAGGATGATCCGCTCGCGGCGCTCCCGCGCCTCGGGGTCCGGGACCGGCACCGCCGAGAGCAGCGCCTGCGTATAGGGGTGCGTGGGGTGGTCGTAGATCTCGGCGTCCCGGCCGATCTCCACGATCCGGCCCAGGTACATGACGCCGACCCGGTCGGAGATGTGCCGGACGATGGACAGGTCGTGCGCGATGAAGACGTAGGAGAGGTCGAACTCCGACTGCAGCCGCGCCAGCAGATTGATCACCTGGGCCTGCACCGACACGTCCAGCGCCGACACCGGCTCGTCGGCGACGATCACCTCCGGGCGCAGCGCCAGCCCGCGCGCGATGCCGATGCGCTGGCGCTGGCCGCCGGAGAACTGGTGCGGGTAGCGGTTGACGTACTCCGGGTTGAGGCCGACCACGTCCAGCAGCTCCTGGACCCGGCGGCGGCGGTCGCCCTTGGGCGCGACCTCGGGGTGGATGTCGTACGGCTCCCCGATGATGTCGCCGACCGTCATCCGGGGGTTGAGGGACGTGTACGGGTCCTGGAAGACCATCTGGATGTTCCGGCGGACGGCTTTCAGCGCGCGGCCGGACAGGCGGGTGATGTCCTCCCCCTTGAACCGGATGGTGCCGGCCGTCGGCCGCTCCAGGTTGCAGAGCATCCTGGCGACCGTCGACTTGCCGCAGCCCGACTCGCCGACGATGCCGAGGGTTTCGCCCTTGCCGAGGGCGAAGTCGACGCCGTCGACGGCCTTCACCGCGCCGACCTGCTTCCTGAACAGCACGCCGCGGGTCAACGGGTAGTGCTTGACGAGCCCGGACACTTCGAGGATCGGGTCAGTCACCGAGGTCGTCGCGGCCATCGAGGCACTCCCTCCAGAAGTGGCAGGCGCTGCCGCGGGTGCCGGAGACCTGGTACAGCGGGGGTTCGTCGCTGCGGCAGACGTCCCTCGCCAGCGGGCAGCGCGGGTGGAAGGAACAGCCCGGCGGGATGTCCATCAGGTTCGGTGGCAGGCCCTGGATGGCGTACAGCTGGCGGCCCTTCTGGTCCAGGCGCGGGATGGAGTCCAGCAGACCGCGGGTGTAGGGGTGGGCCGGCGCCTTGTAGATGTCGCGGACGGGGGCGGACTCCACGATCTTCCCGGCGTACATCACCGCGATCCGGTCGGCGACGTCCGCCACGACGCCCAGATCGTGGGTGATGAGGATGAGCCCCATGCGGTACTCGCGCTGCAACTCCGCCAGCAGGTCCATGACCTGGGCCTGCACGGTGACGTCCAGGGCCGTCGTCGGCTCGTCGGCGATGATCAGCGCCGGTTCCAGGGCCAGCGCCATGGCGATCATGATGCGCTGGCGCATGCCGCCGGAGAACTGGTGGGGGTAGTCCCGCACCCGCTGGGCGGCGGCCGGGATGCGCACCCGCTCCATCAGCTCCACGGCCCTGGCCCGCGCGTCCTTCCTGGACATGCCCCGGTGTACGACGAACATCTCGCCCAGCTGGTCGCCCACGGTCAGGACGGGGTTGAGGGCCGACAGGGCGTCCTGGAAGATCATCGCCATCCCGGCGCCCCGGATCCTGCGCCGCTCCTCCTCCTTCATCCGCAGCAGATCCCGCCCCTGGAAGAGGATGCGCCCGCCGGCGATCCGCCCCGGCGGCATGTCGAGGATCCCCATCACGGCCTGCGCGGTGACGGACTTCCCCGACCCCGACTCCCCGAGCACGGCCAGGGTCTCCCCCGCGTCGACCTCGTAACTCACCCCGTTGACGGCCCGCGCGACCCCGTCCCGGGTCCGGAACTCCACCCGCAGATCCCGCACTTCGAGCAGCACGCCACCCTCACCTCAACTTCGGATCCAGGGCGTCGCGGACCGCGTCGCCGAGCATGACGAAGGACTGCGTCCCACACGCCGACACTCCCGAGCGCCACAGCAGGGCACACCCCGACCCTCCCCGCCCCTCACGCACTTCGCACGGCACATCCCTCACCTCAACTTCGGATCCAGGGCGTCGCGGACCGCGTCGCCGAGCATGATGAAGGCCAGGACCGTGACGGCCAGGGCGCCGGAGGGCCACAGGAGGGCGTGGGGGGCGTTGCGGATGTAGGGGGAGGCGGCGGAGATGTCGATGCCCCACGAGACGCTCGGCGGTTTGAGGCCGACACCGAGGTACGACAGCGTGGCCTCCAGTGCGATGTACGTGCCCAGCGCGATGGTCGCCACCACGATCACCGGCGCCACGGCGTTCGGCGCGATGTGGCGCAGCAGGATGCGGGAGTCGGACGCGCCGAGGGCGCGGGCGGCCTGGACGTAGTCGTTCTGCTTGGCGGTGATGACCGCGCCGCGCGCGATACGGCCGATCTGCGGCCAGCCCAGCAGCACCATGAACCCGATGACCGGCCAGACCGTGTTGCTGGTGACCACCGAGAGCAGGACCAGGCCGCCGAGGACGACCGGGATGGCGAAGAAGATGTCGGTGATCCGGGACAGGACCGAGTCCCAGACGCCGCCGAAGTAGCCGGCCAGCGCGCCCAGCACCGAGCCGAGGACGGCCACCCCGAGCGTCGCCAGCACGCCCACGGTGACGGACGTACGGGCGCCATACACCGTGCGCGTGTAGACGTTGCAGCCCTGCCCGTCGTACCCGAAGGGCGCGCCCGGCCCCGCGCCGTCCTGGGCCCGGGCGAGGTCGCACTTCAGGGGGCTGCCGGAGGCGATCGCCGACGGCCACAGGGAGATGAGGACGAGGAAGAGGATCACCACGGCGGAGACGAGGAAGACCGGGTTGCGGCGCAGGTCACGCCAGGCGTCGGACCACAGGGACCGGGGTTTGCCCGCGGGGCCGGCGCCCTTTGGGCCTCCCGGCGCCCGCTCCAGCGTGGTGGCCTCGCTCGCGCCGAGGTCCATCGCGCCCCCCATGCCGGTCCCGGCGATCGCGCCCTCGGGCTCGTACGGCTGCTCAGGCATAGCGGATCCTCGGGTCGAGTACGGCGTACAGGAGGTCGACGAGGAGGTTGGCGACGAGGAAGACCAGCACGAGGACGGTCACGAACCCGACGACCGTCTGCGTGTTCTGGCGCAGGATGCCCTGGTAGAGCTGGAAGCCGACGCCGTGGATGTTGAAGATCCGCTCGGTGACGATCGCGCCGCCCATCAGCGCGCCGACGTCCGCGCCGATGAAGGTGACCACGGGGATCAGCGAGTTGCGCAGCAGGTGCCGGACGACGACCCGGCGCCGCGGCAGGCCCTTGGCGATGGCGGTGCGGACGTAGTCGGCCCGCTTGTTCTCGGCGATGGAGGTGCGGGTCAGCCGGGTGACGTAGGCGAGGGAGACGGAGGCGAGGACCAGGCCGGGCACGATCAGCTCGTCGTAGCTTCCGTAGCGGACGGACGGGCTGATCCACTGCCACTTGATGCCGAGCAGCAGCTGGAGCAGCAGGCCGGCGACGAAGGTGGGCACGGAGATCACCACCAGGGTGGCCAGCAGCACCCCGGTGTCGACGGGCCGGCCGCGCCGCATGCCGGTCAGCACGCCGAGCGACACGCCGATGAGGATCTCGAAGAGGATGGCGACGATCGTCAGCCGGATGGTGACGGGGAACGCCGTGCCCATCAGCTCGGTGACCTTCTGGCCGTTGAAGGCGGTGCCGAAGTCGCCGGTGAACAGGTTGCCCATGTAGGTCGCGTACTGCTGCCACAGCGGCTTGTCCAAGCCGAACTCCCGCTTGAGCTGGGCGGCGGTCGCCGGGTCGCAGGCCCGCTCGCCGCACAGGCCGGCGACGGGGTCGCCCATCACGTTGACCATGAGGAAGATCAGCAGGGTGGACCCGATGAACACCGGGACCATCTGCAGCAGCCGCCGCGCGACGTAGCGTCCCATGGCCGCTCAGCCGACCCTGATCTCGTTGTAGACCGGCACGCTGAACGGGTTGAGGGCGACGTGGGAGAGCCGGGAGGTGTAGCCGGCGCTGCCGTTCTGGTACCAGAGCGGGATGGCCGCCATGTTGTCGCGGACGACCTCCTCGGCCTGCTGGAAGAGACGGACGGCGGCGGCCTGGCCGGTCTCGGCGTTGGCCCGGTCGACGAGCCGGTCGAACTGCTTGTCCGACCACTTTCCGTCGTTGGAGGAGGCGCCCGTGTAGTACAGCGGCTGCAGGAAGTTCTGGATCAACGGGTAGTCCATCTGCCAGCCGGCCCGGAAGGGACCGGTCATCTTGTGCTGCCCGATCTGGTTGCGGAAGTCGGCGAAGGTGCCGACCGGGTTGCCGACGCAGGCCTTGTCGTCGCCGAGGGCGTTGTTGATGGAGTTGCACACGGCGTCCACCCACTGCTTGTGCGAGCCGGTGTCCGCGTTGTAGGTGATCCTCAGCCGGCCGCCGGGGATCCCGCCGCCCTCCTGGACGAGCTTCTTGGCCCGCACGGGGTCGTAGTCGCAGGCGTGGCCGCACAGTCCGGGCTTGTAGCCGCCGGCCGTGCCGAGGACCGGGGAGGTCCAGTCGGTGGCCGGGGTGCGGGTGCCCCGGAAGATGGTCTCGGTGATCTGCCTGCGGTTGATCGCCATGGACAGGCCGGTGCGGACCTTGCGCGCCCCGCTGGTGTTCCACCTGGGGTCGTAGTACGGGAAGGCCAGGGTCTGCAGGATGCCGGCCGGGGTGTTGATGTAGCGGCCGTTCAGATCGGTCCGGACGTTCTTGAGCTGGGTGGAGGGCACGTCGTCGACCAGGTCGAGGTTGCCGGCCAGGACGTCGGTGTAGGCGGTGTTGCTGTCGGTGTAGACCAGCAGGGTCACGCCGGTGTTCCGCGCCTTGTCGGGGCCGGGGTAGCCGTCCCATCTCCTGAGGGTCATCGCCGAGCCCCTGGCGTAGGACTCGATCCGGTACGGCCCGTTGCCGACCGGCTTCCTCAGCCAGGCGGCGTGGTCGGTGAAGAAGGCGCGGGGCAGCGGGGCGAAGGCGGCGTAGCCGAGGGTGTCGGGGAAGCCGGAGAACTTCTGGTTGAGCCGCACGGTGAAGGTCAGCGGGCCGGTGACCTTCAACCCGGACAGGGTGCCGGCTCTCTGGGCGCCGGTGTCGGGGTGGACCTTGTCGTAGCCGTCGATGTACGCGAAGAAATAGGCGTCCTTCTGGTTGTTCCTCAGGCTCGCCCCGTAGTTCCAGGCGTCCACGAAGGAGCGGGCGGTCACCTTCTCACCGTTGGAGAAGGTCCAGCCGTCCTTCACCCGGATCGTGAAGTTCCGCGAGTCCGTGGTGTCGATGGACTGCGCGAGCCAGTTCTGGGCCTTGCCGGTCCTCGGGTCGTACTTCTTCAGGCCCCGGAAGATCATGTCGAGGACCTTGCCGCCCTGCACCTCGTTGGTGTTCGCGGGCTCCAGCGGGTTCTGCGGGTCGCCCCAGGAGGAGGTCAGCACCCCGGCGCCGCCGAAGCCCGCACTGTCCCCGCATCCGGTGGCCAGCAGCCCGGCGGCGAGGGCGCAGACGGCCCAGCGAGCGCAGGTGACTCCACCCATGGCTGCCTCCTCCGCGATCACTGACCCGATACCGGTCAATATCTGCCCATACGTCACATACCGCATGCGCACTGGCGAGGTGAGGGGCCGTTGGAGGGATGCGTTCGCCCGGGCACGGACGGTCACGGGGGACACGCACAGACGATCTTGACCAAGCGTGCAATAGATCTTCGGACAACGATGCCGAAACGTTGGATTCAGACGGGGTGATGTACGCATTTCGACACCTCGGCGTCCGCATAACGAACCTGTTGACCGATTGGTCCGAACAGTCCGATGTGAAGCACGAACAGATCACGGCACGCTACCCGCGTAGCTACGGAATGATCAAGCGAGAGTAAAGAAAGCAAAGACGCAACCAAGGCGGACCAGAATTTATTGACCCTGCATGAATTGCGTTGAAAAAGTCCGGCGTAGCCCGTAGGGGAGCGCCCTGCGGAGCCTTGACCCACAAGGCACGGAGCATCATGACCACCCCCGCATCCCCTTCCCCGGCCGCCCCACTCGAGGTGACCAAAGAAGACAGCGCCCCATCGGCCACGCCCGGCACCCCGAAGGGCACCGAGAGCCGCTCTCCGGGTCGGCTGGCCTGGACCCGCTTCAAGCGGGACCGGACGGGCGTCATATCCGCCTTCGTGGTGATCTTCTTCTTCGTCATCGGCATCGCCGCGCCGCTGATCGCCAAGGTGTACGGGAAGGATCCGTACACGACGTACGGCATGAACATCCCGGGCCTGTTCAACGAGTTCAACTACCCGGTCAAGCCCAACGGCGGCATCAGCTCCGACTTCTGGTTCGGCATCGAGCCGCAGCTCGGACGGGACGTCTTCACGTTCCTGCTCTACGGCATCCGCAACTCGCTGCTGATCGCGACCGCCGCCGCGCTGCTGACGACCCTGCTGGGTGTCGTCATCGGCGTCACCGCCGGCTACCTCGGCGGCAAGACCGACTACCTCGTCGGCCGCGTCATCGACATCCTGCTGGCGTTCCCGCAGACGCTGTTCTTCATCGCCTTCTGGCCCGTTGTCCTGGCGATCTTCGTCGAGCCGACCGACAACACTCCGGTCTGGCTGACCGTCACCAGCCTCATCCTGGTGATGACGGCCTTCGGCTGGGCCTCCATCGCGCGTCTGCTGCGCGGTGAGGTACTCGCCCTGCGCGAGCGCGAGTTCGTAGAGGCCGCCAAGGTCACCGGCGCGTCCCCCGCCCGGATCATCTTCAAGGAACTGCTGCCCAACCTGTGGACTCCGATCCTCATCCAGGCAACGCTCCTCCTCCCGACCTATGTCACCGCTGAAGCGGGTCTCGCGTTCCTCGGCGTCGGTCTCCAGGACCCGACCCCCGACTGGGGCGTAATGATCCAGAACGGCGCCAAGGTCTACCAGAACGACATCACCTTCATGCTCTTCCCGGGCCTGTCGATGGTGATCTTCGTCGTCGCCTTCAATCTGCTCGGCGACTCGGTCCGCGACGCCCTGGACCCGAAGACCAAGCGCTGAGTTCCACTCCGGCCCGGCGACGGGGCCCGGCCGGGGTCAAGCACCACTTGTCATCCCTAACGAACGGGTCAGCCATGTCTCTCTCCCGCAGAAACTTCGTCATCGCCACCACTGTCGCGGCCGCAGGCTCGACGCTGCTGTCCGCATGCAGCAGCGGCGACGCGGGCGGCAGCGGCTCCCCGAGCGCCGGCGCCACCTCCTACACGGGCGCCAAGGTCACCATCGGCACCAAGGCCGACTCCACCGGCCCCGCCCCCGAGATCCCCGGCGCGAAGAAGGGCGGCACGATCTACGGCCTGTCCCCGGACGACTTCTCGCACCTGGACCCGCAGCGCATCTACTACGCGTACAACTCCACGGTCGCGCTGCTCCTGCACCGCTGCCTGACCGGTTACAAGATCGACTCCTCCGGTCATCAGAAGCTCGTCGGCGACCTCGCCACCGACACCGGCACCCCCTCCAAGGACAACAAGACCTGGACCTTCACGCTGAAGGAGGGTCTGAAGTGGGAGGACGGCAGCGAGCTGACCGTCGAGGACGTCCGCCACGGCATCGAGCGCCTGTGGGCCCCGTTCATCACCGAGAGCGGCACCTACGTTCAGATGGCCCTGACCGGCAAGGGCGCCAAGTGGCGTGACGCCTACGAGGGCCCGTACAAGGGCAAGCACCTCGACTCGATCGTCACCGACAAGGCCAAGCGGACCATCACCTTCCACCTGGCCGAGCCGAAGCCGGACTTCAACTTCACACTGGCGATGCACTCGTACGCCGCCACGTCGCCGAAGCTCGACACCAAGGAGAAGTACGACAAGAACCCGGCGGCCTGCGGTCCGTACAAGATCAAGGCGCACACCACCGACAAGTCGATGGTGCTGACCCGCAACAAGTACTGGGACCCGGCCACGGACTCGATCCGCAACGCCTACCCGGACGGCTTCGAGTTCATCTTCGGCGTCGAGACCCTGGACAGCACCGACCGACTGATCGCCAACCAGGGCAACGACCAGTACGCGGTGTCGATCTACAAGGGCGTCCCGGCCGAGCGCATCCAGAAGGTCCTCACCGACCCGGAGCTGAAGAAGCGCACCTTCAACGGCCTGTTGACGGGCACCTACTACTACCCGATCAACACCAAGCGTGTCACCGACCTGAAGGTCCGCCAGGCCCTCATCCACGCCTGGCCGCTGCAGCAGATCCGGCAGATCTACGGCGGCCCGTCCGCTGGTGACATCGCCACCTCGATCCTCAGCCCCGACATCATCGGCTACGAGAAGTACGACCTCTACGGCAAGCTGAAGAAGCCGCAGGGCGACCCGGCCAAGGCCAAGGCGCTGCTGAAGGAGGCCGGCAAGCTGGGCATGAAGATCGTCTACGCCTTCCCGCAGGACCCGACCTACCTCAAGACCAAGGTCGTCATCGAGAACGCGCTGAAGGCGGCCGGCTTCAACCCGGTCATGAAGCCGATCGACTCCACGTCGTACTACGACCAGATCCAGCAGATCGACAACAGCTACGACGTGATGTGGTTCGGCTGGTCCCCGGACTGGCCCACCGCTTACACGATGATCGAGCCGCTGTTCGACGGTGCCGCCATCGGCAACGGCCAGAACAACGTGTCGCAGACGAACATCGGCTGGATCAACGACGCGATCAAGAAGAACGCGGTGATCCCGAACCAGGCCGAGGCCGGCAAGGCATGGGCCGCCCTGGACAAGAAGATCATGCAGGAGGTTGCGCCGATCATCCCCGAGACGTTCACCCGCCGCTTCTACGTGTACGGCTCGAAGGTGGGCGGTGCCCAGTTCGACCCGAACTTCTCCGCGACCCTGCTGTACAAGACCTTCGTGAAGGCCTGACGTACGGCCCCCTGGCGGGGCGGCCACGGTGCCGCCCCGCCGTCTCACCCCCTACGGCATCCGTCAGGAAAACCCAACTGCCATGCTCCGCTTCCTCATCCGCCGGACCCTCGGCGCCGCTGTGATCCTACTGATCATCAGCGCCCTGGTGTTCGTCCTGTTCTACGCCGCTCCGCGCGACCCCGCCCGCATCGCGTGCGGCAAGGTCTGCACCCCCGAGACCCTGGCCCTGGTGAAGAAGAACCTCGGGATCGACCACTCGCTCCCGGTGCAGTACTGGGACTGGCTCAAGGGCCTGTTCGTGGGGCGTGACTACACCTCCTTCGGGCACTGCGACGCGCCGTGCCTCGGCTACTCGTTCCAGAACCGCGAGCCGGTCCTGGGCACCATCGAGGACCGCTTCCCGACCACGATCTCCCTGGCCCTGGGCAGCGCCGTCGTCTTCCTGCTCTTCGGCGTCGGCACCGGCATGCTGGCCGCGGTGAAGCAGGGCAAGGCCCTGGACAAGATCGCCAGTTCCGCCTCGCTGATCGCGTCCTCGATGCAGATCTACGTCGTCGGCGTCTTCGCCACGTATCTCTTCGTGGACCAGCTGCACCTGCTGGACCGGGCCAACTACACGCCGTTCACCGACAACCCGGGCAAGTGGTTCACGGGTCTGCTGGTGCCGTGGCTGGTGCTGTCACTGATCTTCACCGCCAACTACACGCGTATGACGCGCTCGCAGATGGTCGAGTCGCTCAGCGAGGACTACGTCCGCACGGCCCGCGCCAAGGGCTTGTCCCGCAAGACGGTGTTCTTCCGCTTCGCCTGGCGCGGCGCGATGGGCCCGATCATCACCATCTTCGGCCTCGACCTCGGCACGCTGCTCGGCGGCGCCATCATCACCGAGTCGACCTTCAGCCTGCAGGGCATCGGCATGCTCTCGGTGAAGGCGGTCAGCACCAACGACCTGCCGATGCTGCTCGGAGTCGTCCTGGTCGCCGCGGCCGCCATCGTCGTCTTCAACATCATCGTCGACGCCGTGTACGCCCTCATCGACCCGCGCGTCCGCCTCGCTTAAGGAGAGACCATGAGCACCCCCTTCCTCTCCCTGCGAGACCTGCGCGTCCACTTCTCCACCGAGGACGGCGTCGTCAAGGCCGTCGACGGGCTGTCCTTCGACCTGGAGCGGGGCAAGACCCTCGGCATCGTCGGTGAGTCCGGTTCCGGCAAGTCCGTCACCAACATGGCGATCCTCGGCCTGCACGACCCGCGCAACACCACGATGGACGGCGAGATCCTGCTCGACGGCAAGGAGCTGATCAGCGCCACCGAGGCGGAGCTGGAAAAGCTGCGCGGCAACAAGATGTCCATGATCTTCCAGGACGCGCTCGCCTCGCTCTCGCCGTACCACACCATCGGCGTCCAGATCGCCGAGACGTACCGCAAGCACACCGGCTGCTCCAAGAAGGACGCCCGGGCCCGTGCCATCGAGATGCTGCGCCGGGTCGGCATCCCCCAGCCCGAGACCCGCGTGGACGACTACCCGCACCAGTTCTCCGGCGGCATGCGCCAGCGCGCGATGATCGCCATGGCGCTGGTGTGCGACCCCGAGCTGCTGATCGCCGACGAGCCGACCACGGCCCTCGACGTGACGGTCCAGGCCCAGATCATGGACCTGCTCAAGGACCTCCAGCAGGAGTTCGGCACGGCGATCATCTTCATCACGCACGACCTCGGCGTCATCGCGGACATCGCGGACGACGTGCTGGTGATGTACGGCGGCCGGTGCGTGGAGCGCGGCACCAAGGAGGAGGTGCTCCGCACCCCGGACCACCCCTACAGCGTGGGCCTGCTCAACTCGATGCCCAGCCTGGAGGGTCCGGTGGACGTGCCGCTGACGCCGATCCCCGGTTCCCCGCCCTCGCTGCTCAACCCGCCCTCCGGCTGCCGCTTCCACCCGCGCTGCGCGTTCGCCGAGAAGGTCGCCGGCGGTCTGTGCTCGACCGAGCGCCCGCTGCTCGAGGTGCTCGACGGCCGGGGCTCCGCCTGCCACCTGACGGCGGAGCAGAAGCGGGAACTCTTCGCCGACTTCGCCGCAACCCGGCACAACTGACGGACGGGACTTCACGATCATGAGCAACACGAACCCCCTCCTGGACGTCTCCGGGCTCACCAAGCACTTCCCGATCAAGGGCGGCTTCCCGGTCCGCCGTACGGTCGGCGCGGTGCAGGCCGTCGACGGGCTGGACTTCCAGGTGTCCGAGGGCGAGAGCCTGGGCCTGGTCGGCGAGTCCGGCTGCGGCAAGTCGACCACCGGCCGGCTGATCACCCGCCTGCTGGAGCCGACCGGCGGCAAGATCACCTACCGCGGGCAGGACATCACGCACGCGGGCCGCAAGGACCTGGCGCCGATCCGCTCCGAGATCCAGATGATCTTCCAGGACCCCTACGCCTCGCTGAACCCGCGGCAGACGGTCGGCAAGATCATCGCGGGCCCGATGGAGATCAACGGCGTCAACCCGCCCGGCGGCCGCGAGAACCGCGTCCGCGAGCTGCTGGAGATCGTCGGCCTCAACCCCGAGCACTACAACCGCTTCCCGCACGAGTTCTCCGGCGGCCAGCGCCAGCGCATCGGTGTCGCCCGCGCCCTTGCCCTGGAGCCGAAGCTGATCGTCGCGGACGAGCCGGTCTCCGCGCTCGACGTCTCGATCCAGGCGCAGGTGGTGAACCTGCTGCAGAAGGTGCAGCGGGAACTGGGCATCGCGTTCGTCTTCATCGCCCACGACCTCGCGATCGTCCGGCACTTCTCGCAGCGCGTGGCGGTCATGTACCTCGGCAAGATCGTGGAGATCGCCGACCGCGACGACCTGTACGGCAACCCGCGCCACCCGTACACCCGGGCCCTGCTGTCCGCCGTACCGGAGGCGACGGTGGACGCCGAGCCGCGCGAGCGCATCCGCCTCGTCGGCGACGTGCCGTCCCCGATCAACCCGCCCTCCGGCTGCCGCTTCCGCACCCGTTGCTGGAAGGCGACGGAGAAGTGCGCGTCTCAGGCGCCGCCGCTGGTGCAGGTGGAGGGCAACAAGCCCGGCCACCTGACGGCGTGCCACTATCCTGAGACGCAGGAGACGATCCCGGCTCCCCGCCTCTCCGAGGAGAACCTCCCCAAGGACCCCGAGGCAGCGGCCTGACACACCCCTTTTCCGTCAGCCGCCCCTCGCGGAACGGACTTTCACCGGCCCATTGACCCGAGCCCTGAACGTCCGCTTCCAGGGAACGAAGGCCCACGCCTCCCCAAGGCGTGGGCCTTCGGCGTCCCGTCGCCGCCCGAGACATGTCCACGTGGGCACGGGAGTTGAGAGTCCCTCAAGAACTGGGCCGGAAACTGACGCGTCGTTCAACAGTCTGTGTCAGACTGCCGCGGTGGTAGATCACGTGTTCACCGATCTGACGCTTGCCGCGCTCTACGACCGCCTCAATCCCTGGGGGCCAGGTGACGACTTCTACCTCGGTCTGGTGCGCGAGGCCCGCTCGGTGCTGGACATCGGCTGCGGCACCGGGCGGTTGCTGCGGCGGGCGCGGGCCGAGGGGCACCGCGGCCGGCTGATGGGGCTCGATCCGGCGCCCGCCATGCTCGTACAGGCCCGCCGTGCCGAGCCGGACGTCGAGTGGGTGCTCGGGGACATGCGGACCCGGCTCTGGAACGGGGAGTTCGACCTGGTCGTCATGACCGGGCACGCCTTCCAGGAGCTGGTCGGCGACGAGGAGATCCGCAGCTGTCTGCGCGGGGTGCGAGCCGCCCTCGAGGACGGCGGGCGGTTCGTGTTCGAGACCCGGAACCCGGACGCCCGGGCCTGGGAGCGGTGGGTGCCGGAGCGGGTGTACGAGGTCACCGCCGAGGACGGGTCGCCGGTGCGGGTGTGGCACGAGGTCCAGGACGGCGGCCTCGGCGGGGACCGCGTGCGGTTCACGGAGACCTACGACTGCGACGGCTGGGCGGCGCCGCGGGTGTGCCACAGCGTCCTGCGGTTCCTGGACCGGGAGTCCCTGGCGAGCCGCCTGACCGACGCCGGGCTGACGGTCGTCGAGCAGTACGGCGACTGGGGGCGGGGGCCGGTCACCCCCGCCGGCCCCGAGATCATCACCGTGGCCCGGCCCGCCTAGGCCCTGTCGTCAGACTCCCTCCCCCAGCCTTCGGCCAGGGGGGACCCCAGCCCCGCGACGCCCTGCACGCTCCCCCACTGCCTCAAGGGCGTGGGAGGTGCCCCCACTCGCCGCACCGGGCTCGGGCCCGAGTACATCCAGTACGAGGGCCAGGACCCGGCACTCCCCCAGAGCACGCACCTGACGCCGCGAGGGCCGCTCTCCGGGCGGACGGCGGGAGTTTGACGACAGGGCCTGGCTCCACGTCCCCGCCCGGCGCCCTCGCCTACTCCGCGTCCTCCTCCAGCGCCGCCAGCGCCGGGTCGAGGATGATGTCCTCCTCCCGGGCCTCGGTCGTCGGCTCCTCCGGGAAGTGACAGGCCGTCAGGTGGCCCTCGTGGTTGCCGGAGATCCGGATCAGCGGCGGTTCCTCCGTGGCGCACTTGTCCTGCGCCTTCCAGCAGCGGGTGCGGAAGCGGCAGCCGGACGGCGGGGAGATGGGGGACGGGACGTCGCCGGCCAGACGGATCCGCTCACGGCCGCCCGTGTCCTCCTCCGACAGGTTCACCTCGGGGACCGCGGACAGCAGGGCGTGGGTGTAGGGATGGCGCGGCCGGGTGTAGATGGAGTCGCGGTCGCCCACCTCGATGATCTTGCCGAGGTACATCACCGCCACGCGCTGCGAGAAGTGCCGTACGACGGCCAGGTCGTGGGCGATGAAGACGAACGCGATGCCCAGTTCCCGCTGCACCTTCTGCAGCAGGTTCACCACCTGCGCCTGGATCGAGACGTCGAGCGCGGAGACCGGCTCGTCCGCGACGATCAGCTTCGGTTCCAGCGCCAACGCCCGTGCCACGCCGATGCGCTGGCGCTGGCCGCCGGAGAACTCGTGCGGGAAGCGGTTGTAGTGCTCGGGGTTGAGGCCGACGGTCTCCAGCAGCTCGCGGACGCGGTTCTCGCGGCCGCCGGGCGGGTTGACGCCGTTGATCTCCATCGGGCCCGAGATGATCTTGCCGACCGTCTGCCGCGGGTTCAGCGACGAGTACGGGTCCTGGAAGATCATCTGGATCTCGGAGCGGATCGGGGCGAGTTCCTTGCGCGTGGCGTGGCTGATGTCCTGCCCGCGGTAGGTGACGCTGCCGCTCGTCGGCTCCAGCAGGCGCGTGATCAGCCGGCCGGTGGTCGACTTGCCGCAGCCGGACTCGCCGACCAGGCCGAAGCTCTCCCCGGCGTGCACGGTGATGTCGACGCCGTCCACCGCCTGCACCGCGCCGATCGTCCGCCGGATCGGGAAGCCGCCCTTGACCGGGAAGTGCTTCTGCAGCCCCGAGACCCGCAACAGCGGCTCGGCGTCCGTGCCCCCGCTCTGCTCGCGCGGGGCCGTGAGGACGTTCTCCTCTGCCATGACCATGTCCTCCTAGCCCAGCCGGGGCTTGATCTCTTCGATGAAGATGGTCCGTTTCTGCTCCTCCGTGAGATGACACGCGGAGGCCCGGTCCGGCGCCAGCAGCGGACGCTCGCGCACACAGCGGCCCTGGCCCTCGACCCGCTCGGGATAGGTGCAGCGGGGGTGGAAGCGGCAGCCGGAGGGCGGGGTCAGCAGCGACGGCGGGGTGCCGGGGATCGGGGAGAGCGGGGCGCCGAGGTCGGAGTCCAGGCGCGGCATCGAGTGCAGCAGGCCCCAGGTGTAGGGGTGGCGCGGCGATCTGAGCACCTCGTCGACCGTGCCGCGCTCCACCGCGCCGCCCGCGTACATCACCATGATGTCGTCGGCCATGTCGGCGATCACCCCCAGGTCGTGGGTGATGAAGACGATGCCGGACCCGAACTCCTGCTGCAGGTCCTTGAGCAGGTCGAGGATCTGCGCCTGGACCGTCACGTCGAGGGCGGTGGTGGGCTCGTCGGCGATCAGGAGGTCGGGGTCGCAGACCAGCGCCATGGCGATCATGGCGCGCTGGCGCATGCCGCCGGAGAACTGGTGCGGGTAGTCCTTCGCCCGCTCCTTCGGGTTGGGGATGCCGACCTTGCCGAGCATCTCCACCGCCCGGTCCCAGGCCGCCTTCTTCGAGGCGCCGGTGTGCTTCATGTACGGCTCGGCGATCTGCCGGCCCACCGTGTAGTACGGGGAGAGCGCGGTGAGCGGGTCCTGGAAGATCATGGCGACCTTGTTGCCGCGCAGCTTCTCCATGTCCGACTCGCGCGCGGTGGTCAGCTCCTGGCCGTCCAGGAGGATCTCCCCCTCGACCGTGGTGAACATGGGGTTGTGCAGGCCGAGGATGGTCAGGTTGGTCACCGACTTGCCCGAGCCGGACTCCCCCACGATGCCGAGCGTCCTGCCGCGCTCCAGGTCGAAGGAGAGCCCGTCCACGGCCCGTACGACGCCGTCCTCGGTCTTGAAGCTGACGTGCAGGTCCCGCACCGAGAGAAGGGGAGCTGTGCCGGCCGGGTTCGGGGCGCCGGCCTCCTTGGTCAGAGTGGTCACGACAGTGCTCCTAGGACAGCCGCACGCGCGGGTCGATGAAGGCGTACGCGGCGTCGACGATGATGTTGAACAGCAGGATCATGCTGGCGGAGAAGAGCATCACACCGAGCAGCAGCGGCAGGTCGCTGAAGAAGACGGACTGGACGGCGAGGTTGCCGAGGCCGGGCAGGGAGAAGGTGTACTCGGTGATGATGGCGCCGCCGAACAGCGAGCCGAGGTCGATGCCGAAGATGGTGACGATCGGGATCAGCGAACCGCGCCAGGCGTAGCGGAAGAAGACGTAGGCGCGGGACATGCCCTTGGCGCGGGCGGTCCGGACGTGTTCCTCCTGGAGCTGTTCGATCATCGAGGACCGCGCCATACGGGTGTACTGCGCGGCGAAGATGGTGGAGAGGACCACCCAGGGGATGATCAGGCCGGCGAACCAGGAGAGGGGATCGTGGGTGAACTCGTTGTAGGCGGGCTTGTCGAACCAGTGGGTCTGGTAGACGAGGATCGCCAGGGCCAGCGGGCCGAGGAAGTAGATCTGCAGTGAGCTGACCACCATGGCGCCCGCGGTGGCCGTCTTGTCGATCAGCGTGCCGCGCCGCCACGCGGCGAGCAGCCCGGTGCCGAGCCCGACGAGCAGGAAGCACACGCTCGCGCCCAGGGTGAGCGAGACGGTGGTGGGCAGCCGGTCCATCAGGGTGCTCCAGACCGCCTCGTTGGTGTGGTACGAGTACCCGAAGCAGGGGGCGGGGCAGGGGCCCTGGGCGAACTGGCTGCTGCCCATGACGAGGTTGTGCAGGAAGATCCAATACTGCTCGGTGATGGGCTTGTCCAGGCCGAGTACGTGGTGGATGTTCGCGATGGCGTCCGGGTTGCAGGTCTTGCCGCACATCATCAGCGCGGGATCCCGGGGCACCCCGAAGAACAGCACGAACGTGACGATGCTCAGCAGGAACAGGATGACGATGGCACCGATGATCCGGCGGACGAGGAAGCGCAGCATGTCGGGGCAGCTCTCAGACGTCGGCGGCCTGGGCGGTACCCGGCGCGCCCGTGCGGTGGAGGCGCGCCGGGTACCGGCGGGGGACGGTTACTTGATGAAGAGGCGACGCGGGTCGACGCCGCCGATCACGTCGTCGTAGACGAGGCCGCCGACCTTGGAGCCGGCGATCTGGACCTGCTTGTAGTACGCGGTGGGGACGACGTTGACGCTGTCCTTGACGATGTACTCGTCCAGCTTCTCCCACGCGGCCGCGGCCTTGACCGGGTCGGTGATCGTGTTGATCCGGTCGATCTCGCTGTTGATCTTCGGGTCGTTGACCTGCGAGTAGTTCTGCGCGCCGTCGGCGATCACGCGGCCGTCGTACAGCGGCGGGATCACGGTCGAGGCGGACGGCCAGTCGGCGCCCCACGCGGTGTGGAAGATGTCGTAGTTGTTGTTCAGCTTGGAGACCTGGTCGTAGTAGGTCTCGGCCGGGATCTCCTGGCGCTGGACGTTGAAGCCGGCCTTCTTCAGGCCCGCCGCCATGGCCGTGGAGTACTGCTGGCCCTCGGGGGTGTTGATGTAACCGAAGGTCAGCTTCATGTTGAGCTTGCCGGCCTTCTTCAGCAGCGCCTTGGCCTTGGCCGCGTCACCGCCGGGGTTCTTCTTCTTGCCCCACGGGTCGAAGGAGGGGTTGTAGCCGGAGACGGTCGGGGAGATCAGGCCGCCCGCGACCTCCATGGCGTCGGTGCCGCCGTAGGCGCGCACGAACGGGGTGACCGGCAGCGCGTAGGCGATGGCCTCGCGGACCGTCTTGTCCTTCATGGCCGGGTGGCTCATGTTGATGTTCATCTGGCCGACGTACGGCTGGTAGCCGGAGACCGTGCGCGCCTTCATCTTCGGGTCGCGCAGCACCTGGGAGAGGTTGCCCGCGTCGACCTGGTTGTTGAAGCTGACGCCGGTCTGGTCGGCCCCGCTGTCGGCGAGCAGGGACTTGGTGGAGGTCTCGAACTGCTGGTTGAACGTGATGTTGAACCGGTCCACGTACTGGTGCCGGATCGGGTCCGTCTTCGGGTCCCAGTTCGGGTTCTTGACCAGCACCATCGACTTGCCGGACTTGAACGACTGGACCTTGTACGGCCCGGTCACCACCGGGTTCTTGTCGTACCGCTCCTTGGTGTCGCCCTTCTGGGAGACGACCGCGTAGCCGGCCATCGCCAGCGCGTAGGGCAGGTCGGGGTGCGACTTCTTGAAGTGGAAGACGATGGTCTTGTCGTCCGGGGTCGACAGGACGGAGTCGGGCAGGTGCTTGCCCTTGTACGGGCCGCCCGGCAGCAGTTTGCGGTAGGTGGCGCCGGGGGTGTCGGCGAGCCACTGCTGCACGTAGGTGGGGCCCTGGTTGATGAACGGCGCGAAGAGCCGCTCGATGCTCCAGCGGATGTCCTTGGACGTGATCGGGCTGCCGTCCTGGAACTTGATGCCGTCCTTCAGCGTGTACTTCCAGGTCTTGCCGCCGTCGGTGGTGGTGCCGGAGTCGGTGGCGAGGTCGCCGACCACCTCGTGCTGGTGGCCGTCGTCGCTGGTGGTCTTGTAGCCGGTCAGGCCTCTGTGGAGCAGCGTCGCGACGGAGCCCTCGTCGGAGACGTAGATCTGGGCCGGGTCGAGGTGTGCGTACGAGTCACGCTGCAGCACCTCCATGGTGCCGCCGGGCTTGGCGCCGGGCACGGGGGCCGCGGGGCCGGTGGAGTCCGCGGCGCCGCCGAACTTGATCGACGACTGCTGCCGCTTGGCGTCCTGCTGGTCCTTCTTGTCGTTGGTGCCGCTGTCGCTGCCGCCCTTGCTGCAACCGGTGAGCACGAGGGCTCCGGCGGCGAGCACGGAGAGCGCGCTGTAGACGTGGCGTCCGCCCCTACTCATCACGAAATTTCCCACCCATCCTTGAAACTGACGTTCCGTGCGGTTGACGTACTGCGGTCAGCGCGCGGTCTTGGGATCGAAGGCGTCCCTGACCGAGTCCCCGAGCAGGTTGAACGCGACGACGAAGATGATCATCGATACGCCGGGGAAGAACATGTAGGTGATGTCGTTCTGCATCACCAGTTCGGTGGACGCCTTGGAGAACATCTGCCCCCAGTCGGGCGTCGGTTCGACGATGCCGACACCCAGGTAGGACAGACCGGCCTCGGCCGTCACGAAGTTGGGCAGCATGTACGTCGCCTGCACCAGCAGCGGGGTGACGATGTTCGGCAGGATCTCCTTGCGGATGATCCGCCACGGCGAGGCTCCGCTGACCTTGGCCGCCTCGATGAACTCCCGCTCCCGCAGGGCGAGTGCGGTGCCGCGCAGGATACGGGCGAGGCCCATCCAGCCCAGCACCCACTGGACGAGGATCAGGGCCACCACGCGGACGTAGGTGGGTGTCTCGTCGCGGGGACTGACGAACAGCGACACCACGACCGGCATGCTCGCGATGAAGAACAGCTGCGCCGGGAAGGCGAGCAGGAAGTCGATGACGCGGCCGATGAAGTAGTCGGTCTTGCCGCCGATATAGCCGGCGGCGACACCGAGCAGGATGCCGGTCACCACGACCGCGAGCGTGACGGCGACCGAGATCATCAGCGAGGTGCGGATGCCGTAGATCAGTTTGGTGAAGACGTCGTAGCCGTTGCCGGGTTCGAGGCCGAACCAGAACTCGCTGCTGATGCCGCCGTTGGGATGGACCGGAACACCGGCGCTGTCGAAGAGTTCCGGGCGTTCGTCCGCGTACACCGTGTAGGGGTTCTTCCCGTACAGCTTGGCGATCAGCGGGGCGAGCAGTGCGATCAGGAAGAAGAAGCCCACGACGTAGGCCGAGATCACGCCCGTGCGGTCGCGTTTGAAGCGCAGCCACATCAGCTGGCCGGGAGACCGGCCCTCGAGCTTGACGGCTTCGTCCTTCGCCTCCGGCCCTGGTGCGCCGTCGACGACGACCGAAGTCCCGCCACCCTCAATGTCGATAGGACTTGTCACGGTTCGTCCGTTTCACAGGTATGAGTGTGAGTGGTGCCCGGGTATGCCGAGTACGCGCGAAACCGCAGTGGGACGCGCGTAGTTCTACAGCCGGGTCACACCGCTGGAATTGACGAACCGACCCACTTGGTGTGTGTGACGCCGCGCATGGGGGTTCCTCCTCATGACTTCACGTGTTCACCGAACGGAGAGGGTTTCCGTCTTCCCTCCGACACCCCTGACGGAGGGTCAGACACCCCCTGGTGCTCGTGAGTCGGGCGCTGTCCCCACAGCGCGAGACCCATTGACCCGAGCGCTACGCGGCTAACTATCTGCCATGGGTCCACCACCGACCACTGCCCGTAGATCTCAATTCAGTCACAGCTCACTGCTAGACCTTCCAAAATCTGGACAAACTGTTCGACCGAAGAAGGCGCGAAACGGACTTGTTACATGGCTATCGGTCAGGGATCTCCGCATGTCGGACATACGCACCGAGAAAACCGGTTGCAAAAAGCCCGGGCGCCCCCATCCTGGGGACACCCGGGCTCGGTTGCCGACTGATCAGCCGTGCTTGGCGCGGCTCGCAGCGCGGGCCCGCTCGCGGGCGTCCAGGTTCACCTTGCGGATGCGAACGGCCTCCGGGGTCACCTCGACGCACTCGTCGTCACGGCAGAACTCCAGCGACTGCTCCAGCGAGAGCTTGCGCGGCGGCACGATCGACTCGGTCACATCGGCCGTCGAGGACCGCATGTTGGTGAGCTTCTTCTCCTTGGTGATGTTGACGTCCATGTCGTCGGAGCGGGAGTTCTCCCCGACGATCATGCCCTCGTACACCTCGGTGCCCGGCTCCACGAAGAGCACGCCGCGCTCCTGAAGGTTCGTCATCGCGAACGCCGTGACGGCGCCGGAGCGGTCGGCGACCAGCGAGCCGTTGTTACGGGTCTGCAGCGGACCGAACCAGGGCTCGTGGCCCTCGTGGATGGAGTGCGCGATGCCGGTGCCGCGGGTCTGCGTCAGGAACTCGGTGCGGAAGCCGATCAGACCGCGCGAGGGCACCACGAACTCCATGCGCACCCAGCCGGAGCCGTGGTTGGACATGTTGTCCATGCGGCCCTTGCGGACGCCCATGAGCTGCGTGACCGCGCCCATGTGCTCCTCGGGCACGTCGATCGTCATGCGCTCGACCGGCTCGTAGACCTTGCCGTCGACCTCCTTGGTGACGACCTGCGGCTTGCCGACCGTCAGTTCGTAGCCCTCCCGGCGCATGGTCTCGACCAGGATGGCGAGCGCCAGCTCACCGCGGCCCTGCACCTCCCAGGCGTCCGGGCGCTCGGTGTCCAGGACGCGGAGCGAGACGTTGCCGACCAGCTCGCGGTCCAGGCGGTCCTTGACCTGGCGGGCGGTGACCTTGCGGTCCTTGACGGCCGCCTTGTTGTCGGCGCCCTTGCCGGTGGCGCCCCGACCGACCAGCGGCGAGGTGTTCGTGCCGATCACCATGGAGATCGCCGGCTCGTCCACCGTGATCAGCGGCAGCGGGACCGGGTTCTCCGGGTCGGCCAGGGTCTCGCCGATCATGATGTCCGGGATGCCGGCGACCGCGCAGATGTCACCGGGGCCGGCCTTCTCCGCCGGCTTGCGGGTGAGCGCCTCGGTCATCATCAGCTCGGAGATGCGGACGTTGCCGACCGAGCCGTCGCGCTTGATCCAGGCCACGGTCTGGCCCTTGCGCAGCTCGCCCTGCTCGACGCGGAGCAGCGCGATACGGCCGAGGAAGTTGTCGGCGTCGAGGTTGGTGACGTGGGCCTGGAGCGGCGCGTCCTCCTCGTACGTCGGCGCGGGGATGTGCTCCAGGATCGTGGAGAAGAACGGCTCCAGGCTGTCGGAGTCGGCCGGGACCGTGCCGTTGTCCGGCTTGGTCAGCGAGGCGACGCCGTCGCGGCCGCAGGCGTAGACGATCGGGAACTCGATCTGGTCCTCGTCCGCGTCCAGGTCGAGGAAGAGGTCGTAGGTCTCGTTGACGACCTCGTCGATCCGGGCGTCCGGGCGGTCCGTCTTGTTGATGCACAGGATGACGGGCAGCCGGGCCTGCAGCGCCTTGCGCAGCACGAACCGGGTCTGCGGCAGCGGGCCCTCGGAGGCGTCCACCAGCAGCACGACGCCGTCGACCATCGACAGACCGCGCTCGACCTCGCCGCCGAAGTCGGCGTGGCCGGGGGTGTCGATGATGTTGATGGTGATCGGGTCCCCGCCGTCCTTCGGGTGGTACTTGACCGCCGTGTTCTTGGCGAGGATCGTGATGCCCTTCTCACGCTCCAGGTCGTTCGAGTCCATGACCCGGTCGTCGACCTGCTCGAGCTGGTGGGCGGCGAAGGCGCCGGCCTGCTTCAGCATGCCGTCGACGATGGTGGTCTTGCCGTGGTCGACGTGAGCGACGATGGCGACGTTACGGATGTCGTGGCGCGTGGCCATAGTGCGGCGAACTCCCGGGGTGTGAGGAAAGCCTGCGCGTACGAGTGCGTTACGCGGGCCCTGCCGGGCTGGACACGCCACGGCCTCACCCCATGGTACGTGGCCGCGGGACGGTCGGCTCCGCCGGGCCGTGTGACCATGGCCCGGCGAAGGTCATCCCACCGGGCTGGCCGTGGCCTTCGCGCTCTTCTTGGCGCCCTTCTTCAGATAGCCCATGTCCTCGTAGACCGGCGTCTGGAATCCGAAGGCCCCGGCGTTGACCAGGTCCTTCCGCACCGCCACCAGCTGCGGCCGCTGGTAGAGCGGGATGGAGGCGGCCGCCGCCCAGATCCGGGAGTCCGCCTTGCGGATCAGCGACACCTCCTCGCCCTCGTCCAGCGTCGTCGCGGCCTCGTCGAAGAGCTGGTCGACCTGGTCGGTGCCGACCCGGGTGTAGTTCTGCTCGACGTTCACCGAGCCGTCGGCCGCCGGCGCCGGCTTGGCGTACACCGGCCGGTCGTCCGTCGCGGGGAACGCCGAGGACGGCCAGGAGTACAGGGCGAGGTCGTAGTCGCCGGAGGCGACGTGGTCCTTGAAGAAGCTCGCGTCCGGCACCTTGGTGATCGTCGTGCGGATGCCGATCCGCTCCAGCATGGCGGAGACCCGCGACGCGACCGCGTTCAGCGTCTCGGAGCCGGGGCCGGTGGGGAGCACGAAGCGCAGCAGCAGCGGCTTGCCGTCCTTGGCGAGCGGCTGGGTGACGGCGGCGGGCGCGGCGGTGCCCTGCGGGGCGTACGCCCCCTGCGCGCCGCCGTGCCGGCCCTCCTGCGCCAGATGCCGGTCGCCCTCGTCCCCGCGCCCGCGGTTCTTGTCGTCGCCCTCGTTCGTGTCGCCGCCGTTCTTGTCGCGCTCGGGACCGGCGGCGTTCTGGCCCTTCTTCTTCTGCTGCTCCTGTGCCGTGTTCGGCTGCTTGACGGGGCCGCCCGGCACCCAGCCGGCGTCGGTGAGCAGCGCCTGCGCCTCCTTGGTGTCCTGGCCGCCGAGCGCGCCGCTGTTGTCGGCGTAGGCCGGCTGCCCGGACAGGGCGAGGTGGCTGCCGACCGGGACGGCGGGCAGCCCGAGCGGGGTGAGCACCAGCCTGGCCAGCTGCTTGCGGTCCAGGGCGCGGGCGACGGCCCTGCGGACGCGTTCGTCGGCGAGGGGCCCCTGGGAGCCGTTGAGGGCGAGCTGGGTGTAGGCGGGTTCCAGCGACTTGCGGACCTCGACGTCGTGCAGCGCCTGCTGCTCGTCCAGGTACCGGGCGATGTCCTTGCGCAGCTTCTTACGGCCGGCCTCGGCCTCCTCGGCGCCGAGGCCGTGCGCCAGCGCCCAGGAGCGCAGCTTCTTCACGGAGGTCTTGCCGGAGCCCTGCACCGGGTTCGGGGCGCCGTGGGCGGCGAGGCCGATCCGCCGGGCGTCGCCGGGTTCGACGTCGGCGATGTCGACGCTGCCGTCGGCGAGCGCGGTGGCCCGCTGGTCACGGGGTACGGCGTGCAGCACGATGTGGGCCAGCTTGGCGCGCTTGCCCCACCAGCGCGGGTTGCGGGTGAGGACGACGTCCTTCTTGGCGGTGTCGACGTTCTCCACCGTGAAGGGCCCGGCGGTGATCTGCAGCTTGCGGCGGGCGCCGTCGTTGAAGGCGCTGGGGCTGCCCATGACCTGTTTGGGGTACAGCGGGGAGAACAGCGACTTCCAGTCGGCGTAGGGGCGGGAGAAGGTGACCCGGACCTGGAGGTCGTTGGCGCCGCGCTCGATCTTCTCGATGCGGTCGTAGCCGGCGTTGCGGGCCGTCCAGAACGCGCTGTTCTTCCCGGACAGGGCGCGCCACTGGGCGACGAAGTCGGCGGCGCCGATCTCCCGGCCGTCGCTCCAGACGGCCTGCTGGTTCAGCTTGTACAGCACGACCTGGCGCGGCTCGGTCTCGATGACCTTGGCCGACTCCAGGTAGGCGGGGTTGGGCACCGGCCGGCCACCGGCGTCCAGCCGGAACATCGACGGCAGGACGGCCTGGGCGACACGGGTGGTGCCGGCGTCCGCGTCCGCCTGGAAGGTGTTCAGGGTCGCGGGAACGGCGTCGACGGCCCACTTCAGAGTGCCGCCGTCGGCGACCAGGTCGCGGGCGACCGGAGCGATGTCCTGCCCGGCCAGGGGCTTGCTGACCTTTTCGTCGGAGCCGCACCCGGCGAGGAACGGCACCGCGAGCGCGCCCGCGGTCAGGAAGGCGACCGATCGCCTGACGGCGCGCGGTCCGACTCCGTCGTGGGACATCTCTGCTACCTCCGGGAAGCCGCGGGCTTTATGCTCACATTTGTCGGAATATGGAGCTGATCACCTTTGGCGGTATATGGAGCTGATCAGATCTATGCGGCCCACTGAAGAGGAAAGGATCCGGCCGGCGCGGGAGACACGGCGACGACGGGCGGGAGCCTCACCCGTGTGGCGTAACGCCACCGGTGATGCATCCGTACGCCTCCGCCAATCGCTGCACACGCCTTCACATCGGCGGGTGTGACGCGCAACACTCCAAGGCGCATGAACGTCGCCGCTCAGGGCCCGCCGGACCCGCGGAAGTGAGGGCAAGCCCATGTCCGTGCACGACGACATCACCTCGGTCCAGCGCTCTCTCGACGACCTGTACCGGTCGCTGGGACGTCTGGAGCACCAGCTCGGCAGCGACGGCCTGGACATGCGCCGGGTCCGGCTGGACGCCGACCATCTGCGGGAGAGCGTGGCACTGCTGCGCGAGGCGGCCGCCGCGCCGGACGCGCCCCGCCGCCCCGACCTCGTCACCATCTCCGACACGCCCTACGACCTGAGCCTGTGGACGGACACGGACGACGAGGGTCTGGGCGCCCGCGACCGCCACGCCCCCTGATCCCGAAGACCGGAGCCTGCCTTGGCCACTGGTACGGAACCCCAACAGAACAGCGGCGGCGTACGGACCAGTGCGCGCGCCGCGATCACCGCCCCGCATCTGCGGACCGACCGCTGGTGGCTGGCGCCCGCCGTCACCGCGGCCGGTCTGCTGGCCTTCGTCGTCTACTCGACGTGGCGGGCCTTCGCGAACGCGCACTACTACTCGGCGCCGTACGTCTCGCCGTTCTACTCGCCCTGTCTGGCGCAGAACTGCAAGAGCATGCCCGCGGGCCCGAACGCCGATCTCCTCGGCCCCTGGTGGGGGATCTCCCCGGCGATCATCATCCTGATCTTCCCGCTGGGCTTCCGCCTCACCTGCTACTACTACCGCAAGGCGTACTACCGCAGCTTCTGGGCGTCCCCGCCGGCCTGCGCGGTGGCCGAGCCGCACCGCAGGTACACCGGCGAGACCCGCTTCCCGCTGATCCTGCAGAACGTCCACCGGTACTTCTTCTACGCGGCGATCCTGGTCGCGGGCGTGCTGACGTACGACACGGTGCTGTCCTTCCGCGACCGGCACGAGCACTGGGGCCACATGGGCCTCGGCACCCTCGTCTTCCTGGTCAACATCGCGTTGATCTGGGCCTACACCATCTCCTGCCACTCGTGCCGGCACATCGTCGGCGGCAAGCTCAAGCACTTCTCGAAACACCCCGTGCGCTACAAGGCGTGGCAGTACGTCGGCCGGCTCAACGCCCGCCACATGCAGCTGGCCTGGGCGTCGCTGCTGAGCGTGGCGCTCGCCGACTTCTACGTCTTTCTCGTCGCGTCCGGGGTCTTCGCCGACCCGCGCTTCTTCTAGGAACAGGTGAGCCGTCTGATGTCCGTGGTGGACCGGCAGGAGTGGGACGTCGTCGTGGTCGGTGCCGGCGGCGCCGGGCTGCGGGCCGCGATCGAGGCGCGCGAGCGGGGCGCCCGTACGGCGGTGATCTGCAAGTCCCTGTTCGGCAAGGCGCACACCGTGATGGCCGAGGGCGGCATCGCCGCGGCCATGGCCAACGCCAACGAGCACGACAACTGGCAGGTGCACTTCCGCGACACCATGCGCGGCGGCAAGTTCCTCAACCAGTGGCGGATGGCCGAGCTGCACGCCAAGGAGGCCCCGGACCGGGTGTGGGAGCTGGAGACCTGGGGCGCGCTGTTCGACCGCACGAAGGACGGCCGTATCTCGCAGCGCAACTTCGGCGGCCACGAGTACCCGCGCCTCGCCCACGTCGGCGACCGCACAGGCCTTGAGCTGATCCGCACCCTCCAGCAGAAGATCGTCGCCCTGCAGCAGGAGGACTTCAAGGAGACCGGCGACTACGAGTCCCGGCTGAAGGTCTTCCAGGAGTGCACGGTCACCCGGATCCTCAAGACTGTGTCCGACAGCGGCTCCGCCGCGGGGGAACGCGTCTCGGGTGTCTTCGCCTACGAGCGCGAGAGCGGCCGTTTCTTCGTCCTGGAGGCCCCGGCGGTGGTCGTCGCCACCGGCGGCATCGGCAAGTCCTTCAAGGTGACGTCGAACTCCTGGGAGTACACGGGAGACGGGCACGCGCTCGCCCTGCTCGCGGGCGCGCCGCTGCTGAACATGGAGTTCGTGCAGTTCCATCCGACCGGCATGGTCTGGCCGCCGTCGGTGAAGGGCATCCTCGTCACCGAGTCGGTGCGCGGCGACGGCGGCGTCCTCAGGAACTCCGAGGGCAAGCGGTTCATGTTCGACTACATCCCCGACGTGTTCAAGGAGAAGTACGCCGAGTCGGAGGAGGAGGCCGACCGGTGGTACGACGACCCGGACAACAACCGGCGCCCGCCGGAGCTGCTCCCCCGCGACGAGGTGGCCCGCGCCATCAACTCCGAGGTGAAGGCGGGCCGGGGCTCGCCGCACGGCGGGGTGTTCCTGGACGTGTCCACCCGGATGCCGGCCGAGGTGATCCGGCGCCGGCTGCCGTCGATGTACCACCAGTTCAAGGAGCTGGCGGACGTCGACATCACCGCGGAGGCGATGGAGGTCGGGCCGACCTGTCACTACGTGATGGGCGGCATCGCGGTCGAGTCCGACACGGCGGCGGCACGCGGGGTGCCGGGGCTGTTCGCGGCCGGTGAGGTGGCCGGCGGGATGCACGGCTCCAACCGGCTCGGCGGCAACTCGCTCTCCGACCTGCTGGTCTTCGGGCGCCGGGCGGGCTGGCACGCGGCCGAGTACGCGCAGGGGCTGGCGTACCAGCGCCCGCCCGTGGACGAGGCCCAGGTGAACACGGCGGCGGCGGAGGCCCTGCGCCCCTTCTCCGCCGAGACCGAGGGCGAGGCGGGCCCGCCCGAGAACCCGTACACCCTGCACCAGGAACTCCAGCAGACCATGAACGACCTGGTCGGCATCATCCGCCGCGAGGGCGAGATGGAGCAGGCCCTGCACAAGCTCGCCGAGCTGCGGGCGCGGGCCCGCCGGGCCGGGGTGGAGGGCCACCGCCAGTTCAACCCCGGCTGGCACCTGGCCCTGGACCTCAGGAACATGCTGCTGGTCAGCGAGTGCGTGGCCCGCGCCGCCCTGGAACGCACCGAGTCCCGCGGCGGCCACACCCGGGAGGACCACCCGGGCATGGACCGTGCCTGGCGCAACGCGAACCTGCTGTGCACCCTCGCCGACCCGACCGGCGGACTCGCGGCGACCGATCCCGCGCGCGGCCAGATCCGCCTCACCCGTGAGACCACCGACCCCATCCGCCCGGACCTGCTCGCCCTCTTCGAGAAGGAGGAGCTGGTCAAGTACCTCGCCGAAGAGGAGCTGTACGAGTGACCAGCTACGAGGCCCGCTTCAAGGTGTGGCGGGGCGACGCCGAGGGCGGCGGCCTTCAGGACTTCACCGTCGAGGTCAACGACGGCGAGGTGGTCCTGGACATCATCCACCGCCTCCAGGCCACCCAGGCGCCGGACCTGGCCGTGCGCTGGAACTGCAAGGCCGGCAAGTGCGGTTCCTGCTCGGCGGAGATCAACGGCCGGCCCCGGCTGATGTGCATGACGCGCATGTCGGTCTTCGACCGGGCCGAGACGATCACGGTCACCCCGCTGCGCGCCTTCCCGGTGGTGCGCGACCTGGTGACCGACGTCGGTTTCAACTACGAGAAGGCCAGGGAGGTCCCGGCGTTCGTGCCGCCGCCCGGGCTCGGTCCCGGCGAGTACCGGATGATGCAGGAGGACGTGGACCGCTCGCAGGAGTTCCGCAAGTGCATCGAGTGCTACCTGTGCCAGGACACCTGCCATGTCGTCCGCGACCACGAGGAGAACAAGACGGCGTTCGCGGGCCCGCGTTACCTGATGCGCATCGCCGAGCTCGACATGCACCCGCTGGACGCGGCCGCCGAGACCGGCCTGGACCGCAAGCGCACCGCGCAGGACGACCACGGCCTCGGCTACTGCAACATCACCAAGTGCTGCACCGAGGTCTGCCCCGAGGGCATCAAGATCACCGACAACGCCCTGATCCCGCTGAAGGAGCGCGCGGCCGACCGCAAGTACGACCCGCTGGTGTGGCTGGGCTCGAAGATCAGGAGGCGGTCTTCGTAGGAGCGGGGCGGCCGGGGCGCTGGGCGAGGAGCTGGGCCGCCATTCCCCCCATCCACAGGCACCAGCCGAGGCCCGGAAGGAACTCGAGCCCCGCGTCGGCGAGGGGTCCGAGGAACATGAACAGGCCCAGCCCGACCGCGTTCACCAGCGCCCCGTACCCCCACAGCCGTCGCCGCAGCACCCGGCGACGGGCCACCGGGGGCACCCACACCCCGGCGACGGCCAGGACGCCGAGCACCGCCATGAACGTCACCGCGAGCACGGCCGCCACCACGAAGAACATGTGCATGCCGAGCATGCTACGGCGGTCTCAGCGGACCCAGGCTTCCTCGTACGCCCGCCAGTCCGCCTCCGTGGCGGCGAAGTCGACGTAGAGGGCGACGCCGAACCGGGCCCGGCCGGCGTCGGTGCGGGACAGGCCGAGCCTCACGCCGCGTACGGCGGCCGGGACGGTCTCGGCACCGGCCCGGTGACCGAAGCGGTTCTCGTGGTAGAAGGGCAGGCCCATGAGGAGGTCGGTGGACTCGGGGGTGACCTCCAGGGCCAGCGAGGTCTGCTGGGCGACATAGCCGCCGTACAGGCTCTGCAGCGGCTGCATGGTGTCGTACGACATCACCGCGATCTGGTCGACCCGGCGCGCGACCTGCCCGAAGTACGCCTGCGACCACCACTTGGGGTGTCCGGTGACGGTGCCCCAGAAGGAGTGGAACGCCGGGAGCGGATCGATCTGGTGGGCGGCGACGGAGAGCACGGCGTGGCGGGCGCGGGTGACGCGGCGCAGGGCGTCCAGGAGGGCGAGGTAGTTGCGGTCGCCGGAGTGCAGGGGCTCCAGGTCGAAGTGGGCGCCCTGGAAGCCGGCGGCGAGGATCTGCCGGGCGGACTCGACGACGGCGGCGCGGGTCGCCTGGCGCTCCAGGTGCATGGCGTACGGCTTCTCGGGGGCCACCTCGTCGCCGAGCCAGGCCTGGACGCGGATGCTCGGCGCCTGGCGGTGCACAGCCCCGATGAGCCAACGCGCCCTTGGGTAGGCCGACTCGGGAAGGGTGCCGTCGTGTTCGAGGGGGCCCGCGTGGACGTACAGGTCGCGGATGCCGGTGTGCCGCAGACGGCGGACGAGGGCGGTGACGTCGGCGTCGGTCTTGCGGCCGTCGGTCCAGGCGTGACCGAGCCAGAGGGCATCGCGGTCGCGGGTGTGTGTGCCGCCTGAGGGGGTGCCGCTGTAGTTGACGCGGAGGGCGGTCTCCGCGGCGAGGGCGGGGAGGAGCAGGACGACGAGGGCGGCGAGGGCAGAGCGCAGGACACGTCGACGGACTGTCGTCGGCCATGTTCTGCCCCCTCTTCCCTTGTCCCCCGCCCGTATCCGTCCCGCTCGCGGAGCCGCCTGCCTGCCCATACGCTCCGAAATGTGACGTCCTCCCTGATCCGGGGCCGGCCCCGGCGCGCCAAGGCGCACATACGGGTGCGGGTGGCGCACGCCGTGCTGGGGGTCATGGCCGGGGTCGGGTGGCTGGTGCTGCCGGTGATGACGGCCGGTGCGCGAGATCCGGTTCCCGCGGCGCCCGCCGAGTCCGTCGCCGGCGCCGCCGCGCAGCGGGGCGGCGGAACGTCGACCGCCGACTACGCGCTGCCCCTGATCGCGGCGGTCGCCGCCGTGTCCCTGGCCGGATACGGCTATCTGCGCCGCACCCGCCGTGCCCGCACCCGTACGACTCCCGGCACCGTCTCCCTCGCCCCGCCCGCGCCCTCCCCCGCCGACTCCGAGCGGCAGGCCCGCGCCGCGCTGGTCCTGGCCGACGACTGCGTCCGCACCAGCCGGGAGGAACTCTCCTTCGCCGACGTGCTGTTCGCGGAGCCGGACACCGAGCCCTTCGTGCACGCCCTGCGGGGCGCCGAGACCGAGCTCGCGGCGGCGTGCGCGATCTGGCGGCGCTACGAGCAGGGGATGCCCAAGGACGCCGTGGCCCGGCGGCAGGCGCTGGTCGGCGTGGTCGGCCGGTGCGCGGAGGCGGGACGCCTGCTGGACGCGGCGGTCCCCGCGCTGGACGGGCTGCGGGAGCTTCGGGGGCTGGGGCTGGCCCGGGCGCTGGAGACGGCCGAGGGACGGTTCCGGGAGCTGGCCGGGCGGACGGTGACCGCCGGGGACGCCCTCAGCGCCCTGCGCGAGCGCTGCACGCCCGCAGCCGCCGAGCCCGTCACCGGGTACCTGGAACAGGCCAAGGACCGGCTGGTGTTCGCCACCACGCGGCTCAACGAGGCCCGCCAGGCGGCCGACACGGGCGACGGCCGGCGGGCCGCCGGGCAGCTGCGCGCCGCCGAGGGCGCGGTGGCGCAGGCCGACGTGCTGGTGACCGGGGTGGAACGGCTCGCGGCACGGCTGCGGGAGGCGGCGGCGCTGGTGCCGGCCGCGCTGACCGGTGCCGAGGCGGAGATCGCGGTGGCCCGCAAAGGGGCCGTGCAGGGGCCCCTGACCAGCGGTGAGCTGCACGCCCGGGTGGCCCACGCGGACGCCGTGCTGGCGTCCGTGCGCCGGGAGCTGACGGCGGGCCCGTACGACCCGCTGGACGCCCTGCGCCGTATCGCGCGGGCGGTGGAACGGCTGGACACCGGTCACACCGGCGCCCCGGCCGCCGCCGCGCTCCTGGTGGCGCGCGGCTGCGTCGCCGGTGCGGAGGACTTCGTCACGGTGCACCGGGGCGTGGTCGGCCCGGAAGCCCGGGTCCGCCTGGCGGAGGCGGCACGGGAACTCGGCGCGGGCCGCGCCGACCGGGCGGACTCGCTGGCCCGCGAGGCCCGCGACCTGGCCGAGCGCGACGTACGGGCGCACGGCAATCCCCGCACGAGCGCCGACGGCGACTCCCCCGGCGTAGCCGCCGCGATCGTGGGCGGCATTCTGCTGGCGGAGGACCCGGACGGCGGACCGCCGGCGAGCTTCGGCGGACCGGAGACGAGGGGCCGCCACAGCCTCTCGGCATCCGCCTAGCCGGGGAGGACCGCCGGTCAGAACAGGCTCAGCAGGGCCTCCGCCGGGTCGGTGAGGCCGGCCTCCGCGCCGGGCAGCGGCAGCTCGAACCACACCGTCTTGCCGCGCGGGGTCCGCCGTGAGCCCCAGGCCGCGCTGAGCAGCCCCACCAGCTGCAGCCCCCGGCCGCCTTCGTCGGTGTCCCGGGCACGCCGCCGGCGAGGCTGCACCAGCCCGCTGTCCCACACCTCGCACACCAGCGTCCGGTCCAGCAGCAGCCGGAGCCGTATCTCCCCCTCGCCGTACCGCAGCGCGTTGGTGACCAGCTCGCTGACCAGCAGCTCCGTGGTGTCGACCAGCGGCTCCAGATCCCAGCTGAGCAGCTGACCCCGGGCGTACTCGCGCGCCCGGCCCACGCTGCGCGGCTCTCGCGGAAGCGTCCAGTCCCCCACGGACTCGGCGGGCAGCCCCTGCACCCGGGCCATGAGCAGCGCGATGTCGTCCTCGCCGTGGTGGGTGTCGAGGGTGTTGAGGACGTGGTCGCAGACGTCCTCCAGCGGGCGGGACGGGTCGGTGAGCGCGCCGACGAACGCCTGCAGCCCCTCGTCCAGCGGATGGTCGCGGGACTCGACCAGGCCGTCGGTGTAGAGGGCCAGCAGCGCTCCCTCCGGCAGCTCGACCTCGACCTCCTCGAAGGGCTCGCCGCCCACCCCGAGCGGCATGCCGGGCGGCACGTCCAGCATCAGCGCCGCTTCGCCGGGCTCGACCAGCACCGGCGGCAGATGGCCGGCGTTGGCGAACGTACAGCGTCTGGTCACGGAGTCGTAGACCGCGTACACGCAGGTCGCGAGGTAGACCTCGGAGAGGTCGGCGTCCCTGGGCTGCCGGGCCGTACGCGTCGCCTGCTGCACACCGCCCGGTGTGCCCAGCCCCCGCGCGATCTCGTCCAGCGCGGAGAGCACCTCGGCCGGTTCGAGGTCCAGCAGGGCCAGCGTCCGTACGGCGGTGCGCAGTTCGCCCATGGCGACGGCGGCGCGCAGGCCGCGCCCCATCACATCGCCCACGACCAACGCGGTGCGGTGGCCCGGCAGTTCGATGACGTCGAACCAGTCGCCGCCCACCTCCGTGGCCGCGTTGCCCGGCAGATAGCGGCAGGCGATGTCCAGTCCGGAGGCCTCGGGGTCGCCCGGCGGCAGCAGTGAGCGCTGCAGGATCAGCGCCCGTTCGTGCTCCCGGCGGTACAGGCGCGCGTTGTCGATGCAGACCGCGGCGCGCGCGGCCAGTTCCACGGCCAGGTCCCGGTCCCGGTCGCCGAAGGGCTCGCTGCCCTTGGTGCGGGCGAACTGGGCGAGCCCGACGACGGTGTCGTGGGCGACCATCGGCACGGCCAGCGTGGACTGCACCAGCCCGCCCTCCTCGGGCGGCACGGCCTGCGGCCGGGCGGTGCGCAGGGCGTCCGCGCAGGGCGAGTTGAAGGGGAAGTGGTGGACCGCGCCGACCGCGACGGGTTCCCCGGAGCCGCTGAACGGCGCGTCCGAGACGGCGCTGGCGAAGGCGACGCGGCGCAGTTCGGCGCTGCCGTCGACGAGGCCGGGCGGGGTCTCGTCGCCGGTGAGCAGGCCCTGGTAGAGGTCGACGGTGGCGAGGTCGCAGAAGCCGGGGACGACGACGTCGAGGAGTTCCCGGGCCGTGGTCTCCAGGTCGAGGGAGTTCCCTATGCGGGCGCCGGCCTCGTTGAGCAGGGCGAGGTTGCGGCGGGCGTTGGCGGCCTCGCGGGCGGCGGCGCGGCGGGAGGTGACGTCGGTGCCGAGCCAGGCGATGCCGATGGGCCGGCCGCTGCCGCTGTGCACGCGGTAGAGGTTGACGGACCAGTGCCGGCGTTCCTCGGAGCCGGGGACGTATCCCGTGACATGCATGTCGGTGATGGACTGGCCGGTCTCCAGCACCCGGCGCAGGGTGGCGGCGACCCGCTCGGCCTCGCCGCGCGGCAGATAGTCGTGAACTCCCTTGCCCCGGTGGTCGTCCGGGGTTCCGCCGAAGATGGAGGCGAACCGCTCGTTGGCCCGGCGGACCCTCAGGTCGGCGTCGATCAGCAGGAATCCGAACGGCGACTGGCCGAAAATGGCCTGCGAGGCGGCGAGATCCGTCTCGATGCGGCGCAGGGTGCGGACGTCCACGACGATGCACACGGCGGCCTTCTCGCCCTCGGCGGTCCGGGTGGGCATGACGTAGACCTCGGCCAGGCCCTCCTCGCCGCGCGTGCCGTCCGCCTTGTCCGGCATCCGGAAGGGCACGACCCCGGTCCACTCCCGCCCGTCGAGGATTTCGGCCATCTTGCGCTGGCCGCGCTCGCGCAGGTCGGGGTCGATGAAGGCCTCTATCGGATCCATGCCGACGGCGCGTGCGGCCGGGATGCCGAAGAGCTGCTCGGCGCGCAGGCTCCACTGGTCGACGAGCCCGCCGGGGCCGATGGAGAAGGACGCGACCCGGATGTAGTCGTACATCGAACCGGGCGGACTGCTCTGCCACATGGCGTCGCCGGGTACGGCCGCCTCGGCGGCCAGGTGCGTCGCGCCGTCCGACGGGTCCTCGGACTCCGTGGCCTTCGCTGGTATCTCGCTCACGCGAACCGTCCCCTCCAGCTCACCGCGCCCGGCACCGGACACCGAAAGGCGGCTGCCCGCAGTATCCAGCACTACGGCGCCGCACGACACGGTGTTCACGATCACAGCTCGGTCCAGATGCTTTTCGGACCGCTCCGTGACAACACTTCCACTCTTCTAACCAAGGAAGAGGCCGTCGAATCACGCACCCCGGACCCGGCCGCGCGCGCGGAGCGCACGCCGGTCCGCCCGCCGCCGGCCGTACACCCCCGTGCTCCCCGGGTGCTTCCGGCTCACCCCGGCACCGCCAGTTCGAACCAGACGGTCTTTCCGCCCGCGCCGGGCCGGGTGCCCCAGCGGAGCGAGGATCCGGCGACCAGTTGCAGACCGCGCCCGCTCTCGTCCCCGTCGCGGGCGACCCGCTCGCGCGGCGGATCGGGCAGCGGGTCGGAGACCTCCACCAGCAGCGCGTCGCCGGTCTGCACGGGCCGTACCAGGCGGACGCCGATGGGACCGGTGGCGTGCCGCAGCGAGTTGGTGACCAGCTCACTGACCAGCAACGCGGCGAGGTCGGCGAGGCAGTCGAGGCCCCAGCCGTGCAACTGGCCGCGGACCGCGGCCCGGGCGGTGCGCACGGCGCCCGGTTCCGCGGGAAACGTCCACTCGGCGCAGTCGCCATCGGTGTCGATCACGCCGATCACTTCCCAGCCAGCGAGCCCCCACCCATGTCCGGTTTCGTGGGGTTAATGGGCACATACCCGATATCCCGGGAGCAGTACCGTACGGGCGGGCGCACAGTGGCACGAACGGCGTAGGGAGCGCTCCGAGGGAGCATCAGGCGCTCAAGGGCTCGACGGGGTGTCGGGATTCACCCGGCGTCCCATCGCCCGGCCACCGCCTCGACCGCCGGGACGTCCTGGTCGAGCCAGTCGACCTCCCAGAGCCGGTCCGGGGTCAGCCAGCGCAGTTCGTCATGATCCTCGAGGGGCTTCGGCGCGGGTGAGCCGGGGCGCAGGCGGGCGGTCCACACCCGCAGGACGTACGGCGCGCGCAGCGGCCACTCGCCGGGCACGCGCTCGACCGGTTCGGCGTCGACGCCGAGTTCCTCGCGCAGTTCGCGCACGAGGGCGTCCTCGGGGCGCTCGCCCGGTTCGACCTTGCCGCCGGGCAGTTCCCAGCGTCCGGCCAGATCGGCGGGGGCGCTGCGGCGCGCGGCGAGCAGCCGGCCGCCGTCGAGCAGGGCGGCTCCCACCACCACGATCCGGTCCGTCGTCGGTGTGCCGGGTGTCTCGGAGGTCATGGGGCGGAGCCTACGGGAGGGCACGCGGGGTCAGTTGCGGGTGCCGTCGCCGTTCTGGCCGATGCGCTCGACCCAGTAGGTCTGCTTGTGCCCCCGGTCGTCGAGACTGTCGGCGATCTTCTGGGCCTCGGCGCGCGTCGCGTACCGCCCGACGCGGTAGCGATTGCCGTTGTCGTCCTGCCGTATCACGATCCAAGGCAGGGAGACCGTCCCCTCACCCATGGTCCCCACCACCCGAGTCGCTCCCTCTCGCACCGCCCCACCCGCTTCCTCGAGCCTCGCCTAAGGAAACCGCAATACGCATATGCCCGAGCGTACGCCCAACCTTTACGCAGCGAACACGCCTTTTCACAAAGAGGTATGCAACCAGCCAGAACGCAGGGGGCGCACTGAAGTGAACGCGCCGTCGTGAGCGCTGCGGCCGCGATGCGCGGGCGCATCCGTGTGACCCCTGGTCACCTGGGAAAACGTCCGAATCACAGCGGCCGTTCCCGCCCGGCCGGGGGGCTCCGGAAGCGGTCCGCTCACCCTTGAGGCGTACGAGGGTGTGCGCTACCTCACTCAGGGGGCGCGCACGGGACGGGCCGGGCGGGGTCGGCGCTCACTTGACCGGCAGGTGATAGGCCACCCGGTACCGGTCCGCCGGGATCACCACATCCGCCGTCTCCACCGGGCGGCCCGAGGCGTAGTACGTGCGGTGGACGACCAGGACCACATGCCCGGGGACGCCGCCGAGGAGGTGCAGTTCCTCGGCGAGGCCGGGGCGGGCGCCGACCTCCTCGGTGACGTTGTCCACGATGACGTCGATGGCGCGCATGCGCTCGACCACGCCCATGCCGCCGAGCGGCCCCTCCTCGGGGAGCATCACCGGGGTGCGGCCGGTGACGGCGAGCGGCTCCCAGGAGGTGGAGAGCATCATCGGCTCCCCGGCCTCCCGGAACAGGTACTTGGTGCGCATGACCCGTTCGCCCGCCTTGATGCCGAGCCGCTCGGCGATGACGGCGCCGGCCTCGGTCTGCTCGCTGCTGGACTCCCAGGTGCCGCGCACGGAGGCGTCGGCCTGCTCCTGCCGGAAGGGGGTGGCGCCCCCGGACGGGCGGTATCCGGAGCGGGAGACCCGGCGGGGCACCGGCCGCTCGCGGACGTACGTCCCGGAGCCGGAGCGGCCCTCGACCAGGCCCTCGGCCATCAGCACCTTGCGGGCCTCCAACGCGACCGTGTCCGAGACGCCGTACTCCTCGCGGATGCGGGCCTGTGAGGGCAGGCGGGTGTGGGGCGGCAGCAAACCGTCGACGATCTTCTTGCGGAGATCACCCGCGACACGCAGGTACGCCGGCTGCTCACCGAAAGTCACTGGCCGCTCCCATCAGGTTGTACAGACAGCAACAGACTGGCAACCGTGGGTTGTGCCATGCAAGCAAAGGCCAGAGAATCACTCGATGTGATGACATGGGGCCGCAGGCCTGCTCGCGCAATCTGTAGACCCGCCCCCGCAGATCTATCGATGCGCTCGGGCGGGTGCGCTCACACCTGGACGCTCGTGTCGGCGCCGTCGTCGCCCTGGGGCGGGACCGTGGCCAGGCCCAGGGCCTTGCGCACGGTGACCCCGCGGCCCGGCTCGATCAGGCCGAGGGCGGTGTCGTAGTGGTCGTAGAAGGCGTCCGCGTCCTTGGCCCGCGCCGCCTTCGCCCACTGAGCCCGCGCCGTGTCGAGATCGGCGGCCAGGTCGGCGACCTGCCGCCGGGCGCGGGCCGGCCAGTCGTGCGCCCGCAGCATCCGGGCCTGTTCGCCGAGGGCCGCCGAGACCCGGCCCGCCCACTGCTTGTGGCCGGGCAGGTCGTCGGCCGCGTCCTCGCTGCCGGGGGCGGTTTCCAGCGCGGCGTTGAGGACGTGCGCCGCCTTCAGGTAGGCCACCTGGTCGGCGTCCAGGACCGTCTCGTCGTTGCGCAGCGAGCCGGTCAGCCGGCCGCCCTCCTGGGTGCTGCCGAACGCGCAGGTGACCTCGCGGTCCCCGGAGGCCCAGCTGTCCTCGGTCGGGGTCAGGTAGTACACGTCGACGTCGCCGGGCACCGCCCAGCTGTCCATGGCGTAGCCGTCCCGCAGGCTCCAGCAGCGGTCGTCGGCCAGGCCGGCGACCGTCTCCTCGCCGGGGTAACCGCGGCCGGTGAGCCGGAAGGACGCGAACACCTCGCCGTCGTGCGCGCGGGCGCAGGGCACCTCGTCGACGCCGTCGGTCTCGCCGCTGAGCGCACCTCCGGGCGCGTTGAAGCACTCGCCCTTGACCAGCGAGATGCTCGCGCGGTCGCGTGCGCCCTCCTTGAACCCCTGCCAGAAGTCCGACGCGCCGCCGCTGACGAAGAACAGCGCCCACAGCAGCAGTCCGATGCCGGACAGCACCGCGCCGCCGACGGCCAGCCCGGTGCCGCGCTCGCCGCGCCGGCGGATCTGCCGCAGCGCGACCAGCCCGAGCACCAGCCCCACCCCCGGCAGGCAGCACAGGACGCCCAGCACCAGGGAGGCGATCGCGAGCCCGTTGACGGGAGCCGGCCGGTTGACGGGGGTGTAGCCCTGCGCCCACGGCTGGTACGGCGGCACCCCCCACGGCCCGCCCGGCTGCCCGCCGTACGACGGCCCGCCCTGTCCTTCGCCGTACGGCGGCGCGAACGGCCCCTGCGGGTACGACTGAGGTGGCTGATACGGCCCTTGTGGCTGGTGGGGGCCGGAAGGCGGGGGTATGGACACCGGTAGCGTGCTCCTGGAGAGGGCGGCGGCAGCACGGACCGGTGAACGGCCGGTGGCCGGGCTGTCGTACGACTGGGCGCATGGTAAGCGGGGCACGAACGGGGGCGGAATGAGGGTGGGCACCCTGACCGGGGGCCGGGTGGGCGACACGGTCGTCCGGGCGGTGAACGGGCTCACGGAGCGATGGGCGACGGCCGCGCCGGGCGGCACCGTCTTCTCGGCGGCCGGAGTCTGGCCCCTGCTGGCCTTCCTGGCCGACGGCGCGGCGGGCCCGGCGCGGGCGGAACTGGCCGAGGCCGTGGGGGTGCCCGCCGGTCAGGCGGCCGGTACCGCACGGGAGTTGCTGGCGGCGCTCGCCTCGGTGCCCGGTCTGGACGCGGCGCTCGGACTGTGGACGCATCGGGGGCTCGCCCTGCGCGAGGAGTGGCGGGCCGGGCTGCCGGCCGGGACGTACGGCGTGTTCGGGGACGACCTCGTCACCGCGCAGGAGCGGCTGGACGCCTGGGCTGCCGAGCGGACCGGCGGGCTGGTCGAGCGCATGCCGGTGGCGCTGACCCGGGACACGCGGATGGTGCTGGCCGGCGCCCTCGCGCTGCGCACGAGCTGGCGGCAGCCGTTCGCCGAGCTGCCGCTCAGGCCGGACAGCGGCCCCTGGCAGGGCCGTGCGCTGCGCGGGCTGCACCGGCGCGGCCCGCGCCCCGACCGGGTGGGCGTGGCGGGGACACCGGACGGTTTCGTGACGGCCCTGACGGTGCCCGGCGACAACGGCGTCGACGTCCATCTCGTGCTCGGCGAGGAGCGCATGACGCCCGGTCAGGTGCTCGCGGCCGGGGTGCGGATCGTGGAGCGGGCGCTGCCGGTCACCGGGGGCGGCTCGCTGCCGTACGGGCACGTGGGCCCGGGCCTGCACGTCGAGCGGGAACCGGCGGTCGCGCCGCAGCCGCTGACGCTGGACGTGCGGACGGTGGCGTACGAGGTGCGCGCCGACCACGATCTGCTGGCCCTGGCAGGGCTGTTCGGCCTGTCGGCGGCCATGGACGCCGGCCACGGTCACTTCCCCGGCATCGGCGACCAGCCGCTCGCCGTGGGCCAGGCCCGCCAGTCGGCGGTGGCGCAGTTCGGCGCGCTCGGCTTCCGGGCGGCGGCGGTGACGGCGGTGGCGGAGACGTACGGCAGTGCCCCGCCGCAGTACCGCTACGAGACCACGGTCGTGCGCGCCGTCTTCGACCGCCCCTTCGGCTTCCTCGCCGTCGACCGCGAGTCGCGGCTGGTGCTGGTGGCGGGCTGGGTGACGGATCCGGCGCCGGAGCCCGTCACGCGCTTCCCGGGCGCTGTTCCTCCAGGACTCTGACGCACCGGGCCAGCAGCCCGGTCAGGGCGTCGCGCTCGGCGTCGGTGAACTCCGCGGCGAGGGCCCGTTCGACCCGTACGGCGGCCGTGTCGGCCTCGGTCAGGACGGCGCGGCCCTCGTCCGTGAGCCGCGTCTCCAGCACGTTCCTGTGCCACTCGTGCGGGCTGCGGGTGATCAGACCGCGGTCCTGGAGGTTCTTCAGGACCGTGTTCATGGTGGGCGGGGTGACTCCGCACAGCCGGGCCAGGGCGGCCGCGGAGATGCCCGGGTTGTCGGAGAGGTGAAGCAGCGCGGCGTACTGCGCGACGGTCAGGCCCGCGGGCTTGAGGACCGCTGTCTTGGTGGCGTTGAGGGCCTGCTCGGCCCGCTTGAGGTGGGAGCCGAGGCGCTCGGACGCGGGCATGGAGGTCACCGGGCCAGGTTAATGCCTTGGCGAACACAGACAGTGATGAGACCCCTGCCGATGATTAATCTGCTAGCGATGATTAGTGCTCTAATATAACTTGGTGCTCATCCTTGAGTGAGCAGCCGAATCGAGAGGCACCCGTCGTGTCCCGTTCGATCCACCGCCGTACCTTCCTGACCGGCGCCGCGGTCACCGCCGTGGCCCTCGCCGCACCCGCGGCGGCCGCGGCCACCGCCCGGCCCCGCATCTCGACCGCCTTCACCCTCCCCGACGACCGGGCCTATCCCGAGGGCATCGCCCTCGACCCGCGCACGGGCGACGCGTACGTCGGCTCCTTCACGACCGGCGCGATCTACCGGGCCGCCGCCGGCCGCCGCGCCGCCGAGGTCTTCCTGCCCGCCGGCGCGGACGGCCGTACGACGGCCAACGGGCTGAAGGCCGACCGGGCGGGCCGCCTGTGGGTCATCGACCACACCACCGGAATCGACGTCTACGACCTGCGCGACCGCTCCCTGCTGGCCCGCTTCGAGGCGCCGACAAGCGATCAGTCCTTCCTCAACGACCTCGTGGTCACCGCGGACGGCACGGCGTACGCCACCGACAGCGTGCGGCCGGTGATCTACCGGATCACCCCGGCCGAGGTGGCCCGCGGCGGCCGCGCGCCGTTGGCCCCCCACTTCGACCTGAGCGGGGCGGTACCGCCGCACGCGCCGACCGCCTACACCCTCAACGGGATCGTCGCCGACCCGACCGGACGCCTGCTGTTCGCCGTCGACATGACCGGCGGGGGCCTGTACCGGGTCGACGCGACCGACGGATCGGTACGTCAAGTCACCCTGCACGGCGGTGACTTGGTGAACGGCGACGGCCTGGAGCTGGCGCACCGCACCTTGTGGGCCGCCCACAACAGGAGCAACACCCTGACCCGCTGGCGCCTCTTCCCCGACGGCACCGAGGCCCGCCTGACCCGCACCCTGACCGACCCCGCCCTCCAGATCCCCACCACCCTGGCCCACACCCCCCACGGCCTCCTCGTCGTCCGCTCCCAGTTCGACAAGGGCGGCCCGATGGGACCGGGGACCCCGACGCCACCGTTCACGGTGGCACGGGTTACGGGGATGTGAGGGGGGTGGGGTGCGGGTCAGCTGGGGCGGGGGCGGGTCAGCCGGGCTGGGGTGCCGTCGGCCGGGCTGCGGCGCCGGTCAGCGGGCTGCGGGGCCGGTCAGCGGGCTGCGGGGCCGGTCAGCCGGGTTGCGGGGCTGTCGGCCGGGCTCCGGTGACGGTCAGGCCGCGGGTCGCGGTGCCGGTCAGCGCGGCTGTGGTGCCGTCAGCCACGCTGCGGGGCCGTCCGGCCGGGCTGCGGGGCCGTCGGCCCGGCTGCGGTGCCGTCACCGCCGTCGGCCGGGCTCCCGTGCCGGTCAGGCCGCGGGTCGCGGTGCGGGGCAGCCGGGTTGCGAGGCCCGTCAGCCACGCTGCGGGGCCCTCAGCCACGCTGCGAGGCCCGTCGGCCCGGCTGTGGTGCCGGTCAGCCGGGTTGCGGGGCCGTCGGCCGAGCTGCGGTGCCGGTCAGCCGGGTCGCGGTGCCGGTCAGCCGGGCTGCGGGTCCGCCGACCGGGCAGCGGTGCCGTCGGCCCCGGCTGTGGGGCCGTCAGCCGGGCCAGGTGCCGGTCAGGCCGCGGGTCGCGGTGGCGCCGGCGCGGTCGACGGCGGCCTTGACCCCGGCGAAGATCGCGCCCTGCAGGGTGGCGGCGAGCAGCACCTCGCGCCAGGTGCGGTCCTCGTCGGTGGCGTCAGGGGCGTCCTCGTCGTGACCGAGCGCCTTCCACGCCTGCTTGAACACCGCACCGGCGAGCATGCCGCTGACGGCTCCGAGGGCGAGACCGACCGGCTTGTAGGCGATTTTCGAAGCCTTCACCGGCCTCACCCCTTCCGGCGGCGGCACGCCAGCCAGACGACCGCGGCCACGGCGAGCGCCGCCGGCAACCAGGCGCGGTTGTCCCGTGCCGTGCGCGCTGCCCCGGCGGCCTTGCGCCGCACCGGTTCCGGCGCCTTCTCCTCCCACACCTGCCCGGCCCGGGCAGCCGTGGCCCGTGCCTGCCCGGCGGCCTCGGCCGCCTTGTCCTTGACCGGGTCGGGCACCTTGTCCTGCACCTTGTCCTGCACCTGGTGCGCGACGTCGGCGGCCTTGGCCCTGAGTTCACCGGCCTTGACGGCGGCCTGCTGTTTGACCTCGGCGGCCTTCTCCTGGGCGCGGGCCTTGACGTCGGTCTTGGCGGTCAGCGCGTGGACCGTCCGCCCGAGTTCCTCGCGGGTCTGCTCGACCTGCTCGCGCAGTTCCTCGGGGCTGGCAGCGGTCCGCTCGTCGTGCGGCGGCTGGGTCATCGGTGCGCACTCTCCTTGATCTCGGCCAGGTCGGACTTCACGTTCTCGATCGTCTTCTCGGGCGTCGGCGGGGCCGCCTGGCTCACCTGCTTCTTCCCCGACAGGGCCATCACCGCGGCGATCACGCCCAGCACCGCGGTCACGATCAGCGCGGCGGCCCACACGGGCAGCGGCACCGCGAGCGCCGCGATCGCGGTGGCCACCAGGGCCTGCAAGGTCAGGAAGCCGACGACTCCGGCGCCTCCGAAGAGGCCGCCGCCCTTGCCGTACCGCTTGCCCTTCTCCTTCATCTCCGCCTGTGCCAGCCTCAGCTCGCCGCGCACCAGCTCCGTCAGCTGCTGCGACGCCCGCTGCACCAGCTCGCTCACCGGCTCCGTCTCGGCGCGGTCTGCGTCCCGGCCGGTTCCGGCAGGGGGCGGCTGCACTCGCGACACGACGATCACCTCCCGTCTTCCCGATTGCTCCCGGCCGGGCGGTGTCGGGCCGCTCCGGCCGCCTGCGTGGACGCGAGTACCCCGAACGGGCCGGTCCAGGGCAGCCGCTTCACCGGGCCTGCCGATGCCCGGCGCTCTTTCGCGGACCGGTCAGCCGTCCCCCAGCCGTCGCCGGTCCCGCTCGTCCCACTTCCGGGTGTCACGGGGCTGGGTGTACGGCTCCTCGTACGGCGACAGTCCCCCGGCGATCGCCCGCTGCCGCACGGTCTCCGCGTCGAACTCCAGCCCCAGCAGGATCGCCAGGTTGGTGATCCACAGCCACACGAGGAAGACGATGACGCCGGCCATGGTGCCGTAGGTCTTGTTGTACGAGCCGAAGTTGGCGACGTAGAACGCGAAGGCGCCGGAGGCGATCATCCAGATCACCAGGGCCAGGAAACTGCCCGGCGTGATCCACCGGAAGCCCTTGACCTTGGCGTTCGGACTCGCCCAGTACAGCAGCGCGATCATGAGGACGACCAGGGCCACCAGCACCGGCCACTTGGCGATCGACCACACCGTCAGCGCGGTGCTCCCGATGCCGAGGGCGGAGCCCGCCTGGCGGGCCAGGCCACCGCTGAACACCACGATCAGCGCGCTGATCACCGCGAGGACCAGCAGTACGACGGTCAGCCCGACCCGTACCGGAAGGATCTTCCACACCGGCCGGCCCTCGGGGATGTCGTAGACGGCGTTCGCGGCGCGGATGAACGCCGCGACATAGCCGGACGCCGACCACACCGCCACCACCAGGCCGACGATCGCCAGCACCGAACCGATGCCCGCGCTGCCCTGGACCTGCTTCACGGCCCCGGTGATGACGTCCCGGGCCGATCCCGGCGCGAGCTTCTGGAGATTGCTGAGCACCTTGTCCGTGGTCGACCTGCCGGTGAGACCCAGGATCGACACGAGGACCAGCAGCGCCGGGAAGAGCGCCAGAATCCCGTAGTACGTCAGCGCCGCCGCACGGTCCGTCAGCTCGTCGTCCTTGAACTCCCGCAGACTTCCCCGGAGCACTGCGCCCCACGACCGCATCGGCAACTCCGTCGGCGCATCCGGCGCCGCCCCCTCCACCTCGGGCCCCGGCCCCACTTCTTCCGGCCCCGGCGCCTCATCGCTACGACGGTGATCTTTACGCCCTGGAAGATGCAACCTCGACATGCCCCGCCGAGTACCCACAGCACCCCCACAACAACGGCCCGCATCGCCCCTGCAGGGGCTGGGTCAGGCCTGGCGGCTCGCTGTCACCACTGACTGTCGGGCACTGTGCGGCGCCGCGGGAGGGCTCGTACCTGCTGCGCTCGCCTGCGGACGCACGGCGACTGCGGCACGGGGCAGCGGCAGGGCCCGGCTCCGAGGAGCCGGGCCCGTCCCGCTGGAGCGACCTGGTGGAACCACGCCTACACGTTGAACCGGAACTCCACCACGTCCCCGTCCTGCATCACATAGTCCTTGCCCTCCATGCGGGCCTTGCCCTTGGCGCGGGCCTCGGCGACCGAGCCGGCGGCGACCAGGTCGTCGAAGGAGATGACCTCCGCCTTGATGAAGCCCTTCTGGAAGTCGGTGTGGATGACGCCGGCCGCCTCGGGGGCCGTGGCGCCCTTCTTGATCGTCCAGGCGCGGGACTCCTTGGGGCCGGCCGTGAGGTAGGTCTGCAGGCCGAGGGTGTTGAAGCCGACGCGGGCAAGGGTGGCGAGGCCGGGCTCGTCCTGGCCGACGGACTGGAGGAGTTCCAGGGCCTCCTCCTCGTCCAGCTCGGCGAGGTCCGCCTCCAGCTTGGCGTTGAGGAAGATCGCCTCGGCGGGGGCGACCAGGGCGCGCTGCTCGTTCTTGAAGTCCTCGTCGACCAGTTCGTCCTCGTCGACGTTGAAGACGTACAGGAAGGGCTTGGTGGTCAGCAGGTGCAGGTCGTGGAGGAGCTCGGCGCGCTCGCTGCCCTGGACGATGCCGTGGGCGAAGAGCGTGTCGCCCTTCTCCAGGATCTCCTTGGCCTCCTCCACCGCCTTGACCTTCGGGGCCACGTCCTTCTTGATGCGCGACTCCTTCTGGAGGCGCGGCAGGACCTTCTCGATGGTCTGCAGGTCCGCCAGGATCAGCTCGGTGTTGATCGTCTCGATGTCGTCCTTCGGCGAGACCTTGCCGTCGACGTGCACGACGTTCTCGTCCTTGAAGGCGCGGATCACCTGGCAGATCGCGTCGGACTCACGGATGTTCGCGAGGAACTTGTTGCCCAGGCCCTCGCCCTCGGAGGCGCCGCGCACGATGCCGGCGATGTCGACGAAGTCGACCGTGGCGGGGAGGATACGTTCGGAGGAGAAGATCGACGCCAGCTTGGCCAGGCGGGCGTCGGGGACGCCGACCACGCCGACGTTCGGCTCGATCGTGGCGAACGGGTAGTTGGCCGCGAGCACGTCGTTCTTGGTCAGGGCGTTGAACAGGGTCGACTTGCCGACATTGGGCAGGCCGACGATTCCGATCGTGAGCGACACGTTGCGACTTCCCGTAGATGAGTGGGCCAGGGGTGCCAGGGGGCCAGAGTCCGACACTGGCCGATCCACCAGTTTACGGCGTCCGCGCCGGGCGGCTCACGGGAGCTTCGAACGCCTGGCCAACCTCTGCCCCCTCGGCGTGTCTAATGGCCTATTCGGCACATAAACAGACCTAAGTTGGTCGAGTGGAGCAACACAGAACGCGACCCCCGAACGACGGACCGCGACGCGGAACGCCGCAGCAGCGCGCCCCGCTGCCGCCGCAGGCCCGGCGCGGGCCGGGCGGCGAGGGCGGGACGGCGGGACAGGGGCGGCAGCCGCGGGCCCCGGGGCCCGTGCCGCCCGGGCCGCGGCTGCCGAACCCCCGGCTCACCGGCCTCGGCAGCGGACTGTTCTGCATCCTCGGGATGCTCCTGCTCGGCTTTCTGGACGCGCTGCTGTTCCACGGGGCCCTGACCGTGTACGGCGTGCTGTTCGTGCCGGTGAGCGTGCTGACCGCGCTGTGGGTGCGGGACGCGGAGGTGCTGACCGCGCCGGTGGTCCTGCCCATCGCGTTCGCCGTGGGGCTGGTCCCCGTGTCCGCGGGCGGCGAGGGGCTGCTCGGCCGGCTGATGGGACTGTTCACCGGGCTCGCCACGCAGGCCGGCTGGCTGTACGGCGGGACGCTGGCCGCCGGCGTGATCGTGCTCGTCCGGCGGGTGCGGTGGGTACGGCGCCGGCGCGGTACCTGAACCGGCGGTACCGGGACAAGCGCCCCCCTACGCCTGCTGGGCCGCTCTCATCGCCGCGCCCACGATTCCCGCGTTGTTCTGCAGCTGAGCGGGGACGATCTCGGCTCTGACGCCGTCGATGAGGTGCAGGAACTTGTCGGACTTGCGGCTGACCCCGCCGCCGATGATGAACAGCTCCGGCGAGAACAGCATCTCCACATGCGCCAGGTACTTCTGGACGCGGTGGGACCACTGCTCCCAGGTCAGACCCTGGTCGTCCTTGGCCTTGCTGGAGGCCTTCTTCTCCGCCTCGTGGCCCTTCAGCTCCAGGTGGCCCAGCTCCGTGTTCGGGACGAGGACGCCGTCCACGAAGACGGCGCTGCCGATGCCGGTACCGAAGGTGAGCAGGACGACCGTGCCCTTGCGGTCCCGGCCGGCGCCGAACTGCATCTCGGCGACGCCGGCCGCGTCCGCGTCGTTGACGACCGTCACCGGCAGCCCGCCCAGCCTGGCGCTGAACAGGGCGCGCGCGTCCGTGTCGATCCAGCTCTTGTCGACGTTCGCGGCCGTACGGACCGTGGCGCCGCCGGTGACCACTCCGGGGAAGGTCAGGCCGACCGGGCCGGTCCAGCCGAAGTTGTCGACGACCTGCTTGACCCCGTCGGCCACGCCGTCGGGCGTCGCCGGGTGCGGGGTGAGCACCTTGAAGCGCTCCTGGGCCAGGTCGCCCTTCTCCAGGTCCACAGGAGCGCCCTTGATGCCGGACCCGCCGATGTCCACGCCGAAGATCTGCATGGCACCACGTTACGACGGACCACTGACGGTCACGCCCCGGTCGCACCGCTTCCGCCGCGCTCGGCGACCAGGGCGGCGGCCTCCTCGCGCAGGTCCCGGCGGAGCTCCTTGGGCAGGGAGAAGGTGATGGACTCCTCGGCGGCCTTGACGATCTCCACGTCGCCGTAGCCGCGCTCGGCGAGCCACTGGAGCACCTGCTCGACCAGGACCTCGGGAACGGAGGCGCCGGAGGTGACGCCGACCGTGTCCACGCCCTCCAGCCAGGCCTCGTCGATCTCGTCGGCGAAGTCCACCAGGTACGCCTCGCGGGCGCCGGCCAGCTTGGCGACCTCGACCAGGCGCTTGGAGTTGGAGGAGTTGCGCGAGCCGACGACGATGACCAGGTCGGCCTCGGCGCCCATCTGCTTCACGGCGAGCTGGCGGTTCTGGGTGGCGTAGCAGATGTCGTCGCTGGGCGGGGAGACCAGGCCCGGGAACTTGGTCTTCAGGGCGTCGACGGTCTCCATGGTCTCGTCCACGGACAGGGTGGTCTGGGACAGCCAGACGACCTTCGACGGGTCGCGGACCTCGACCTTGTCGACGTCCCCGGGGCCGTCGACGAGCTGGATGTGGTCGGGGGCCTCGCCGGAGGTGCCGATGACCTCCTCGTGGCCCTCGTGCCCGATCAGGAGGATGTCGTAGTCCTCCTTGGCGTAGCGGACGGCTTCCTTGTGGACCTTGGTGACCAGCGGGCAGGTGGCGTCGATGGTGGCGAGCCGGCCCTGCTCGGCCTCCTCGTGCACGACCGGGGCGACGCCGTGTGCCGAGAACATGACGATGTTGCCGGGCGGCACCTCCTCCGTCCGCTCGACGAAGACGGCGCCCTTCTTCTCCAGGGTCTGCACGACGTACTTGTTGTGGACGATCTCGTGCCGGACGTAGATCGGGGCCCCGTACTGTTCGAGGGCCTTCTCGACGGCGATCACGGCGCGGTCCACACCGGCGCAGTAGCCACGGGGGGCGGCGAGCAGGACACGGCGGCCAGGCGAAGCGGTCATGCGTCCCATCGTAAGGGTGCGTTCGGTGGCGCCGGGCGACCCGGGCACGCGCGTGCCCGGCGGCGCACCCCTTGTCAGTACGCCCCGTTACTCTCGAGCCCATGGCTGCAAAGACCACCCCCGAAGCCCCGCTCCCCGTCGGTGAGGTCTCCCGGCTGATCGGGGGGTGGATCGACCGGCTCGGGGCGGTGTGGGTCGAGGGGCAGATCACGCAGTTGTCGCGGCGGCCCGGCGCCGGGGTGGTGTTCCTGACGCTGCGGGACCCGTCGTACGACATCTCCGTGAGCGTGACCTGCTACCGGCAGGTGTTCGACGCGGTCGCCGATGTGGTGGGGGAGGGCGCCCGTGTCGTCGTCCTGGCGAAGCCGGAGTGGTATGCCCCCAGGGGCCAGCTCTCCCTGCGCGCCGCCGAGATCAGGCCGGTCGGCGTCGGTGAGCTGCTGGCCCGGCTGGAGCAGCTGAAGAAGGCGCTCGCGGCCGAGGGGCTGTTCGCGCCGGAGCGGAAGAAGCCGCTGCCGTTCCTGCCGCAGCTGATCGGGCTGGTCTGCGGTCGCGCCTCCGCCGCGGAGCGGGACGTGCTGGAGAACGCCCGGCACCGCTGGCCCGCCGTCCGCTTCGAGGTGCGCAACGTCCCGGTGCAGGGGGTGCACGCCGTGCCGCAGGTCGTGCAGGCGGTGAAGGAGCTGGACGAGATCGAGGACGTCGACGTGATCATCGTCGCCCGGGGCGGCGGCAGCGTGGAGGACCTGCTGCCGTTCTCCGACGAGCAGCTCGTGCGGGCGGTGGCCGCGTGCCGTACGCCCGTGGTCTCGGCCATCGGGCACGAGCCGGACAACCCGCTGCTGGACCATGTGGCCGACCTGCGCGCCTCCACCCCCACGGACGCGGCCAAGAAGGTCGTGCCGGACGTGGGTGAGGAGTTCGAGCGGGTGCGGATGCTGCGGGACCGGGCCCGGCGCTGCATGAACGCGTTCGTCGAGCGGGAGGAGCGGGGGCTGGCGCACGCGCTGGCCCGCCCGTCGATAGAGGATCCGCACCGGATGATCGACGAGCGCGCCGACCAGGTGGCGTCCCTGGTGGAGCGGAGCAGGCGGACTCTCGGCCATCTTCTGGACCGCGCGGACTCGGAGTTGACGCACACGCACGCGCGCGTGGTGGCGCTCTCCCCCGCCGCGACGCTCCAGCGGGGCTACGCGGTGCTGCAGAGGACGGACGGGCACGTGGTGCGCGGCCCGGACGAGGTGACGGACGGCGAGGCCCTGCGGGCGCGGGTCGCCGAGGGTGAATTCACGGTGAAGGTGGGCGAATGACGAGCAAGGTGGACGAGTCTCTCTCGTACGAGCAGGCACGGGACGAGCTGATCGAGGTCGTACGGCGCCTGGAGGCGGGCGGTACGACGCTGGAGGAGTCCCTGGCCCTGTGGGAGCGCGGCGAGGAGCTGGCCAAGGTGTGCCGGCGCTGGCTGGAGGGGGCACGGGCACGGCTGGACGCGGCGCTGGCCGAGGAGGAGGGCGACGGGGAGCAGGACGCGGAGTAAAGGTCGGCCGGCTGTGAAGCGAGCCACTGTCGGCCATGCTTTGTTGAAGGTTGAACTTAACTGTCGTAGTGTCGACCCGTCAGCCGATCCGGACCGCGGTCCGGTACGCCGGACCACGACGCCACCTAGGAAGTTCACGCATGTCTCTCGTTCTTGACCCCGCCGCCCAGGACCTGCTGTTCCGTGAGGCCCGCACCGCGAACACCTTCACCGACGAGCCGGTGCCCGACGAGCAGGTGCAGGCGATCTACGACCTGGTCAAGTACGGCCCCACCGCCTTCAACCAGAGCCCGCTGCGCATCACCCTGGTCCGCTCCCCCGAGGCCCGCGAGCGCCTGGTGAAGCTCATGGCCGAGGGCAACCAGCCGAAGACGGCCACCGCCCCGCTGGTCGCGATCCTCTCCGCGGACAACGAGTTCCACGAGGAGCTGCCGGCCCTCTTCCCGCACTTCCCGCAGGCCAAGGACGTCTTCTTCAGCGAGCGTCCGGCCCGTGAGGGCGCCGCCGCGCTGAACGCCTCCCTGCAGGCCGCCTACTTCATCGTCGGCGTCCGCGCCGCGGGCCTCGCCGCCGGCCCGATGACCGGCTTCGACTACGAGGGCGTCCGCAAGGAGTTCCTGGACGACGACCACACCCCGCTGATGGTGGTCAACATCGGCAAGCCGGGCCCGGACGCCTGGTTCCCGCGCTCGCCGCGCCTGGCGTACGACGACGTCGTCACGACCGTCTGAGCGGATCCGCGACGCGAAGAGGCCCCCGGCACCGCCGGGGGCCTCTCGCGCGAGTCCCGCGTGGCTCACCGCAGCTTCAGCGCCGCCGCCATCTTCGTCAGCTCCGTGAAGGACGCCGTGCCGGCCACCACCGTGGTGGAGCCGGGCGTGCCGTTCAGGACCAGGGCGTCGTAGCGGCCGCCGGTGTAGCGGGTCCAGGTACGGCCGCCGATCGTCTCGGCCTGCTTCGTGGCCGACCCGCCCTGGCTGGCGTCGTCGATGAAGGCGGCCCGCTTCTGCGTGGACTGCTCGATCTGCACGTACTGGCTGTCCGGGGTCTGGAAGCCGAGGTGCCAGCGGTCGCCGCTCTCGCCCTGGAAGCGTACGGAGGTCGCTTTCCAGGTACTCGGCAGGCCCTCGGGCGCCGCCACGGGGTAGCTCGCCGTACGGCGGGCCGTGAGCAGCTCGACCCGGTAGTCGACCCGCTTGAGGTCGGGAGCGTGATCGTCGTGCGGGATGGTGAGGAAGTAGACGACCGCCGCCGCGATGCCGATCAGGGCCAGGGAGAGGATCATGTCCCGGGCCGTCTTCTGCTTGCCGTTCGAACCTGCCACGCCCTCTATGGTCGCAGGTGCCCCAAGCGCTCATCCGTGGGGTCCCCTGCTCATTTTGTCTGCCTAACGATAGAGTCAGGGACCAACACCCTCATCCGGCCGTCGTCGTATCAGAAAGGTGCGCTCCGATGACCGAAAATCATCACTTGCCGTCCGAGCTGGACGTTCCCTCCGAGGCTCCCGACCGCAACCTCGCCCTCGAGCTCGTCCGGGTGACCGAAGCCGCCGCCATGGCCGCCGGCCGCTGGGTGGGGCGCGGCGACAAGAACGGCGCCGACGGCGCCGCGGTGCGCGCCATGCGGACCCTCGTCTCCACCGTGTCGATGAACGGCGTCGTCGTCATCGGCGAGGGTGAGAAGGACGAGGCTCCGATGCTCTTCAACGGGGAGCACGTGGGCGACGGCACCGGTCCCGAGGTCGACATCGCGGTCGACCCGATCGACGGCACCACCCTGACGGCCAAGGGCATGCCGAACGCGATCGCCGTGCTCGCCGCGGCCGAGCGGGGCGCCATGTTCGACCCGTCCGCGGTGTTCTACATGGACAAGCTGGTCACCGGCCCCGAGGCCGCCGACTTCGTCGACATCGACGCGCCCGTGGCCGTCAACATCAAGCGGATCGCCAAGGCGAAGAAGGCCACGCCGGAGGACGTCACCGTCGTCATCCTCGACCGGCCGCGGCACGAGAAGCTGATCCGGGAGGTCCGGGAGGCCGGCGCGCGCATCAAGCTGATCTCCGACGGCGACGTGGCGGGCTCGGTCTACGCGCTGCGCGAGGGCACCGGCGTCGACCTGCTGCTCGGCATCGGCGGTACGCCCGAGGGCATCATCTCGGCCTGCGCGGTGAAGTGCCTGGGCGGGACGATCCAGGGCAAGCTGTGGCCCAAGGACGACGAGGAGCGGCAGCGGGCGATCGACGCCGGGCACGATCTCGATCGGGTGCTCACCACGGACGACCTGGTCGCGGGTGAGAACGTGTTCTTCGTCGCCACCGGGATCACCGACGGCGAGCTGCTGCGGGGCGTGCAGTACCGGTCGGAGACCGCGCTGACCGAGTCGATCGTGATGCGCTCGAAGTCGGGGACGGTGCGCAGGATCTACTCCGAGCACCGGCTGAGCAAGCTGCGGGCCTACAGCGCGATCGACTTCGACCGCGCCAAGTAGCGCCCGGCGCTCAGCAGTTCAGAGGCGATGGGGCGCCCCCTGTGCGGAGGGGGCGCCCCATCGTCCGCTTCCTAACCCGCTATGCGGTCGGCCGGGGTCGTCCTGGCCACCTTCTTCAGCTCCATCTCCCGGCGGCGGCGCCGGGCCAGCACCACGCGGCGCTCCGCCGCGGTGAGGCCGCCCCAGACGCCGTACGGCTCGGGCTGGAGGAGGGCGTGCTCGCGGCACTCGACCATCACCGGGCAGCGGGCGCAGACACGCTTGGCCGCCTCCTCGCGCGAGAGCCGGGCGGCGGTCGGCTCCTTGGACGGGGCGAAGAACAGGCCCGCCTCGTCGCGCCGGCACACGGCCTCGGTGTGCCAGGGAGCGTCTTGGTCCCTGTCTCGCGCTGGCACCCGCTGGGCCGGAACGGCAGCTACCTGCAGGGACGAATGCGGCGGTTGCAGCACGGTCTACTCCTGACGACGGCTTCGCGAGCGAGAGACGATGCAGCAAGCCCTACCCGCTGTGCGCGCGCCTATGCACAGCGTTGGCAGTCGGGGGCGCGCGGCGGCTCGTTCACGCCCCACCGGGGCGGCGCCCCAGGAGCGGAGCCTTCCGTTCACCTGTGGATTCGCGGGCGTCAATGCCCCAGGTGTTTGCGCAGCTTCCTGTCGACCTTGTCCTGGACCCGCTCCAGCTTCCGCTCGACCTTGCCCTGGACCCGGTCCAGGATGTCCGCCACGCGCTTGCCGCGCCGAGGGCGCGCCTCGACGTTGCCGAGCACGGCCCAGCCGTCGACGTAGACCACCGGGGCCTGGGAGTCGACCGAGTCCAGGGTGTCCACCTCGAAGTTGCCGAGGACGCCGCCTCCGGTGCCGCGCAGCGACACGTTCTCCGGGACGCGGATCTGGACGTCGCCGAAGACCGAGACGGCCTTGATCACGACCTGCTGGTACTCGAAGATCGCCTCGCTGAGGTCGATCTCGACGCTGCCGAAGACCGAGTACGCGTGGATCCGGCGGCCGGCGCGCCAGCGGCCCCGGCGCACGGCGCTGCTGAAGACGGCGACCACGTTGGCGTCCGCCTCCTGCGGTATGGCGCCCGGGGTGGGGCGGGGCGGCACGGGCGTGTAGGCGGGCGCCGGGTGCTGGTGGGCGGCGGGCAGGTCCCGGATGAAGACGTCCAGCTCGCCCACCGTCTTGGCGGCAAGGACGCCCTCGACGCGCTCGGCATGCTCGTCGGCCGTCAGCCGCCCCTCGGCCAGGGCCTCGCGGAGGATCCCGGCGATGCGGTCACGGTCGGCGTCCGAGGCACGCAGCTCGGAGACAGGTGCTTCGGTCTGCTTCTGAAGGTCCACGCCCGACAGAGTACCGAAACGCGATAGATCGCGACTAGGGGTGTGGACAACCGACTGAGCCTTACCTCACAGTTCCGTGTCGGTGGCAGGTTCTAGGCTGGTGACGCCCGCCAGCGTCGGCGGGCGGCCGTCCGTCAGAGTGAGGAATGGGCTGAGATGCCTGAGTTCGCGTACACCGATCTGCTCCCCCAGGGAGAGGACACCACCCCGTACCGGCTGGTGACGTCCGAGGGCGTCTCCACCGTCGAGGGCCCGGACGGGCGGACGTTCCTCAAGGTGGAGCCGGAGGCGCTGCGCAAGCTGGCCGAGGAGGCCATCCACGACATCCAGCACTACCTGCGCCCGGCCCACCTCGCCCAGCTGCGCCGCATCATCGACGACCCCGAGGCCAGCGCCAACGACAAGTTCGTCGCCCTGGACCTGCTGAAGAACGCGAACATCGCGGCGGCCGGCGTGCTGCCCATGTGCCAGGACACCGGCACGGCGATCGTCATGGGCAAGCGCGGGCAGCACGTCCTCACCGAAGGCGAGGACGACAAGCACCTCTCCCACGGCATCTACGACGCCTACACCAGGCTGAACCTGCGCTATTCGCAGATGGCTCCGCTCACCATGTGGGAGGAGAAGAACACCGGCTCCAACCTCCCGGCCCAGATCGAGCTGTACGCCACCGACGGCGGCGCCTACAAGTTCCTGTTCATGGCCAAGGGCGGCGGCAGCGCCAACAAGAGCTTCCTGTACCAGGAGACCAAGGCGGTCCTGAACGAAGCCTCCATGATGAAGTTCCTGGAGGAGAAGATCCGCTCGCTCGGTACGGCCGCCTGCCCGCCGTACCACCTGGCGATCGTCGTCGGCGGCACGAGTGCCGAGTACGCCCTGAAGACCGCCAAGTACGCCTCCGCGCACTACCTGGACAACATGCCGACCGAGGGCTCGCCGCTCGGCCACGGCTTCCGGGACAAGGAGCTGGAGGAGAAGGTCTTCGAGCTGACCCAGAAGATCGGCATCGGCGCGCAGTTCGGCGGCAAGTACTTCTGCCACGACGTGCGCGTGGTCCGCCTGCCCCGGCACGGCGCGTCCTGCCCGGTCGCCATCGCCGTCTCCTGCTCGGCCGACCGCCAGGCGCTGGCGAAGATCACCCCCGAGGGCGTCTTCCTGGAGCAGCTGGAGACCGACCCGGCGCGCTTCCTGCCGGAGACGACCGACGAGCACCTGGACGAGTCCGGCGACGTCGTCAAGATCGACCTCAACCAGCCGATGGACACGATCCTCGCCGAGCTGACCAAGTACCCGGTGAAGACCCGCCTGTCCCTGACCGGCCCGCTGGTCGTGGCCCGCGACATCGCGCACGCGAAGATCAAGGAGCGGCTGGACGCGGGCGAGGAGATGCCGCAGTACCTGAAGGACCACCCGGTGTACTACGCCGGCCCGGCCAAGACCCCCGAGGGCTACGCCTCCGGCTCCTTCGGTCCCACGACGGCCGGCCGCATGGACTCCTACGTGGAGCAGTTCCAGGCGGCGGGCGGCTCCAAGGTGATGCTGGCGAAGGGCAACCGCAGCAAGCAGGTCACCGACGCGTGCGCCCAGCACGGCGGCTTCTACCTCGGCTCCATCGGCGGCCCCGCCGCGCGTCTCGCCCAGGACTGCATCAAGAAGGTCGAGGTCCTGGAGTACGAGGAGCTGGGCATGGAGGCCGTCTGGAAGATCGAGGTCGAGGACTTCCCGGCGTTCATCGTCGTGGACGACAAGGGCAACGACTTCTTCCAGGACCCCGCCGCTCAGCCGACGTTCACGTCGATTCCGGTGCGGGGGCCGGGGCTGGCGTAACGACCCAGGTCACGAACCACGACCAGGCCGACCGGCCGAAGACGACGGCCGGACCGTGCGGGGCCTTGGAGTCCCGCACGGGGAGGCCGTGGGGGTGGTGGTCCACTATTTCGAGGCAGTCGCCTTCATTGCCGCCGCTGTAGGACGACTTGCGCCAGCCCTTCAGCACAGAGGCATCGGATATGGCGTGCTGCTCAGTCATGGTGACCGTATTCCTTAGCAGTCGACCGCATCAGAGCCAGTGACTCCTTCTGCGACAGGGCGTCTCCCAGCACGAGATGGTAGGCGGCCTGGATGCGCTCGACGACAGCCGGTTCGTCGTGGACCGTGCCGGTGAGGAACGCTTCGACGTAGACAGCCGGGGGCTGGTCCTCGAACCACATCAACTTGGCCTGGCTGACGAGGAGTGGATGGCAGCCGACGCCGAACGGCACCACATGCAGCCGGATCCGCTCGGCCTCCACCAGTTGCACAAGGTGGTCGATCTGGTGCGCCATCACCTGTGAGTCACCGATCGGCCGCCGCAGTACCGCCTCGTCCAACAGCACCCACACCACCGGAGTGCTGGGGTCTTCCAGAATCCGGGCGCGATCGAGTCGCGTGGCAACGGCCTCGGCACGCACGTCCTTGCAAAGCGGCGGATACGAACCATCCCGGAGCACAGCGTCGGCGTACGCCTCGGTCTGCAGAAATCCAGGCACGAACGACAACGCGAACTCTCGGATGACCGAGGCCTGTTGCTCCAGCTCCAAGGCGGCCCCGAAGTGCGCCGCCACCGGCCTCCGCTCCTCCCCCGGCCGGAAACTGGTCAACGCGCCCCCGGTGTTCAGGACCTGGTCCAGCCTCCGCGCGTCCTCCCTGGACGGCACCCTCCTCCCCGCCTCGATGTGCGCGATGTGCGTCCGCGACATGATCGCCGCGTCCGCCAGCTGCTGCTGCGTCAGCCCCGACACCTCCCGCTGCTGCCGGAGCCAGTCGCCGTACGCCGTCCCCACAGACACCCCCTTGCAACCGGTCACTCACTCAGCGTAACGAGCGGGAACAACGCGGGGTGCTCGATCGCTGTAATTGATATGAGCGACTACCGCATCGAGCACGACTCCATGGGCGAAGTCCGCGTCCCCGCCACCGCCAAGTGGCGTGCCCAGACCCAGCGCGCCGTAGAGAACTTCCCCATCTCGGGCCAGCGCCTCGAACGGGCCCACATCGAAGCGCTGGCCCGCATCAAGGGCGCCGCCGCGAAGGTGAACGCACAGCTCGGTGTGGTCGACAAGGAGACGGCCGAGGCGATCCAGGAGGCCGCGGCCGAGGTCGCCGAGGGGCGGTGGGACGAGCACTTCCCCGTCGACGTGTTCCAGACCGGTTCGGGGACGTCGTCCAACATGAACGCCAACGAGGTGATCGCGACCCTGGCGAGCGAGCGGCTCGGTCGTGACGTGCACCCCAACGACCATGTCAACGCCTCCCAGTCGTCCAACGACGTCTTCCCCTCCTCTGTCCACATCGCCGCCACCGCCGCCGTCACCCACGACCTGATCCCGGCCCTGGAACACCTCGCCGCCTCTCTCTCCCGCAAGTCGGAGGAGTTCGCCGACGTCGTGAAGTCCGGCCGGACCCACCTCATGGACGCCACGCCCGTGACGCTGGGCCAGGAGTTCGGCGGGTACGCCGCCCAGATCCGTTACGGCGTCGAGCGGCTGAAGGCGTCCCTTCCCCGCCTCGCCGAACTCCCCCTCGGGGGCACCGCGGTCGGCACCGGCATCAACACCCCGCCCGGTTTCTCCGCCGCCGTCATCGAGGAGGTCGCCCGCGTCACGGGGCTGCCGCTCACCGAGGCCCGGGACCACTTCGAGGCGCAGGGCGCCCGGGACGGGATCGTGGAGACCAGCGGGCAGCTCAGGACCATCGCCGTGGGGCTGACGAAGATCGCGAACGATCTGCGGTGGATGGCGTCGGGGCCGAGGACCGGGCTCGCCGAGATCCGGCTGCCGGACCTGCAGCCCGGGTCGTCCATCATGCCGGGCAAGGTCAACCCGGTGATCCCGGAAGCCGTCCTGATGGTGGCCGCGCAGGTCGTCGGCAACGACGCCACCATCGCCACCGCCGGTGCGTCCGGGAACTTCGAGCTGAACGTCATGCTCCCGGTCATCGCCAAGAACGTGCTGGAGTCGATCCGGCTGCTGGCCAACGTCGCGCGGCTGCTGGCCGACCGGACCGTGGACGGCATCACGGCCGACCGGCAGCGGACCCGCGAGTACGCCGAGTCGTCGCCGTCCGTGGTCACCCCGCTGAACAAGTACATCGGCTACGAGGAGGCCGCGAAGGTCGCCAAGAAGTCGCTCGCGGAACGCAAGACGATCCGGCAGGTCGTGCTCGAGAGCGGGTACGTCGAGCGGGGCGATCTGACGGTGGAGCAGCTCGACGAGGCGCTGGATGTCCTGGGGATGACGCACCCGTAACCAGCGGCGAACCTTTCCGGCCACCGGCACGCGAGGGTGACGCGTACCGCAGCGTCGGATGCCTACGGCACCTAATATCTGTCCATGGCGGACGACGGAGCGATGACACACATGGACGGAGCCGGCACGACGAAGCCGGGACCTGCTGCTGCCTGGACTCCGGGCGCCCAGATCCTGTGGCGCTACCGGCAGAACGCCGGCGAGCACATCCACATCGCCCGGCCCGTGACCGTCGTACGCGACGACGCCGACCTGCTCGCCGTGTGGATGGCCCCCGGCACCGAGTGCGTGAAGCCGGTCCTCGCCGACGGCACGCCGGTGCATCTGGAGCCGCTCCGGTCCCGCTACACCAAGCCGCGCTCGGTGCAGCGGGACCGCTGGTTCGGCACCGGGGTGCTGAAGCTGGCGCAGCCCGGCCGCCCCTGGTCGGTGTGGCTGTTCTGGGAGCCGGGCTGGCGGTTCAAGAACTGGTACGTCAACCTGGAGCGGCCGCTGGCCCGCTGGGCGGGCGGCGTGGACTCCGAGGACTACTTCCTGGACATCTCGGTCCACCCGGACCGCACCTGGCACTGGCGCGACGAGGACGAGTTCACGCAGGCGCAGCGGGACGGGCTGATGGACGCGGCGACGGCCGAGCGGGTCCGGGCGGCCGGGCGGGACGCGGTCGAGGTGATCGAGTCCTGGGGGGCGCCGTTCTCGGACGGCTGGCAGCACTGGCGCCCGGATCCGTCCTGGGCGGTACCTTCTCTCCCCGAGGACTGGGACCGTACGCCCGCGCATGTGTCCTCATGAGACCCTTGATGCGCCCCCGGGCACGAAACGTAGGATCGTCCTCCGCAAGGGCGCAGAGAAGCAACTTCCGGGGCATGGGCCGGGCTTGACCGATCGTCACCGAGGGGCGGCAGGACGTGAGCGAGGGGTACGACGGCGTGACCACCGCGAGCGGTGGCGGCACAGGAACCACCTCTGAGCACGCGGGAATTCCGTTCCTGGGACACGTATTGCGGGTATCGGGACTTCTGCGGGAGCAACTGCGCGCCCGGCGCGCAGTGCCGTACGGATGGATGCGACACGCGTGACGGAGCAGCCCACCTCCTTCGAGCGCGCCCAGGGCGCCGACCCCGCGGAGGGCCGCGGGGCGCTGCTGCGTACCCCGACACCGGCAACCGCCCCGGCCTTACCGGCACAGGCCCGCCCGGAGGCAGCGCCCTCCGGACCGGGTACGGCCGCACCCTGTGGCCACGGAAAGGACGGCAAGGGGAAGGAGCCCCCAGTCAACGGCCCCGAACACTCCCAGCCCGCCACCACGGAGCCCGACGCCCACCGGCCGCGCCCCGCGCCGGAGGTCATCCCGCCGCAGCCCGGCGCCGAGCAGGAGCGGGGGCCGGGCGGCGGGGACCGCCGTACCGGGCGCGGTCTGCCGCCGGGCCGGCCGATGCCGATGCGGCGCGACGGGGACCGGCTGAGATTCGTGGGCGCGGCGACCCGGCGGATCGCGCGCGGCCTGGATCTGGACGAGATCGTGATGGGCCTGTGCCGGGCGACCGTGCCGACGTTCTCGGACGCGATCCTGGTGTATCTGCGCGACCCGCTGCCGGTCGGCGACGAGCGGCCCACCGGTCCGGTGGTGCTGCGGCTGCGCCGTACCGACCGGATCCCGGAGGAGCGGGACACCGACGGGGTGCTGCTGCCGCCCGCCTTCGACCCGGAGCCGGAGCCGAGCCCGCTGTCCGAGCTGTCCGCGCTGACGACCGAGCTGTGCGAGGTGCGCCCCGGCGGCGCGCTGAACGAGGTGCTGCGCGGGGTGCGGCCGGTGTTCGCCGACGCGCCCGCCGCCCGTGCCGCACTGCCCGAGCTGCTCGGCGACGGCGGCGAGGCGGTCGTACCGTCCGGGCAGCACGCGATCCTCGCGCCGCTGCGCGGCCGGCGCCGGGTGATCGGCGCGGCGCTGTTCCTGCGCCGCCCGGAGCGGCTCGCGTTCGAGGCGGACGATCTGCTGGTGGCGGCGCAGCTGGCCACGCACAGCGCGCTGGGCATCGACAAGGCGGTGCTGTACGGCCGGGAGGCGTACATCGCCGACGAGCTGCAGCGCACCATGCTGCCCGAGACCCTGCCCCGGCCGACCGGCGTGCGGCTGGCGTCCCGGTATCTGCCGGCCGCCGAGACCGCGCGGGTGGGCGGCGACTGGTACGACGCGATCCCGCTGCCCGGCAGCCGGGTCGCGCTGGTCGTCGGTGACGTCATGGGCCACTCCATGACCTCGGCGGCGATCATGGGCCAGCTGCGGACGACCGCGCAGACGCTGGCCGGGCTGGACCTGCCGCCGCAGGAGGTGCTGCACCACCTGGACGAGCAGGCGCAGCGGCTCGGCACCGACCGCATGGCGACCTGTCTGTACGCCGTCTACGACCCGGTGACGCACCGCATCACCATCGCCAACGCCGGCCATCCGCCGCCCGTGCTGCTGCACCTGGGCGGGCGGGCCGAGGTGCTGCGGGTGCCGCCGGGCGCGCCGATCGGCGTCGGCGGGGTGGACTTCGAGGCGGTCGAGCTGGACGCGCCCGCCGGGGCGACCCTGCTCCTGTACACCGACGGGCTGGTGGAGTCCCGGCTGCGGGACGTGTGGACCGGCATCGAGCAGTTGCGGGAGAAGCTCGCCGCGACCGCGCAGCTGACCGGGCCGGACCATCCGCCGCCGCTGGAAGCCCTGTGCGACGAGGTGCTGGACATGCTCGGCCCGGGCGACCGGGACGACGACATCGCGCTGCTCGCGGCGCGCTTCGACGGGATCGCGCCGAGCGATGTCGCGTACTGGCAGCTGGACCCGGAGGAGACGGCCCCCGGTCAGGCCCGCCGGCTGGCCCGGCGCGCGCTGGCCCGCTGGGACCTGGAGGACCTGACGGACTCGGTGGAACTGCTGGTCAGCGAGGTCGTGACGAACGCCGTACGGTACGCGTCGCGGCCGGTGACGCTGCGGCTGCTGCGCACCGACGTGCTGCGCTGCGAGGTCGGCGACGACGTGCCGCAGCTGCCGCGGCTGCGGCAGGCACGCGCGACGGACGAGGGCGGGCGCGGCCTGTACCTGGTGAACAGGCTGGCCCGGCGCTGGGGCGCGACCCGGCTGAGCACCGGCAAGGTGGTGTGGTTCGAGCTGAACCGGGGCTGAGCGAGCCGTACACATGCGTGAAGGGCGCCCGGGGAGTTTTCCGGGCGCCCTTCGCGTGTGCTCGGACCGGCCTACTGGCCGAAGTTCCGGCCGCCGCCCGGATCGAGCGGGTTGTCGGTGACGCCGCCCGTCGGTGTCTGCGTCGGCGTCTGCGTGGGGGTCTGCGTCGGCGTCTGCGTGGGTGTCTGCGTCGGCGTCTGGGTCGGCGTCCGCGACGGCGGCGCGGAGCTGGTCGGCGGCTTGCTGGTCGCCGTGTGCGACGGCGTCTGCGTCGGCGTCCGGCTGACGGTCGGGGTGTCCGACGGCTGGACGGCGGCGCCCTGGGTGGTGTCCAGGTCGAACGTGGACTTGTCCGTGACGCCGAAGGTGTACCCGGCCCAGATCTGCGCCGGGTAGCCACCGCCGTTGACGCGGCCGGGGCCGCCCGTGGAGGCGAGCAAGCCGCCCGCACCCGTCAGGGACACATGGCGGCCGGTCCCCTTCTCCTCGCCGAACAGGCCGACGGAGGTGACCAGGTCGGGCGTGTAGCCGGTGAACCAGGCGGACTTGTCCTCGTCGGAGGTACCGGTCTTGCCGGCCACCTGCTGGCCGTCGCGCAGCGGGTTGTCGGCCACGTACTGCCTGGCCGTACCGTCGTCGACCACGCCGGTCAGCACGGAGGTCACGGTGTCGGCGGCGGTCCGGCTGATCACCTGGCCGCCGACCGGGTCCTGGATCTGGGCCGCGCGGCCGCTGTTCTCGGCCGACTTCAGGATGCTCGGCGTGACCTTGCTGCCGTGGTTGTCGAGCGTGGCGTAGATCCCGGCCATCTCCAGGGGGCTCGCGCCCATGGAGCCCAGGGTCTGCGCGGGCACCGCCTGCATGCCGGTGGTGTCCATGCCGAGCTGCTTGGCCGTGCTCATGACCTTCTGCATGCCCACGTCCACGCCCATCTGCGCGAAGACCGAGTTCACGGAGTTGTTCATGGCCTGCTGGACGGTGATCGGCCCGTAGTCGTGGTCGTCCTCGTTCGGCGGGCCGAAGCCGACCTTGCTGCCGTGGTCCACGACCTGCCGGCCGCTGGTGCCGTCGTAGACCGTGTTGGCGGTGATGGGCTTGCCGTCCTGCGTGGTGGCGTTGTTCTCGAGCGCGGCGGCGAGGATGACGGGCTTGAAGGTCGAGGCGGGCTGGTAGTCCCGGCGGGTGGCGTTGTTGGTCCAGTGCTTGTAGAGACCCTCACCGCCGTACAGGGCGAGGATCTTGCCGGTCTTGGGGTCCACCGACACCGCGCCGGCCTGCACGTTGGCGTCGACCTTGCGCTTCTTCGCGTTCAGCTTGCCGGTCAGCTCGGACTTGACCGCCTGTTCCAGGCTGGTCTGCTTCTTCTTGTCGATGTTCAGCGTGATGGTCCAGCCGCGGTCGACCACCTCGGCCTCCGCCTGGGAGCGGCTGATGTTCTCCTGCCGCATCAGCTGCTGTTCGAGCTGCTGGTTGGCGAGGTCGACGAGGTAGCCCTTCTGGCCCTCCAGGCCCGGCGTCCCCTTGGGCTGCTCGGGCGTCGGGAACTTCATGGCCTGCCGCTTGGCCGGGTCCAGCCAGTGCTGCTTGACCATGTTGTCCAGGACGTAGTTCCAGCGGGCCGTCACCAGTCGCTTGCCGGTGTCGGTGGCGACGGCCCAGTCGTACTGGCTCGGCGCCTGGAGCAGCGCGGCGAGGTAGGCGCCCTGCTCGACTGTCAGCTTCTCGGCGTCGGTGCGGTAGTAGGCCTGGGCGGCGGCCTGGATGCCGTAGGCGCCGCGGCCGTAGTAGCTGGTGTTGATGTAGCCGGCGAGGATCTGGTCCTTGGTCAGCTTCTGGTCGACCTTCAAGGAGATGACCATCTCCTTGAGCTTGCGGCTGACGGTCTGGTTCTGGGTGAGGTAGTAGTTCTTGACGTACTGCTGCGTGATCGTGGAGCCGCCCTGGGCGCCACGGCCCATCGCCGTGTTGTACAGACCGCGGGCCAGGCCTCTGAGGTCGATGCCGGAGTCGGTGTAGAAGGTCTTGTTCTCGGCGGCGACGAAGGTGTGCTGGACGTCCTTGGGCACCTTGGCCAGGTCCACGCTCTCGCGGTTGGTCTTGCCGACCCGCGCCATGATCGAGCCGTCGCTGTACTTGTAGACGTTGCTCTCCTGCTTGGCGAGGGCGTTGCCCGCCGGGATGTCCACCATCATGTACAGCACGATGAAGCCGCCGATGCCGAGCAGGCACAGGCCGAGGAACGTGCCGAGGACCTTCTTCCAGGTGAAGATCCGGCGTATCAGAGGCCGCCTGGCGTCCGCGCTGGGCCCCGAACGGCGGCGCTTGGGCGCCGCGCGGTGGCCACCGCGCTGTCGCGCTCGTCTCTCTTCCGCTCGTCCCATGGGTCCCTTCGCTCCGCTTCCGTCTCGGGGTCAGCTCCGAAAGCTAACACCCGCCTATATGACAAAGGACGTCCGATCCGTTCTTTTACGGACGTGAGAATCAGCACCTGCTCCAAGGGAACCGACGGATCTGGAGGTCGGGAGGTTGCCCCCGCGACGGCAACAACCCGGAAAAGCCCGCTCCCTCCCGCCTGTTCCACAACCGTGACAATCGGCCGCCACCTGCGCGGCCGTACAGCGGGCCATGATCTCCACACTCCGCGTATACATTCGACGTATACACCGTGTGTAGAGTGCGGTGCATGTCCATCGGTCACACCCTTCTGGGACTCCTGGAGTCCGGCCCGCGCCACGGCTACGACCTGAAGCGGGCCTTCGACGAGAAGTTCGGTCACGACCGGCCGCTGCACTACGGCCAGGTCTACTCGACGATGTCCCGGCTGCTGAAGCACGGCCTCGTCGAAGTCGACGGCATCGAGGCCGGCGGCGGCCCCGAGCGCAAGCGGTACGCCATCACCGACGCCGGCATCACCGACGTCGAGCGCTGGCTCGCGACCCCGGAGAAGCCCGAGGAGTACCTCCAGTCGACCCTGTACACCAAGGTCGTCCTCGCGCTGCTGACCCACCGCGACGCCTCCACCATCCTCGACGCCCAGCGCGCCGAACACCTGCGCAGCATGCGGATCCTGACCGACCGCAAGCGCAAGGGCGACCTCGCGGACCAGCTGATCTGCGACCACGCCCTGTTCCACCTGGAGGCCGACCTGCGCTGGCTGGAGCTGACCGCGGCCCGCCTGGACAAGCTCCGCGCGGAGGTGGCCCGGTGACCGCTCCCGCCGGCTCCCTGCTCGCCGCCGAGGACCTGCACAAGACCTACGGCGCCACCGTCGCCCTCGACGGCGCCGAGTTCTCCATCCACCCCGGCGAGGTCGTCGCCGTGATGGGCCCCTCCGGCTCCGGCAAGTCGACGCTGCTGCACTGCCTCGCCGGCATCGTGCCGCCCGACTCCGGGTCCATCACCTACGACGGCCGTGAGCTGACCGGGATGGGCGACGCCGAGCGCAGTGCGCTCAGGCGCTCGGAGTTCGGGTTCGTCTTCCAGTTCGGCCAGCTGGTGCCGGAGCTGACCTGCGTCGAGAACGTGGCCCTGCCGCTGCGGCTGAACGGCACGTCCCGCAAGGCGGCCGAAAAGGCGGCGCTGGGCTGGATGGAGCGCCTCGAGGTCGACGACCTGAAGGACAAGCGGCCCGGCGAGGTCTCCGGCGGCCAGGGGCAGCGCGTCGCGGTGGCGCGGGCGCTGGTCACCGGGCCCCGCGTGATCTTCGCCGACGAGCCGACCGGCGCGCTCGACTCCCTCAACGGCGAGCGCGTGATGGAGCTGCTCACCGACGCGGCCCGCTCCACCAACGCGGCCGTCGTGCTGGTCACGCACGAGGCCCGGGTGGCCGCGTACTCGGACCGCGAGATCGTCGTACGCGACGGCAGGTCCCGGGACATGGAGCGCGCCATATGAACGCCCGCCAATGGGCCGCAGACCTCGGCATGGGCGTCCGGTTCGCCTTCACCGGCGGGCGCGAGGGCTGGATCCGGGTGCTGCTGACGGCGGTCGGCGTCGGCCTCGGCGTGGCGCTGCTGCTGCTGACGACCGCGATCCCGAACGCGCTCGCGGTCCGCGACCAGCGCAACCAGGACCGCCGGGACTACACCTACGGCGCCTACCAGCCCAAGGGCGCGAACACCCTGGTGATCTCCGACGCCGACGGCACCTTCCACGGCAGCGACGTGCGCGGCCGGCTGGTGGAACCCGAGGGCCCGCGCGCCCCGCTCCCGCCGGGCCTCACGACGTACCCGGCGCCGGGCGAGATGGTCGTCTCCCCCGCGCTCAAGCGCCTGCTCGGCTCGGCGGACGGCACGCTGCTGCGCGACCGGCTGCCGTACCGGATCGTCGGGACGATCGGCGAGCGCGGACTCGTCGGCTCGCAGGAACTCGCCTACTACGCCGGCGCCAAGGACCTCGCCCCGCGCATCAACGGCTGGCGGACGGCCCGCATCACCCACTTCGGGCCGCAGCCGGGGTCCCAGCAGGACAGCCTCGACCCGGTGCTGATCCTGCTGGTGCTGGTCGTCTTCGTGGTGCTGCTGACGCCGGTCGCCGTGTTCATCGCGGCGGCCGTGCGGTTCGGCGGCGAGCGGCGCGACCGCAGGCTGGCCGCGCTGCGGCTGGTGGGCTCCGACAGCCGGATGACCCGGCGGATCGCGGCCGGCGAGGCGCTCGCCGGCTCGCTGGTCGGGCTGGTCTTCGGCACCGGCTTCTTCCTGCTCGGCCGGCAGTTCGCGGGCTCGGTCGAGATCATGGACATCAGCGTGTTCCCCAGCTACCTGGACCCCTCGCCCGCACTGGCCGCGCTGGTCGCCCTCGCCGTTCCGGCGGCGGCGGTGCTGGTGACGCTGTTCGCGCTGCGCGGGGTGGTGATCGAGCCGCTGGGCGTGGTCCGCACGGCCCGGCCCGCCCGCCGCCGGCTGTGGTGGCGGCTGCTGCTGCCGCTGGGCGGCATGGCCTGCCTCGCACCGATGATCGGCCAGGGCCGGGACAACGGCACCTTCAACGAGTACCTGGTGACCGGCGGCGTCCTGCTGCTGCTCGTCGGCGTGACCGCGCTGCTGCCGTGGGTGGTCGAGGCCGTCGTGGCCCGGCTCGCGCTCGGCGGGGTGGCCTGGCAACTGGCCGTACGGCGGCTGCAGCTGAGCAGCGGCTCGGCGGCGCGCATGGTCAACGGCATCGCGGTCGCGGTGGCCGGGGCGATCGCGCTGCAGATGCTGTTCGCGGGCATCCAGGGCGACTACACCAAGGAGACCCACCAGGACCCCAGTCAGTGGCAGATGCAGGTCAACCTCTCGCGGGGCGTCCCCTTCACGCCGGCCACGAAGGCGTTCGCCTCGACCAAGGGCGTCCGCCAGGCCGTCGCGCTCGGCAGCACCGAACTGGGCGACGGGCGCTGGAGCCCCGACAAGGGCCCGGCCACCACCGTCAGCCTCACCGTCGGCAGCTGCGCCGCGCTGCGCACGGTGGCCGATCTGCCGTCCTGCCGCGACGGGGACGTCTTCGCGGCGAGGGGCGGGGAACGGGACGCCGACCTGGACCGGCTCGTCCGGCCGGGCCGCAGCCTCCACCTCGACACGAGCGACCTCGTGGGCCGCGGACCCGACATCCGGTGGACCGTGCCGCACGGGCTGAAGCAGGCCCGCGCGATCAAGGGACCGAGCGGCATCGAGGACAGCGAGGTGCTGATGACCCCGGCCGCGCTGTCCGGCCGCATGGCCGGCGTGCTGACCGGGTCGGTGTACCTCAGGGTCGACGAGACGGTGCCGGACGTGCACGAGTACGTCCGCAACACCGCGGCCCGCATCGACCCGTTGGCGGACGCGATGGTGTGGGCGTCCACCGAGCGGTCGCAGAAGTTCACCTCCATCCGCACCGGCACGTTCGTCGGCGCCGTCTGCGTGCTGGCGCTGATCGGGCTGAGCCTGCTGGTCTCCCAGCTCGAGCAACTGCGCGAGCGGCGCAAGCTGTTGTCCTCGCTGGTCGCCTTCGGCACCCGGCGGCGCACCCTGAGCCTGTCGGTGCTGTGGCAGACGTCGATCCCCATCGCCCTCGGCCTGCTGCTCGCCGCGGCCGTGGGGCTGACGCTGGGCACGGTGCTGCTGAAGATGGTGGGCGCGACGGTGGGTGTGGACTGGCCGAGCCTGCTGTCGATGACGGGCGCGGGGGCGGCGGTGGTCCTCGCGGTGACCCTGCTCAGCCTGCCGCCGCTGGTGCGGATGATGCGGCCGGAGGGGCTGCGCACCGAGTGACCACCCTGGTCAGGGCGCTTCCAGCACCCTGACCGGCAACGCGCCCAGTGCCCCGCGCAGCGCGGCCGCCAGCTGCTCGTACTCCGCGGAGCGGGCCGCGCCCGCGCGCATGGCGAAGGCGACGCGGCGGCTCGGGGCCGGCTCGGCGAAGTACCCGGTGAGCAGCTGGCTGCTCCGTGTCGTCTCCAGCTTCAGGGCCGTACGCGGCAGCAGCGTGCAGCCGAGGCCGCCCGCGACCAGCTGGACGAGCGTGGACAGCCCGGCGGCCGTGGTGGTGACCGGCGCGTCCGCGCGTCCGGCTTCCCGGCAGATGTCGAGGGCCTGGTCGCGCAGGCAGTGGCCCTCGTCCAGGAGGAGCAGGTTCAGTTCCTTCAGCGCCTCGCGGGGGATGCCCTCGCGGCCGCCGAGCCGGTGGTCGAGCGGCGTGACGAGCACGAAGTCCTCGTCGAACAGGGGGAGTTCGACGACTCCGGGCACGCCGAGCGGCACCGCCAGCAACAGCAGGTCGAGGCGGCCGGAGTTCAGGCCGTCGACCAGGCTGGCGGTCTGCTCCTCGTGCACCTGCAGGTCGAGGTGCGGATAGCGCTCGTGGACCAGCCGCAGCACGGTCGGCAGGAGGTACGGCGCGACCGTGGGGATCACCCCGAGGCGCAGGACGCCCGTGAACGGCGCCCGGACCGCCTCGGCCTCCTCCAGCAGCGCCCCGACCGCGTCCAGCACCGCCTTGGCCCGTACGGCGAGCCGCTCGCCGGCGGGCGAGAGCAGCACCTTGCGCGTCGTACGCTCGAGGAGGGTCACCCCCAGGGTCTCCTCCAGCGCCGAGACCGCTCCGGACAGGGCGGGCTGGCTCATCCCGATGGCGGCCGCCGCGTCCCGGAAGTGCAGATGCTCGGCCACGGCGGCGAAGGCACGCAGCTGTGCGAGGCTCGGCTGCCTCCGCTTTCCATTACCCACGGTCACTGATAGCTACCTCCGATCAACACGACCGATTGTAGCTATTTCACGAATCAATGCACCCTGTGCCACCATCGGCGAAGTCCAACCCATGGGACAGACCCCCAAAAAGGGTCCTTCCTCGCTGCAAGGAGAGCGTGTGCTCACTGTCGGTGACAAGTTCCCCGAGTTCGAACTGACCGCCTGCGTCTCGCTGGAGAAGGGCAAGGAGTTCGAGCAGATCCACCACAAGTCCTACGAGGGCAAGTGGCTGGTCGTGTTCGCGTGGCCGAAGGACTTCACCTTCGTCTGCCCGACCGAGATCGCCGCGTTCGGGAAGCTGAACGACGAGTTCGCCGACCGCGACGCCCAGATCCTCGGCTTCTCCGGCGACTCCGAGTTCGTCCACCACGCCTGGCGCAAGGACCACCCGGACCTGACCGACCTGCCGTTCCCGATGATGGCCGACTCCAAGCACGAGCTGATGCGCGACCTGGGCATCGAGGGCGAGGACGGCTTCGCGCAGCGCGCCGTCTTCATCGTCGACCCGAACCGCGAGATCCAGTTCACCATGGTCACCGCCGGTTCCGTGGGCCGTAACCCCAAGGAGGTCCTGCGGGTCCTGGACGCCCTGCAGACCGACGAGCTGTGCCCCTGCAACTGGAGCAAGGGCGAGGACACCCTGGACCCGGTCGCGCTGCTGGCTGGTGAGTGACCCATGTCGCTCGACTCGCTGAAGTCCCGCGTCCCGGACTACGCCAAGGACCTGAAGCTCAACCTGGGCTCGGTCATCGGCAACTCCGACCTGCCGGCGCAGCAGTTGTGGGGCACGGTGCTGGCGACCGCCATCGCCTCCCGGTCCCCGATCGTGCTGCGTGAGCTGGAGCCGGAGGCGAAGGCGAACCTGACGCCGGAGGCGTACCAGGCCGCCAAGTCGGCCGCCGCCGTCATGGCGATGAACAACGTCTTCTACCGGACGCGCCACCTGCTGTCGGACCACGAGTACGGCACCCTGCGGGCGGGTCTGCGGATGAACGTCATCGGCAACCCCGGTGTCGAGAAGGTCGACTTCGAGCTGTGGTCGTTCGCGGTCTCCGCGATCAACGGCTGCGGGATGTGCCTGGACTCGCACGAGCAGGTGCTGCGCAAGGCCGGCGTCGAGCGCGAGGTCATCCAGGAGGCGTTCAAGATCGCCTCGGTGATCCAGGCGGTCGGCGTCACCCTCGACGCGGAGGCGGTGCTGGCCGAGTCGGCCGAGTAACCCCGCCCCGGCGCATCACGGCCCCTGCCCAACCCCTGGGCAGGGGCCGTCGTCGTCCAGCCGTCACCCCTGTCCGTGACATGTGCCACTCACCCGAGCCGGGGGCGGAGACCGCGAGTGAACAAGACCCCGGACGATTGCCCTGCTTCTCCCCTTTGGGCGAAGAAGATCCACACGCGTAGAGTTACAACGGAACTCTGCCCTCCACTACGTCGCCGCTTTTTGATCGACAGCCGCCGAGGCGATCTGATTGGCTCCTGGTGACCACACCCACGCCGCCGAACTGCGTTTTCGCGGCGACTGCTTGACCGTTTTTCCAGGGGGAATCTCATGTCCATACGCAGCCATGTCTCGGCGCGGACCGCGCTTGCCGCAGCCGCAGCCGGCCTGGGCGTCCTCGGTGTGACCGCTCCGCAGGTCGCCGCCGCCGACCGGCCGGTTCCGAGCATCTCGGCCAAGGCCGACCAGCACACGAGGGCGATCGCGGCGGCCCGTCCCACCGCCGCCGCGGCAGGCGCGACCGTCTGCGGCACGGGCTACGCCCTCTACAAGGCGGACCAGCTGCCCGACTCCCGGCGTTTCGCGACCCTCTTCGTCTATGTGAAGGGGAGCAACCCCGCGAGCAACGACGCACCCACGTGCGCCATCCTCGACAACAACACGTCCGGCGCGAAGTGGATGAAGATCAAGCTCTGCTCGAACTACATCGCAGAGGGCTGCGCGAGCGACGCGGGCGTCTACTCCCAGTACGCGGGGCCCGTCTACCGCAACCACGGCGGCTGCGGGACGGTCACGTCGTTGTTGAGCTCGACCACCTCCAGCTCGGCCCCCCTGCTGGTCAACAACGTTCAGGACAGCACGAACTGCAACTAGCAGGTGCTGCACGAACCGTGAACCGGGACTCCACGCATCGCGGCGTGGAGTCCCGCCTTGTTGCGCCCTGAAAGGGCGATCCACTCAACGGAAAACGGGGAAAGTTTCCTTGCGTTTCAAGAGACGAACTCGCGCGCCCCTGGTGGCCCTTGTGGCCTGCGCCGCTGTGACCGGCGGTCTGCTCCAGGCGACACCCGCCAACGCCTCACCCACACCCTCCACCCACCCCTTTGGCCACTCGTCCACCGGCCCGACCGCACCGGTGCCTCCGAGTCGGATACAGAACCCGGGCAAGAAGCTCGGCAAGGGCTGGCGGAACAGCCCCGACCGCGCCGTCACCGCCGCCGCCGACGCGGACGGTCTGCGCATCCTCGTCGCCGACAGCGACAAGGCGTACACGTGGAAGACGGTCGCCGTGCTGTCGGAACCGGGCATGCCGGCGGATTCGTGGATCGGCAACCAGTGCCTGATGGACCACACGCACGCGGCCGTCGCCTACGCGCCGCGCGCCTTCACGAACAAGCCCGATCTGATGCAGGGCGGCGCGTTCACCGCCATCGTCGATCTGACGACCGGGAAGGTGAAGAAGCTCCCGTTCACCGCGTCGCTGGCCTACTTCGACCCGTCCTGCAACACCACCACCCACAAAGCCGCGTTCACTGCCTTCCGGGACATGAACGACCCCGCGAGCACACGGACGCGCGTGATCACCGTGGACGTCTCGGGGAAGACCTCGGGTACGGCCGCCGCGAAGGGTGAGATCACCAGCGCCGTTCCGGTCGAGGACGGCACGGTGGCCGCGCTCGGCAGCCGGCTCGTCCACCTGGACGGCTCCGGCAAGGTGAGGAACCTCGCGAACGCGGACAGCGCCCCGTTCGACATCCGGCCCGCCGCCGACGGCACGATCGCCTTCGTCGACCGCAAGGGCGGCTCCACGGCGCAGGCCAAGCTGTTCACCGGCAGCGGCAGGCCGAAGAGCCTCGCCGCGGGCCGGCTCGGCGACCTCGACCTCATGCAGGGCGAGGCAGGCCGGGTCTTCCTCACCGGCCGCCCCAAGGGCTCCCCCGCCACCGCGGGAACCGGCGTGACCCGCCTGGGCGCCCCGGCCGGCACCGATGTGTCCTCGCACGGCCGTCTCGCAGTCGAGCCGGTCCTCACCCCGGGCGTGCACGCCGGCCTGACGCAGATCAAGGGCGCGGGCAAGGGCTTCACGAAGTCCGCGGAGCCCGTCTCGCAGACGGCGACGCCCGCCGACGACGGCGACAAGCCCGTGACCGTCACCAGCATCGCCACCACCACCGGAGCCAGGCTGACGCAGAGCGTGCAGCACGACGCCGTCGACGGCACGGGGGCCAACCCCTCCCCGGTGCTCCCCACGGCCGCCGGACAGCACCGGTCGAAGGGCACCGCCTCGAAGTCGGGCCTGACCGTGAGTTCCCCGACCGACGACGACCGCTGGTGCGCCGTCTCCCGCAACGACGTCAAGGCACAGGCCCTGCAGCCGACCCCGAACCAGGTCGAGTGGGCCGCCGACATGGCGGTGCGCGGTGATCTGAGCGCGAGCTACATCCGCCAGGGCGGCTACCGCGACCAGGCCGGTCTGGGCACCATCGACCCGCAGGCTCTGTTCCCGCTGCCGAAGCTGACGGGCGGCGGCCGGATCCCGGTCAACGTGCTGCTCGGCATCATGGCCCAGGAGTCCAACCTGTGGCAGGCCGAGGGCGGGTCGATCCCCGGGCAGATGGGCAACCCCCTGGCCGCCGTCGACGGCTACTACGGGCACAAGGCGGACCCCAACGACCCGGCCGCCTACTGGCAGATCAACTGGGACAAGTCCGACTGCGGCTACGGCGTCGGCCAGGTGACCGACGGGATGCGGCTGGCCGGTCACGAGAAGCCGGGTGAGACCAGCCTCAAGCCTGCGCTGCAGAAGCTCATCGCGATCGACTACGCGACGAACATCGCCGCCTCCCTGAAGATCCTCGCCGACAAGTGGAACGAGGTCCACAAGGACGGCCAGAAGATCACCGTCAACAACGACGACCCCGCCTACGTGGAGAACTGGTTCACCGCCGTCTGGAACTACAACCTCGGCTTCAACCCTCCCTCGGAGGCCGGGAAGCACGCGGGGCACTGGGGCCTGGGCTGGTACAACAACCCCGCCAACCCGATCTACGCCAAGGGCTGGGGTCATCCGTTCATGAACACGGACGTCGACCCCTACGCCGTCAAGGACGCGGCTCATCCGCAGGACTGGCCGTACGAGGTCAAGGTGATGGGCTGGGCCGCCTGGTCCATCGACACCGGCTACTCCTACGCCACCTCCGGCCGCCAGGACTGGCCGGGTGAGTCCGGCTTCTCCTCTGCCGGCTTCCGTCCCGCCTACTGGAACGGAACGGACCAGCCCTACCTGTACGAGGGCAGCGCGCGCTACAACCGGGTGCACGTGACGCCGTCGCTCGACGCGTTCTGCAACTCCAAGAACAACTGCAACCCCAACACGCCGCCGGACTGCCCGGACGCCGAGTGCTACGCGCAGTACTGGTGGAACCAGCCCAATGTGACCTGGAAGTCCGACTGCAGCCAGACGTGCGGCCACGAGAACATCAAGTACCAGTCCCTGGTGCCGGAACCGCAGCGCGGCTACCGTCTCCAGAACGGTACGCCGGTGTGCGACGCCCCGGCCGGTTCCAAGGTCGTCGCCTCCGTCCCGGACGGAACGCCGTCCTGGAGTGAATGCGGGACGACCAAGTCCGCGGGAAGTTTCCAGTTCTCGTTCAACCCCGGCACGGAAGGCCGCTACGAGGCGAAGGCCGACCTGCACTCGGTGGGCGGCGGCTACGGCGGCCACTACTGGTACACCCACACCCGCGACGCCGGCCACTTCGGCGGCGCGGGCGGCTACATGACCATCAACGGCACCTGGACCCTCGGCCAGAACCTCAATTGGGCGCGCGTTCTGGTCCACCTTCCCGACACCGGCGCCCAGACCCGGCAGGCCACGTACGACGTGCAGGGCACGGACAGCTGGAGCCACAAGCGGACCGTGCTCCAGCGCGCGGGCGGCTGGGTCAGCCTGGGCGTGTTCCACTTCACCGGCACCCCGAAGGTCGAGCTGTCGAACGCGACCAAGGACGGAACCGCCGACGAGGACATCGCCTGGGGCGCGGTCGCCTTCCAGCCGCTGGCGGGCAAGCCGGCCAACTTCGTCGTGGCGATGGGTGACTCCTACTCTTCGGGTGAAGGGGTGACCGGCGCGAACGGTTCCGACCTGTACCCGGAGACGGACCACCCCGACAAGAAGGACGACGAGGTCGACAAGTGCCACCGCTCCAAGCTGGCATGGTCGAGGCAGGCGACTCTTCCCGGCTACTCCAGCTCCATCGGTGCCATGGCCGACAGCCTTGACGCGCAGATGGACTACCACTTCGTGGCCTGCTCGGGGGCCCGCACCTACAACATCCTCAACCAGCCCCTGTCCGGGGAGCTGCCGCAGATCGAGACCGGGTACCTGGACCAGAACACCACCCTGGTGACGCTCAGCATCGGCGGCAACGACGCCCGCTTCAGCGACGTCATGAAGAAGTGCGTCGATCTGGCCGACCCGCAGACGACCACCTGCCCGTACTCGGAACTGGACAACCAGGACCCCGCTACCGGCAAGTCGACGGGCGGCACGACCGGCGCCCTGAAGGACTGGGCGCCGAAGTGGCTGCACGACTCCGTGCGGCCGCAGATCGCCCTGACGCTGAACGCCATCCATGCCCAGGCACCGAACGCGAAGGTCGTCCTCATGGGCTACCCGCGCCTGGTGGAGAAGGACCACAGCTGCTTCCCCGGCGCCTATGAGACCGTCGAGAACGACTGGGTGCGCAGTGTGGCCGACGATCTCGCGACCGAGATGAAGGGCGCCGCCGAGAATGACGGCGGAACCTGGGCGGTCTTCGCCGACCCGCGGGCCAACTTCGACGGCAAGGCTGCCTGCGGCAACCCGGAGACCATCAACGCCCTCGTGGAGAACGGGCGGGAGAAGGCGGACAGCGAGTTCCCGAACGCGTCCATGCAGAGCCTCCATCCGAAGATCGCTGGGGCCCGCATCTACGCGGACACCCTGGAACAGACGCTCCGGAAGCTGTGACGGGGCACTGACCGATCACTGACCCGGGGGCCTGAGTATCCGTACTCAGGCCCCCGGCCGCTGCGTACGAAAGGCTGCAGGCATGATCACCCCCCACACCGAACCACAGCCCGTCCTGCCGCGGGTGCTGGGCGCGGCCGTCACGGGAGCAGTTCTGGCCGTCGGCGCCGGTGCGTACCTCTCCTGGGCCGAGCACCACAGCGACCGGCTCTGCCGGACGACCGAGGGATTCTGCTTCACCGGATGGAATCTGACGGCGCTGCCGCTCGCGTTCGCCGTCTCCCTGACCGTGCTGCTCGTCGTCTACAAGCTGCTGGGCATCCGGCCACGGCTCGCCGTCGTCCCGCCGACGCTCGTGCTGGCGCCGATCCCCCTCTCGGCCGCGCACGCGACGGCCGACTGGTGGGCCGTCGCCCTCGCGGGCGGAGCCTGGTCGTACGCGTTGGCGCTCGCCGCGTGGAGCCGCTACCGGATCCCGGCGCTCGCGGCCTCAGCCGGACTGCTGCTCGCCTCCATGGTCGCCCTCTACGGCTGACGGCTCGCTCCTGCTCGCGGCCACCTCCTCGGAGTACACGCGCAGATACCCGACCACCGTGTTCGTCACCGCCACCAGCGGTACGGCCACCACCGCGCCGCCGATGCCGGCCACCATGCCGCCGGCGGCGACCGTGAGGACGACGGCGAGGGGGTGGACGCGGACCGCGCGGCCCAGGATGAACGGCTGCAGGACGTGGCCCTCGATCTGCTGGACCGCGAGCACGACGATCAGGGTCATGACGGCCGTGAAGACGCCCTGGGTCACCAGCGCCACTATCACCGCGAGCGCGCCCGAGGCGACGGCGCCGACGAGCGGGATGAACGAGAACAGGAAGATGAAGACGGCCAGCGGGACCGCCATCGGCACGTCCAGGAAGTAGATGCCGATGCCGATGAAGATGGCGTCGATGAGGGCGACCAGGACCGTGCCGCGGACGTAGGCGGTCAGCGTGCCCCAGGCGCGCGGGCCGGCGCCGGCCACGCCCGGGCGGGCCGCGGCGGGCACCAGTTTCAGGAACCACTCCCAGATGCGCCTGCCGTCGTAGAGCAGGAACAGCGTCGAGAAGAACACCAGCAGGATGCTGGTGAGGGCCTCGATGATGACCTGAACGCCCTCCAGGCCCGCGGAGGTTATCTGGTCGGTGTTGGCGCCGATCGCCTCGCGCAGGTTCTTCGCGATCTGGTTGATCTGCTTGTCGGTGACGTGGAAGGGGCTCTTCAGCAGCCAGTCGCGCAGGTCGTCGATGCCGGACTGGATCTGGTTGGAGAGCGTGTCGATGTTCTCCATGACCTGCCAGGTCACGAACCAGCCCATCAGCCCTATGACGACGAACCCGCTGATCGCGGTGAGCGCGGTGGCCGGGCCGCGCGGCACCCCGCGGCGGGTGAGCCGGGCGACCGTCGGCTGCAGCAGTGCGGTGACGAGCAGGGCGATGACGAAGGCGAACACCACCAGCTGGACCGCGCTGATGATCCGCATCAGGACCCAGACGGTGCCGGCGAGGACCAGCAGCCGCCATCCGGCCTCGGCCGCGACCCGCACCCCCCAGGGCACGGCCTGGGCGGGGTCGGGGCGGCGGCCGGCCGGGGGCGCGGGCCGATGGACGGGCACGGGGGCCGCGTCGACGCGATCCGGGATCGCCGGCGCGGGGCGGGCCGCGGTGTCCTCGGCGGAGTCGGCGGCGCGCTCGCGCTCCACCTCGGCGCGGCGCTCGTCCAGGCGCTCGCTGATCTCGGTCAGACCGGCTCCGAGCTTGCCGAGCCACCCTGGCACTCGCGACATGATCCGTCCTCTTCCCCCGCGTCCCCGCGTGCTCGCCACCTCTCCTCCCCCTGGAGGCGTCCGGGTACGACCGTACAGGGCGAAAGCCCCTCCCCTGAGGACGGGGAGGGGCTGCGCGAGGTTGAGTGCGACCGGGCGGGACCGGGCGGGTCTAGTACCAGTGGTTGGCCTGCCAGAAGGACCAGGCCTGGCAGGGGCTGTGGTACCGGCTGTTCATGTAGTTCAGGCCCCACTTGATCTGCGTCGCGGGGTTGGTGCGCCAGTCGGCGCCGGCCGAGGCGTACTTACCGGCGGGCAGGGCCTGGAAGAGGCCGTAGGCGCCGGAGGAGGCGTTGACCGCCTGGTAGTTCCAGCTCGACTCGTTGTTCACGATGTTGCTGAAGCACTGGAACTGGTCGGCCGCCACCATCTGACGCGCCATCGCCTGGATCTGCGCGACGGTGTAGCTGCTCTGGACGGGGAAGCTGGAGGAGGTGCGGGCGCTGTCGCGGCTGGCCGCCGCCTTCGCCTCGGCGCGCTCCTTGGCCTCCTTGGCCGCCTTCTCGGCCGCCGCCTTCTTGGCGATGGCGGTCTCGGCGGCAGCCTTGCGGGCCGCTTCCTCGGCGTCCTTCTTGGCGTTCGTGTCCGCGGCGATGGCCTGGGCATCGGCCTGCTGCGTCAGCGACGCGGACTGGACCTGGGCCTGCTGACCCGCGGGTATGTCCGCCAGGAGCGTGGTGTCGGCGGCCGTCGGCTCGGCGTCGTTGTTCTGCGCGACGCTGCCCGAGGCAACTCCGACGACGCTTCCGACGGCGGTGACCGCGGTGGCCGAGGCCACTGCGAATCCCCGGACCGAAATCCGGCTCACACGGTTTCCTTCCAGCATCGCCCGCTTCGGTGACCCTGGCGGACGCAATCGTGCCCCTGACACTGGCCTCCCAACTGCGGGGTCACGGGAGGCACGGGCCCGGTGGGCAACTCCCCCTGCGGGGAGCGGCCGCGTGGTGCGCGGGCGGCATACGACGAACTCTATGGAGTTGATGCTTTTGTGGTGCTGCACCGCTGGGGGTACAGATGTGTCGTATGCGGGGCCTGACAGGACTGAGACTCTGCCGTAACCGGACGCCGGGAGGCAATTCTGTGTTGCGTGTGAAAGCTCACATCCCGTTTGGCCCAGGGGATTTCCGGAAAGCTCCACACGCCGAGGCGCCGCCCGGCTAGGCTCTGGGCCTTTGCCGAACGGCGCCAATTGCCGTGCGAGCAGGGTCAGATGTGGCCGTCCTCCAGCATTTCGGTCACAAGCGCCGCGATCTGGGACCTCTCGGACCGGGTCAGCGTGACGTGCGCGAAGAGCGGGTGCCCCTTCAGCTTCTCCACCACGGCGACGACGCCGTCGTAGCGACCGACGCGCAGATTGTCCCGCTGCGCCACGTCATGGGTGAGAACGACCCGTGAATTGGCGCCGATCCGGGACAGAACGGTCAGCAAAACGTTCCGTTCCAGCGACTGCGCCTCGTCCACGATCACGAACGCGTCGTGCAGCGAGCGGCCCCGGATGTGGGTGAGCGGGAGGACCTCCAGCATCCCGCGCGCGGTGACCTCCTCGATGACCTCCCGGCTGGTGACCGCCGAGAGCGTGTCGAAGACGGCCTGCGCCCACGGGCTCATCTTCTCCGCCTCGCTGCCCGGCAGATAGCCCAACTCCTGCCCGCCGACCGCGTACAGCGGCCGGAACACCATCACCTTCTGGTGCTGGCGGCGCTCCAGGACCGCCTCCAGGCCGGCGCACAGGGCCAGCGCCGACTTGCCGGTGCCGGCCCGGCCGCCCATCGAGACGATCCCGACGTCCGGGTCGAGCAGCAGGTCGAGCGCGATGCGCTGCTCGGCGCTGCGGCCCTTGATGCCGAACGCCTCCCGGTCGCCGCGCACCAGGCGGACGTTGCCCTCCGCCGTGATGCGGCCGAGCGCCTTGCCGCGCTCGGAGTGGATGGTCAGGCCGGTGTGCACGGGCAGTTCGGCGGCCTCGGGGACGTACAGGTGCCCTTCCTCGAAGAGGATGTCCACCTGCTCGCCGGAGAGCGTCAGTTCGGACATTCCGGTCCAGCCGGAGTTCTCCGTGATGGCGAGTTCGGCCCGGTACTCCTCGGCGAGGAGTCCGACGGAGGACGCCTTGATCCGCAGGGGCAGGTCCTTCGAGACGACCGTGACGTCGTACCCCTCGGCCTGCAGGTTGCGGGCGACCGCGAGGATGCGGGAGTCGTTGTCCCCCAGGCGGTAGCCGGTGGGCAGCACGCTGGGGTCCGAGTGGTTGAGCTCGACACGGACGGTCCCGCCCAGCTCCCCGATCGGGATGGGGGCGTCGAGGCGACCGTTCTTCACCCGGTAGTCGTCCAGCAGGCGCAGGGCCTGCCGGGCGAAGTAGCCGAGTTCGGGATGGTGCCGCTTGGCCTCCAGTTCCGTGACCACCACGATGGGGAGCACGACCTCGTGCTCGTCGAAGCGGGTCAGGGCGTTCGGGTCGGCCAGCAGGACGCTGGTGTCGAGAACGTAGGTGCGCCGGTCTGGCTTGTGGCGCTTTGTGCTGGTCACCACGGAAGGACGTACCCCCTCGGATGAGGTCGGGGAGCGACGAGAACGAGCTGGACCGGTCGACGGCCGCCCTGCGCGGGCCGCGAACCGGCCCTCCGCCTCTTCGTCCGTGCAGTGACCGCACGATCGGGCTGGTGCAAAGGGCCTCCCGGGCGGACGGCCCCGTGCCGCCCGCTGAGATCCGACACCCGTGGTTCGGGTGTCGACCTGACTGGCTTATGCCCTCGAACATGCACCGCCATGCAAAAGCGGCCACCGGCGTGCCGGTGAACTCCTTGTTACGTCCGCGCGAATCCGGGTATGCGAACGCCCCGCCGGTGCGGTGGCCGGCGGGGCGTGGGGTGCGGTTCAGCCGCCGTACCGGCGGTGACGTGCGGCGTAGTCGCGCAGGGCGCGCAGGAAGTCGACCTTGCGGAAGGCGGGCCAGAAGACCTCGCAGAAGTAGTACTCGGAGTGCGCGGTCTGCCACAGCATGAAACCGGACAGCCGCTGCTCGCCGCTGGTGCGGATGACCAGGTCGGGATCGGGCTGGTCGCCGGTGTAGAGGTGGCGGCCGATCATGTCCACGTCGACGGACTCGGCGAGGTCCTCCATGGTGACGCCCTTGTCGTGGGCGTCGAGCAGCATGGAGCGCACGGCGTCGGCGATCTCCTGCCGGCCGCCGTAGCCGATGGCCACGTTGACGAGTATGCCGTCGATGTGGGCGGTGGCCTCCTCGGCCTCCTTCAGCGTGCGCTGCATCCCGGCCGGCAGCAGGTCCATGGTGCCGACATGGTGCACCCGCCAGCGGCCGTCGGCGGCGAGCGTGCGCACGACGTCCTCGATGATGCCGAGCAGCGGGACGAGCTCCTCCTGCGGGCGGTCGAAGTTGTCCGTGGACAGCAGCCACAGGGTGACGACCTCGACGTCGGTCTCGGTGCACCAGCCGAGGAACTCCTCGATCTTGTCCGCGCCGGCCCGGTGGCCGTGGACGGTGGTGGAACCGGACGCCTTCGCCCAGCGGCGGTTGCCGTCCATGATGACGCCGATGTGCTTGGGCACCTGAGCGTGGTCCAGGTGGCCCTCCACCCGGCGTGCGTAGAGCCTGACGAGCAGGCTGCGCAGGTTGTCGCGCAGGTTCACGGGGCCCTCCGGGGGTTTGGCGGCGGGGTCGGGGTGCGGTGGGTGCCGGAGCCGTTGAGCCTACCCCCGCCGCGGGCTCGGCTCCGGCCCGGGGTTTGGGGCCTGGGGTCGGGGACTTGGCCCCTTCGGCTGGGACGCCGGGCCGGTGCCCGGAGGTTCCCGTCAGTTCCCGGGGAGCGGCCCCGCCGATGGCCGGGACGAAAAACGGGCCGGTCCGTGGGGGGGAGACGGACCGGCCCGAGGGGGGGTTTCCACCATAACCCTTCGTGAGGGATGGTGGGTGCATCGACGGCAGACAACTACTCTCCGGAGTCGCCCGGCAACGCCCCGATGGCTGCGGAAGCCGCGATTCAGGGGTGCCTCATGGCCGATTCACAACGGATTCTCAGGCAAAGCCGGTCGGGTACGACCTGATTCGGAGGGATCCGAAAGGTTTGCGCCGTCTTGTGGGCGTGTCGGCGAGTCGTCCCGGTGTCCCCCTGATGGGCTAACCGGCCAGCGAACGGGGACTTGACGGCTCCGCTGCGGGGCCAGGGCAAGATCGTTCAGCTTCACGGCGCCGCGCAGCCCCCTCCACTGCGCGGTACCGGCCGCGCGGGTTTGCCAGCGCGAATTACCTTGGTCTGAACTTATGTGACCGATGGGGCCGATGTGAACCGCACCGTATAACGATGTGGACACCGTCGGCGCGGGGGCGGTGTCAGCGGGGGCGTGCGGAGGCCGTCAGCAGGTCGGTTTGTCGAGGCCGTCGGCGGGGCGGCGTGTGGGGCCGTCAGCAGGTCGGTTTGCCGAGGCTCGGTGGGGCGCGGCGTGCGGAGGCGGTCGGCGGGGCGGCTTGCCGAGCCGTCAGCGGCGCGGCCTGCGGACGTCGAGAAGATGCCGGGTGCTGTGCGCCACGAACGGCCCCTCCTTCTCGATCCGCTCGTGCAGCGCGCGCAGTTGGGGCTCGTGCGCCTCCACCGTGAAGCCCGGGACCATCCACACCACCTTGCGCAGGAAGTGGACGACGGCGGCGATGTCGTGGAACTCCATCCGCAGCCGCTCCGCGCGCAGTTCTGCCACCTCCAGGCCCGCCGCCTCGGCTCCGGCCCGCTCGCGCTCGGGGTCCCGGGCGGAGCGCACCTCCTCGGGCAGCGGCCCGAGGAAGAACTCCACCAGCTCGAAGACGCTGGCGGGCCCGACATGCTGGGCGAAGTAGGTGCCACCCGGCCGCAGCACCCGGGCGATCTCGTCCCAGTACGGCCGCACCGGGTGGCGGCTGAGCACCAGGTCGAACGTCTCGTCGGCGAACGGCAGCGGCGCGTCGTCCGGGGCGGCGACGACCACGACCCCGCGCGGGCGCAGCAGCGCGGTCGCCTTGGCCACGTTCGGCGGCCAGCCCTCCGTCGCGGCGGCCAGCACCGGCCGGGCCGGGGCCGCGGTGTCGAGGACGAAGTCGAGCACCTCGCCGCCGCCGGTCTGGATGTCCAGCACGGCCTCAGCGCCGCCGGCCACCCGCTTCCCCGCCGAGACGGCGTACCCCCACGAGGGCCGCTCCTCACTGGCCCGCCCCTCGAACCAGGAGAAGTCCCACCCCTCGGTCGGCACGGCGGCGCCCTCGGCCACGAGATCTTCGAACGAACGGTTTTCCGCCATGCCCACCATGGTCCCAGGGCGCCGTCCGCGGGGCCTGCTATTTTCCGCCCGCATGACGACACCCACGCCGACGTACCTCGCCGCAGAGAAGCAGACACTGCACGCGAGCCTGGACCGGCACCGCGACGCCGTGTTCTGGAAGCTCGACGGCCTCGACGACGAGCAGCTGCGCCGGCCGATGACCCCGAGCGGCACCAATCTGCTCGGGCTGGTGAAGCACCTGGCCTGCGTCGAGTACGGCTGGTTCGTGGAGACCTTCGGCGGCGAGGCCGAGCCGCTGTGGTTCGACCCGCACGACGACATGCGGGTCACCCCCGAGGAGCCGACCAAGCGGATCGTCGCCCTCTACGCCCGCGCCCGCGCCGCCGCCGACACCGTCATCACCCGGCTCCCCCTGGACACCCAGGGCACCCCGCCCTGGCGCGACATCACCGTCAGCCTCCGCTGGACCCTGGTCCACATGATCGGGGAAACAGCCCGGCACGCCGGCCACATGGACATCCTGCGCGAACTGACCGACGGGACGACCGGCGACCATCCGCCTGTTATGGGCTCGGGCTGACCGCCTCGTACGCCGCCTGCGCGGTGGCCGCGTCCAGCAGGCCCGCGTCCAGGTGACGGCGGGCCTCCCGGGCCGCGGGACCCTCGGGCGCCGGGTCCTGCGTGTGCGCCACCGTCCACAGCGTCATGAGCAGGGCGCCGAAGCAGGCGAGCGGACGGAGCGGGCCGTCCAGCGGGCCCTCGCGGGTGGCCCAGCGGGCGGCTATCGCGCCGCCGGCCTCCGGGACGCGCTCCACTCCGCGCCAGTGCTCGTCGGCGGTGGCGTAGACGACGTGCGGGACGTGGGCGTGGATCAGCGCACCGCTGCACAGCAGGCACGGCTCGAGGGTGGTGTACAGGCGGTGCCCGGGGTGCCGGCGGCCGGCCGGGAGCTGGGCCAGGGCGTTGATCTCGGCATGCGCCAGATCGGTGCCGGCGAGCTGGCCGGGCGGGGCCACGGCCTCCCGGCTGCGGTTGCGCCCGGCCGCGACGACGCCGCCCTCCGGGCCGTACAGCACGGCGCCGACGGGCCGGCTGCCGGCGCGCAGGGCCTCCCAGGCCAGCTCGAAGGGGAGGCGCCAGGGGCCCGGGATCTCGCTCACGGGGTGGTCCCCGGCCCGCCGAGCACCAGCAGGACGTGCTCGTCGGTCCCGTGTCGTACGGTGCCGGAGCGCTTGAAGCCGTGTCTTTCCAGGAGGCGGACGGAGGCGGTGTTCGTGTGGAAGGGGTCGGCGTACAGGGGGCGTACGCGCTCCAGGTGCAGGAACATGCCGAGCGCACGGGTGCCGACGCCACGTCTCCAGTACGGACGGCCGAGCCAGTACCCCACGTACCGGCGCTCGTCGTCCGCCGTCCAGGACACGACGTGCCCGGCGGGCTCGCCGTCCACGGTGACGGTCCGTACGAGGCAGTCGGGATCGCCGAGGATGCGTTCGCGCCAGTGCGTGAGGAAGGCGTCCCGCGGCCGGGGGGCGAATCTCGACCGCCGGACGGCTTCCGGGTCGTGCTCGTAGGCAAGGAAGACGTACAGGTCGTCGTCCGTGACGCCGCGCAGGCTCACGTCGCCGTGCTCGCCGTGCTCGTCATGCTCGGCGGTCATGGGGTCGGTCATGGAGGGAGTGTGACAGCCGCCACTGACAATGCCCCTCCCTCTCAGGTCAGCAGGGGGCGGACCTCTTCGGTGGCGAACCGCACGAACCCCTCCGGGTCGGGTTCGTCTCCCGTCGGCTGCAGCACAACCGTGTCGGCGCCGGCCTCGGCAAGCCGTCGTACGGCCGCGGCCACGGCGCCCGCGTCACCGGCCACCCCGACGTCCGTGGCCGACTCCAGTCCCTCGGCGGCGAGTTCGGCCCGCAGCCGGGCCTCGGCGTCAGCGCCGGTGACAGCGAGCAGGTAGACGACGACCTGGTGATGCCCGCCGCGCCCCGCCTCCTTCTGTCCCTCCTCGATGAGCCGCCGGGCCCGCCGTACGTCGTCCGGGGAGCTGGCGGCGGTGAGGACCGTGCCGTCCGCCTTGGCGCCGGAGAGGCGGAGCGTACGCGGCCCGGTGGCGCCCGCGAGGACGGGCACCGGCCGCTCCGGCGCCCAGTCGAGGCCGACGTCGTCCAGGGACACGTACCGCCCCCGCACGGTGAGCCGTTCGCCGGCCAACAGGGCGCGCAGGGCGTCGAGATGCTCGCCGAGGAGCGCGAGCGGGGAGGCGGGACGAGCGCCGACCTGCCCCATCCAGTCCTGCACGCCGTGCCCGACGACGACGGTCGCGCGCCCCGGGAACATGCGGTGCAGGGAGGCGGCCTCCATCGCGGTGAGCGCCACGTTCCTGAGCGGCACCGGCAGCAGCCCGACCCCGACCCGCACCCGCTCGGTCCAGGCCAGCGCCGCGGCGGCGGTCGAGATCCCGCCCTCCCGGAAGCAGTCCTCCCACAACCACAGTTCCTCGAGCCCTGCTTCGTCCGCCACACGGGCCACCGCCTTCAGCCGCTCGGGCGGAAGCTGGGGGCGAAAGACGACACCGAGTCCAGTCATGGGGTTCTTCCTAGTGGGAGGGGGCGGGCGGGACAACTCCTTTACGTGCGCGGTGACCGGCGTTCCCGGTGACCCCGTGGGTACAGTCACTGCGGAGGTGGCCTGCGGATGGCGCGGTGGCGGGACGGGCGGGGCCGGCTGGTCGTGCACGGGGGCGGGGACGAGGACGGGGCCGCGGTCTCAGTTCCTTTGGAGATCGCGACGTCCTACCGGGCCCGCACGAAGGGGTTGTTGGGCCGTGACTCGGTCGAGGGGGCCATGCTGCTGTCCCCCGCCGGCGCGGTGCACACCTTCCGCATGCGCATCCCCATCGACGTCGCGTACCTCGACCGCACGCTCACCGTCATTGCCGTCCGAACGATGAAGCCGGGCCGCCTGGGCCTGCCTCGCCTGCGGTCGCGGCATGTGCTGGAGGCGGGGGCGGGGGTTATGGCGGGGTGGGGGCTTGGCGTGGGGGTTCGGGTGGGCGTCGAGGTGGATTGAGCGTCGCGTGTGTGGGTGACCTCAGAACTCCTTGCCGAGGTCTGTGCCTTTGGGGGCACGGAAGCAGGCGGAGACGACGTGGATCTGGATCATGGGCTGCCGGGTTCCCTCCGAGCCCGTGATGTGCAGGGAAGCGTTGACCGAGAAGGGCTCTGTCTCCGAGTTGGCGGTGAGTTCGAGGTTCTTGTTCGCACTGGTGTCACGGCCGTATGCGACGACTTTCCAGCCGTTCTTGGGGAGGCTCTCCCGCAGGCGCCGGAAACCGGCCTCCAGTTTGTCGGCGGCGACTGCGTAGATCGACCACGGGTGACGCATGCGGTAAAGGTGCTCGGGATCCTCGTCGCAGAGAGAGACACCCGCGCCTCCCCCAGTCACCTTGCCTGTTTTGATTCCGATCATGTCAAGAATCTGACTCGAGAGGTGGTTGGCCTTCGTCCTCGCCTGCTCGACCGCGAGAGTCGTCGGCTGAGCGGTGTTACCACCCTCATTCACGTCATCGCTGTTCACGTCTTTTGAGCATCCTGTCATGACGAGGGCCAAGACGCTGGCCCCTACGCAGAAAGCCGACCGGCTTCGTGGGAGTTGATGGCTGAACGGGTTCACTTGTCTTCCTTGACGTCACCGTATTTACCGACGACAACCGCGCCCTGGTTCTGCAATGAAACCGACCCCTCGTCCCAGTAGCCGCTGTGCCCACTGGTATCCACATCCATCCGGTGTCCCCCAAACGCCTCGTCGGACGGAATCGTCGTGATGTAACCGGCGTTGTAGGGAACCCCGTGATAGTGCTGCACGCCCCACTTCTCCCCGCCCAGGAACTGTCGGCCGACGTAGGGCACCGGGTCGTCGCCGGCGGCCTCGGACCAGACGTGTTTGCTGCCCACGCCCAGATCGCTCGCGTCGCCCACCAGCATCCCCGGACTGCCGGCGACCACGATGTCGTGGGCCGCGATGTGGTGTTCCTTGGTGGCCGCACCGACGACGGTCGTGCCGTAGCTGTGGGCGATGACGGTCGTGTGGCTCGACGACTTACAAACGTCGGAGCCGCTGCGGGCGGTCTGCAGCCCCTCCAGGAAGGTGTTCAGCCTGGGCGCCGAGTCGTGGGCGTAGCTCGGCGAAGGGGAATCGGTGAGCACGTTCTGCGGGGCGTCGTAGCCGATCCACGTGATGGTGGACGTGGTCTTGTCGGGAGCCTGTGCATGGGCCTCCTGCCAGGTGTCCGTCATCCGCTTGATGTCACCGCCGGCATTCGCCAGCCGCGCGCCCGTCCCGGGCACGTACACGGCCGTGTTGTCCGCCCTGTCGGGGTTGCCGTTGGCGATGATCGCGTGTCCGAGGCCCTTGGTGTCGAAGCCGAGGAGGTAGGCCTGCGGCAGGCCGGGCTTGCCGTTCGGACCGGGCACGCCGCTCGCGTCCAGCCGGGCCTGGATGTCGTCCATGCCCTTGAGCAGGTCCCGCACCCGCACGCCACCGGCTCTCTGCCACTGCTGCCAGGCCGGGTTGACGACGGCGGAGGGAGGGCCGCCGCCCCGGACGTACTGCGGCGGCTCGGGCCCGAGTCGCTCGTACTCCTGCGCGAACTGTGCCCGTGTTTCCGCCAGCACGATCCGGTTGGAGGTGTCGCGCACCTCGGACGGCAGGCCGTCGAGCGCGCCGATCTGGGCCGGGTAGAGAGTCGCGTACTCGTCGCGCTGCTCGTCGGTGAGGCCGTCCCACCACTTCCTGTTCTCGGCGGGAGACTTTCCGCACGGGATCTTCTTCTCGTCGAGATGGCCGGCGACGGTCTTCCGTACGGCTCGCATGTCCTCGGCCGCGTCGATCAGCATGTCGTCGGTGACGTCCAGCCCGGCCGGGGCCTTGAGCTTGCGGAGCATGGATGCGTAGCGCGCGTCGATCTCGCCCGCCTCTCGCACCGCGCTGGCGATGCGTTCGGCGATGTCCTCGGCCATGGCCTTGTTCGGATTGCCGCCGCCTTCACCATCGCCCGGCAGGTATGGGACGGGCGCGCCCGCTCGCGCCGTACCACCGCCGGCGCCCGGAGCCAACGGCATGAGAGGGCCTGCCGACGACTTTCCTGGAGCGGGCGCCCCGGAAAGGACCGTCGCCGGGGTGCCGTCCTTCCAGACAGGAGGCGGATACGTCACCGAACCGTCCCCGTTCACCGTGAACTTGAACGCCTCGGCGTCTTCCAGCGCCTGCTTCAGCTTGCGCTGAGGTCCTTCCAAATCAGCGGCGAGGGATTCCAGCGTCGTCCGGATCAGACCGCACTCGCCGTGAATGTACTGGTAGTTACGGCTGAGGCGGTCCAGTTCGCCCGCTGCCTTGGTCGCCGTCTCCCCCTTCTGGGTGGAGCGGACCGGAATCGTCATCTCCCGGTCGGTCCGGAGCCGGGCGGCGTCCGCGCGGTGACTCACCTTGCCCCAGCCGCCGGCGGCGTCCCGGTACTGGGACAGCTTCAGGTCACGGAGGTGCTGCCATGTGGACACGGGCCTCACCGGGACCAGTCAGGGGCGTTGCCGACGTGAACTCCGCCCACGCGGCCCGCGACGTGGTGGTCGACCTCGCCGAAGTGCGTTCCGGTCTTGGCCAGGGTTTCGTGCAGCCGACCGCACTCGTCCCGGACGGCGGTGAGCCGAGCCTCCCAGGTGGCGCGCACCTCGTTCAGCGCGGCCGGACAGTCGAATCCCCCGGCCCCGCCCGCCGCGCCGATGCCGGTCTCCCTGAGGTCGGACAGACCGTTGCCGATGTCGGTGTGCAGTTCCTCCGCCACGCGCGCCGCGCTCGTCCATGGGGTCTTACTGATCCGCAGATCGGCGTCCCCGCTGCCTCCCCCGCCGTTCGCGCTCGCCAATTGCAGGCGAGTGGACCCGGTCTTGCCGTCGCGAGGCGGGACACCCACGGCCCTCTCCCAGTCAAACCCCACGCGCCGGCCCTTCCCCCACCATGCGTGGTACCTCCCCGTGTCTGTCGTGCGCTGCTGAATCGGCGTTCAGCGCGCTACCGCACTGCTGCGGCGGTCGAGGAAGACTTTAGCTACCGTGTGTGATCGGCCGTTCCATATCAGTCACCGCCCCGTCTGAGTACTCGTCCGGCTGGGGGGCCGCGTTGCCGGGGCAGGAACGATTCGGGCATGACGGCTGCCGCGTGACACCAATTGGCCAAAAAGCGACTGCCAAGTGCGAGGTGAGCGACGGCGGTTCCTAGAGCTTCGCCGCCGCCCGATGGCACACCCTCCTCCACTCGGTCAGCGATTCAGGTCCATGACGCCGACTCCGAGCCCGGCATAGGCGTCCGGCGCGACGGTGGCCACCAGCGCACCGTCCGGGAGCATGGGATTCGGCCGTGCCACGTGTACGGCCGCCGCGACGCCGAAGGCCACACCGTCGCCGAGCAGCTCCGCGACCGTCACTGCCATCGCGTAGTCGTCATCGATGACCTGGATCACGTCCAGCAACACGCCCGCGTGGGCGACAATCCCGGGGCGCTCGCGCTCGGCCTCGAGGAGGCACAGGATCGGCGCCCAGAGGCGGACGTCATCGCTGGACGCAGCAGCATGAATGAGCCCGGAGACCTGCTTGTTGCCGCCCATCGCCAGCAGTGTGGGGCTGTCGAGAACGTAGTGTTCGATCTGGTTCAACGGGGCGAATCCGCCTCCGTGAGAGCGGCCCGGTGAGCAGCGGTGGCCTCCCGCATTTTGCGCCGCATCTCGGCGGACTCCTCATCGGTCACGTAATGCCCGAACCGTTCGGCGAGCAGCGCGCGGGTGCGATCGGCCCGTGCCTTGATCTGCTCAGGAGTCAGCGTCTGAGCCGCTATTTCCTGCATGAGGGCACGCAGGCTGGTCCCACGGGCCTCCGCGACGGCGGCGAGCTGGTCACGGACTTCGGCGGGTACGCGGATCATGACATCGGCCATGCCGGCAGTATACGTCGCGTATACGCCGAGCGTCCCTCTTTCGAAAACCGGGCACCGGTCAGTTCTCCGTGCGCGGGAACGACACCTCCACCCGGCGGTTCTTCCGGCGGCCCTCCTCCGTGGAGTTGTCGGCGATCGGGTACTGCTCGCCGTAGCCGCGGACCTCGAAGGTGATGTTCGGGTCGTTCAGGTCCTGGTCGAGGACGGCCTGTACGGCGTTGGCGCGTTGCCTGGACAGGACGTCGCCGTGGGCGGCGGAGCCGAGGTTGTCGGTGAAGCCGAAGACGCGGACCTGGGTCGCGTTCTGCTTCTTGATCTCCTCGGCGATCGTGGCGATACGGGCCTTGGCCTCGCCGCTGAGCTTGGCGCTGTCCTTGCTGAAGAGGACTTCCGCCTGGAGCGCGAAGGTCACGTCGGCGTTGGTGTCCTCCCGGCGTTCGTCCCCGCTCTGGTCCTCCACGACCGACTTGATGTCCAGCACCTTCGGCGCGGCCAGGGTGGCGCCCTCGGGGAGCTTCAGGTCGGGGTCCTTGGGGTCGATCTTCACCGGGGCCGCGGCGGAGGGTGCCGTGTCGGGGGGCTGGCTGGGGTCGGTGCCGTCTGCCCGGGCGGGGGTGACGGTGAGGAGGAGGGTGGCTGCGGTGAGGGTGAGAGCGAGGCGGGGCGTGGTCACTTCGGCCTCACCCGGAGATCTTGATGGTGGCGGAGGTGAAGGTGGGGAGCTGGAACTCCACCTCGGACGTGTTCGCCGGAGGGGCCGGGAACTGCATGAAGACAGCCAGGGTGGCGCCGGCCTTGAGTGTCGAGAAGCCCGTGGTCGTCAGCGGACGGCCCTCGGTGTCCCGCAGCACGTAGTAGCGCTTCTTGCCCTGCGGGTCGACCAGCGTGGCCCCGCCCAGGGACCTGCCGTTCTTGATGATCTCGGTTTCGTTGCCGCTCAGGGCGGAGGGGATGACGACGGTCTGGGCCCCGTCGTTCTTCAATGTGCCGTTGACCGTGACGAAGCCGCCCGAGTCGCGCTGAGCGGAGACGATCCGGAGGAGCAGGCCGTCCGACCCCTTCAACTCCGCCAGCGGCTGGTCCGACTGCCCCTCCTGAGTACTCGGGTCGGAGTCGCTTGTCCGGGATGCGGACGCCGAATGGTCCGGCTTCTTGTCGTCCCCGCCGCCTCCACCGCAACCGGCAACGCCGACGGCCAGACCAGCCGCAACGGTCAATGCGACCATCCCCTTGCGGGCCCTCGCAGTGAACCGCATGCTCATCGCTCCGCTTCCTTCGTCATTGATCGTTCACTCGTCAGTCGGCCAGGTGGACGTCGAAGAGGTCTTCGGGCTTCGGCAGCCCCGTCGTGTCATCCGGCTTGAGATGCCAGACCTTGTCCCTGCACGTGAGTTGGAGCAGGGTGTCGCCGCCGCCACCCGCGTCGGGAACGTCGCAGAGGGGCTCGATCTCGGCCGTGGCGGAAGCCTTCGACTTGTAGTTCTCCGACCCCGGTACGACCGACCGCCCGACGGACTTGTCGGACTGCACGTCGACGCGGTACTTCAGCAGCCCCGGCGCAAAGCAGTCACTCAGCACGGCATCGTTCTGCGCGGCGAGTTGGCCGGCCCGTCCACACGGGTCGTCGAACGTCACCCTGCCCTCGAAGATGTCCTGCCACTTCGTGGGGTCGGCGAGTACCTTCACCCACTGGGCCGTGAGTTGGTCGCGCTCGTTCTGCGCCGCCGCGAGCGCTGCCGCGTCGGCTGCCGTCTGTGCGCCGCTCCGGTTCACCGACGCCTGGCCGACCGCAAGGTAGGCCAACGCGAGAAAGAGCAGGCCCGCCACCACCGTGATGTAGATGGGGAAGGCCTGCCCTGCGTCGCGGTGTGGAGGGTTCAGCCGCCGGTGACCTCGGCGATCTTGTTCGTGATCGCGTCGTAGATCGACTGTCCGATGCTCGTGCCCGTGATCGCCAACACGATCGCCACCACCACCGCGATGATGCCGAGGTACTCCACCGCGGTCTGTCCCTTGTCGCTGCGGGCGACACGGGCCTGCAGATACGCGACGGTGGTGTTGAACCAGTTGCTCATGGTGGTCCCCTCCGGGTTCGCCTCCGATCCGGACAACGTAGGCCGGAACACGGCGCCCGACCGAGGGCCCCAGGACCCAACCCCGGACCCATTCCCCCGACCGTCCGCTCCCCCACGCGCCCACCTCACGCCACCCCCAGCCACTTCGCGGCCGCCTGGGAGCGGCTGGAGCTCTGGAGTTTGGCGAAGATGCGGTTGATGTGGTTCTTGACCGTCTTCTCGGAGATGAAGCAGGCGGCGGCGATCTGCTGGTTGGTCATGCCGGACGCGATGAGGTCCATGATCTCCGCCTCCCTCGTGCTCAGCCGGAAACGCGAACGGAACGACTTTCCCATGGATGATTGCACTTGCGAAAGGGGTTGAGGGGTGATTTCCCCCAGAACATCGGGCGCTTGGCGGTCAGGCTGTGCAGTTGCACTCCCCCGCAGCTCCGTCAGCAACGCCTTCGCCGCCCCGGGAGTCACATGCGGCCGCCCCTCCCGGACGTCCCGTACCGCGCGCACCAGTTGCTCGGTCGTGAACTCGCCGTGCACCAGGTATCCCCCCGCCCCCAGCCGCAGCGCCTCCCGTACGGTCTCCGTCTCGTGGCTGTACGTGAGCATCATGACCGGCGCCAGCCGAACCAGGTGCGGCAATGCGGAGATTCCGTCGACGCCGGGCATGCGGACGTCGAGGAGGATGACGTCCGGGCGGTGCCGCAGGGCCGCCTCGTACGCCTCGCGGCCGTCCGTCGCCTCCGCCACCACCGTGGTGTCCTCGCGGCCCGAGAGCAGGGCGGTCAGGCCCGCCCGGACCACCGGGTTGTCGTCGGCCACCAGCAGCCGCAGGGGTGGCGCGGCCGGCGCCGGTGACGCCGGCCAGGGGTGGGTGTGCTGCATGATCCGGCCTCCTCTCAGGCTTCCCGGGGTGCGGGGTCGGGGCTGGTCAGGGCCGACAGCGGGAGTTCCACGCGGACTTCCGTGCCCCGTGCGTGGCCGCCCCGGCCGATGCGGATGCGGGCCCCGATCCGGGCGGCCCGCTCCACCATGCCGAGCAGGCCGAAGTGGCCGGCGTCGCGGAGGCGTTCGAGGGTGGTGTCCGGTGGGAGGCCCCGGCCGTCGTCGTGGATCGTGAGGCGCAGGAGGTCGCCGTGGCGCGCCGCTCGTACCTCGACTCGGGTCGCGGACGCGTGCCGGTGGGCGTTCTCCAGCGCCTCCGCGGTGATGGAGAGCAGGTGCCGGGCCAGGGGCGGGGGCACCGCGGGGAGGGGCGTGTCGGGTCCGGTGGGCCAGTGGCGGGTCACCCGGAGGCCGGTGCGGGCCGTGAAGCGGTCCAGTTCGTGGGCGAGTTGCTGCCACAGAGGTTGTGCCTCGAGGTGATCACCCGGTTCGCGCCGCAGGTCCGCCAGCAGTTCCCGGGACTCCGCCGCGGCCCGGCGCGCCGAGCGGGAGACCAGTTCCGCCTGGCGGCGGACGCGGTCGGGGTCGGGGGCGGCGGAGGAGGCCGTGGCCGCCAGGCCGTCCGCCGCGAGGGCCACGCCGTACAGGGTCTTGGCCACGGAGTCGTGCATCTCACGGGCCAGCCGGGCGCGTTCCGCGCTCACCGCCTCCGCCGCCGCGAGCCGTGCCTGGACCGTCGTCAGGGCGTGGGTGGCGGCGCCGAAGCGGAGCATCAGGCCCCGCAGGGTCGAGCCCATGGCGCCGGAGATCACGCACAGGCCGGGCAGCAGGAGCGCCTCGGCGACCGGGGCGTGGCGGTCGGCCTTCAGCGTGGCGTGGACCAGCAGCAGGATCAGGGACTGCAGGGAGGCGAAGCAGGCCGCGCCGCGCCAGCTGTAGAGGAGGCCGGCGAGGAGCGGGGTGCAGACGCTGACGTAGGCGAGGGTGGTGTCCGGGCCGGCGGAGATCAGGAGGAAGGAGGCGAAGAGGGTGTCGGCTGCCAGGAGGCCGGGGTGGCGCAGCAGGAGGGGGCCGAAGCGTTCCCAGTCGCGGAAGAGGACGTAGGACACCATGAAGGTGACCACCACGGCCGCGCCTGCCAGGCGGACGCCCAGGCCCGGGGCCGCGTGGAGCAGTGCGGCCGGGGCGGCCAGGGCGATCATGGCCAGGCGGAAGCCGAAGACCTGCCGGCACATGGCCTGCAGGGCGCGGATCTGGAGCTTTTCCGAGGGTTCGGCCGTGGTGGGTTCCGTGCCGGCGGTTGCCTTCGGGCGGCGTACGGCTCGGGCGACGGCCGCGCGCACGCGGCCCGCGGCGCCGGAGAACCCTCCTTCGCCGCGTCGCGTCAGGCCCGCCGCCGTCACGTGCGCCTCACTTCCCCGTGAGCGAGCCGAAGTCCACGCCGGAGCCCAGGATCAGGCCCGCGCCGAGCAGCAGCATCGTGGCCGGGACCATGAACGTGGTGATCATCAGCGTGGCCTTGGGCACCGCGCGGGCGGCCTTGCGGCGGGCGTTCTGGGCGTCGGTGCGGCGCATGTCCTTCGCCAGGGAGACGAGGGTGTCGACGATCGGCGCGCCCAGTTCCTCCCCCTGCTGCAGCGCGGTCACGAACATCGCCACCTGCTCGGAGTCGTTACGACGCCGCAGCTCCGCGAAGGCCTGGCGGCGGCTCATGCCGAGGTCCATCTGGCGCAGGGTGATGCGCAGTTCGTCCGCCCAGGGCCCCTCGTAGCGGGAGGCCACGCGGTCCAGGGCCTGGCGGAAGCCGAGACCGGCGCTCACCACGACCGCGAGCACGTCCAGGAAGTCCGGCAGGGTGCGCTCGATGACGTCCTTGCGGACCCGGATCGCCGACCAGATGCCGACCTCCGTCCAGAACGCGCCGAAGAGCAGGAGCAGTACGGCCACGAACCACTGGCCGCGCAGCAGGAACACCAGGCAGCCGACCGCGCCCAGTGCGCCGTACACCGCGCGGCGGGCCGCGTAGCGGTCGATGGTCAGGCCGCCGGGGTTTCCGGCCAGGTCGATCTTGCGGCGGTACTTGGCGACCAGGCGCGGGCCCATCAGGCGCAGCACGGCGGGGGCGTAGCGCATGCCCATGCGGTCGATGACCGAGCCGACCGCGCCCGTGCGGGTGGCGCCGACCTCCAGGGCCACCGCCAGGTCGCCGGGGAGTTTCGCGTCCGCGCGGTACATGCGGACGCCCGCGAAGGCGCCCCAGACACCGAGGCCCGTCAGCAGGGCGAGCAGGAATCCGATCACCGGGCCGTCCTCCTCACACGTCGATCCGGCTCAGGCGCCGGATGAGGACGAACCCGACGGCGTACATCGCGAAGGCGATCAGCACGCAGGCCTGGCCGACCGGTGAGCCGGTCATACGGGCCAGCGCGCCGTCCTTCACGCCGTTCATCAGGAACAGCGCGCCGACGCCGAGGACGGGGACGGCGTACGACGTCATGGTCACCTGGCTGAGCTGGGTGCGGATCTCGCGCCGGGTCTCCTTGCGTTCCTCCAAGGTCTCGGTGAGGTTGCGCAGGGCCGACACGACCTGGCCGCCCGCGCGGTTCGACAGCACCAGGGTGGTGACCAGGACGACCAGTTCGCGGGAGGGGAGGCGGTCGGCCAGCTCGCCCAGCGCGTCGTCCAGGGACTGTCCGATGGCCAGCTGGTCGGCGACCTTGGCCAGTTCCTCGCCCGCCGGGGCCTCCAGTTCCTCGGCCGCCATGCCGATCGCGGTGCGCAGGGCGAGGCCCGCCTGGGTGGCGTTGGCCAGGATGCGGGCGAGTTCGGGGAGTTGGCTGATGAAGCGTTCGATGCGTTTCTGGCGCTGCCAGTTGAGGAACTGCACCGCGGCCCAGATGCCGAGCAGTCCGGCGAGCGGGCCGAAGAAGGGGGCCAGGGTGGCCTGGCCGATCAGCCAGAGCGCGGCGACGGTCACGAGCATGGCGACGAAGAACTCGCCCGGGGTGACGTCCAGTCCGGTCGCGGCCAGGCGCAGCTCCAGCCGGCGGCCGAGGCGGGTGCGGCGCAGCCGCCGGTCCAGGTCGCGGAAGCGGCGTCTGCGGCCGGTCCCCGGGCCGGGGCCGGTGTGGGTGAGCCGGTCCACGAGGGCGGCGCGCCGGGCCCGGCCCGAGGCGTAGGCGTGCACTCCGGCCACCGCCAGGACGCAGGTCAGCAGCGTCACACCGGTGGTGAGCTGGACGAGGGTGTGGAGTTCCATGGGGGTCTACCTGGCTTCTCGGGTGGCGAGTTCGTCCACGGAGTGGGCGACTCCGAAGGCCTGCGGGACGGGCTGGCTCGCCATGTAGAGGCGGTCGGCGGTGCGGCGGGGCAGCGGGAAGTACCGGAAGCTGCCGTAGACGCGGCCGTCGGGGGTCATCGGCCGGGCGTCGAAGCGGGCGACGGTCGCGAGCCGGTACGGCTCCCCGCCGTGGCTGTCGAGCAGGGCGATCTCGGTGATGCGGCGGGCGCCGTCGGCGAACCGGGTGAGCTGGACGATGACGTCGACGGCGCTGTTGATCTGGTCGTGCAGGGCCACGAAGGGCACCTCGACGTCGGACATGGAGGCGAGGGTCTGCAGCCGGGTGAGGGCGTCCTCGGCGCTGTTGGCGTGGACGGTGGCCAGCGAGCCGTCGTGGCCGGTGGACATGGCCTGGAGCATGTCGAGGGACTCGCCGCCGCGGACCTCGCCGACCACGATCCGGTCGGGCCGCATGCGCAGGGAGTTGCGGACCAGGTCGCGGATGGTGACCTGGCCCTTGCCCTCGACGTTCGGGGGCCGTGACTCCAGGCGGACCACGTGCGCCTGCTGGAGCTGGAGTTCGGCGGAGTCCTCGATGGTGATGATGCGCTCGTGCGACGGGATCAGCCCCGACAGCGCGTTCAGCAGGGTCGTCTTCCCGGTGCCCGTCGCACCCGAGACGATGATGTTGAACTTGGCCTGCACCAGTCCGGCCAGCAGGTACACCATGGGCTCGTCCAGCGAGCCGAAGGAGATCAGCTCCTGGAGGGTGAAGGAGCGCGGGAAGCGGCGGATGGTGAGGATGGGGCCGGTCAGCGACAGCGGCGGGATGATGACGTTGACGCGTTCGCCGGAGGGCAGCCGGGCGTCCACCATGGGGTTGGACTCGTCCACCCGGCGGTTGACGGTGGACACGATCCGCTCGATGGTCTGCATCAGCTGGTCGGCGGAGACGAACCGCAGCGGCAGCTGCTCGACGCGGCCGCCGCGTTCCACGAAGATCGCGTCGGGGCCGTTGACCATGATCTCGGTGATCGAGGCGTCTTCGAGGAGGGGCTCCAGGATGCCGAGCCCTAGCGCCTCGTCCACCACGCGGCGGATCAGCTGCGCGCGCTCCACCGTGGACAGCACGGGGCCCTCGCGGCTGATGATGTGGCCGAGCACCCGCTCCAGCCGCGCCCTGCGCTCGGCGGCGGCGAGCGCGCTCATCTCGGCGAGGTCGATCTCCTCCAGGAGTTTGGCCCGGTAGGAGGCGACCAGGTGCCCGTCCTCGCCCCGGCTGCCGTGCTCCTCGGGGGTGGTGATGCGTGCGCGCAGGCTCATGTCGGCACCTCCTCGGTCAGTGGTCGAGCGGCATGGTCGCGGTCTTGGTGGCGTCGCCGAAGTCCCAGACGATCCGGGGGATGCGGACCCGGGCGGTGACGGTCACGGTGTCGCCTCCGGCGCCGGACGAGCAGGTCACGGTGAGTGCGCCGCTGACGGCCTCGGCGCAGGCCCGCTGGGCGTCCTGCCGCAGCGAGGCGGCCCGCGCCCCGGCCCTGGCCGCCGTACCGGCCTGCTCGGCGGCGTAGGCGACGGCCCCGATCTGGATGCCGGCCAGGCCGACGATCAGCAGCACCGGGATGAACCCGAGGTATTCGATGGCGACCTGGCCCCGGTCGCGGCCACGGCGGTACGGCATCTCAGTGCTTCGCCTCCTCGACGGCGCCGGCGTGGCCGGTCACGGTGGCCGGGAAGTCGATCAGCCCGGGGAAGAGGACGGGGACGTGCAGCCTGACGTCGGCCGTGACATAGCCGCTGCCGCCGCAGGACACCGCCGCACTCCCCCTCCACGCCGCCGACAGGTGCTTGAGCCCGGCCGCCGAGCAGGCCGCCTGCCGCGCGCCCGGCGGCACCGCGGTCCCCGCCCGTACCGCCTCGTCCGCAGCATTCCCGGCGAGCGTGAAGGTGTACCCCACGAGCACGGCCTGCCACAGGAGCACCAGCGTCAGGATGATCAGCGGCGTCATCCCCAGGAACTCGATGCTGACCTGCCCCCGGTCCCCGCCCGGCCTCCTTCTCATGGCGCGCTCACTCCTTCCGCCGCCGGAATCCGCCCGGGCCGCGCCCGCTCCCCCGGTGCGCCCCCTCGGCCGCCTTCACCAGTCCCAGCTCTCCCGCGAGCGCCCACAGGGCCTGCTTGACCGTGCTCCTGCTGTCCAGTTCGTGGACCCGCCCGGCGTCCACGACGGCTTGAAGTTCCTTGAAATTGGCCGGAATCGCGGTGCGCGCCAGCGCGGTCCCGGTGATGCGCTGCACCAGCGGCGGCTGGATCTCCGTGCCGCGGGTGTGCCGGTTGACGACGACCGTGGTCTCCTCGGCCTTGCGGATCTGCAGCCGGTCCCACATCCGCACGGTCCGCTTGGCGGCGCGTACGGCGATCACGTCCGGCGTGGTGACCAGCAGCGCGGTGTCGGCCATCTCCACCACGGCGGCCCCGGCGCCGCTGAGCTGGGCGCCGCAGTCGACGACGACCACCTCGTAGCGGGAGCGCAGGGCGCTGACGATCTGGCGGGCGGCGCGGTCGGTGACCTCCTCGCCGCGTTCGCCCTCGGCGGGGGCGAGGAGCACGGCGAGCCCGGTGTCGTGGCGGAAGACGGCGTCGGCCAGGACTCGGGGTGAGATGTCGGTGATGGCGGCGAGGTCGGCCACGGAACGCCGGAACTGGATGTCCAGGTAGGAGGCGACGTCCCCGGTCTGGAGGTCGAGGTCGGCCAGGGCCGTGGGCCGCCCGGAGGCCTGTGCTGCGAGGGCCAGGTGGACGGCGGCCAGGGTCGCGCCGACGCCGCCCTTGGCGCCGCTGACCGTGACGACCGTACCGCCGGCTCCGCCGAACAGCTCGGCGCCGTGCCCGAGGTGGCGCCGTACCCCCGTCGACCACTGGGCGACGGCCTGGACGCGGCTGGCGAGTTCCTCGTACGACAGCGGGAGCGCGACCAGGCCGCGGGCGCCGGCGTCCATGGCGGCGGAGAACAGGCCGGGGCTCGCGTCGGTGGTGACGAGGATGACGCCGACCGCCGGGAAGCGCAGGGCGACCTCGCGGATCAGCTCCAGGGCCGGGACCGGGCCGATGCGCTCGTGGACGACGACCACTTCGGGGAGTTCGTCGACGGACTCCGCGGCGAGCCGGGCGAGGGTGTCGACGAGCTGGGTGGAGTCGGTGACCGGTGGCTGGGGTTCGGCGTCGGGGAGCTGGCTGAGCAGGGTGGTCAGGGAGCGGACGGCGTCCGGGTCCGTGCCGGCCGGGAGGATCCTGGTGGGCATGCGGGCCGCCTCTCACTTGTCCGTCGCGAGTTCGTAGGTGCGGTCCTTGTCGGGGACGCTGGTCTCGCTGCCGGGCGCGACCAGGGCGAGCCGGACGCGCTGGGCGAAGGACTCGGCGTAGGTGATGCGCTGGGCGTCGAGGGTGGACAGCGCGAAGGTGATGGGGACGGCCTCGCTGGGCTGCTGCTGGTTCTTGTTCTGGTCGGGGTCGAGGGCGGTGATCTGGCCGACGTCGAGGACCCGGGCCTCGGTGACGATGATCTTCGACTGGTCGGGGTCGCCCTCCTTCTTTCCGGCGAAGGTGGCGTACACGTTGACGTGCGACCCCGGGGTGATCTTCCCGGCCACTCCGGTGGCCGCGTCGATCATGATGGCGACCTCCTGCTGGCCGGGCTGGAGGGCGGGCTGGTCGACGATCATGTCGGTCTGGAGCAGGGAGCCCTTGCGCAGGGTGGTGACCGCGATCTTGCCCTGGATCTGGTGCAGGTCGGTGACGGCGTTGCCGGACAGCCACCGCCTGGGCATCTCGATCTTCTCGAACTGGCCCGCGTCCAGGGCGGTGTACGGCTTCACGTCGGACTTCACCCGATAGGCGCCGACCTCGGGCCCGACCTTGGAGTTCACGTCGTGGACGACGGAGAGCACGCCGGCGAACGCGCCGAGAGCGCACAGGACCGACAGGATCAGCAGTATCACGCCGCGGCGCTGACGGGAGTTCATGAACCGTGCAACCTCATTGGGGGAATCGGTCGAGCGGGCTGGGAACGTACGGGGCGGGTCAGGCGGGCGTGCGCTGTTCCAGGGCGCGGGGCGGGGCGGGTTCGTACGCGGGCGGGGTGGCGGAGCAGAAGACGCAGCGGTCGCCGATGACGTCCAGGCCGCACCAGTGGCAGGCGGTCTGCCGTACCGACGTGACGAGCTGGTAGAGCACGGACAGGTCGGCGAGGTAGCTGCAGAACTCGGTCATGCGGCCGGTGCCCCACCACACCGGCGACTCGGCGGGCAGCGGGACCTCGCGCAGCCCGTGCACGCTCCACTGCCCGGCGAGCCCGGCCACCCAGTCGCCCTGCGTCTGCTGCCCCTTGGCGACGAGCATCCAGGTGTTGAAGTCCGGTCCCTTGAGGGTGGCGCCGGGGGCGATGCGCACGAGTTGCGGCTCCGGGTGGGCGAGCACGGCGAACTGGCTGCCGGGCACCCAGGACTTGGCGTGCGCCTTCAGCCCGACCGGCACCCGGTCCAGCCTGGCGACGGACGCGAGGACGGCACCGGCGTGCAGGTAGTGGGTGAGCAGCCGGCCGGCGGAGGCGAGCACGCCGGGACTGAGGTCGCAGGAGGCGAGCTGGCGCAGCTGCCGGGCGAGCACGGCGACGCCGAGCGGCGGCAGTTCGGGCCGGAAGACGGCGATGCGGTCGCTCTCCAGCAGCGAGCGCAGGGTGTGCAGCCGGCGTACGACGGGCTCGGGGGTGGCGGCCGAGCAGAGGACGATGACGTATCCGTACTGCTCGGTGAGGGCGTGGAGTTCGAGGAGGGCGTGCTCCAGCGGGCGCTGGTCGAGGCCGCCCAGCACGACGGCCGGCACGGTCCGTTCGTCCTGCGCCGGCAGTGCCATGTCGGCACTGGTGACGGCAATGGCTGTGGGCACGCGCAGCTCCCCGCTCTCCCCATCCGCCGGCCCACCGGAAGGTCACTCCTGTGCGCCGGGACGACTTCACTGCGTGACTACGTGAGCACTGTAACCACGGCCGTATGACCGGAGAACAGCGTTTGTGAAGCCCGCGTGGAACTCTCTGGTCACAACTCCCGCCAAATCCGGACAGCTTGAGCGGCGATCCGGAAACGGTTTTGGTCTGAACCTCTTGACACCCCGATTGGTCTGGACCAACTTGGAGCCCGACGGTGGCCACCGCATCTCCCCCTCACCTCCCAAGGCACGCTCGCCCCACCCCACTTCCCCCACCGGAGGCCCCAGTGGACCTTGCACCAGGCATACCCAGACCCCGCGCACGGCGAATCACCCTGTGGTCGGCCGCCACGGCCCTGGCCCTCTCCGTCGCCGGGCTCGCCGCGACCCCGGCCTCCGCGGCGGACGTCAACAACGTGAAGAACGCGGGCTTCGAGTCGGGCCTCGCCGGCTGGACGTGCACGGCGGGCAGCGGTACGACCGTCTCCTCCCCGGTGCACTCCGGTTCCTCCGCGCTCAAGGCGACCCCGGCCGGCCAGGACGACGCCCAGTGCACCGAGACGGTCGCGGTCAAGCCCAACTCGACGTACACGCTGAGCGCGTGGGTGCAGGGCGGCTACTCCTACCTGGGCGTGACGGGCACGGGCACCACGGACGTCTCCACCTGGACGCCGGACACGACGTCCTGGAAACAGCTGTCGACGACGTTCACCACCGGCGGGTCGACCTCGTCCGTCACGGTCTACACGCACGGCTGGTACGGCCAGGCCGCCTACTACGCCGACGACGTCTCGGTCTACGGCCCCGACGGCGGCGGAGGCGGCGACCCGGCCCCGACCGTCCCGGCCGCGCCGGCCGGCCTGTCCGTCTCCGGTACGACGTCCTCGTCCGTGTCGCTGTCCTGGACCGGGGTGTCGGGGGCGACGGGCTACAACGTCTACCGCGACGGCGCCAAGGTGACCGCGGTGTCGGGAACGTCCGCCACGGTGACGGGCCTGGCGGCGTCCACGTCGTACTCCTTCCAGGTGACGGCGACGAACGCGGCGGGCGAGTCGGCCAAGTCGGCGGCGGTGACGGGCACGACGGCCTCCGGCGGCAGCAGCGGCGGCGGAGGCGGCGCCCTGCCCAAGCACGCGGTGACCGGCTACTGGCAGAACTTCAACAACGGCGCGAAGGTGCAGAAGCTGTCGGACGTCCCCTCCGCGTACGACATCATCGCCGTGGCCTTCGCCGACGCGACCTCGACGCCGGGCGCCGTGACCTTCAACCTGGACTCCTCCGGCCTCGGCGGCTACACCGTCGACCAGTTCAAGGCGGACATCAAGGCCAAGCAGGCGGCCGGCAAGAAGGTCGTCGTCTCCATCGGCGGCCAGAACGGCACCGTGTCCATCAACGACTCGGCGTCCGCGGCGAACTTCGCGAACTCGGTGTACTCGCTGATGCAGACGTACGGGTTCGACGGCGTCGACATCGACCTGGAGAACGGCCTCAACGCGACCTACATGACCCAGGCCCTGCGCGCCCTGTCGTCGAAGGCGGGCCCGTCCCTGGTCATCACGATGGCCCCGCAGACGATCGACATGCAGTCGACGTCGAACTCCTACTTCCAGACGGCCCTGAACATCAAGGACATCCTCACGGTCGTCAACATGCAGTACTACAACAGCGGTTCGATGCTCGGCTGCGACGGCAAGGTCTACAGCCAGGGCTCGGTCGACTTCCTCACCGCCCTCGCCTGCATCCAGCTCCAGGGCGGCCTCGCCCCCTCGCAGGTGGGCCTCGGCCTGCCCGCCTCAACGAGCGCGGCCGGCAGCGGCTACGTCTCGCCGACCGTGGTGAACAACGCCCTGGACTGCCTGACGGCGGGCACCAACTGCGGCTCCTTCAAGCCGTCCAGGACCTACCCGGACCTGCGCGGCGCGATGACCTGGTCGACGAACTGGGACGCGTCGGCGGGCAACGCCTGGTCGAACGCGGTCGGCGCCCATGTGCACGCGCTGCCGTGAGGTGAGGCACGGCGGATGACGACGCCCGGGCCCGGACGGGGCCCGGGCGTCGCAGCCGTATCAGGCGGAGTCGCCGTCGGTGGAGTCGTCGCCCGTGGCGTCGCCGGTGGGGTCGCCCTTGGCGGGCTCGTCCTTGGCGGGCTCGTCCTCGAAGTACGCGTCCAGCACCGCGTCCAGCTGCTCGTCCCACTCCTTGAAGCGGGACCGCGACGCCGCCTCGATCTCGATCGGGTACCAGCGCCGTTCCGGGGTGTGGACGGTGATCGTGAAACGCTTGCCGAAGCGGGGGGACTCGGTCTCGACCGCGGCGATCTCGTCCCAGCGGAACTCGCAGGCCTCCTCGTCCAGGCGCAGGCGTACGCCCTTGCGGTCGGCCACGATCTTCGCGCGGCGGTCAAAGGCCTCGAAGACCGGACCGCCGTCCGGGCCGTCGCCGTCCGCGGACTCGTCGGCGTCCGTGGCCTCTGCGCTGTCCGCGGACTCCTCGGACAGCGCGGACTCCTCGGGCGCCGCCGCGTCCTGCGGCCGGGCCGGCGTCTCGTCCCCGTCCGGCACGGCGTCCGCCGGTTCGTCCGGCCCGGCCGGCGCCGGAACCGTGATCCCGGGGATGAACGCCGGGTCGAAACCGGCGCCCGTCACGGGCTCGGCCTTCAACGGCTGTGCTTCGGACGGCTTGCTGCTCGCTCCTATGCGCTGCTCCACGGCGGCAGTATGGACGACTTCCCTGTGCCGGAACCAGTCACCCCGCCCGTCCCACCGCGAGTACCGGGTCAGCCCAGGACGGCGAGCGCGTCGATCTCGATCAGCAGGCCCTCGGGCAGGCCGACGTACACCGTCGTACGGGCGGCGGGCGGCTGGGTGAGGCCCTGCTCCCCGAAGTACGCGTTGTAGATCTCGTTCATCTCGGCGAAGTGGTCCACGTCGGTGAGGTAGACGCGGATCATCATCACGTCGTCCCAGGTCGCGCCGCCCTCCTCCAGAATCGCCCTGACGTTGGCGAGGGTCTGCAGGGTCTGCTCGCGCAGGGTGGGGCCGGCCGGCGTCGGGGGCCTGCCCTCCTCGGCGGGCAGGAAGCCGACCTGTCCGGCCACCTGGAGGATGTTCCCCTTCTTCACACCGTGGGAGAACTTCGCCGGCGGGATGGTGTGGGTCTTCGGGGTGAGCGCGATCTTGTCGGTCATACGGTGTCCTTCACTGGCGTTCGTCCGGAGTACTCGCCGCTGATCGCGTCCGCGGTACGGCGGACCTGCGGGAGCAGGGTGAGGAGTTCCTCAGCGGTGACGACCACGTTCGGCGCGGACACCGACATCGCGGCGACCACCCGGCCGTCGGCGCCGCGGATGGGGGCGGCGACGCAGTTGATGGACTCCTCGTGGCCGCCGAGGTCGGCGGCCCAGCCCTGTTCGCGCACCTTCTCCAGCTCCCGCAGGAACGCGGCGGCGCTGGGGGTGGAGCGGGGGGTGTACAGGGGGTATTCGAGCTTGTCCGCGAGGGCGCGGCGCTCGGGCTCGGGCAGGTCGGCGAGGAGGAGCTTGGCGACGGCGGCGACCGTGACGGCGACGGGCTTGCCGATCCGCGAGTACATGCGGACCGGGTAGCGGCTGTCCACCTTGTCGATGTAGAGCACCTCGCCCTCCTCGTACACGGCGAGGTGCACGGTGTGCCCGCAGGCCTCGCCCAGCCGTACGAGGTGGGGGTGGGCGATCTCGCGGACGTCGAGGTTCTCCATCGCCTCCTGGGCGAGGGCGAAGAGGCGGGCGCCGAGGCGGTAGCGCTGGTCGGACTGGCGGTAGACCAGACCGTGTTCGTGCAGGGTGCGCAGCAGGCGCAGGGCCGTGGACTTGTGCACGCCGAGACGCTCGGCGACCTGGCCGAGGTCGGCCGGTCCCTCGGCGAGGAGCGGAAGGATGCTCAGGGCGCGGTCGACGGTCTGACTCATGGGGTGCTCGCCTCCTGTGCGGCCCGCGTCCAGCCGGGCCCGAGTCGAAGTCTCCCCCATGCGGTGTCGTCCAGGGCGCTCAGGCGGTCGGCGTGGTCCCGCGCGGGAGGTGCGGCCAGGTCGCCGGGGGCGGTGAGGGCCGCGGCGGCGAAGAGGTGGCCGTGCCGCAGGCGGTCCCGCACGGGAAGCCCGCGGAGGGTACCGGAGAGAAACCCGGCGGCGAAGGCGTCTCCGGCGCCGACGTGGGCGACGACGTCCACCTTCGGGGCGCGCACGAACGTCGCGGTGCCGTCGGCGTCCGCCGTGCCGTCGGTGTTCTTGTCGAACGCCGTCGCCCCGCCCGGGCCGTGCTTGACCACGACGGTCGCCGGTTCGGGCAGCGCCTCCACAACGGCCGCACCGCCGTGCAGACCCCAGGCGGCCCGCGCCTCGTCGTCCCCCACGAAGACGATGTCCGCGCGGCGCGCCAGCTCCAGCAGTACGCGCGGCCCGTCGGTGCCGGGCCACAGCGCGGGCCGGTAGTTGACGTCGAAGGAGACCAACGGGCGAGACGGCCCCGGTGCCGTCAGTTGGCGCATCAGCCGCAGACAGTCCTCCGACAGCGCCGCCGTGATCCCCGACAGGTGCAGTACCCGGCACGCCCGTACCGCCGACAGGTCCACGGTCTCGGCGCTCATCGCCGACGCCGCCGAGCCCGCCCGGTAGTACGCCACCTCGTGCGCGCCCGTGCCGCGGTCGCCGGCCGTGCGGAAGTAGACGCCGGTCGGGCGGTCCGGGTCCCGGGTCACGGAGGTGACGTCGACGCCGTACCCGGCGATCCGCTCGACGACGTGCGTGCCGAACGCGTCCGCGCCCACGCGGCTCACCCAGCGGGCCGTGTGCCCGGCGGCGGCCAGCGCGCAGGCCACGTTGGACTCGGCGCCGCCGATCGCACGCTCGAAGGAGGGCACGTCCGCGAGGCGGCCCGGCCGGCTGGGCAGGAAGGCGACCATGGACTCGCCGAGCGCGACCACGTCCACGACGTCCGGGGCCACGCTGTTCCCGGCGCCAGCAGTGTCGTTGATGATGGCTCCTGTCCGCATGTCCGGGCGAGGCATCCGTTGACCCGGTCCCGGCGAGATGCTAGACACCAGGCGACACTATGTGCAATGACCGTTGCAGAGAATGCAACGGCAGGAGAGGGGCTCCATGAGCAGCAGCGAAGCGCTCGCCCGGCTGGCCGGGGAACGCGTCGACCACCGCTTCAAGGGCCTCCCGCCGGACGCCGAGGGCCTCACCGTCGGCGAGCTGGCCGCCCAGCGCCGCAACCTCTTCACGGACGGCTTCCCGACCCCCGTCCTGACCCTCTCCGCCGAGCGCCTGGAGCACAACCTCGCGCTGATGGAGACGTACATCGCCCGGCACGGCCTCGCCTTCGCCCCGCACGGCAAGACCTCCATGGCCCCGCAGCTCTTCCACCGCCAGATCGAGCACGGCGCCTGGGGCATCACGCTGGCGGTGCCCCACCAGGTGCGGGTCGCCCGGGCGTTCGGCATCCGGCGGGTGTTCCTCGCCAACGAACTCGTGGACGCCGCCGCCCTCCGCTGGATCGCCGGGGAACTGGCCGCCGACCCCGCCTTCCAACTGGTCGCTTACGTCGACTCCGTGCGCGGCGTCGAGCTGATGGACGCCGCGCTCCGGGGCGCCGCACGGCCCGTGGACGTCGTCGTGGAGCTGGGCGCCGGCGAGGGCGCGCGGACCGGTGTGCGCACGGAGGCGGAGGCGCTGGCCGTCGCCGAGGCGGTGGCCGGGACGCAGACGCTGCGGCTCGTCGGCGTCGCGGGGTACGAGGGCGAGGTCCCGCGGGCCGATCCGGAACGGGTGCGGTCGTATCTGCGGCGGCTGGTCGCGATCGCTGTCGCCCTCGACGAGGCCGGGCGTCTGAAGGACGCGGAGGAGATCGTGGTGAGCGCGGGCGGCAGCGCGTGGTTCGACGCGGTGGCCGAGGTGTTCGCGGAGATCCCGGCCCTGTCCCGCCCGGTGCTGAAGCTGCTGCGCTCGGGGGCGTACGTCTCGCACGACGACGGGCACTACCGGCGCATCACCCCCTTCAACCGCGTCCCGGAGGAGGGCGCGCTGGAGCCCGCGTTCCGGCTGTGGGCGCAGGTCGTCTCCCGGCCCGCCCCCGGGCAGGCCTTCGCCAACGCGGGCAAGCGCGACGCGGCCCACGACCTGGACCTGCCCACCGCCCAGGTGGTACGCCGGAGGGATGCGGAGCGCCCGGCGGACGGCATCACCGTGACCGGCCTGTCCGACCAGCACGCCTGGCTGCGCACGGACCCCGGCGCGGACCTCGAGGTCGGCGACTGGATCGGCCTGGGCCTGTCGCATCCGTGCACGTCGTTCGACAAGTGGCAGCTGATCCCGGTGACCGAGGCGGACGGCACGGTCGTCGACTACATCCGCACCTTCTTCTAGAGCCCGGGGGGTACCGGCCGTGGAGCAACTCGTCATCCGGGACGCCGACGTCGTCGACGGCAGCGGCGAGCCGTCGTACCGGGCCGATGTGGTGGTCGACGGCGGCCGGATCGTCTCGATCGTCAAGGAGGCCGCCGCGGCCGGCTGCCAGCGCCCGCGCGCCATGCGGGAAGTGGACGCGGAGGGCCTGGTCCTCTGCCCCGGCTTCATCGACATGCACGCCCACTCCGACCTCGCCCTGCTGCGCGACCCCGACCACAGCGCGAAGGCCGCGCAGGGCGTCACACTCGAGGTCGTCGGCCAGGACGGGCTGTCGTACGCGCCGGTGGACGACCGCACGCTGGAGCAGGTGCGGCGGGCGATCACCGGGTGGAACGGGTACGGCTACGACGTCGAGATCGACTGGCGGTCGGTCGGCGAGTACCTGGACCGGCTCGACCGGGGCATCGCCGTGAACGCGGCCTACCTCGTCCCCCAGGGCACGGTCCGCGCGCTCGTCGTCGGCTGGGAGGACCGCCCGGCCACACCCGGGGAGCTGGACCGGATGCGGCGGCTGGTCGCGGAGGGGATGGAGCAGGGCGCGGTCGGACTGTCCTCGGGGCTGACGTACCCGCCGGGCATGTACGCCGCGGACGCCGAACTGACCGAGCTGTGCCGGGTGGTGGCGGCGTACGGCGGCTACTACTGCCCGCACCACCGCTCCTACGGCGCCGGGGCCCTCGAGGCGTACGCCGGCATGATCGCCCTCGCCCGGGAGGCCGGCTGTCCGCTGCACCTGACCCACGCGACGCTGAACTTCGGCGTGAACGAGGGCCGGGCGCCGGAGCTGCTGGCCCTGCTGGACGAGGCCCTCGACGCGGGCGCGGACATCACCCTCGACACCTACCCCTACACCCCCGGCTGCACCACCCTGGCCGCGCTGCTGCCGAGCTGGGCGAGCGAGGGCGGCCCCGAGGAGGTCCTGGCCCGGCTCACCGACCCGGCGACGGCCGCGCGGATCCGGCACGAGCTGGAGGTCACCGGCTCGGACGGCTGCCACGGCGTGCCGGTGGAGTGGGAGACGGTCGAGATCTCCGGGGTCACCGATCCGGCGCTGGGCGACCTGGTGGGCCGTACCGTCCGGGAAGCGGCCGGGCTGCGCGGCGAGGCGCCCTGGGAGACCGCCCGCCGGCTGCTGGTCGAGGACCGGCTCGGTACGACGGTCCTCCAGCACGTCGGCCACGAGGACAACGTCCGCGCGATCATGCGGCACCGCACCCACACCGGCGGCTCCGACGGCATCCTCCGCGGCGCCAAACCGCACCCGCGCGCCTACGGCACCTTCCCGCGCTATCTGGGCCACTACGTACGGGACTTGGGGATCCTGTCCCTGGAGGAGTGCGTCGCCCACCTCACCTCCCGGCCCGCGGCCCGGCTGCGGCTGCCGGACCGGGGGCTGGTGCGCGAGGGGTACCGGGCCGACCTGGTGCTGTTCGACCCGCAGACGGTGGCGCCCGGCGCGACCTTCGCCGAGCCGCGCCGGCTGCCCACCGGCATCCCGTACGTCCTGGTCGACGGCCGGTTCGCCATCGAGGACGGCAAGCGGACGGACGTGCTCGCGGGCCGGTCCGTCCGCCCGGGCGTCCGCTAGGGCTTGGGCAGGGTGCAGCCGGCGGCGCTCAGGTCCAGCTTGTTGCCGGTGGTGAAGCAGGCGGGGATCTGGTAGATCTCCTCGGCGTAGTTGATGCCCTGGCGGACGGTGACGTTGCCGCTCTCGTCCACCTCGCACGGGTTGTTCTCGGTGCAGCGCTCGCCGTCCTCGTTGCCGGTGTTGTTGACAGCGACGACCTTGCCGGTATTGGTGTCGATGACCGGGGAGCCCGAGGTGCCGCCGATCGTGTCGCAGGCGGAGGTGTAGCGGACGGAGTCCTTCCAGGTCCAGCCGCCCTCCTTCAGCCGGTACACGAACCCGTCGACGCTGCAGCTGTAGGTCCGCTTCCAGTAGCCGGAGACCACCTTGATGGCGGTGCCGGCGGCGGGGTGGGTGTCGTTCACGGTGAGCGGGCTGATCCCGTACGCGCTCTTGATCTGCGCGTAGGTGGTGGTCAGCCGGTAGAGGGTGACGTCCGTGTCCGTCATGGTCGAGTAGACGACCTGGTTGGCGCGCAGGGTGGCGACCCTGCTGCCGGAGGCGTTCAGCAGGCCGAAGCTACGGCTGGAGGACTGGCCGGTGATGACTTCGCCGGGGCTGGGAAAGCCGGTCTCCAGGCAGTGGCCGTTGGTGAGCACGAGCGCGGGGTCGGTGTCGGCGGAACCGGGGAAGCGGATCACCGAGCCGGAGCAGTTGCTGAGCGCGACGGTACCGGCGTAGGAGACGGTCACCGCGGCGGGCCTGTCCGCGTGCGGCGCGGCGACCGCGGGGGCGGCGCCCAGCCCGGCCAAGGCCAGTGAGGAGAGCGCGGCAAGGAGAGGCTTGTTCATGTGGGGGTCCCCTCTTACGACGTGGGCGACCGAAGATCTTCCGGCCGCCCGCTCGTCGTTTGTCATGCGCATTGTCAGCACGGGAGGGGGGTGGGGACAAGGAGGCGGGGCGGGGCGTAGGGGTTTCCCTCTGTGGGGGAACTGGCTTGTGGGGGCGGCTTTTGGGTGCGTAGCCGGAGAAGGACCGGGCTGCTTCCTGGGTTTCGCCACGACGGTGCCGACAGGGGGTCATCGGCGAGGGCGCCCGGCGGCGAGGCCCCTCGGCGTTGCGCCTGGGGGGCGGGCAGTTCCCCCGCGTCCGGCCGCGGTGCGTACGGCGGGCGGGCCGGCACCTCACACGGCCAGGTCAGACCTTGTCGGCCGGAACGCGTCACCGCCCCGCCGTCACTGACCGTGCTTGCCACCGCGGCCGTGCCCCCGGCCGGGGAACGCGGTCAAGGAGGTCGTCGGACTGGGCGCGGGCGCGCTGGACGCCGCCGGAGCCGAGGCGGAGGTCGTGGCGGTCGGACCGCCGGCCGTAGGCGACTGGGACCCGCGGTCGCCCGAAGACGTGGACGACGGAGACGACGTGGACGACGAGGACGACGAGGACGCCGGGCCCGCGGAGACGCCGGCCGCCGAGGTCGGGGCAGCGGCGGCCGGGGAACCGGCGTCCGCGCTGCCGCTCGGGGTGCTGGAGTCGCCGACGGTCACGCGTCCGCCGCGCGCCGGGCCGGAGCCGTCCGGCGCGGGTGAATCCGAGCCGCCCGCCATGACGGCGATCACCGCGACCGCACCGGCCACGCCCAGCGCCCCCGCCACGGCCACCACCCGGCGACGGCCGCCCGTGCCCCGCTCGGCACGCCGCCGCGCGGCCCGCCCGTCACCCGGCGGCCCCGGCTCGGCCGGCCGGGGCAGCTCGCCGGTCTGGTCGTAGGCGCTGACCCAGCCGTGGGCGGCGGCGGGGTCGGCGTACTCGTCGTATGTCGGAGCGGCGGAGACCTGAGGGAGATACACGTTCGGCGGAGCGGAGACCACCGAAGCGTGCCCCGCGCCGGGGAGGACCTGGGTGGGCTCGGCGTCGCACCCGTTCGACGGCATCGCGACCGACGACTCGACAGTGTGATCGTTCGACGAAGCCGGCACGTCGGCGGTGTGGACCGCGGCCGACGAGCCGCGCCCCGCGCCCGGCAGAACCTGGGTCGGCCCGGAGTCGTACCCGTTCGACGGCATCGCGACCGACGACTCGACAGTGTGATCGTTCGGCGCAGCCGGGACGTCGGCGGTGTGGACCGCGGCCGACGAGCGGCGCCCCGCGCCCGGCAGAACCTGGGTCGGCTGGGCGTCGTACCCGTTCGACGGAGCCGGGACGTCGGCGGTGTGGACCGGGGCCCACGAGCCGTGCCCCGCCGACCCCGGCACCATCCGTGTCGCCTCGGCGTCGTACACATTCGGCGGAACCGGGGCCGGTGTGTTCGGGGTGTACCCGTTCGGCGGAGTGCGGGGCGCGTCGCCCGGTGCGTGTCCGCCGTCCATGCCCGTCTCTTCGTGCATCCCCGCCCCACTCCGCCTCGCTGTGCACACGCCGCCACCAGGCCCGCCCCCGGGCGACCCCGCCGTACGGCCAGGGCCGGCGCGGCGGAGCGGCACCGCATTTTAGGGACGCAAGTGGCTCCTGAGACAGCCGTCGGCGATATCCGGACAATTCGCCGTGTCTCACGTGTCGGAAAACACGAGCCACGAGCCGTTACCGGGCCGTAAGCTCGCGGGCATGCAGGTGATCCAGTCGACCAAGCTCGCCAACGTCTGTTACGAGATCCGGGGCCCGGTTCTCGAGGAGGCCATGCGGCTTGAGGCGGCGGGTCACCGCATCCTCAAGCTCAACACCGGCAACCCGGCCGCCTTCGGCTTCGAGTGCCCACCGGAGATCCTGGAGGACATCCTCCGGAACGTGTCCTCCGCGCACGGTTACGGCGACGCGAAGGGCCTGCTGGCCGCCCGCCGCGCGGTCGTCATGCACAACCAGACCCTCGGCATCGAGACGGACGTCGAGCACGTCTTCATCGGCAACGGCGTCTCCGAGCTGATCGTGATGGCGATGCAGGGCCTGCTGGACGACGGCGACGAGGTCCTCGTACCGGCCCCGGACTACCCGCTGTGGACGGCCGCCGTCTCCCTCTCCGGCGGTACGGCCGTGCACTACCGCTGCGACGAGCAGTCGGACTGGATGCCGGACCTGGCCGACATCGAGCGCAAGGTCACCGACCGCACCAAGGCCATCGTCATCATCAACCCGAACAACCCCACGGGCGCGGTGTACGACGAGGCGATGCTCAAGGGTCTGACCGACATCGCCCGCCGCCACAACCTGCTGGTCTGCTCGGACGAGATCTACGACAAGATCCTCTACGACGGCGCCACGCACACCCCGACCGCGAAGATCGCCCCCGATCTGCTCACCCTCACGTTCAACGGCATGTCGAAGGCGTACCGGGTGGCCGGCTACCGGGTCGGCTGGATGTCGATCTCCGGCCCGCGTGCGCACGCCGACTCCTACATCGAGGGCCTGACGATTCTGGCGAACATGCGGCTGTGCGCCAACATGCCGGGGCAGCACGGGGTTGTCGCGGCCCTCAGCGGACGCCAGTCGATCAAGGACCTGGTGCTGCCGGGCGGGCGGCTGAAGGAGCAGCTGGACACCGCGTACGAGCTGCTGACGCAGATCCCGGGCGTGAGCTGCGTACGGCCGAAGGGCGCGCTGTACCTCTTCCCGCGGCTGGACCCGCAGGTCTTCAAGATCAAGGACGACCGGCAGATGGTCCTCGACCTGCTGCGCCGGGAGAAGATCATGGTCGTCCAGGGCACGGGCTTCAACTGGCCCGAGCCGGACCACTTCCGGGTGGTGACCCTGCCGACGGTCGGCGACCTCCGGGACGCGATCACCAGGATCGGGAACTTCCTGGACGGCTACAGCCAGCCGTAGCGGAGAGGGTCCCGGAGGCTCCTGTCCGTGACCCGACTCAACTTTAGACGAAATCCAAGGTAGGATGGCTTCCTGTCAGAGCACAGGAGGCCATCCCCCATGTACGAGCCGATCCGCACCAAGTCGGTCCACAGCACGAGGGCCGGCTCCGCCTCCGAGTTCCCCCACCGGTCGCGCGAGGAGGAGCTGGACATCCAGCTCGCCGGGCACCTCGCCGCGCTGCTGACCGTGACCGACGAGCTGCGCGGACTGACTCCGTCGCACGACCTCGACACCGCCGCCGAGCGACTCTCCGAGCAGGTCGGCCGGCTCCGCGGCGGGCACGGCCCGCTGCGGGCGGCGCCGTCCGCCGCCGGCGACCCCCTGGCACTGCACCAGCGTGCGCACGCGCTCGCCGGCCGCGCGCTGGTGGTCGCCGCCTCGCGTGCGGACACGGCGGCGGCGATCCTCGCGGCCGAACGGATGGACGCGCACGCCGGAGCACTGGCCGAGCCGGAGCACACCGGGCCGGCGGAACCGAAGGAACTGAGCACCACCGCCTGACCCCGCGGGGTCCCCGGATCGGCCCCGGTCCGCGTGCACCCCAGCGACGCGCGGACCGGGCGCCATACAGCCCCCTGATCTCCTCCTGAATCTCCTCCTGATCCTCAGATGAAGATGAAGAAGAGGATCAGGATCACCACCGCCAGGACCAGCCACCACACCCATGTATGCCGGTGCCCGGTTCTCGGCCTGCTCTCGGGGCCGCCGCCGCGGGGGCGGTCCTCCGCCATCTGCGGATTCTCCGGACGGTCCTGGGAGTAGAAGTCATCGCCGCCTGCCATCCGCCATCCCTCCTTCAGCCGTGAACACCGGGTACCCGCGTGGACCGACCCGATCCCGCCGGGCGAGCGTCGTGCTGCGCGAACCGGTCCCGGTTACCCGCTGCTCACCGTCCCGCACAGACTGCGTACATTCGGGTGGACCGCGCACCCACAGACCCGCCAAGCGGCGATGGCCTCACGACTTCCTCGTAACGTCGGACAGCGTGAAACACAGGCCATTGCTGGCAGGACTCTTCGGTGTGGCCGTGGTTGCCACAGGTCTGACCTCCTGGGCGGTTGCAACCCGGCTGGGCACGCCCTGGGACGCCAAGGCCCCGATGACGGTGCAACAACAAGCCGACTCCCTGTTGCAGAAGGGCATGCTCCAGGACAGGGGCCACGATCCCAAGGGAGCCGCCCGCTCGTACGCGCGCGTGCTTCATCTGCAGCCGGAGAACAAGTTCGCCTGGTTCAACCTGGGAGTCGCCGCGCAGGAAGTCGGTGACACGGCCGATGCCCGTCGGGCCTATGAAAAGACCCTGACGATCGATCCGGCGTTCGCACCGGCTCTGTACAACCAGGCGCTGCTCCTGGAGCACACCGAGCCCGACCAGGCCGCGGCACTTCTGGAACGCACCGCGGCCGCCGACCCGAAGGCCGCCGCCGCGCACTACCATCTCGGGCTCATCTGGTCGCGAAAGGACAGCGACCACAAGGCGGTGCAGGAATTCCGCCGGGCCGTCGCGATCGACCCTTCCCTGCTCTCCCAAGTGCCGCGCGCGTTCAGGGACTCTGTGCGCGGGAGTTGAGCGGACAGGAGCCGAGCTCCCCGAGGGGATCAGGATGACGCCGACGGCGGCAGCGAGGCTGCCGCCGTCTCGGGCGTTTCAGACTCCCACGAGCTCGCTCGGTTTCAGATGCTGCTCCGCGAGCTCGAGGTTCTTCATCACGCGCTCACGGTGTTCCTCGGGCAGCTTGCCGCTCGCCAGGAGGCGTTCGCAGCAGTCCTTGGACTCCGCGTACTCGCCCACCCAGTAAGCGGACACCGCGAGTTCGTCCAGCGCCTGCCAGTCGTACCAGTGGGACTCGACGAACAGACCATGGGCCGGCTGCGGGATCCGTACCGCCTGCCGCGCGAACATGTAGGCGAGGGGCCAGCGTTGGCCGTTGACACGGCACCACCGCGCGAGTTCGGCCAAGGCCTCGACGCGCGAGGGCAGGCTCTCATGGGCCCGCAGGTAACGGTCCATCACCTCGCCCGGCGGCCGGCCGAGCGCTTCCGCGGCCCGGGCGGCAGCGAGGTGGGCGCAGAAGGTCTCATGGTCCCAGCCCGCCATGGTCGCCCGACGGTCGTAGGCTTCGAGCGCCTTCTCCAGCTCACCCGCGTCGCGCCAGCTCTGGGCGAGGTAGAAGGCATAACGCGCGTTGCCGGGCTCCTTGGCCAGCCCGTCCTCGAGGATCTTCGCATCGCGCAGGTACTTGTCCCGCAGGCCCTCGTTCCTCTGGCGCCCCCCGCCGCCCAGGATGACCATGCGGGCGCCTTCGAGATTGCCGAGGCTGAAGGGCCCGCCGCAGTCCACGTACTCGTGGAGTACGCCGACGTACCGCCAGGGCAGCCGCGTCGCGACCAGGGCGGGGCGCCAGTAGACGCTGCCCCCGTAGTGGATGTCGACTCGGTAGGCGTCTTCGGTCAGCTCCGGCATACGGAAACCGGGCTCCGTCTCCATCACGTCGTCGGCGTCGATGAAGAACAAGTAGTCCGCGCGGTCGCGGGCGAGTTCGATCGCCTCGGTCCGGCTGCCGTCGTACCCCTTCCAGGGCCGTTCGTACAGTTCGCCGGGCAGATCACGGTAGACCTCGCGGATGACGTCCTGGGTGCCGTCGGTGGAGCCGGTGTCCACGATGACCCAGGTGTCGATCAGGGGTCGCATGGATTCCAGGCACCGCCGGATCACCGGGGCTTCATCCTTGACGATCATGTTCAGACAGACCGTTGGTTTCACGGGTCCCATCCCACTCGGTAGCGGCACACAACCGAATAGGGACGCTATCCATCTGTTTCGCGCCAGGCAAAGAGGCTGATCCGAGAAGCCGTTTTCGACTCGTGCATACGGGTGGTTTACGACACCCGAGTGCCTGGCTGATGGTGGCGCCCTCGGAGCGAACTCGTAACGTCTGTGTCCGCCATCCGAGAAATCCAATCATCCGTCCTCGACTATTCCACGAGATGTGACATGGTGAAACACAAGAGATTGTGGGCAGGGCTCGCCGGCGCCGCGACGGCCGCGATCGGGGTGACGGTTTGGGCTTTCCATTCCCCGTCGGCCGATCCATCGGAGTCCAAGGCCGCGACAGCGCCCCGGCAGAGCAAAGACACCGACACCGGCGCGCTCCTGCAGTCAGGTCTGCAGAGCCAGGCGCAACAGGATCTCGCCGGCGCGGCCAAGAGCTACCGGCGCGTGCTGGAAATCGACCCGCGGAACAAGGACGCCTGGTACCGCCTGGGGCTCATCGCGCAGCAGAACGGCCGCACGGCCGAGGCCCGCGCCAACTTCGACAAGGCGCTCAAGACCGACCCCTCGTTCGTGTCCGCCCTCTACAGCGAGGCGAACATGGTCACGGCGAGCGAGCCGGACCAAGCCATCGAACTGCTCGAGCGCGCCGTCGCCACCGCCCCGAAGTCGGCGGTGATGCAGTTGCAGCTCGGCACGCTGTTGGCGAAGGAGCACCGCGATGCCGAGGCGAAGAAGGCATTCCGGCAGGCGGTCGCGGCCGACCACCGCATGCTGGCCCAGGTGCCGGAGGCGTTCCGGGATTCGGTGAGGGGGGCAGCGACTTCGGGTGAGCAGTGATCGCACGAATGCCTGAAGTCCCACCTCGTCTCGATGTGGGAGAGTGCGCCGCATGCTGCGACGGTCGGCTGTAAACCCGTACCGGTCACGGCGGCGGCTGCCGCGGCGGCCAGGCCCTCGGTGAAGGACACCTGCGGGCCTGGCCGAGCATTTGTCTCTGGTCTGCCCGGTCCCGCCGCCGATGCCAGCCGGCCTCCGAAGTGGGCCGCCGTGCAGTAGCAGGTCGACAGCCCGGCAACCATACGGGCGGTGCCCCGAGACCGAGGGCCCCGGGGCACCGCTGCCCGCGTGTGGTTTTACGGCGTCGGGTGGACGCAGACCACATAAGAGGTGATCGGCTGATTGGCCGTGGTAGTGGCCGTCCAGGCATTGGGCGGGTTACCGACCGGGAAGCTGTCGCGCATGGCGCCTGCGTTGGTCGAGAAACCACCGCCGGTGGCGAAGTCACCGGTGTTGCACGTGGCCGTCGCCGTGCGGTTGGCGGTGGCAGTGTTGACGTAGGTGGTAGCGACCGTGCCGGTGGCGCCAGTGGCTCCCGTGGCGCCAGTGGCTCCCGTGGCGCCAGTGGCTCCCGTGGCACCGGTGCCACCTGTCGCGCCCGTCGGGCCCACCGAGCCGGTACCGCCAGGACCAGTGGGACCCGTCGCGCCGGTGGCACCCGTCGCACCTGTCGCGCCAGTCGCGCCTACCGAGCCGGTACCGCCAGGACCAGTGGGACCCGTCGCGCCGGTGGCACCCGTCGCACCGGTGGCACCCGTCGCGCCCGTGGCGCCGTGGCACTTGCAGGGCTTTTCGTGATCGCCCTTGCCGTGGTCGTCGCCCTTGCCGTGGTCGTCGTCCTTGCCGTGGTCGTCGAACTTGCCGTGATCGTCGCCCTTGCCGTGGTCGTCGTCGCCCTTGTTGCCCTGGTCGCCGGGGCCGGGGCCGTAGTCGCCGTACATCGAGGCGAGGCTTTCGTCGGCGACCCTGTCGATCGCGTCGGCGATGGCATCACCGAGACCGCGGCGCGGCCCCTGCATCTCCGCGGCACCGACGGCGCCTTGGCGCTGCATACCCTGGGCGGCGGCCACTGTGCCCGGCAGGACGTTGAGGGCAACGGTGAGCGCGCCGGTGCCGACCATCATGGCGGACCTCAGGCGCGAATTTCTGAACGTTCTACGGTTCAAGGGAACCTTCCCTGGAAGTGAGCGGAAAGACCGCAGGCGGGCACACGGGGAGTGCTTCTCCGCTTGCGTGTCTCGCAGCGTCGGCCGCGGACGACAACAATGTGCACCTCTACGCATGAAGGAATACGAATATCTCCGTGCGGTTCGCCAAGGATCACCCGCGCGGCGTTAAATTGTTCGCCCAAGGCACCCAAAAGCCGAGCGTCTGATTTCACACCGGCTTCTGCGATATGCGTCAGGGTGTCGAGGGAGGGCATTGTGGGAGGCATCCCCTCACCACATGCTGGACAGGCCCGGCGGAGCCGGCAGTCTCAGGCTTCGCCGGGCCCGGTTCTCAGGGGCAGCTGATGCGGGTGTCGCCCGGGTCGGTGGTGCAGGAGTCGAAGCCGGGGCCGCCGTTGGCCGTGTCGTTGGCGGAGACGCCGTCGGTGGTGATGACCCGGTCGTTGCCGTAGGAGCCGTTCACCACGTCGTTGCCGGGGCCGCCGTACAGCGTGTCGTTGCCGTCGCCGCCGTCGATGTTGTCGTTGCCGTAGTCGCCGTAGACGATGTCGGAGCCGCCGTTGCCGCGGATGGTGTCGTTGCCTCCCAGTCCGCAGATCACGTCGTTGCCGAACGTGCCGTTGAGGGTGTCGGCGCCACTGGTGCCGACGATCGTGCAGCCCCGGGAGTTGTTGACGCCGCTGCTCGCCGTGGCCGTGTTGTTTCCGGTCGCCGGGTCGGTCTCGTTGGCGCGGACCGAGGCGGTGTTGGTCAGCGTGCCGGTGGTGCGGGGTTCGGCGACCACCGTGACCGTGGCACTGGCGCCCGGAGCCAGCGTGCCTAGGGAGCAGGTGGCGCCGGTGGCGGTGGCGGTGCAGCCGCCCTGGCTGGGCACGGCCGACACCACGGTCGCGCCCGCTCCGGAGAGCGAGTCGCTCAGCGTGACACCGGTGGCCGACGCGGTCGAGCCGCTCACGTTGGTCACGCGCACGGTGTACGTGGCCCGGTCGCCCAGGGTGACGGAGGACGGGCCCGTCTTGGTGACCGACAGGTCCGCGCTCGGCGGGGGCGGCGGGGTGCCGCCGCCGCCCTGGTAGCGGGCCAGCGCGAAGTCGCTGTCCGGGCCGCCCTGACCGGCGGCGACGATCTTCCCGTCGGACTGCAGCGCCACGCCGTGGGCCGCGTCGCTGCCGCCGAAGCCCGTGGTCACCTGACCGCCGGTGCCGAAGCCGGTGTCCAGGCTGCCGTTGGTGTCGTACCGCAGGACCTTGAAGCCGCCGGGCCCGCTGCCTGCGACGACGATCCGCCCGTCGCTCTGCAGCTTCATGTCCTGGCCGCTCGCACCGGGCGTGACGACCAGGCCGTTGCCGTCGAAGCTCGGGTCCAGGGTGCCGTTGGTGTTGTAACGGGCCACCGCGACACCGCCGCCGCCCCCGCCGGCCGCGACGATCTTGCCGTCGGACTGGACCGCCAGCGCCTCCGCCGAGTCGTAGTCTCCGAAGTCGGTGCGCTGGATGCCGTTGCTGCCGAACCCGGTGTCGAGGCTGCCGCCGCTGGTGTAGCGGACGAGTACGAAGTCGAACCGGGTCGTCCCGACCTCGCCCGCGATGACGATCTTTCCGTCGGGCTGCAGGACCAGGGCGCGCGCGTCGCCGCCCTCCTCCGGTGAGGATCCCAGACGCGTGGTGACCATGCCGTCACCGCTGAAGGTCGTGTCCAGGCTGCCGTCGGGGTTGTAGCGGGCCACCGCGGCATCGCCTCCGACATAGCCCGCGGCGACGATCTTGCCGTCGGGCTGGACCGCCACGTCCTCGGCCTCTTCGGGGTCGCCGAAGTCGGTGAACACCCTGCCGTCGCCGCCGCCGAAGCTCGGGTCCAGCGTGCCGTCCGGGTTGTACCGGGCGACCGTGAACCAGCAGCAGTCGTCGTACCCCCGCCAACTGCCGCCCGCCACCACGATCTTGCCGTCGGGCTGCAGCGCCACGGCGTGCGCCTCGCTCCACTGGAGCTGGTCGGACGGGATCATGTTGTTGATGGGGGTCGTGACCCTGCCGTCGCCGCCGAAGCTGGTGTCCAGGGTGCCGTCGGAGTTGTGGCGGCTGAGCGCGAAGTCGCTCTCCGTTCCCGACGGGTCGGCGGAGGAACCGACGGAGACGATCCTGCCGTCGGACTGCACGGCCACGTCGTTGGCGGAGTCGGTGCCGCCGAAGTCGGTGAGGACGGTGCCGTCGCCGCCGAAGCCGGGGTCCAGGTCGCCGGGCGCGGCGAACGCGGTGCCGGACAGGGCCAGTACGAGCGCCAGGACGGTGGCCGCCACCGCACCGGCCCGGGCCGCGCGTGATCGAACACAGGACGTGAACGATCGAACATGAGGTGTGAGCATGGGCCACAGCCTCTCGGCCCCTCGCACACCGGCCGGCCGCCCACACCAGGCTTGGGCCGACCGGCCGCGGGGATCCACCCGCGCGGGTGAGACACGGCCAACGACCGGGGCCCCGCACGCCGTTGTGCGGGGCCCCGGTGGGTGTGTCCACGGCCGGCCGTGACGATCGCTGGTCAGGGCACGGCGGCCGGCCGTGGGGTCTTGCGGGATCTCTCGTTCGAGACCCTGTTGTTCCAGGCGCGGGCCTCAGCCCAGGCGCCCCACCGGAGATTCGGGCTCAGCCCAGGCGCTCCACCAGCGCGTGGTACTGGTCCCACAGCTCCTTCGGGGTGTGGTCGCCGAAGGTGTTGAGGTGCTCGGGGATCAGGGCGGCCTCCTCGCGCCAGACCTCCTTGTCGACCGTGAGCAGGAAGTCCAGGTCGGACGCGGAGAGTTCGAGGCCGTCGGTGTCCAGCGCGCCCTTGGCCGGCAGCACGCCGATCGGGGTCTCGACGCCCTCTGCCTTGCCCTCCAGGCGCTCCACGATCCACTTCAGGACGCGGGAGTTCTCGCCGAAGCCGGGCCAGACGAACTTGCCGTCGTCGTCCTTGCGGAACCAGTTGACGTAGTAGATCTTCGGCAGCTTGGCCTGGTCCTTGTCCTTGGCCACGTCGACCCAGTGGCCCATGTAGTCGCCCATGTTGTAGCCGCAGAACGGCAGCATCGCGAACGGGTCGCGGCGCAGTTCGCCGACCTTGCCCTCGGCGGCGGCGGTCTTCTCGGAGGCCACGTTGGCGCCGAGGAAGACGCCGTGGTTCCAGTCGAAGGACTCGGTCACCAGCGGTACGGCGCTGGCGCGGCGGCCGCCGAAGAGGATCGCGGAGATCGGCACGCCCTTGGGGTCCTCCCACTCGGGCGCGATGATCGGGCACTGCGAGGCCGGCACGGTGAAGCGGGCGTTGGGGTGGGCGGCCGGGGTCTCGGACGCGGGCGTCCAGTCGTTGCCCTTCCAGTCCGTGACGTGCGCCGGGGGCTCCTCGGTCATGCCCTCCCACCACACGTCGCCGTCGTCGGTGAGTGCGACGTTGGTGAAGACCGCGTTGCCCCACAGGGTCTTCATCGCGTTGGCGTTGGTGTGCTCGCCGGTGCCGGGGGCGACGCCGAAGAAGCCGGCCTCGGGGTTGATCGCGTACAGGCGGCCGTCCTCGCCGAAGCGCATCCAGGCGATGTCGTCGCCGATGGTCTCCACGGTCCAGCCGGAGATCGTGGGCTCCAGCATGGCGAGGTTGGTCTTGCCGCAGGCGCTCGGGAAGGCGGCGGCGACGTACTTGGACTCGCCCTGCGGCGGGGTGAGCTTGAGGATCAGCATGTGCTCGGCGAGCCAGCCCTCGTCACGCGCCATGACCGAGGCGATACGCAGCGCGTAGCACTTCTTGCCGAGCAGGGCGTTGCCGCCGTAGCCGGAGCCGTACGACCAGATCTCGCGGTCCTCGGGGAAGTGCGAGATGTACTTGGTGGAGTTGCACGGCCACGGAACGTCCTCCTCGCCCTCCTCCAGCGGGGCGCCGAGGGTGTGCACGGCCTTCACGAAGAAGCCCTCGTCGCCCAGCTCGTCCAGGACGGCCTGACCCATGCGCGTCATCGTGCGCATGGAGACGGCGACGTACGCGGAGTCGGTGATCTCCACGCCGATCGCGGACAGCGGGGAGCCGAGCGGGCCCATGCAGAACGGGACGACGTACATGGTGCGGCCCCGCATGGAGCCGCGGAACAGGCCTTTCTCGCCGGTGAAGATCTCCCGCATCTCGGCGGGGGCCTTCCAGTTGTTGGTCGGGCCGGCGTCCTCCTCCTTCTCGGAGCAGATGAAGGTGCGGTCCTCGACGCGTGCGACGTCGGTCGGGTCGGAGGCCGCGTAGTAGGAGTTGGGGCGCTTGATCGGGTCGAGCTTCTTGAAGGTGCCCTTGGCGACGAGCTCTTCGCAGAGTCGGTCGTACTCCGCCTCCGACCCGTCGCACCAGACGACCCTGTCCGGCTGCGTCAGTTCGGCGATCTCGTCGACCCAGGAGATCAGTTCCTGGTGGTGGGTGGGAACGCTGGAAGCCGAGTTGTCGCGCGCCACGGTTGCTCCTAAGTGAGGGATTTATGCCCTGGTGAGGGATTTTGTCCTTGTGCCCCGTGGGGGCTGCGACCCGGACGCTTCACGGGTGTGCTCATCCGGTGCCGACCGCACTCATTTGATCATCCGCCCAGAGTGCCCATATGTCCAGGGGAGGTCACAGGTGAGCGAAGTGAGGAAGGCCACGGTTTCCAGGCCTGTTTGCGTTCCCTTTACGTCCAGGTTTGTGTCACCTGAAGGTCTTTTTGCGTTCGATCGACCAAGTCCCGCGTTCACCCACGACTTACGGTGGCGTAGGTACCATGCCCCGCATGACTGCGTCCGCCCCCGACGCGCCCACGGAGACGCCGGCCGACGGCCGTGGTCCCGTGGCGCTCTCCCTGCCGCATCCGGTCAAGCCCAGGCTGCGCGGCTGGCTGCATCTCGGCATGTTCCCGGCCGTACTCATCGCGGGCCTCGTGCTCACCGCGCTCGCGGACTCCACCAGAGGCCGCATAGCCTGCGGGATCTACGTCCTCACGGCCTGTCTGCTGTTCGGCGTCAGCGCGCTGTACCACCGGGGCAACTGGAGCCCGCGGATGGACGGCGTCCTGCGCCGCCTCGACCACGCCAACATCTTCCTGATCATCGCCGGCACCTACACACCGTTGACGATCCTGCTCCTGCCCGGCGCCAAGGGGCAGTGGCTGCTGTGGGGGATCTGGGCCGCGGCGGCGGCCGGCATAGTCTTCCGCGTCTTCTGGGTCGGCGCCCCGCGCTGGCTGTACACGCCCTGCTACATCGCGATGGGCTGGGCGGCCGTCTTCTTCCTGCCCGACTTCCTGCGCACCGGCGGCATCGCCGTCCTGGTCCTGGTGGTCACCGGCGGCCTGCTCTACAGCGCCGGCGGCGTGGTCTACGGCATCAAGCGCCCGAACCCGTCACCGCGCTGGTTCGGCTTCCACGAGGTCTTCCACTCCCTCACCCTGGCCGCGTTCGTGGTGCACTACGTCGGCATCTCACTGGTGGCGTACCAGCACGCGTAGCTCCGACCTGCACTTTCTCCCCGGGCCGCGGCGTCGACGCCGCATGCGAAAGGCCGCGGCGTCGACGCCGCGGCCTTTCGCATGCGGCTGCACCCGGACGAGGGCCCCGGCCGCCACTCGTCCGAACAGGGGAAAGCGGAGCGCGGCAGCGGGTCGTGGCCGCGGCCTGTTCCGCCGCGCCGCTATGGCTGTCCGCATGACGCTTCTCGCCCCTCCAGACCAGGACACCAGCGACGCTCCCGACCCGGAAAAGGGAACCCACCACTGGGTCACACCGGCCGGCCTGTGGCTGTGGCCGTCGATGATCACACTGATCGTCGGCACCTACCGCATCGGCCGGCCACTGATGGGACGCGACGAGCTGACCAGCTGGGACGTGTCCGGGCGGACTGTCGGGCAGGTGCTGGCCACGGTGCAGCACGTCGACGCGGTCCTGGGCACGTACTACCTGATCCTGCACTTCTGGAGGACGCTCTTCGGTGACTCGGCCACCGCTCTGCGCCTGCCCTCGGCCCTGGCCATGGCCGGGGCGGCGGCCTGTGTGGCGCTGATCGGTCGGCGGCTGTTCGGACGCCGTGCGGGAGTGGCCGGCGGCCTGTTGTTCGCCCTGATTCCCGGCGTGAGCCGGTTCGCTCACGAGGCGCGTCCCTATGGCCTGGTGATGCTGACCGTATCCCTTGCCGCACTGCTGCTGCTCCGGGCCCTGGACCGCCCGGGCAGCCCGTGGCGGTGGGCCGCGTACGCACTCGGCCTGGTGGCCGTGGGACTGTCCCACCTGATCGCGCTGACCTGCCTGACCGGGCATCTGGCACTCGTGGTCATGCGAGGGCGGCGCGAGCGCCGGGTGTGGCTCGGCTTCTGCCTCGCGGTCCTGGCCGGTGCCGCCTGCGTGTGCCCGGTGGTGGTGCTGGGCAGGACGCAGACCGCCCGGCAGATCTGGTGGATCGCCAAGCCGGAGGCATGGGGTCTGCTCGACATCTGGTCTCAGCTGTTCTACTCCGGCCTGTGCGCGGGGATGGTGATGCTGCTGGCCATGGTGGCGTGCCGGGAGCGCCGGGAGGCCGTCGTCTTCTGCGCCGTGTCCGCCGTGGCGCCCGTCCTGCTGATCTGGGCGCTCTCCCACGGGCACATCTCGTACTTCTACTTCCGGTACATGCTCTTCACCCTGCCGGCGTTCGCGGTGCTCGCCGGGGCGGGACTCGCTGCCGTGGCCCGGTCGCGGCCGGCGCTCGTATCGGCCCTCGCGGCCCTCGCTGTGGTCACGGCACCCGACCAGCAGTCCTTGCGGGAGCCCTTTGGCCATTACTGGGCGGGCGGCCCGGATTTCGCGGCGGCCGCACACACCATCGAGAAGTACTACGTCCCCGGCGATGCGATCGTCTACAACAGGACGCAGGAGGAGGCCCTCTCCCTCGGCGTCGCGTACTACCTTCCCCGGGATCTGAGGCTGCGCGACGTCTTCCTCGCCGAATCACCTGTGGACCGCGATGACCTGGCGGCCCTTCAGTGCCCGGTACCCTCCGCGTGCCTGCGCGGCGAGAAGCGGATCTGGCTCGTGGTGAGCGGGAACGAGACCGACCCGCTGAACGGGCTGCCTGCGGACCAGGCCGCAGCGCTGCGCGCCCACTACAGGCCGTACGGGGCGGAGCGTCCCAGCGGTCTCACCGTGGCTCTGCTGGTGCGCGCCTCGTAGCAGGCGCGTGTGCCGAAGGGCTGCGCACACCTCGCGGCGCGGCCATTCCCTGCGACGCGGGCACACCCCGGGGGACGGTCCTGGGAGACCGTCCCCCGACTGCTGCACACCCGCTGCGCTCTTCGCCGTCCAGCCGTTGTCCAGGCACATCCGGAAAGCCGACCGAAGTGCCGAGCGTCACGGGAGGCTCGGGCTGCCGAGTGAATCGTTGCGGTTTCCTTCTCCGTGTCGCGGGGCCGGCCAGGCGATGTCCGTCGTGGGGACGTGCACCGCGCCGGTGTCGTGCGCGACGTAGTAGGTGGGGCGTTGCCGGACGGCGCTGTAGATGCGGCCGATGTATTCACCGAGCAAGCCCAGACAGATGAGCTGGACGGCACCGATGAAGAGAACGGCGATGATCAGCGAGGTCCAGCCGGGGGCGGTGTCGCCCGCCGCGTACACGGTCAAGGTGTACAGGAACACTCCGAGGCAGACGAAGAAGGCAAGGGTGCCGAGCCAGGTGGCAAGCCGCAGCGGGGCGACGGAGAAGCCGATGACGCTGTCGATGGCCAGCAGGACCATTTTGCGCAGGGGGTACTTGGTGTGCCCGGCGACGCGTTGACTCCGGTGGTAGGTGACCTCTCCGCTGGGGAAGCCGAGCCAGGGAACCAGGAGCCGGTAGACCTGCGGCTGGTCAGGCAAGGCCTTCAGGGCGTCGAGGGCACCTCGCGACAGGAGGCGGAAGTCTCCGGCCTGAGCCGGGACGTGGTTGCCGACTACGCGGCGCATGAGCCAGTAGTAGGCGCCCGCGGTGCGGCGTTTGAAGCCGGTGTCGGTGGAGCGGTCGGCCCGTACGCCGTAGACGATGTCCAGGTGCTGGGAGCGGGCCAGGGCGAGCATCTCGGGGATCTTCTCAGGGGGGTCCTGGAGGTCGGCGTCGAGGCTCGCGGCGTAGTGGCCACGCGCACGGTGCAGGCCGGCGGTCAGCGCGGCCTGGTGCCCGCTGTTGCGTCGCAGCCGTACCACCCTCAGTTGCGGCCAGGTGACCCGTAGAGCCATCAACTGCTCGACTGTCCCGTCCGTGGAGCCGTCGTCCACGGCGACAACCTCGTAAGCCTCGCCTGTGGCGTCCAGTACCGGGCGCAGCCGTTCCACCAGCGCCGGCAATGCCTCTTCCTCGTTGAACATCGGGATCACGACCGACAACTCAACCGATGACTCGATCCGGTCAGCCGGGTCGTGGTGCATATCAATCATTCGGAGATCCCGGTTCGTGTGTGGACTGGACAGACACGGCAAAACGTCCGATTTGCCCTTATACCGTAGAGTGCTGGCATCCCCAGTACGTCCAGACACACGTCCTCGAACCCCGGGTGCCGTAACCGATGCCAGATCTCACCGAGCCTCTATCGGACGTCACTGCGTCCGCTGGGGCACCGCAGGCCGACATTCCCGTCGGCGCCGCCGAGGCCGGTGTCACCCGGCTGCTGCCGGTTTTCGCGATCATCGGTCTCATCTCCACCGCCGCCTACCTGGGCCTGTACGCCGCACTCCGGCCGGTGCTCGACGCCCAGCCGGCCAACCTTGCGGCACTGTTGCTCACCGCCATGGCGAACACAGCCGCCAACCGTCGGTTCACCTTCCGGGTACAGGGCACAGACGGAGCCGCCCGGCATCAACTCCAAGGTCTGGTCGTCTTCTTCTGTGGTCTCGCGCTGAGCAGCGGTGCGCTCACCGTGGTGCACCAGACCCTGCCGGACACTCCGCACCTGGTCGAGATCGGCGCGCTGATCGTCGCCAATGCCGCCGCCACCGTACTTCGTTTCCTGCTGCTGCGGCTCTGGGTGTTCAGAAAGCCGTGACACAGGCATGGCGTGTCTGCACACCCTGACCAGCACCGCTGGATAGGTTCTGGGACGATCTTCCACGACGGCGGGGTGAGTCCGACCTATGAGCGCGATGCCGACCCTCGTCCCAACCGAGTCCGGGCAACGCGACAGCACGCCCCCGGCCGGACCGGTCGCCCTGCGAGAGCGGGCACGCGGACTGGTGCGGCGCTACGGAGTCGCAGTCGGGTGCTACGCCGTACTGAAACTGATCGGCTTCGCGGTTTTCATGAAGCTGGTCGACTACTCCGGCTCCTACCTCACGAAGCCTCCGCGCCTGGGCGGCGGAACCCACCCGTGGGACGTACTAGCTTCCTGGGACGGCTGGTGGTACCAACAGATCGCAGACGTCGGGTACCACCCGCAGCTGGTACCGATCACCGATTCCCCCTGGTACACGGTCCAGGAGAATTCGGCCGCGTTCTTCCCGCTCTATCCGAGCCTGCTGCGCATGGTCTCCGACTGCACCGGCCTCGGCCTGTACGGCGCCGGGATGCTGGTCTCGGTGGCCGCTTCACTCCTCGCCGCGGCCGGCATCTTCGCCGTCGCGGAGCGGCTCGGCGGAGTCCGTGCCGGTGTGATCGCGGCCGGCCTCTGGGCGGTCGTCCCCGGATCCGGCGTGGAGTGGGCGGTCTATTCCGACTCCACCTTCGTAGCGCTCGCCGCGTGGACGTGTTACGCCCTGATGACCAGGCAATGGATCCCTGCCGGACTGTTCACCCTGATCGCCGGGCTCAACCGGCCGACGTCGGCGACCCTGATCGCAGCGGTGGTCGTCGCCGCGCTCGTCGCACTCTTCCGGCGCACGGACGGAATCACGCGTCCTCTCATCGCGATGACGCTGGCACCGCTCGGGCTGCTCGGGTATGTCGGCTGGGTGGGGTGGCGGATGGGCGACTGGGGTGGCTATTTCAAACTCCAACGCGGGGCCTGGCTGCATTTCTTCGACGGGGGCCGGTTCACTGTCACCGCGCTGCGAAGCATCCTGCTCGGTCGCAACGACCATCTGTTCGCCTCGCCCGTCGCCGATCTGCTGGCCGCGCTGTTCCTTCTGGCGCTGCCGATCCTGATCGTCCTGTTGGTGCGCCTGCGCCCACCTGCCGTGCTCATGGTCCACACGCTGCTCACCATCGTCACCGTGCTGGGCAGTCAACAGGTCTTCTCCAACGTCCCGCGCTATCTGCTGCCCGCCTTCCCGTTGTTCATCCCGCTGGCCATCGCGCTGAGCCGGCTCAGCCGACCTGCCTTGACGGTCGCCCTCGGCACCTGCGCTCTCGCCTCGGGCTGGTTCGCCGGATTTGCGATCTTCGAGCTCGGCGCCCCGTAGGACATTGCCGGTTCGGCGATCACATGGAAACAGGCCCATTTGCATGGGCCTTTTCTTTTCCGCCCATTCAGGTGATCGGTCGTTCCGCCTGCCATGGCGATTGTCCGGCCCGCGTGTATACCCACATGTACAAGGGAGCAGTTCCCGTCGCAGGGCTCAGGAGATTTTGATGGTATTCACCGCGCCGCTTCCCGCACCACGCGAAGAGACCCGGACGGCACAAGCAGCAGAACCCCGCAATCTCCTGGCAGGCCCGTGGCTGTGGCTGTTGCCGTTCGCGCTGACGGCCGGACTGACCGGTTACGGCCTGACCGACTCCCTGCTGGGCCGCGACGAGCTGGTCACCTGGGACATGGTGAATCGCAGTACGGGGCAGATTCTTGCCACTCTTCAGAATGTGGACGCCGTCCATGGAACGTATTACCTGCTGATGCACGCATGGGTCGGACTCTTCGGGGACTCCGTCGTCTCCATGCGGCTCCCCTCTCTTTTCGCCATGGCCGGAGCCGCATCGGCCGTCACGCTCATCGGTAACCGGCTCTTCGGCAGCCGCGCCGGAATTGCCGCCGGAATTCTTTTCTCGCTGCTGCCCGCGGTGAGCCGCTACGGACAGGAGGCGCGCAGCTACGCCTGTGTCGTGCTCGCCGTCACGCTGGCGACACTGCTGCTGCTCCGGGCCCTCGACAAGCCGCGCAGCCCTTGGCGATGGGCCTCCTATGCGCTTGCGCTGACCGGCGTGGGGCTCCTTCATCTGATCGCGCTGTCGGTCGTATGCGCCCACTTCTTGCTGCTCGGCGCCCGCGCGCGACACGACCGCTCACTGTGGTGGAGAGCCGCCGTCGCCCTGCTGCCCGTCGCCGCCTGCGTCGCCCCGGTCGTCCTGCTCGGCCGGTCCCAGGTCCAGCGCCAGCTGTACTGGGTGCCCGAGCCCGACGGCTGGGCGCTCATCTCCATCTGGCAGGACGTCTTCGCCTCCGCGCTGGGCGCGGGTGCGCTGATCGCCCTTGCCGTCCTCGCCCGCTCGCCGCGCAAGGCCCCGCTGCTCGGGTGCGCCGTCTGGGCCCTGCTGCCCTCGGTCCTCGTCTGGCTGAGCTCTCATGGCAGCGTCTCCTACTTCCGCAACGTCTACCTGCTCTTCACGCTGCCGGCCTGGGCCCTTCTCGGCGGTGCCGGCCTCGCCGCGGCCTGCCGCTCCTGGAAGGCCGCCACGGCCCTCCTCGTGGCGCTGGCCGTCCTCACCCTGTCCGACCAGAAGCGCATGCGGCAGCCGTTCGAGCACGACGCGCCCGTCCCGCTCGACTACGCCGCCGCGGCAGATGTGATCAGGAACTTCCACGCGCCCGGCGACGCGGTGGTCTACGACCGCGACAACACCTGGAAGCTCGACGGCGGAGTCCAGTACTACCTGCCCCGCGACCTGAAGATGCGCGACGTCTTCCTCACGAGGACTCCCCGGGCGATCAACCAGCTGTACGCGCTCGAGTGCCCCGTCCCGGCCCAGTGCCTCAAGGGCGAGCAGCGCATCTGGCTGCTGACCCAGGGCAATGACCAGGACCCCCTGATTGCGATCAACCAGGGGCAGGCCAGCGCTCTGCGGGCGCATTACGCCACGACCTGGAGCCAACCGGTGACGGGCATGACCGTCACCCTGCTCGTACGCGACGGCAAACGCTGACAGAAGGAACCGGTTGACAGTCAGTTGCTTGGCGCTGCCGAGCATGGCCGCGCAGCTCGGTGCGACGACCGGGCAGCAGCAGTGGATGGCCGACGCGCGCTGTGGCTGACGATCACCGGCGTCGGCTTCGGCTTCTCCGTCGTGCCCGCGATGGACGGCGCCCTCGGCACCCTGCCGCGGGACCGGGCCGGCAGCGGCTCCGGGCTGCTGATGACGCTGCGGCAGGTCGGGGCCGCGATCGGCATCGCGCTGCTGGGCAGTCTGCCGGCGGGGATCTTCCGCGACCGGCTCGACGTCACCGGGCTGCCCGCGCGGGCCGCCGGCAGCGCCGGGGACTCCGTGGTCGCCGCGCACCTGGTCGGCGACCACGGAATCCCCGGCGCCGGCGGCGGCCTTCCTGCCGAAGGGGACACCGGTCAGGAGTGCGCAGGCCGGCGGACCCGACATGGTCCCGGTGCCGGAGGATGCCCGACAATGACCACCATGACGGCAGCACGCTCCCCCCTCTCCCCCGCCGATCGGCCCCGGCTGAGCCTGCGGGAACGCAAGAAGATCAAGACACGGGAGGCGATCCGCGCCGCGACGTACGGCCTGATCCGGGAGCAGGGGTACGACGCCACGACCGTCGAGCAGATCGCCGAGCGGGCCGAGGTGTCGCCGTCGACCGTCTTCCGTTACTTCCCGACCAAGGAGGACATCGTCCTCACGGACGAGTACGACCCGCTGATGGTCGAGGAGCTGCGCGCCCGCCCCGCCGACGAGCCGTTGATCGACTCGCTGCGGCACGTGATGCACGTCGCCCTCGACGCGAGCCTCGCGGAGGAGCCCGAGGTGGTCCGGATGCGGACGCACCTCGGGGTCCAGGTCCCCGCCGTCCGCTCCCGGATGTTCGAGAGCATGTCGCAGACCGGGACCCTGCTGCGCGAGGTCCTCGGCGAGCGCACCGGCCTGGACCCGCAGAGCCTGGAGGTGCGGGTCTACGCCATGTCCCTCATCGGCGGCCTGATGGAGGTCTCCATGTACTGGGCGGAGAACGACTTCCAGGGCGACCTCCGCGACCATGTGAACCGGGCCCTGGACGTCCTGGAGCGCGGCCTGCCCAGGGAAAACCGCTGAGGCCGGGGCGGTCCGGCGTGCGATGCTGACGGGATGAACGGCCCCGAGATCCGCGTCGAAGTCGCGCCCGCGCTGCACCTGTTCGTGCCGGCCGCCCGCCGCACCGGCGCCACGCCCCTGGTCACGGACGGCGTCTCCACGCTCGGCCATGTCATCGAGTCCCTCGGCGTCCCGCTGACCGAGGTCGGCGCGCTGGTCGTGGACGGCCGCGAGGTGCCGGTGTCGCACATCCCGCGGGCCGGCGAGACGGTGAGCGTGCGGCCCGTCCAGCGCCCGCAGCGGGTCCCCGGCGCCCCGCTGCGCTTCCTCCTCGACGTCCACCTCGGCACGCTCGCCCGCCGGCTGCGCCTGCTCGGCGTGGACACCGCGTACGAGTCGACCGACATCGGCGACGCGGCGCTCGCCGCCCGCTCGGCGGCCCAGAAGCGCGTGATGCTCAGCCGCGACCGGGGCCTGCTGCGCCGCCGCGAACTCTTCGCCGGCGCCTTCGTCTACAGCACCCGCCCCGACGACCAACTGCACGACGTCCTCGACCGCTTCGCCCCCGACCTGCACCCCTGGACCCGCTGCACCGCCTGCAACGGCCTGCTGAAGGACGCCACGAAGGACGAGGTCGCCGACCAGCTCGAGCACGGCACCCAGCGCACCTACGACGTCTTCGCCCAGTGCACCGACTGCGGCCGCGTCTACTGGAAGGGCGCCCACCACGAACAGCTGGAGGCGGTCGTGGAGCGGGCGTTGAGTATGCGCGCGCAGGGGGACTGAGTACGGGAGCCGATCTGCGGGGCCGGACGGCGCGGTGGGATGGGGGCGTGAACACCACGACTCCGCAGCAGGTGACGCCGACCCAGCGCCAGAAGGACCGGTTCATCACCGGCTGGGCCGTCGCCGGGCTGCTCGCGCTCCTGCCGATCGTCGTCCTGTGCTGGATCGTCGTGCTCTCCGGTGAGCGCGGATCGAGGTGCCTGGAGTACGGCGAGCAGTGCTCGACGATCCCCGGCTACGCCCTCTACGACGCGTTCTGGCTGGCGCTGTTCGCCGGTCTCGCGGCACTGGTGTGGCCCAGAGCCCGGTGGACGTACGCCAGGCTCTGGGCCGTGTTCGTGCAGTGGGCCGCTCAGCTCACGCTCGGGGCGATGATCCTCAGCGGCGCCTGACGTCCCCCTTCCCGCATGCGGTCCCGTCCCGGTCGCGGTCCAGGCCCAGGGGGTCGCCGGAGCCGTTCACCTTCAGGCGGCCGTAGTCGTTCTGCCGGAGCCAGGCGCAGCGGGCCGCCGCCGTCTTCTTCACCTCCGGCGGGAACACCGTCGGCACGCACGTGTTGGCCGAGCCGTAGTGCCGGTCGCAGCCGGAGAGGGTGGGGCCGACCTGCTGCGCCGAGCGCTTCCTGCCCGGCCCGGAGGCCTTGCCGGACAGCGCGTCGGCGAAGGCGTGGACGTGCGGGGAGGCGGCGGTCAGGGCCGACGGGCCGGTCAGGTGGACCCACTTGGCGACCGAGGGCACGCCGTTCGCGTCGACCGCGAAGAGCATGTACCAGCCGGGCGGGGCGATGTTCGGGTTGTTGGTGACGTTGAGGTCGACGTTGCCGCCGTCCACCGACAGCGGGAGGTCCACGAAGCGCTGGTTCGGGTCGGACGAGTGCGTGACCGCCGCCGGGCGGATCAGCTCGGCCCTGGCGATGGGGCGGTCGACGGTGATCCGCTGGGTGTCGCCGTACTTCCACTCCTGGTCGATCACGGAGGTGATCGTCGGGCGGGTGCCCTGGTAGAGGTACGGCGGGGTGTAGATCGACACGTTGTGGTTCCAGCTGCCGTTGCCGGGGTTGTCGCCGGTCGCCATCACGCGGCCGTCGGGCAGCAGGAACGCCGAGGAGTGGTAGCCGCGGGACTCGGGGTCGGCGGCCACCGGGTCGAAGGTGTTGCTGCCGGGGTCGTAGAGCGAGGACTCGTACACCGGGTCGGCCCGGTTGTGCAGGGCGCCGCCGGTCTCCAGCACCTTGCCGTCGGGCAGCAGGACCGCGGAGACGTACATCTTGCCCTGGTTGCCGGTCTCCGGCCGCGGCCCGTTGCCGAGGTCGACCGTGCCCTGCGGGAGCGGCGGTCCGGCGGCGTACGACGGGTCGGGCTGCTTGAGGTCGATCAGGTCGGTCAGGCGGTTGGCGTCCGGGTTGGAGTCGATGTTGCCGCCGCCGATGGTCAGCACCTTCTGGTCCTGCGCCGGGGGCAGCAGCACGGACGCCGACTGGTCGCGCTCGTCCTTGTTCTGCAGCCCCGGGATCTGGGTGGTCGTGTTGGCGTCGTAGTCGTAGACCGCCGAGCCGGTGCCGGGGATGTTGTTGCCGAAGACGTGGCTGCCGGTGTAGAAGAGGCGGCCGTCCTGCATGAGGATCATCGCCGGGTACAGGCCCCAGTACGACCAGGTCTGGTTGACCTGCGACAGCGGCAGCCACTGGTGCTGCGCGTCACTGAACCTCTCGGCCGTCACCGAGCCGGTGGAGTCCTCCCGGAGCCCGCCGAAGGTGATGACGTCACCGTTGCCCAGCTCGGTCGCCGACGGGTACCAGTGGCCGTCGTTGAGGTCGTTGGTCCTGGTGTACGTCTCGGTCTTCGGGTCGAAGACGTACGAGTCCTTGAACCCCTCGTAGCCGTGCCCGCCCGCGACCGGGTACGCCTTGTTGCCGCTCAGGACCAGCACCCGGCCGTCCTGGAGCTGGACATGGCCGGCGCAGAACATGTCCTTCGGCGTCGGGACGACCTTGTAGGTGCCGTTCGCCGGGTCGTACACCGCGCTCGTGAACGTGCCCGCGCCGAAGTTCTCCTCGCTGTTGCCGGAACCGGCGATCAGCAGCACCTTGCCGTTGCTGAGCACGACCGAGTGCATGGAGCGGACCGGGTTCTGGGTGGGCAGGACCGACCAGCTGCCGTTCGCGCACTGGCCGGCCGTGCCCGTGCACCGGGCCGGCGGGAGCGGGTCGGGGACCTGGTCCATGGTGTAGTCGTCGCTGGTCGCCGAGCCGGTGCCGTAGACGGAGACGCCCCAGGTGATGCGGTCGGTGCCGGCCGGGACCTCGGGTGTGCGGACGCCGGCCTGCGTCCAGGCCGACGCGATGTCCAGGGTCTTCAGGTCGGTCCAGTACTGCCAGCCGGCGGTGGTGTCGTGCCGGAACAGGGTGATGTTGGCGTCGGGCGTGGTGGTCTTGTACCAGAGCCCCAGGTCGTACTGCTTGCCGACGCTCACCGCCGGCGCGCAGTCCGCCGACTCGGTGATCATCGCCTTGCGGTCGCCGTCGGCGCGGCGGGTCAGCGTGACCTTCATGGCCGCGGACCCGGAGTGCGCGTCGGAGGTGGTCTGGAAGGTGAAGGCGTTGTCACCCCAGCCCGACTTCTCCCAGCAGTACGGCATCCCGTCCGTCCCGGCGGTCTCGAAGCCGGGGTTCTTGATCAGGTTGGCCGCCTCGGCGGGCTGGGGCGCGGTCAGCAGCAGTCCGGCGGTCAGGGCGCCCACCCCGGCCAGCGCGGTCCGTCTGCGGTGCTTGTCTCTCACACGGCTCTCCTTGCTCGGCTCCCCCGGCGGCGGGGGAGGTAGACCAGCGCCTCGGTACCGGCGAAGCGCAGGACGAACGTCAGGACCAGGGCGAGCGCGGTGGCAGGCAGGGCGCCCATGCCGAACCGGCCGACGAGCAGGGCGATCAGCGGAATGCGCAGCACCAGGTCGGCGTTGGCGAGCAGCGCGAACCGGCCGAGCCGGTCCCACCAGCGGCGGTGCGCGCGCCGGTCGCGGAACAGCAGGTGCTCGATGAGCAGGAAGTTCCAGGCGACGCCGAGCTGGTTGGCGAGGATCTCGGCGGGCAGGTAGTGGACTCCTGCGGCGGTCAGCGCCCACAGCCCGACGAGGTTCGGCGCGAACCCGCTGGCGCCGATCAGCCCGAAGCCGGCCATGCGGGCGGCCGGGGAGGCGGTGCGCAGGCCCGTCAGGTGGCGCAGGAAGCGCAGGCCCTCGCGCGCGGTGGACTTGGACTCGCCGGCGAACCGCTCCTCGAAGACGAACGGCACCTCGGCGACCTGCCGGGGCCTGCTCCGTACGGCCAGTTCGAGGAGGATCTTGTAGCCGAGCGGCTTCAGCGCGTCCGCCGTGACCGCGCTGCGCCGGATCGCGAAGAAGCCGCTCATGGGGTCGCTGATGCCGCGCAGCCGGCGCGGGAAGAGGGCCTTGGCCAGCCAGGTGGCGCCGCGCGAGACGGCCACCCGGTAGCCGCCGGCGAGCCCGGCCCGGCTGCCGCCCGCGAGGTACCGGGAGGCGACGACCAGGGAGGCGTGCGCCCGCTCCCCGGCGGCCACCAGCTCCGGTACCAGGGACGGCGGATGCTGGCAGTCGCCGTCCATGACGACGATCCACTCGGAGCCGGCCGCCTTGAGCCCCTCGACGACGGCCCCGCCGAGCCCGCCGACGGCCTCCTCCCGGTGCAGGACGGCCACCGGGAACGCGCAGTCCTGGGCGGCCGCGCGGATCACCTCGGGGGTGTCGTCGGTGGAGTCGTCCACGAAGAGGACCTCGCAGGGCAGCCGCGCGGGCACCGACGCGCCGATCCGGCGCAGCAACTGCCGTATGTTCGCGGACTCGTTGAAGGTCGGTACGACGATGGTGACCGCGCCGGGTTCGGGCAGCTGTACGGCGTCGAGACCGGGGACGGGGGCGGTGTGCTCGCTCATCGCGTGCCTCCCGCGGCCCGGATGTGCCGGATCTCGATGCGGTCGGGCCCGGTGCCGAAGGTGACGACCGGCGCGGAGTGCAGGATCGCCGCCCGGACGGTGGGCAGGTCCTTGGCGTCGCGGCGGACGGTCGGTGAGGCCACGACGTAGTCGACGTCCCGCCAGCCGTGCGGCAGGGTCTTGGTGACGGCCGGGTCGAGGTCGGCCTTGTAGAACCAGATGGCGCCGAGTCCGGGCCGGTACCCGGCGTGCACGAGGTCCAGCCAGAGGGCGTCGTCGACGAGCACGCGGGTGCCCTCGGGGTCGGCCACCTTCGTGCCGAGCCAGTGGGCGGCCTGCCGGTAGGGCTTGTTGGCGTCGGCGGTGACGGCGGTGCGGTCGCCGTCGTACCAGTGCGGTACGACGTAGGCGCCGGCGGCGAGGGCGAGCACGGCGGCGAGCGCGTACCGGCCGGCGGTGAGGTACCGCTTCTCGCTCTGCGTGCGCCACCTGGTCATGACCGCGTGCGCGACGGAGGCGGCGGCGCCGGCCAGGACCAGGGCGAGGAAGGGCAGGGCGCCGATGACGTACATGGCGGGCAGATAGCCGTTCGGGCGCAGGGCGACGGCGGTGAGGAGCACGACGGTCAGCGCGGGTCCGGCGAGGGCGCGGGCGGTGACCGACCAGCGCCGGATGAGCAGCAGGAGCAGGGCCGCGGCGAGGCCGCCGAGGGGCAGGACGCGGTCGTAGTACAGCCACGCGTGCAGGACGCCGTAGGAGCCGGAGCCCGGGTGGAGGAGGAATCCCGAGCCGGGCCGGGACATCTGGTAGGTGATGCCGTCCCAGAGGGAGACGTGTCCGGGACCGGGCAGCAACTCGCCCTTCAGCAGGGCGAACAGCGGGTAGGAGAGGCCGATCAGGACGCAGGCGGTGACGGCTCCGGTGAGGGCGAACTTGCGGGTGTCGCGGTGGCCGTGCCGCCACATGGTGACGAACAGGGCGGGCAGGACGACGAGCATCGTCTCCTTGGTGAGCACGCCCGTGGCGGCGGCGACACCGGCGCCGAAGTGGTGCCAGAGGTGGCGGCTGGGCGAGGCGGCGAGGCAGAACGCCAGCAGCAGCCACATCACGGCGATGTTGTCGAGGAAGATCTCCCGGCTGAGCACGACCGCCAGCGGGGACAGCCCGAACAGGGCCATGCCGAGCCCGGCGGCCCAGCGGGGCAGCGCAAGGCGGCGGGCGAGGACGTAGACGAGGACCGCGCTGACGGCGGTGATGCCGAGCATGACCGTCCGCATGCTGCCGACGGTCATCGAGCCGGGGCTGAGCGCCGCGGGGAGCCGGCCGAGCAGGGCTATCTGGATCCAGCCGAGCGGCGGGTGGTCGTACCAGTAGGTGTAGTGGGCCAGGCTCCGGCCCTGCTGGACGGCCCAGGCCTGGGCGAGGTAGGTGCCCTCGTCGTCGCTGAGGGTCGGGTAGGCGGCGATGTTCCAGCCCTGTACGGCCAGGATCAGCGTGAGCAGGGCGCCGCAGAGCAGCAGGTCGGGGCGGGAGAAGCGGAGTCGTACCGGCGGCTCGGTCCGGCCGGCCGAACCGCCTTCCGGGGCAGGCGGATGCTGCGCGGGGACCTTCGCTGCGGTCACCGCGGGAAGAGTGGAGGTCACGCGAAGACGTCCTCTCGGATGGGCTCGGCCGCGGTGAGGTGCGCGCCGACGTGCGTGGTCAACTCCCAGTCGTTACGGCCGCGTTGCTCGCGCCAGACGGCACGGACGGCGGCGCCGGCGAGGAGGACCTGGTAGAAGGGGCCGCCGACGACGAGCTTCACGTAGTGCACCGGGCGGACCCTCAGGCCGTACTGCCGGCCGAAGTCGTGCAGTCCGACCACCTCGAAGACGACGGTGACGGCGGCGGTGACCAGCGGCAGGAAGGTGAGGAAGGCGATCCCTACGGGCACGTCGAGGAAGAGCGCGACGGCCGCGTTGAGCGGGATGATCACCCCGGAGAAGGCCTGCATGAACGGGGTCATCAGGGTGTACCGGGCCAGCAGCCGCTGACCGAATCCCGGGAGTTGCTTCCAGTCCTTCTTCCGGTACACCTGCAGGAAGCCCTGGTTCCAGCGGGTGCGCTGCTTGAGCAGGGACATCAGGCTGCCGGGGGTCTCCTCGCGGGTGACCATGTCGGAGTCGTAGGCGACGACGACCTTCTTGCCGGCGCTGGAGAGCCGGACGCCGAGGTCGCAGTCCTCGGCGAGGCAGTCCGGGTCCCAGCCGCCCGCTTTCCTGAGGACGCCGGTCCGCACGAAGACGGTGTTGCCGCCGAGCGGGATGAAGCCCTTCTGCGCGTGCAGGTGCAGCCGGGAGCGGAACCAGAAGAAGTACTCCAGGCAGTTGCGCAGGCTGTACCAGCTGGAGTGGAAGTTGATGAGCTGCACGCCGCCCTGGACTACGTCCGCCTCCGTGGTGCGGAAGGCGTGGTCGACGTGGGCGAGCAGCTCGGGGTGGACCTGGTCCTCGGCGTCGAAGACCCCGACGACGTCGCCGCGGCAGTGCGGCAGCGCCGTGTTCATGGCCTTGGGCTTGTTCTTCTTCTCGTGGGTGTCGACGACGACGCGCACGCGCGCGTCCCGTGCGGCGGCCCGCTCGGCCACCTGTGTGGTCTCGGGGTCGTCGTGCCCGACGATCACGATGATCTCGAAGTCGGTGTGCGTGGATTCCAGCAGCCGCTGGATGGTGTGGTCCAGCACCGCCTGCTCGTGCCGGGCCGGCAGCAGCAGGGAGAACGACAGGTGTTCACCGCCGTCCGGTCGGCCGAACCGGGTGGAGGCCAGCACCTCGGGCGTACGCCACGCGTGCATCTGCCACCACAGGGTGAACGCCGCCATCCAGAACAGAGCCAGTGAAACGGCAGCGATGAAGACAGACGTGAGCAAAAGATCCCCCCAGATCCCCGATTACCCCCTGTGCGGGCGACGGTGAGTGATCACCCGTCAACCCGCTGTGGAGAGACTAGGGGGGATCTGTGAAGTGCGGGAGCTCTTCCGATAAATAACGTGTTTCGGAACGGTGCCGCCGGTAGCGGGACGTTTCCGAACACCTGCCCAGTTCCGAACAGTTCGGACGTCCCGCCGGCCGGCTCTCCGCGCTGCTCAGTGCGCGTTCAGCGCCGCGCGCAGCCGCTCCGGGTCGGTGGTCGGCGCGTCGCAGGTGAAGTTGCGGCAGACGTACGCCGCCGGTTCACCGGACACGAGCGGACGGCCGGCGAGCAGTGGGAACTCGTCACTCTCCGCGGTGCCGGCGGCGACGACGGCGCCGGGGGCGGTGCCGAGCAGTGCCGTACGGTGCAGGGCCGCCGTCCGCTCGTCGGCGAGGCCGGGGCCGACGACGGCGACCTCCCTGGGCCCGTCCAGGAGGGCCTCGGCGACGGCGAGGCCCCAGCCGATGAACCGGGGCACGCGCGGCCCGAGCGTCTTCACCACGCCCAGCGCCCGCTCGGCGGCGGTCCGGTGCGCCTCGGAACCGGTGTGCGCGGCATAGCCCAGCAGGGCGCCGGCCGCCGCCGTCCAGCCGGACGGGGTGGCATTGTCGGTGGGGTCCTGCGGGCGGCGGATGAGCCGCTCGGCGTCGGCGGCCGTGTCGTAGAGGGCGCCGGTCGCGGGGTCGGCGAAGCGGGCGAGGACGTGGCCGAGGAGCAGCCCGGCGAAGTCCAGCCAGACGCCCTCCCCGGTCACGGAGGCGAGGGCGAGGAAGCCCTCAGCGACGTCCGCGTAGTCCTCCAGCACCCCGGCGTTGGGGCCGACCCGGCCGTCCTTGCTGGTGCGGGCCAGCCTGCCGTGCTCGTCCAGGTGCACGCGCACGAGCAGGTCGGCGGCGGCGACGGCGGCCTCGACGAGGTCGGGCCGGTCGAAGTAGGCGCCGGTCTCGGCGAGCGCGGCCACGGCGAGGCCGTTCCAGGCGGCGACGACCTTGTCGTCCCGGTGGGGCGCGGGACGGCGGGCGCGCTCGGCGAGCAGCCGGTCGCGAATGGAGTCGATTCTCCCGGCGTCGAACACGCCCTCGGTCTGCGGGAGTTGGAGGACGGACTGGCCGTGTTCGAAGGTGCCCTCGTCGGTCACGCCGAAGTACTGGGCGGCGAGGTCGCCGTCCGCCTCGCCGAGGACGGCGCGCAGCCGCTCCGGCGTCCACACGTAGTAGGCGCCCTCGACGTGCCGGCCCGTGCCGTCGTCGCTGTCGGCGTCGAGCGCGGAGGCGAACCCGCCCTCGGGGGTGCGCAGTTCGCGTACGAGGAAGTCGGCGGTCTCCAGGGCGACGCGCCGGGCGAGGCCGGAGCCGGTGGCCCGCCACAGGTGGGCGTACACGCGGCAGAGCAGGGCGTTGTCGTACAGCATCTTCTCGAAGTGCGGCACGACCCAGTCCCGGTCCACGGAGTAGCGGGCGAAGCCGCCGCCGAGCTGGTCGTAGATGCCGCCGCGGGCCATGCGCTCGCAGGTGTCCTGGGCCATCTGCAGCGCGCCCTCGGAGCCGGTGCGGGCGTGGTGCCGCAGCAGGAACTCCAGCACCATGGAGGGCGGGAACTTGGGCGCACCGCCGAAGCCGCCGCGCTGCGGGTCGTACTCGCGGGTCAGGCCGAGGAGCGCCTGGGCGAGGTCCTGCTCGCCGGGCGCGCGGTCGCCGTGCCGGACGATCTCCCGCTGGGCGAGGTCGCGCACGATCTTCCCGGCGACCTCGGCGACCTCGTCGCGACGGGTGCTCCAGGCCTGCCGGACGCCCTCCAGGACCTGCCGGAAGGAGGGCATGCCGTGGCGGGGCGAGGGCGGGAAGTAGGTGCCGAAGTAGAAGGGCTCGGCGTCCGGGGTGAGGAAGACGGTCATGGGCCAGCCGCCGTGCCCGGTGGCGGCCTGTACGGCCTCCATGTAGACGGCGTCCACATCGGGGCGTTCCTCGCGGTCGACCTTGACGCTGACGAAGTGCTCGTTGAGGTAGTCGGCGGTGGCCCGGTCCTCGAAGGACTCGTGGGCCATGACGTGGCACCAGTGACAGCTCGAGTAGCCGACGCTCAGCAGGACGGGCCGGTCCGTCCTGCGCGCCTCCTCGAAGGCCCCGGCCGACCAGGGCCACCAGTCCACCGGGTTGTCCGCGTGCTGGAGGAGATAGGGGGACGTCTCACGGGCCAGTCGATTCGGCATGCCTCCATCCTCGCGCATGCCGGCCCCCACCGCGTGCTCCGACCGGCTCGGCGCCGGGCCGGGTCCGTGGGGGCGCTCACCCCCCGCCATCCCCGCCCTGTCGGCTACCCCTTCGACGCGGCGAAATGGTCCCGCATCGAGTCGGTCTGCTTCTCCATCATCGCGATGATCCCCTCGACGATCGCGGGGTCGGCGTCGTAGGCGATCGTCAGTTCGCGCGACCACTCGAAGTAGCTGCGCCCGGGGTCGTCGGTGATCGGCCGGACCCGCATGGTGGCGACATAGCCGTCGACACCCGTCGTCGGTGCCACGGCCCGGTACGTGGAGCAGCGCTCCACCTCGTTGCGTCCGGCGACCTCCTGCTGGACGAGGCCGTCGCAGAACACCAGGGTGAAGTCGTAGCGCGACGGCACCCGTTCGAGCGCGCCGCCCTCGGCCCAGCCCACGTCCTTCACCGCGTCCCCGGACACGATCCGCACCACCTGCATGGCGTCGCGGACCACGGACCAGACGGTGTCCGGACCGGCGTCGAGGATCGTCGAGTGGAACATCGTGTGCTTCCGCTGGATCGCCACGAAAGACTCCTTGTCAGGCGGGGAAATTCGTTGAAATTCCTTGTTCTTCTTGTGACTTGCCCGAGGAGTACACCGCCGGCCGGGCGAAACGGGCCAGGGGTGGAAGATATGAAAACGACGGCGGCCCGGCGGTCGTATTTCGTGGACTCCTCCATGAACCTCCGGACAGGCGGGCGGAGTTGTCTTGGAGGAGTCTCCAAATTACCGGTGCCGGCCTGCGTATCTCTTCATGTCTTTCATCCCTGGCCGGTTCAACTCGCTTGCCTGTGTACTCCTTTCCCGGCATGCCATCGAACGAAGGAGAAATCCTTGACCGCCTCGTCCTCCGGTCGGCGCATCGAGATTTCCTGGCCCGATCCCGGAATCACCGTCACCGCGGAACTCGACGGCCGTAATCCCGCGTTGGCGGACGCGCTGTGGGAATCCCTGCCGTACCGGAGTCTGCAAGGGCACGCGCTGGTCGCGGGTGAGCACCTGTACCACCACGCGCCGATCCCCGCGCTGCTGCACCTGCACGGGTCCGACCGCATCGCCGACCGGCGCGAGGCGCCCGACGGGACGGTGTTCTGCTCCGCGCTGCAGCATCTGGGCATCAAGTACGGCACGTTGACCGAGCCGATGCCGGCGTCCCCGGTGGGCCGGATCCGGGTGGAGGACCTGCCGGCGCTGGCCGAGGCGGGGAAGGCGGTCTGGGACGCGGTCTACTCGACGAAGAAGCAGATCCTGGTGGAGGTGCGCAGGGCGGGTACGGCGGGCGGGCACCGCATCCCCCGGCTGGCCGCCGCCGATCCCGACGCGGACGCCCTGGTCCGGAACGTGCACGCCGAGACCGAGCGGATCTGGCTGTCCGCGCCGCCCGAGCTGGACGAGCTGCACCGGGGCTGGATCCCGTCGGGCGCCGGGAGCTTCGGGACGGTGCTGCCCACGCTGCTGTTCGTCAACGGCGAGACCCGCCCGCTCGGCTACGCCTCCTACGGCGGCCTGGTCCGGGCGGCCGCAGGAGGCATGCCCCTGGAGTCCCTGCGCCAGATGGCACGCCTGCTGGTCGGTGTCCCGGCCGAGTTCCTGGGCTACTGCGGTCTGGAGAAGCTGTGGGAGTTCACCCGGCGCTTCCTGGACTGCCTGGACCGCCTCGACCGTGACGGCTTCCTCGCCGTGGCCGGCCAGATGGCCCTCTACATCAACTGCCTGGGCGGCTGGAACCTGCAGCTGTACCCGTGGGACACCGGAGACCACCTGCGCCGGCAGGGTGCCGCCGCAGCGGGCCGCCGGTCATGAGCGCCCTGCCCGGGCGCACCGACGCCCTGGTCATCGGCGGAGGGGTCGTCGGCGCCTCGGTGGCGTGCCATCTCGCCGAGGCGGGTGTCGGCACCGTCCTGCTGGAACGCGGCACGCTCGGCTCGGGGTCGTCCGGGGCCACCGCGCACGTGGTGCGCACCTACTTCCCCGGTGACGCCCGCACCGGACGCCTCGCCGTGCGCAGCCTGGCGGCCTACCACGGCTTCGCCGAGCGGACCGGGACCCCCCTCGGACTGCGCCGGGTCGGCTTCATGGTGCTGTTCACCGAGGAGCGGCAGGTGGCGGAGTTCCGGCGGGACCACGCCGCGCAGCGGGCCGCGGGGGTGGACGTCGAGCTGGTGAGCGCGGCCGAGGCGGCGCGGCTCAACCCGCTGCTCGACGAGCGCGGCATCGTGGCGGCCGCGTGGTCGCCGGAGGCCTACTCCTGCGACCCGGTCGCGATCGTGCGCGGTTACGCCGCGGCCGCCGAGGAGGCCGGCGCCGTGCTGTGCACGGACACCCCCGTCACCGGTATCGACCCCGACGGCCGGGTCCACACCCCCGCGGGCAGCATCCTCGCCGACACCGTCGTCTGCGCGGCCGGCCCCTGGTCGGGGACGGTGGCCGCGATGGCCGGGGTCCACCTCCCGGTGGCCCCGGAGCCCATCGAGCTGCTGCTCACGGACCCGCCGGCCGAGCCCCTCACCACCCTGCCCATGACCCTGCACCCCTCCAGCCTGCGGATCCGTGCCTGGAAGGACCGCGTCCTCGTCGGGATGGGCCGGCCCGGGCCGCACGAGTCCCGGGAGGCCTGGCTGCACCGCCTCGCGCGGCAGCTCGGCACCACCTACCCGGCGCTCGCCGGCACCCGGCTGCACCGCGGCTGGGGCGGCTTCCTGGACGCCACCCCGGGCGGGGCCGCCCTCATCGGCCGGGATCCCTCCCGGCCCTTCCTGTACGCGGCGGGATTCTCCGGCCAGGGACTGTGCCAGGCGCCCGCGGCCGGAGAGATCGTCCGCGACCTCTTCCTCGGCAAGCAGCCCTGGACCGACCCGGCCTCTCTCGCCGCCGACCGCTTCCGGGCGGACGCCCGGCCACCGACGCCTGCGGTAAGGAAACTGCCATGATTGTCCTCGGGTGCAACGGCTTCACCCGTGTCTCGGAGTTCTTCGCCGAACATTTCGGCGCGGTCGGCCCGGAGAAGCACTATCTGCTCGGCCACGACGCGGGCGCCGCACTGCTGGTGGACGGCGAACTGGTCGCCGCCGTGGAGGAGGAGCGGCTCAACCGGGAGAAGAAGACCACCGACTTCCCCCTCCGCTCGGTGACGTGGTGCCTCGAACAGGCCGGACTGCGGTTCTCGGACGTCGGCCTCGTGGCCGTCCCCTGGAACTGGTCCCCCGAGGTCATGGACCGGACGCTGGCCGCCATCATGGCCGCGCCGATGGAGCCCTCGGCGCGGCAGCATCTCGTGACCGGCATGCGCAGGCTGTTCTCCGAGGTCGTCAGCCCGGAGGCGATCCTCGCCGACTTCGCCGCGCGCACCGGCTTCACCCCCGATCCGGACAAGGTGGTGTTCGTGCCGCACCACCTCGCCCACGCCATGACCGGGTACTACCTGGCGGGCATGAAGGACAGCGCGTTCCTCGTCAGCGACGGCCGCGCCGAACTGGCCTCGGCGCTGACGGGCGAGATCCGCGACGGCCGGATCCGCGTCTTCGACGAGTCGACGGTCGGCGCCGAGTACTCGATCGGGCTGCTGTTCGCCGCGATCACACGGTTCCTGGGCTTCGTGCCCAACAACGACGAGTACAAGGTGATGGGCCTGGCCGGATACGCCGAGCCCCCGGTGCCGAACCCGTTCCTGGAGCATCTCGTGGAGCTGCGCGAGGACGGGCGGTACGCCTTCCGCCGGCCCCTCGCGACCGACGATCCGCGCGGCCTGGAGCCGCTGTTCGAGGAGTACTTCGGTCCCCGGCAGGACACCCTCGCCTACCAGGCCCGGGTGGCCGCCGCGGCCCAGGAGACGCTGAACGCCGTCACCCGCCACCAGGTCCGCGCACTGGAGGCCAGGACAGAGCTGAACCATCTGCTGTTCGAGGGCGGCGTGGCGCTGAACTGCCTCAACAACACGCCGCTGTTCGAGGGGTCCCGGTTCGAGGACATGGACGTGAGCTTCGGCGCCGGCGACACGGGCATCACCATCGGCGCCGCGGTCCACGCCTGGCTCCACCACCCGGACACCGCCCGCGAGGAGAGGCCCGCACCGCGGGTGACGCCGTATCTCGGGCCGGAGTACGACGACACGGCGATCGAGCGGGCCCTGCGGGAGGTCGAGGGCCGGGTGCGGTGGCGCAGGCTGAGCGACGACGAGATCGTGGACCAGGTGGCGAAACTGCTCACCGAGAAGGTCGTCGTCGGCTGGTACGAGGGCCGGCTGGAGCACGGCCCCCGGGCCCTGGGGCACCGCAGCATCCTCGCGAACCCCAGCTTCCCCGACATCAAGGACATCATCAACACCAAGGTCAAACACCGGGAGCCCTTCCGCCCGTTCGCCCCGCTGGTGCTCGAGTCCGACGCGCCGAGGGTCTTCGACATGGGCCGCAAGTCCCGGTCGCCGTACATGACGTTCGTGTTCCCGGTACGGCCGGAGTTCCGGGACGTGATCCCGGGCGCGGCCCATGTGGACGGCACGTCCAGGGTGCAGACGATCACGGCCGAGGACACCCCGCGACTGGCGGCGCTGCTGCGCCGGTTCACCGCGCTGACCGATGTTCCGTGCCTGATCAACACCTCGTTCAACGTGGCGGGCGAGCCGATCGTGTGCAGCCCGTCCGACGCGCTGAACTGCTTCCTCGGCACGGAGATCGACCACCTCGTGCTCGGCAACCACCTCGTCACCAAGACCGCCTGACCGCCGCACTCGTCGCCGGGGACGTCACGCCACGACGTCCCCGGCGACGGTCATGTCCGAAAGAGGTGAGCGACATGCGCGAGGAGAGCACCACGGCGCCGTACCTCCGCCCAAAAGCGCCCACGACGCTGCTGCTGGTGCGGCACGGCGAGACCGCGCTGACACCGCAGAAACGGCTCTCGGGCAGCGGCGGCGACGACCCGGCCCTGTCGGCTGCCGGGCGGCGGCAGGCCGAGGCCGTCGCGGGGACGCTCGCGGCGCGCGGCACGGTGGGGGCGGTGGTGTCCTCGCCGCTGCGCCGGTGCCGGCAGACGGCCGAGGCGGCGGCGGGCAGGCTCGGTCTGGAGGTCCGGGTCGACGAGGGGCTGCGGGAGGCGGACTTCGGCGCCTGGGAGGGGCGGACGTTCGCCGAGGTGCGCGAGCGCCACCCGGCCGGGTTCGCCGCGTGGCTCACGTCGCCTGCGGCGGTGCCGGGCGGCACGGGCGAGACGTTCGCGTCGGTGACGCGCCGGGTCGTACGGGTCCGGGACGAGCTGCTGGCCCGGTACGCCGGGCGGACCGTCGTGGTCGTGTCGCACGTCGTCCCGCTGCGGACGCTGGTCCGGCTGGCGCTGGGCGCGCCGCACGCGTCGCTGTTCCGGATGGAGCTGGCGGCGGCGTCGCTGTCCGAGGTGGCGTACGACGGCGCCGGGAACGCGTCCGTGCGCTCGCTGAACGGCACCGCGCACCTGCGCTGAGCCCGCCCGGCGCGCATCCGGCCCGGGTACCGCCGGCCACCCGCTCGGGGAGGCCTGCGGTACCCGGGCCGAATGACGGCACGCGGGTGGGCCGGACTCAGTAGTCGATGCGGTCGGCCTTGGCCAGCCACGCGTCGAACGGCGCCGTCCGGTGCGGCAGGTCGAGCTGCTCGACCCGGGTCGGCCACATCGACTGGGGCTTCTTCTCGAACAGGTCGTAGAACTTGCGGTCGTCGAAGCCGGCGACCGCGGCGTCGTGCCGGTCGGCGCAGTAGACGATCCGGTCGACCCGCGCCCACAGCGCGGAGGAGAGACACATCGGACACGGCTCGCACGAGGTGATCAGGACGCAGCCCTCCAGCGAGAAGGCGTCCAGCTTCCTGCAGGCGGCGCGCATGGCGCTCACCTCGGCGTGCGCCGTCGGGTCCAGGGTCGCGGTGACCTGGTTGTTCCCGAGGGCGACGATCTCGCCGTCCTTGACGACCAGGGCGCCGAACGGACCGCCGCCGTTCGCCACGCTGGTCGTGGCCAGCCGGATCGCCTCGTCCATCCAGACACGCTCGAGGTCCTGGATGCTCTCTTCTTGGGTCTGCGCTGTCACGATCACTTCTTTCGGAGAGGGTGGGGATGTCCCGGAGGCTCTTCCCGTAGGGGGCCTCGCGCCCGGGGTGACTGGGTCATCCCGCGGATGCCGCCTCGAGACCGGCCCGGCCGGCGGCGTCCGCGGGGGGTGTTCACGGCTCGAGGCCGCAGATGTGCTCCGGTGCGACCGGAACGTGGGTCAGCTCCAGCCCCGTCGCGTCGCGGATGGCGTTCACGATCGCCGGAGTGGCGGAGATGGTGGGCGGTTCGCCGGCACCGCGCACGCCGTACGGCGCGTTCGGGTCGGCTCTCTCGATCACGTCCACCGCCATCGGCGGCATGTCGAGAATGGTCGGGATCAGATAGTCGGTGAACGACGGGTTGCGGATGCGGCCGTCCTCGACCTTGATCTCCTCCATGAGGGCAAGGCCGAGCCCCTGTGCGGAACCGCCGTGGATCTGCCCGGCGACGGCGTCCGGGTTGATCGCCCTGCCGACGTCCTGCGCGCAGTCCAGGCGCACGACCTTGACCAGGCCCAGTTCGGTGTCCACGTCCACCACCGCCCGGTGCGCGGAGTAGGCGTGCTGGACGTGCACCCGCGGGCTGTGCCCGGTCTCCGGGTCCATCGGGTGGGTCGGCAGGTGGTGGTACTCCCTGGTCTCCTCGATCACGTCGTCGCCGAGCACGTCGACGAGGCCGGCCACGACGCCGGTGGTCCGGGAGACGACCTTGCCGCCGGCGAGCGACAGGCCCGCGGGGTCCTCGCCGAAGCGCCCGGCGGCCCGGCCGAGGACCACCGCGCGGACGGCCTCGCACGCGTTCTTGACGGCGCCGCCGGTGACGTACGTCTGCCGGGAGGCCGAACTCGAGCCCGCGTCGCCGACGTCGGTGTCGGTCGCGTGGAGGGTCACCCGCTCCACGCCGAGTTCGGTGCGGGCGATCTGCTGGTGCACGGTGACCAGGCCCTGACCGACCTCGGCCGCCGCGGTGTGCACCAGCGCGGCCGGTTCGCCGCCGATCACCTGCAGCCGCACCCGCGCCGTGGAGTAGTCGTCGACGCCCTCAGCGTAGGAGACGTTCTTCATGACGACGCTGTAGCCGACGCCCCGGACCACGCCCTCGCCGTGCGTGGTGTTGGACACCCCGCCCGGCATCTCCCGGATGTCCACCGGGCCGGTCCGCTCGCGCGGGGGCAGCGGAAGCTTCTCGAGCCGTTCCAGCAGTTCGGCGACCGGCGCCGGGGAGTCGAGGACCTGCCCGGTGTGCAGGACCGAGCCCTGCGCGACGGCGTTGAGCCGGCGCAGCCGTACCGGGTCCATGTCCAGCGCCCGGGCCAGCTTGTCCATCTGGGACTCGTAGGCGAACGCGGGCTGTACGGCGCCGAGGCCGCGCATCGCGCCGCACGGCGGGTTGTTGGTGTACACGCCCCACGCCTCGATCCGGACGTGCGGCACCTCGTACGGCCCGGTGCCCAGCGACGTGGCGTTGCCGACCACGACCGGGGTCTTGGAGGCGTACGCACCGCCGTCGAAGTACATCCTCGCCCTGACGAAGACGAGCCTGCCGTCCTTGGTCGCGCCGTGCTCGTAGTACATCCTGGCCGGGTGCCGGTGCACATGGCCGTGGAAGGACTCCTGGCGGCCGTAGACCATCTTCACCGGTCTGCCGGTGCGCAGCGCCAGCATGCAGGAGTGGATCTGCATGGACAGGTCCTCGCGGCCGCCGAAGGCGCCGCCGACGCCGGACATGGTCAGGCGCACCTTCTCCGGCGGAAGCCCGAGCGCCCGCGCCATCTGCGCCCGGTCGCCGTGCAGCCACTGGGTGGCGAGGAACAGGTCCACCCCGCCGTCCTCGGCCGGGACGGCCAGACCGGACTCGGGGCCGAGGAACGCCTGGTCCTGCATCCCCACGGTGTACACGCCGGACACCACGACATCGGCCTCGGTGTCCGGGTCGCCCTTGACGACCGGCTGGTGGCGCACCACGTTGCCGCCGGGGTGCAGCCTGGGCAGGGTGTCGTCGTGTGCGGCCCGCTCCGGGTCGGTGACCGGTTCGAGCACCTCGTAGTCGACCACGATCTCGTCCAGCGCGCGCCGGGCCGTCTCCGGGTGGTCGGCGGCGACGAGGGCGACCGGCTCGCCCTCGTAGCGCACGACGTCCTCGGCGAGCACCGGTGTGTCGGCGATCTTCAGGCCGTAGACGTTCTCGCCGGGCACGTCCTCGTGGGTGAGCACCGCGTACACGCCGGGGTGCGCGAGCGCGGGGCCGATGTCGACCGCGCGGATCCGGGCGTGGGGGTGGGGGCTGCGCAGGGTCGCGCCCCAGAGCATGTCCTGCGCCCACAGGTCCGAGGAGTAGGCGTACTCGCCGAGCACCTTGAGCGTTCCGTCCGGCCGGGCCGGGCTGGTGCCGATGCCGCCGGTGACCAGCTCGCCGAGGTCCTGCGGGGCGCGCGCGGGGGAGGTCCGGGAGGTCTGCCGGGTCATCGGGGGACCTCCGCGCGGGCCTCGGCCTTGCGGGAGGCGGCGAGCCGCACCGCGTCCATGATCTTCTCGTAGCCGGTGCAGCGGCAGAGGTTGCCGGCGAGCGCCTCGCGGATCTCGGCGTCCGAGGGCCGCGCGGTGCACTCGATCAGGTCGTGCGCGGCGACCAGCAGGCCCGGGGTGCAGAAACCGCACTGCACCGCGCCGGCCTCGACGAAGGCCTGCTGCACCTCGTCGAGCTTCTCGCCGTCGGCGAGGCCCTCGACGGTGCGTACCTCGCGGCCCTCGGCCTGTCCGGCCGCGACCAGGCACGCGCAGACGGAGACGCCGTCCAGGTAGACCGTGCAGGAGCCGCACTCGCCCTGCTCGCAGGCGTTCTTCGAACCCGGCAGGCCGAGCCGCTCGCGCAGGACGTACAGGAGGCTCTCGCCCTCCCAGACGTCGTCGGCGTGCAGCTTCCTGCCGTTGACGGTGACGTTCAGGCGCATGTCCGCCTCCCACCGCAGTGCTCGTTCCAGGCCCAGCCGAGGGTCCGGCGGGCCAGCACGGCCAGCGCGTGCCGCCGGTACGCGGCCGTGCTCCGTACGTCGTCGATCGGCGCGGCCGCCGAGGCGACCAGGTCGCCGAAGGTCCTCAGCACCGGTTCGGGCAGCGGGGCGGGGTCCTCCCACCGGCCGGAGTCCGCGAGCTCGGCGGCCAGGAACCGTTCCGCCTCGGCGGCTCTGCGCGGGGTGGGGGCGGCCGATCCGACGCAGGCGCCCACCGTGCGGTGTCCGAGGTCCAGTGAAAGCGCGAAGGAGCACACCGCGATGACCATCGCGTTACGGCTGCCGACCTTGGCGAACTGCTGCGGCCCCGCCGCGGGCGGCACGTGCACGGCGGCGATCAGCTCGTCCTCGGCGAGCGCGTTGCGCTTGACGCCGGTGAAGAACGCGCCGGCCGGGATCATGCGGCTGCCGCGGACCGAGGCGACCTCGACGTCGGCGCCGGAGGCGACCAGCGGCGGGAGCGCGTCGCCGGCGGGTGACGCGGTGCCGAGGTTGCCGCCCAGGGTGCCCCGGTTGCGGATCTGCGGCGACCCCACGGTCCTGGACGCCATGGCCAGGCCGGGGAGGCGGGTGCCGAGTTCCCGGATGATCCGGGAGTACGGCACACCCGCGCCGATCCGCAGCCGCCCGCCGGCCTCGGACCACTCGGCCAGCTCGTCGATCCGGGTCAGGTCGAGCAGCGCGGTGGGACGACGGAGATCCATGTTGATCTCGGTCATCACGTCGGTTCCGCCCGCGACCGGCGTCGCGTCCGGACGCCGAGCCTTAGCGTCCAGCGCGTCCGCCCAGGTGGCGGGTCGGAGGAAGTCCACGGCACTCATCCCTTGCTTCATTCAGCCCGTGTGACGAGTACACCGCCACCGGAGCGGAGTCAGCCAGGGGTGGAAGACATGAGACATCGGCCGGGCGGGGAGCGGGGGTTTGTAGGTCTCTACAAGAGGGGGCTGCGGGGGGTGTCAGCGCGGCGGGATGGGGGGTGGGTGCGGGATCTTGTGAGGTCAACGGGGGTGGGGGTGACGGGCCGGGAGTGACCAGCCCGGGGCTGAGGGCGTCCGTGGTTGGTGGTGAGGGCCCGGACGTGCGGGGGGGCGAACGCCGGCCTCTGGACGAACCCGGGCCTCCGCGGCCACCACCACCTGTCACCCGAATGGCCTAGGGCGGCCCGACCGGCCTCCTGCCGGCCTGACCGCGTTCGGAGTTCCTTCGAGGGCCGGAGTGCGTTCAGGGGGCGCGGGGGCCGTTCGGGAGACGGCCCACGGACACCTCAGCCTCCCGCGGGTTCGCCCATCTGCTCGCCCACGGGCTCGGTGACGGCGGAGCCGTCCGGCTCGGAGTCGGCGGAGCCGTCCGGTTCCGGGACGGCGTAGAAGCGCATCAGGACGGGGCGCGCGCCTTCGGGGGCCTCCTCGCGCGGGTGGCCGTAGCGCTCCAGCAGCGCTTGGTACTCGCGCATGAAGTCGAGGAGTTCAGCCCTGGTCAGCCAAGTGCCGTGGCGCTGGACCTGGGCCCAGCCCCCGGGGCCGCGGTACTCCTCGTGCGCGCGGCGGTACAGGGCGGTGTCGAACTCGATCTTCAGCCGGGCGAGTCGGGCCGCCGCCTGGTTCGTGGCCGGGTCGGGCGTGGTGTGCCGGAAGGGCAGCGCCCGCCACCAGCGCTCGCGCCCGCCGGACTTCTCCGGGATCTCCTCGATGAGCCGCTGCTCGGCGAGTTTGCGCAGGTGGTAGCTGGTGGTGCCCGAACTCTCGCCGAGTTCGCGGGCGAGCACGGTGGAGTTCGCCTGGCCGTGCCGGCCGAGGTAGTCGAGGATCCGGCGGCGCAGGGGGTTGCCGAGGGATTTGTAGAGGGCGGTGCGCTCCAGGCTGGTCATCTCGGTCAGGCCGTCGGTCATGCCGCCACGGTAACCCTGAGAACCCTGAGAAGCCCCCGATGTCTGCCGAATTTTCTTTGCAGAGATTCCTCTGCGGTCCTAGGGTGGGGGCAGTCGGCGAGATGCGAGAGGGGGAGGCCATGCGGAAGAGGTGGCCGCTGGTCCTGCTGGGCGCGGCGGCGGTTCTGCTGGTGCCGTGGACGGTGGTCCTGGCCGTGACCTTGCCGGGCAGCACCGAGGTGGACCACTGGCAGCTTGCCTGGGTCGGCCTCGACGTCCTCATGGCGGCGGGCTGCGCGGCCACGGCCCTGCTCGGCCTGCGCGGTGACGTGAGAGCCCGCCTGACGGCCTCGGCGACGGCGTCGGTGGCGGTGCTGGACGCCTGGTTCGACATAACGACGGCCGGCACGGGCGCCCCGCTGGCCGAGGCACTGCTGTGCGCGGTGGCGGAGGGCACGCTGGCGGGGGCGTGCGTGTGGCTGGCGGGGGGCCGGTGGGCGGGGCGACTGGCGCTGGGCGACAGACGCGGCCGCTCGGACAACCGCTGACCCCGGACAACCGCTGGACCGGGACAACCGCTGGACCTCGGACACCTGTTGACGCCCGGACACGCGCTGGCTCACCCCCCACGGCCCCGCCCACAATCACGCCCCCGCCCTCAATCCCGGCCCCGCTCACAAGGACGTCGCCGCACCTCCCCAACTCCTCACCGGCCGCAACCCCTCCCACTCCGGCCTCCCCCGAAGGACACTCGTGGGCAAGGGAGTTGTCGCGGGAGGGGGACGGGACATGCGGGACGGCCATCGGACGGAGGCCGAGCGGCTGCTGGCGCGCGCCGTCGAGGAGGAGGTACGGCGCTCGGGCGGACGGATCGACGGCGGGCTGCTGCTGGCGCGGGCGCGCGCCGCACTGGACGCGATGGCCGGGGCGGCCGGCGAGGAGTACGCGGCCTACATCCGCGCACTGGACGAGACCGAGGCGGGCCGGCTGACGTTCGCGCAGCGCTACGCCCGCGAGGGCGCCGCAACGGCGTTGTGGGCGGCGGTCGCCGCGGCGGTCGCCGCCACCGTGGCCGACCTCTCCCTCGGCACCGGCACCGGCACGGCCGTCGGCACCGGCGTCGTCGCGGGCGTGGCCGGTGCCGCCGCCTCCGTGGTGAAGGTGGCCGGCGCCCATCTGCCCGCCGCGCATCACCGCGCGGGCGCGGCCGGCCAGCCCGGCGGAACCGAGCAGCTGCGGCTGCAGTGGCTGACCGCGCTGGAGGTGCGCGGCATCCGCCCGTTCCTCGACCAGCAGCGGGTGCTCACCGCCTCCACGGGCCCCAAGAAGAAGGGCGGCCCGGCCCTGCGCGGCACGGACAAGAGCGCGGCGGCCCGCCGGCGCTCCGTGCTGGAGCAGTCGTTCGGTCATCTCCCGGACGCGGACGACCCGTTCGCGGGGCGGCGGGCGGAGCTGGCGCGGATCCGGCAGTGGGCGCAGGCCGCCCGGGCGGCCACGGAGACCCGGCCCACGGTGGTGGTGCTGCACGGCGAGCCCGGCTCCGGCCGGACCACGCTCGCGGTGCGCGCGGCGCACGAACTGCGCGACCACTTCCGCGGCGCGGTGGTCGTGGACCTGCGCGGCGGCAGCCGGGAGGAGGCGCCGCTCGCCACCCGGGACGCCCTGCTGCATCTGCTCAACCGGCTCGGCGCGCCGCGCGAACAGCTGCTGTTCCGGGAGCGCTCCTCCCCCGACCAGCAGGTCAAGCGGCTCGGCGAGCTGTACCACCGGCATCTGGCCGGGCTGCCGGTGACGATCGTGCTGGACGACGCCTTCGACCCGGAGCAGGTGCGGGCGCTGGTGCCGGAGCGCTCCGACAGCCTGGTCCTGGTCACCGCGCGCACTGCCCTGGAGCTGCCCGCCGACCTGCCGGCCTGGGTGCACCATCTGCCGGTCGAGGCACTGGACGCGGCGGGCGCCGAGGAACTGCTCGGCGCCGTCGCCGAGGACGCGTCGGGGCCGTACGACGCCGAGTCCGCCGACCGGATCCGGGAGCTGACCGGCGGGCTGCCGCTGGCGCTCAGGATCGCGGGCTCCGCGCTGGGCCCGCGCTCGCCCCGGCAGCTGGCCGCGGACCTGGGCGCGTACGGCCCGGTGGAGCCGGTGGAGCGCGCCCTGTGGCTGCGCTACACCGACCAGCCGGAGGCCTCGCGGCGGCTGCTGCGCCGGCTCGCGCTCGCGGGCCGGGCCTCGCTGGGCGCCGCCGCGGCCGCCGCCCTGCTCGCCACCGACGAGGCCGAGGCCACCCGGCACCTCCTCGCCCTCGCCCGGGCCGGCCTCCTCGACCACGTCCGCGGCAGCCGCTACCGGCTGCACGACCTGGTGCGCTCCTTCGCCCAGGCCCGGCTGCTGGACGAGGAGGACCCGGCCGAGCGCACGGCGGCGCAGGAACGGCTGATCGTGAACTACGCGGAACTGGCCGACTCGGTGCTGCGCCTGGTCGACGGGAACATGTCGACGCGGTCGCACCAGTTCGGCCCGCACGGCTTCACCTCGCTGGACGAGGCGCTGCGCTGGCTGGACGACGAGTCCAGCTTCATCACCGCGACCCTGCGCCACGCGGAGGGCGTGAACCAGCGAGCGGTGCAGAACCTGCTGGGCGCGCTGTGCGACTACTGCCTGCTGCGCGGCGACCTGTACCGGCTCGGCGAGATCAGCGAGCTGGCCGAGGCCGTGGACCAGGGGCTGCTGGTGCGCTCGGTGCAGTGGCGCACCGGTATCGCGGCCCGGCAGCTGGGCGAGCTGGACAAGGCGCGCACCACGCTGGCCTCGGTGGTCGACCTGTACCGGGAGGCCCACCACGAGGCGGGGGCCGCCCGCGCCCTGTGCTCCCTCGGCATCACCCTGCACCACCAGGGCAACCTCACCGAGGCCGCCGCCAGGCTTCAGGAAGCCCTCGATCTGCAGGCGGCGCCGGAGCTGGCCACGGACCGGGCCTGGACGATGCACGCCCTGGCCGCCGTCCAGCGCGACCGGGCCCGGCTGGCGGAGGCACTGGACCTGCTCACCCGCTCCCTGGTGCTGCACCGCGAGGGCGGCTCGGTGCACGGCGAGGCCTGGGCGCACTTCCAGCTCGGCCAGCTGGCGCTGCGGCTGGGCGACGTACCGCGCGCGGAGACCGAGCTGCGCGCCGCGCTGGACCGGTACGGCAGGACGCACGACGCGCGCGGCGAGGCCTGGGCGCTGACCCAGCTGGCCCGCGCCCGCCTGGTGGCCGGCGACGCCTCACCGGCCGTGGAGAGCCTGCGGCAGGCCGCCGCCCGGCACCGGGAGAACGAGGACGCGCGCGGCGAGGCCTGGACGCTGTACTACCTGGGCCAGGCGCTGGAGGAGGCCGGCGATCTGGATCTGGCGGTGCGCGACCTGGAGCGGTCCCGCACGATGTTCTCCCGGATGCGGGACGGCTACGGCCTGGCCTGCGCCCGGCACCACTCGGCCCGGGTCACCCGCGACCAGCGGGCCGCGCAGACCGGCGGCCTGCGCAACTCCGGCTTCGCCCGGCAGCTTCTGATGGACGCCCGCGCCGACTTCCAGCGCATCGGCGTCGCCCACGGCGAGGCCTGGACCTGCCTGGAGCTGGCGGTGGTCGACGCCGGCAACGCCCGTACGCAGGCGGCGCTTGCCCTCGCCGACGAGGCACTGGAGCTGTTCGCCTCCTACGGCGACCGGCGCGGCGAGGACTGGGCCCGCTTCCTGCGCTGCACCCTGCTGCCGTACGCGGCGCCCGGCGGAGCGGAGGTGGGCACGGCGGTCGCCCAGGAGGAGCTGGCGCGGCTGGCCCGCGCCGGCCATCCCCTGCGGGACGAGAAGCTGGCCGAGTACGTCCCGGCGTACGCCCTGCTGCTGGAGCGCGGGGTCAGCCTGGAGGACGGCTGGCAGGCCTGGCGCCTCGGCATGACGCCGGACCGCCACGGCCGGGAGGTGATGGGAGTGGCGGTACCGGCGGCGCGCTGAGTTCCGGTCAGCCGCGCCGGGCCGCGGAGTCGGCCGTGCCGGACTTCTCGTCCTCCTCGGCCCCGGGCTCCGGGGGCTCCTTGAAGTCGACCCTGTTCATGTGCTTGCTCATCGACTTCATCAGGCCCCACACCGCCAGGGCCATCACCGCGAAGACGATGAAGCCGAGGACACCGGGGGTGACCTTGTTCTGGTCGAGGTCGGCGAGGGGGACGAGGTGCGTCACTGCCAGGCTCACGCTTGCGCTCATGTCAGGCATTGTCCCGGATGCCCGCGAAGAGGTCGTCCTCGGGGAGGGAAGTGTCGACGAGCGACTTCGCCAGCTCGTACTCCTCCGTCGGCCAGACCTCCTTCTGCAGCTCCATCGGGACCCGGAACCAGCCGCCGTCGGGGTCGATCTGCGTGGCGTGCGCGATCAGCGCCTTGTCGCGGATCTCGAAGAAGTCCGCACACGGAATGTGCGTGGTCAGCGTGCGCTCGGTGCGCTCGAACTCGCTCCAGCGCTTGAGCCACTCCCCGTACGGCGACTCCAGGCCGCGCTCCAGCATCGCGTTGTGCAGGGCCTCGGTGCGGGGGCGGTTGAAGCCCTGGTTGTAGTACAGCTTCAGCGGCTGGTACGCGCGGCCGTACTCGGCCTCCGGGTACTTCTCGGTGTCCGCCGCGCCCTCGAACGCCACCATGGAGATCTTGTGGGTCATGATGTGGTCGGGGTGCGGGTAGCCGCCGTTCTCGTCATAGGTGGTGATCACCTGCGGGCGGAAGGCGCGGATCTTGCGCACCAGCTCGCCGGCCGCCTTGTCGACGTCCTCCAGGGCGAAGCAGCCCTCGGGCAGCGGCGGCAGCGGGTCGCCCTCGGGCAGGCCGGAGTCGACGAAGCCCAGCCACTCCTGCTTGACCCCGAGGATCTCGCGGGCCTCGTCCATCTCCTTCTTGCGCACCTCGTGGATGTGCTCCTCGATGTACGCGTCGCCCTGCAGCTTGGGGTTGAGGATGGACCCGCGCTCTCCGCCGGTGCACGTCACCACCAGCACGTCCACCCCCTCGGACACGTACTTCGCCATGGTGGCCGCGCCCTTGCTCGACTCGTCGTCGGGGTGCGCGTGAACGGCCATCAGTCGCAGCTGGTCAGTCAAGACTCAATCCTCGGTCATGTCGGCGCCCCGTGGTCCCGGCGCGATCGGCGGCTTCTATAGTGACGGAATCGGGGGGCGAATAATTCCTGGACCGGTCCCTGCGGAGAGGACGATCATGAGTACGGCGAGCACGCGGCTGCCCGAGGGCCGCTACGGCCGTTCCTCGGACGAGCGTGCCGACCACAAGCTCAAGATCGCCGGTGCGGTGTTCGCCGCCGCCCTGCTCGCACTGGTCGCCTACTTCGCCTACCACTACGTCGTGGAGAGCCGGATCAGCGCCCAGGTGATCGCCTTCGACGCCACGAACGACGCGGTCGAGGTGCATCTGGAGGTCCGCAAGGATTCCGGCACCTCGGGCTACTGCACCCTGCGCTCCCAGGCGGCGGACGGTTCCGAGGTGGGCCGGGCCGACTTCCGCTTCACCGGGTCCGCCACGCGGATCGACAAGGTCGTCACGCTGCGTACGACGGCGAAGGGCACCACGGCCGAGCTGCTCGGCTGCCACACCGGCTGACCCGGGACCGGACACTCCCCGGCTTTACCCGGAATACGTAGACGCTGACCTGCGTTGATGTGATTCTGATGGCTTATGTCCTCCCCCTTCCGGCCTTGAATTGTTAGGCTCGTGGTTTCGCCCACCCGAGAGGGAACATTCTTCTGGGTAGGGCGATGCTTTGTATTCCCAGTACCGACGAGGAGCACCCTGTGACCCAGACCAGCGAGAACGTCACCTGGCTGACCCAGGAGGCGTACAACAAGCTCAAGGACGAGCTTGAGTACCTTACTGGTCCTGCGCGCACGGAGATCGCCGCCAAGATCGCCGCCGCGCGCGAGGAGGGCGACCTGCGCGAGAACGGCGGGTACCACGCGGCCAAGGAGGAGCAGGGCAAGCAGGAGCTGCGCGTGCGCCAGCTGACCCAGCTTCTCGAGAACGCCAAGGTGGGCGAGGCTCCGGCCTCCGCCGACGGCGCCGTCGCGCCGGGCATGGTCGTCACGATCGCCTTCGACGGTGACGAGGACGACACGCTGACGTTCCTGCTCGCCTCCCGCGAGTACGCGAGCGCCGACATCGAGACGTACTCGCCGCAGTCCCCGCTGGGCGCCGGCGTCATCGGCCACAAGGTCGGCGAGGACGCGGAGTACGAGCTGCCGAACGGCAAGAAGGCCTCGGTGAAGATCCTGAAGGCCGAGCCGTACTCGGGCTGACCCCCTACCCCGTTGTGACCTCGGGCCCCCGGTGTCCGCCGGCTTGTTCCGGACACCGGGGGCTTCGCCGTGTCCGGGGCCGTCAGGGCCGTTCCACCGGGCCGGGGGCTTTCAGTCCATGACCTTCAGGCCATGACCGTGTAACCGGCGTCCCGCAGGGCCTGGCCGACCTCGGCGCAGTGCACCGGGCCCTTCGTCTCCAGGTGCAGCTCCACCTCCGCCTCCGTGAGCCCGAGCCGCGGATCGGTTCGTACGTGGCTCACGTCGAGGACGTTGGCGTCCACCGCCGACAGCACCCCGAGGAGCGTGGCGAGCGCGCCCGGGCGGTCCGTCAGCCGCAGCCGGACGGCCAGGTAGCGGCCCTGCGCGGCCATGCCGTGCCGCAGCACCCGCTGCATCAGCACCGGGTCGACGTTCCCGCCGGAGAGCACCGCGACGACCGGGCCCTCGAAGGCGCCCGGCGCGGCCAGCAGTGCCGCGACCGGGCTCGCCCCGGCCGGCTCCACGACCAGCTTGGCCCGCTCCAGGCACAGCAGCAGCGCCGCCGACAGCTGGTCCTCGCTGACCGTGCGCACCTCGTCGACCAGGTCCCGGACGAGCCCGAACGGCACCACGCCGGGCCGCCCCACCTTGATGCCGTCGGCCATCGTCGCCGGGTTCCGCACCGACACCGGGTGCCCGGCGGCCAGCGAGGGCGGATAGGCCGCAGCGCCCTCCGCCTGGACGCCCACGATGGTCACGTCCGGCCGGATCGCCTTCACCGCCACCGCGATCCCGGCCGCGAGCCCGCCGCCGCCGATCCCGACGACGATCGTGCGCACCTCCGGGCACTGCTCCAGGATCTCCAGGCCGACCGTGCCCTGACCGGCGATGATGTCCGGGTGGTCGAAGGGGTGGATGAACACCGCGCCGGTCTCGGCCGCGTACTCCTCAGCGGCGGCCAGCGTCTCGTCGACCACCTGACCGTGCAGGCGCACCTCGGCGCCGTAGTCGCGCGTGGCGCTGATCTTGGGCAGCGGGGCGCCCTTCGGCATGAACACCGTGGAGTGCACGCCGAGCAGCGAGGAGGCCAGCGCCACGCCCTGCGCGTGGTTCCCGGCGCTCGCCGCCACCACTCCGGCCGCCCGCTGCTCCGGCAGCAGCCCGGCGATGCGCACATAGGCGCCGCGCAGCTTGAACGAGCCGGTCCGCTGGAGGTTCTCGCACTTGAGCTGCACCGGCGCGCCGACCAGCTGGGACAGGTGCCGGCTGCCCTCCATGGCGGTGGTGCGGGCCACGCCCGAGAGCATTTTCTGCGCGCCGCGCACGTCGTCGAGGGTGACGGAACGCAAGGAGTCAGCCGTGCGGTAGCTCATGACTCCAGCATCGCAGTCCACGGTCCCGGACGGCTGGTGTGACCAAGCTCCGAGACCGGCTTTGTGCAGCGCCGGTACGGCCCGCCGCCGAGCCGCGTACCCTGTCCCCCAACCAGCAGCCCTCCATGAAGCGAGCCTCCGGCCATGCCCACAACACCTGAAATGTCGATGGACATGACGACCGTCGGTGACCCCGGTCTCCTCGACACCCTCCAGCACGAGGTGGCGGTGTTCGCCCGCCGTGCCGAACAGACGCGGCTCGGCGGGGTCGGGCAGGTGCGCAACTCCATGGACCGCGCGGCGTATCTGCTGCTCAACCGCCTCGACCGGGAAGGCCCGATGGGCGTCAAGGCGCTGGCGGCGAGCATGGGCATCGACTCCTCCACGGTCACCCGGCAGGTGGCGCCGCTGGTCGACACCGGGCTCGTCAAGCGGACCTCGCACCCCGAGGACGGGCGCGCGGTGGTCCTTCAGCTCTCCCCGCGCGGCGCGGCCCGCCTGGAGGAGGTGCGCTCCTCGCGGCGCCAGCTGATGGCCGAGCTGACGCAGGACTGGACGCCGGAGGAGCGCGAGCACTTCTGCGTGCTCCTGACCCGCTTCAACCGCGCGCTGTCCGCGCGGATGTCGGTGCAGGGCACCGCGCCGGCGGACCAGCCCCCGGCGTCCTGAGCCCCCGCGGCCGCCCAGGGGGCCGGGACGCCGCTCGTCGGGACAGTACGGGTCCCAAGTCTTGACCCGGGGCCGCCGCTGGCCTCATATGAGACCGGGTCCTGTGTCGTACGCGGTTCACCCTTCCCGTACCGGACGGGGCCCCCTCGTGGGGGAGGCGCCGTGCGTGATCGGCAGGTGTCCCGAGCTGCCCGCCGGGCCCGGGAGTTCGAGGCGTTCGTCGCGGGCGCGGCCGGACGTCTGCTGCATGCCGCCACGCTGATGACCGCGGAGGCCCCGGACGCCAACCCGCGTGCCCGGCGCCTGCTGACGCTCGCGCTCGCCCACACCTACGCCCGCTGGGAACGGCTGCACGGCGAGGATCCGTACGACTGCGCCCGCCAGTACCTCGCCAGCCGCTTCGCGCGCACGACCTGGTACCAGTACGGCGCGTTCGGCCGCGCCCGCCCGGACCCGCGCAGCCCGCTGGCCGCGCTCACCCCGCAGGAACGGCTGATCCTGGTACTGCGCCTGTACGAAGGCGTCGCCGAGCAACAGGCGGCGGCCCTGCTGGGCCTTCCCGCGGAGCGCGTGCACACCATCTGCGACCGCGCGACGGCCGGCCTCCTGCATCCGCCGAGCCCGCCCAGGCCCCGCACGGCGGGCCGGGAGGTGGCGCCGTCATGAGGGGGCGGCACGCCGAGCGCACGGGGAGGCCGCGGTGAACCGGCCGCAACGGGAGGCCGCCGCGCGGCAGATCATGGAGAAGGCCCCGGTACCGGTGCCGCCGGACCTGTACGCGGAGGCCGTGCGCCGCGGCGAGCGCCTGCTGCGGCGCAGGCAGCTCGTCCGCCGGGTGCTGTGGCTGCTGGCCTGCGCCGCGGCCGTCGCGTTCAGCGTGTGGGCCGCCCGCGTGCACCCGTGGACGACACCGCCCTCCCAGACGACTCCGCCGATCACCGGCTGGTGAGCACAGGGGTGCCGGTGCGGCCGACGAGGTCGACGGGAGGTACGGACCCGCGGGGTGGTCAGGCCAGGGCCTGCTGGAGGTCGGCGAGCAGGTCGTCGACGTTCTCGATGCCCACGGACAGGCGCACCAGGTCGCCGGGGACCTCCAGGGCGGAGCCGGCCGCGGAGGCGTGGGTCATCCGGCCGGGGTGCTCGATCAGGGACTCGACGCCGCCGAGCGACTCGCCGAGGGTGAACACCTGGGCGCGGTTGCACACCTCGACCGCGGCCTGCTCGCCGCCCTCGACGCGGAAGGAGACCATGCCGCCGAACGCCTTCATCTGCTTCGCGGCGACCTCGTGGCCGGGGTGCTCGGGCAGGCCCGGGTAGAGGACGCTGGTCACGCGCGGGTGCCGGGTGAGCATCTCGGCGATCCTCGCGGCGTTCTCGCTGTGCCGGTCCATGCGCACCGCGAGGGTCTTGGTGCCGCGCAGCACCAGCCAGGAGTCGAAGGGGCCGGCGACGGCGCCCATCGCGTTCTGGTGGTAGGCCAGTTCCTCGCCGAGGCCCTGGTCGGAGACGATCAGCGCGCCGCCGACCACGTCCGAGTGACCGCCCATGTACTTGGTCAGGGAGTGCACGACGACGTCCGCGCCGAGCGACAGCGGTTGCTGGAGGTAGGGCGTGGCGAAGGTGTTGTCGACGACGAGCCTGGCGCCCGCGTCGTGCGCGACGGACGCGACGGCGGCGATGTCGGTGATGCCGAGCAGCGGGTTGGAGGGGGTCTCCACCCACACGGCCTTGGTCTTCGGGGTGATCGCGGCCCGTACGGCGGCCGGGTCGCTGCTGTCGGCTACCGACCACTCCACGCCCCAGCGGGAGACGACCTTGGCGAAGAGGCGGAAGGTGCCGCCGTAGGCGTCGTTGGGGATGACGACGTGGTCGCCGGGGCTGAGCAGCGTGCGCAGCAGGCAGTCCTCGGCCGCCAGTCCGGACGCGAACGCGAGGCCGCGGCGGCCGCCCTCCAGCGCGGCGAGGTTCTCCTCGAGGGCGGTGCGGGTGGGGTTGGCGCTGCGGCTGTACTCGTAGCCGCCGCGCAGCCCGCCGACGCCGTCCTGCTTGTAGGTCGAGACCTGGTAGATCGGCGGGACGACCGCGCCGGTGAGGGGATCCGCGGTGTTGCCCGCGTGGATCGCGAGGGTCTCGAAGTGCTGACTGATGTGCCTGTCGCTCATGTGCACCGAGCGTAGTGCGCCTGGCCGGATGCTGACGCCCGCCGCTCGGCGGGAACGCGGCCCGGGCCGGTGAGTCTGTCGCCCGGGCCGGTGAGCCTGACGCCCGGACCGGTCCGTCTGTCATGGTCCGGACGGGAGTTTTCCACAGGCCCGCGGCGGGGTTGGCCAATTGTCGGCGGCGTCTGGTTCGCTTGGGGCATGGCGATTCTCTGGCTGCTGATGGCGCTGCTCATGCTGAGCTTCGTGCTGCTCTCGGTCGTGCGGCGCAGGCGCGGGGTGATCCAGCAGGTTCCCCCGGGACACCCGGACGCCGCCGACCCGGCGGCCTACGGCTTCGTGCGCCAGGAGGAGCTGGACGTGCGCGTTCCCGGCCCGGACCAGGACCTGCTGGACGTCCTGGAGTTGGTGCAGCGCACGCAGGACTATCGCGCGGCCTCCCAGCTGCTGGCCGGCACCGAGACGGCGGGCGAGCTGCGCTGGCAGCGGGTGCAGGCCTTCGCGGGCGCCGCCGCGCTGGAGCTGCAGCAGCGGCCCGGCGGGGTGCACGAGACGCCGGGCGGCCAGTGGCTGCGGGTGTGGCGGGCCGAGCAGCCCAAGGACGCGGGCTGCGCCGCCGTCTACGCGGAGTTCCTGGTGCAGCAGGCCTGGCGGACGTCGACGCCGGGCACGGACGAGTTCCGGATCATCATGGAGGAGGCCCGGGACGTCAGCGCGCAGGCCGCGCTGCTGGCCCCCGGCGACCCGGTGCCGTACATCGTCGAGCTGTCCATCGCCCGAGGACTGGCCTATTCCCAGGCCGAGTTCGACCAGCTGTGGCTGAAGATCCTCGACCGCGCCCCGCAGCACATGGGCGCGCATCTGGCCGCCCTGCACTACTGCTGCGAGAAGTGGCACGGCTCACGCGAGCAGGCGTACGCCTTCGCCGAGGCCGCCGCGGCCCGCGCCCCGGAGGGCTCGCTGCTGGCCGCGCTGCCGCTGTTCGCGGTCTTCGAGCACCTCCCCGAGGTGAACCTGGTGGCGAGCTTCTACCAGAGCGAGGTCGTCACCAAGGCGATGCACGGCGCCCTGCACGCGGTGCACGCGGCCCGCGCCGACGACCCGATGCTCGCGCACGTCCGCCACCTGCTGATCTTCTTCCTGGTCCGCGCCGAGCGCTGGCACGAGGCCATGCACCAGCTGATACACGTCGACGGGCACGTCGGCGCGCTGCCCTGGGCGCTGTCCGCCGACCCGGCCGCCGAGTTCGCCCTCTACCGCGCCCTGGCGGTGGCCGGTTATGAAGCGGGCGGCGGCAGCCCGGCCACCCTCCCGGGCTGATCCGAGCCCGGCCCCGGCGCCGTGACGGCCCGGTCCGCGGTGGCGGGCGGCGGCGCAGGGCAATTCCGGCGAGGGGCGGCGGCCCCCACCGGCCGGGCGCCGCACCCCGGCCCGCCGCCCCACCGGCCCGGCGCCGCGCCGCACCCCGGCCCGCCACCTCACCGTCACCGCGCCACACCCCAGCCCGCCGCCCCACCGGCGCAGCGCCGAACTGCGGCCCGCCGCCCCACCGGCCCGGCACCGCGCCGCACCCCAGCCCGCCACCTCACCGTCACCGCGCCGCACTCCGGCCCGGCGCCTCTTCAGCCCTGTCTCAGATCGTCGCCGTGTCGATCACGAAGCGGTAGCGGACGTCGCTCGCCAGCACCCGCTCGTAGGCCTCGTTGATCTGGCCGGCGCTGATCAGCTCGATCTCGGCGCCCAGGTTGTGCTCGGCGCAGAAGTCGAGCATCTCCTGGGTCTCGGCGATGCCGCCGATCATCGAGCCGGCGAGGGTCTTGCGGCCGCCGATCACCGAGAACAGGTTGAGGGAGATGGGCTCCTCGGGGGCGCCCACGTTCACCAGCGCGCCGTCCACCTTCAGCAGCGACAGCAGCGCGCCGAAGTCCATCGGCGCCGAGACGGTGGAGACGATCAGGTCGAACGTGCCGGCCAGCTCCTCGAAGGTCTTCGGGTCGCTGGTGGCGTGGTAGTGGTCGGCGCCCAGCTTCAGGCCGTCGTCCTTCTTGCGCAGGGACTGCGACAGGACGGTGACCTCGGCGCCCATCGCGTGCGCGATCTTGACGGCCATGTGGCCGAGGCCGCCGAGGCCGACGACGGCGACCTTCTTGCCGGGGCCGGCGTTCCAGTGCCTGAGCGGCGAGTAGGTGGTGATGCCGGCGCACAGCAGCGGGGCCGCCACGTCCAGGGACAGGCCGTCCGGGATGCGCACGACGTAGTTCTCGTCGACGACGATCTTCTCGGAGTAGCCGCCGTAGGTGGGCTCGCCGTCCCTGCCGACGGCGTTGTAGGTGCCGACCATGCCCTTGACGCAGAACTGCTCCAGCCCGCGTCGGCAGTTCTCGCACTCGCGGCAGGAGTCGACCATGCAGCCGACGCCGACGCGGTCACCGACGGCGAACTTCGTCACACCGGGGCCGACCTCGGAGACGACCCCCGCGATCTCGTGGCCCGGGACCATCGGGAAGATCGCCTCGCCCCAGCCCTCGCGGGCCTGGTGGATGTCGGAGTGGCAGATGCCGGCGAACTTGATGTCGATCAGGACGTCGAACTCGCCGACCGCGCGTCGCTCGATGGTCGTCCGCTCCAGCGGAGCCTTCGCGGCGGGGGCGGCGTACGCAGCAACAGTGGTCATGCCGGGGTTCTCCTAGCAGGTGGTCCGTGCCCGGCCGCCTTCCGGCCGGGTACGCGCTCCAGCCTGCCCCAGTCCGCGCACGTCACCCAGACCACGCTGTTGCGTACGACCGCCGTGCCTACCACTGGCGGGGTCAGGCTCGTGTGCCTACCACCAGGAATACTGGACGTATGGAACGAAGGGACTCGGCGCAGGAAGCCACGGCCACCGCAGGGCACGCACTGGACCGGCGGGCCGAGCTGAGCGAGTTCCTGCGCAGCCGGCGGGCCCGGCTGAAGCCGGAGGACGTGGGCCTGCCTCAGTTCGGGCGGCGCCGCCGGGTGCCGGGGCTGCGGCGCGAGGAGCTGGCGCAGCTGGCCGGCGTGTCGGTGGCGTACTACACGCGCCTGGAGCAGGGCAACGGGCGGAACGTCTCGGCGGAGGTGCTGGACGCGATCGCGCGGGCGCTCAGGCTGTCGGACGCCGAGCACGCGCATCTGACGCATCTGGCCAAGCCGAAGTCGCACAAGAAGAAGCCGGCGGCACGGCAGCAGCAGGTCCGCGTCGCGCTGCGGCAGCTGCTGGACACGATGGACGGCGTACCGGCGTACGTCGTGGGGCGCCGGGCGGAGATCCTCGCCTGGAACCGGATGGCGGCGGCGCTGTTCGGCGACTGGGCGGAGCTGCCGGCGGCCGAGCGGAACTGGGCCCGTCTGACGTTTCTGCGCCCGGAGTACCGGGAGCTGTTCGTCGACTGGGAGCAGAAGGCGATCGACATCGTCTGCGCCCTGCGCATGGACGCGGGCTGCCACCCGGACGATTCGAAGCTGTCGGCGCTGGTGGGGGAACTCTCGGTCAAGAGCGAGGAGTTCCGCCGGCTGTGGGCGACGCACGACGTCAAGGAGAAGAACCACGGCGTCAAGCGTCTGCATCATCCGCTGGTGGGCGATCTCTCCCTGCAGTTCGAGTCGTTCAAGCTGACGGACGACTCGGAGCAGAGCCTGGTCACCTACCACGCCGAGCCGGGTTCGCCGTCCGCCGACTCCCTGCGGCTGCTGGCCAGCTGGGGCACGGACGCGATCCGCGCGGTGCCGTCCTCCTGAACGTCCTGAAAGCGCCGAGGGGCACCCGGCGCCTGTGCTCCGGGTGCCCCTCACTTCATGCGGTGGTGGGTGCTGCGGCTCACTTGCCGAAGTACGCGTCGTAGATCGTGATCTTCGACGTGTTGCCCTTCTTGTCGGTGATCTCGGAGCGGAAGGAGACGGACTTGCCCTTCGCCGGGTTCTTCACCGTGATCTTTCCGCCGCGGACGTCGACCTTCTTGAAGGTCTTGCCGTCGTAGGAGACGTACACGGTCAGGGACTTGAGGTTGCCGCCGGCTGCCGCGCCCTCGACGGTGACCGGGAAGGTGACCGTCCGCCCGGCCGGGACCCGGCTGTCCAGGCCGGTCGTGGCGCCGTAGTGCAGGGCGGAGGCGGGGAGCTGGACGGCGGCCGAGGCCTTCTTGGAGCGGAAGGTCCAGGCCGCGTCGATCCGCGAGGACGCCTGGGCGACCTTCGCCGAGCGGGTGACCGAGGTGGTCAGCCTGTACGCGGCGTCACCGGCCGGGACCTTGAACGCCGCCTCGCCGAACAGCGGGTCGTCGTTGGAGCCGACCTTGGTGCCGTCGCGGTACAGGGTCGTGCGCACCGAGGTGAACTGCGAGTACCCGGGGTGCCTGCCGGAGTCGGCGAACAGCGGCAGCGAGCCGTAGATGTCGTTGCCGTCGCGGAACAGGCCGAGGTCCTTGCCGACGTGCGGGCCGAAGACGGCGGTGTTCACGGTCCTGGTGTAGCTGTGGCCGGCCTTGAAGGAGGACTCGCCGACCGAGTATCCGGCGTCGGCGACGGGGAATCCGTCCTGGTCCCTGCCGCCGTACTGGGTGAAGTCCAGGTTCCACAGGACCCCGCCGGCCGTGGACAGGTGCAGGGTGCGGGTGCCGGGCAGCTTCTGCGCGATGTCGATGGAGGAGGCGCCCACGCTGTCGGGGAGCCAGCCGACGGCGCTGATCGAGCCGGTCCTGCCGCTCGCGGAGGCGCCGAGGCGGGCCTTGACGGTGGCCAGCTCGCTCGCCTTGTAGTGCTTGGTGTACCCGGTGGCGAGCTGCCGGACCGGGCCGCCGGAGGTGACGTCGTACTCCTCGCTCGCGCCCTTGGTCCAGTGCGCGTCCCACTGCTGGAACAGCCGGCCCGCGGGAACCTTGGGGCCGAGGTGGGCGGTGCGGAAGTTCTTGTACGAGTCGAGGAACCAGCTGTAGCTGTACGTGGTGTCGCCGCTGGTGACCTGGTAGCCGGGGCAGGCGAACTGCGACGTCGCGCCCGCGGCCGGGACGGTGATGTCGACCGGCCTGGCCTTGCGGGCGTCGATCGTGATCGTCTGCTTCTTGGTGACGGTCAGCGAGGGCTGGGCGATCCAGTCGGTGCCCTTGACGCCGTCCTTGTCCACGGAGACGGCCGAGTTGAGGGTGTAGGTGCCCTTGGGCAGGCGCGCCTTGACCGTGCCGGACGGGTCGTAGGGGCTCACGTCCGTGCCGCTGCCCAGGCCGGACAGGCCGGCGAGGTCGGCGGTGTAGTACTTCGCGGGCTTGCCGTTACGGCCGATGACCTTCAGCGTGACGTCGTACGACTCCACCTCGCGCTGCACCGCGGCGCCCGTGCGGACCGTCTGGCCGGCGCCGGTCGCGGTGACGTACGCGGAGTACGCGCCGTCGAGGGTGCCGCCCAGCCTGGTGTCGGCGGTGAGGGCGACGGAGGCCTTGCCGTGCGCCGGGACGGTCAGTGTGGTCGCGCCGAGCGTGAAGAAGCCGGCCGGCGCCGCGTGGCCCTTGGGGTCGAGACCGGTGCTGCTCAGGGTGAGCGTGACGTCCTTGTCGCCGAGGTTGCGGTAGGTCACCTTCTTGGTGACCGGCTTGTCGTCGGTGTGCGGCCACTGCTGCACACCGAAGTTCACCGAGACCGGGTCGGCGATCACGGACTGCTTGATCGCCTTGTCCACCGCGATACGGCCCGAACCCTGCTGGTACGGCGTGTAGTCGCCGCCCTTGGCGGAGCCGGTGAGCGCGCCCTTCAGCTCGGCGTAGCCCCAGTCGGGGTGCTCCTGCTTCAGGATCGCGGCGGCGCCGGCGACGTGCGGGGTGGCCATCGAGGTGCCGGAGATGGTCAGGTAGCCCTCGGGCTTCTCGCCGACCTCCTGGTCGATGACGCTGCCCTTGGCCGCGGCGGCGGTGATGTCCACGCCGGGCGCGGTGACGTCGGGCTTGATGGCGCCGTCGCCGACGCGCGGGCCGGTGGAGGAGAAGTCGGCGAGCTTGTCCTTCTTGTCGACGGCGCCGACGGTGAGCGCGGCGTCCGCGCTGCCCGGTGAACCGATCGACTGGGGGCCGTCGTTGCCCGCGGCGATCGCGAACAGGATGTTCTTGGTCGTGGAGAGCTTGTTGACCTCGGCCTCGAGCGGGTCGATGCCGGGGCTGTCGTAGCCGCCGAGGCTGAGGTTGACGACGGAGGCGCCCTGGGAGGCGGCCCACTCCATGCCGGCGAGGATGCCGGAGTCGTCTCCGGAGCCGGTGTCGTCCAGCACCTTGCCGTTGAGGATCCTGGCGTCCGGGGCCACACCCTTGTACTTCCCGCCGGACTTGGCGCCGGTGCCCGCCACGATGGAGGCGACGTGGGTGCCGTGCCCGTAGTGGTCGGTGGCGTCGGCGGCGGAGGTGAAGTTCTTGGAGGCGATCACCTGGTCCTTGAGGTCCGGGTGACCGGTGTCCACGCCGGTGTCCAGGACGGCGACCTTCACGCCCTTGCCGGTGTAGCCGGCCTTCCACGCGACCGGCGCGCCGATCTGCGGCACGGACTTGTCGAGTGAGGCCTTGCGGACGCCGTCGAGCCAGACGTGCGCGATGCCGGAGGCGGCCCGGCCGCCGTCGGTGACGGCGCGCCAGAGGGCGGCGGTGTTCTTGACCGGCGTCTGCACGGCGTCGGCGTCGAGGGCGCTCAGGCTGCGCCGCAGCTGACTTACGCCCCGGACGCCGGCCTTGGCGGAAGCGGCGGAGCCGCTGTAGCCGACGATGACCTTCAGGCCGTCCTTCTGGGCCCGGCGGGTGGCGGCCTTGTTCAGCTCGGTGACGTCGAACAGGCGCTGGTCCAGTGTGCCGGAGGCGACCAGGTGGGCCGCGTCGACCGGGACGACCAGCGTGTGGCCCTCGGTCCGGCGGACCTGGAAGGGTATGTGCTCGCGGCCCTTGGCCCGCTGCAGGCCGACGATCCGGCCCTTGGCGTCGAGGGCGACGCGGTCGCCGGTGATCAGAGTGACATGGGTCTTCGCGATGAGCGCGGAGGCGGCGGTGCGCTCCGTGGGCTTCGCCGACGCCGGGCTGGTCATACCCGCTGCGAGGGCGACGGCTGCGGCCGTGGCCACGGTGGCCGCGGCAGCCCTTTTGACTTGTCTGCGCAAGTTCTCCCCCTGGAGATGAGGTACCGGGTGAATTCCCCGTTCACCCGGCCGGGGGTGGACTCGTACGCATATACGACAACCCCCCGGGATCACGCAGTATGCCGGGGGGTGATCAGACGGCTCAACAGATGAGAGGAGGGTAAGAAGGAGTGACGGGAAACTGTTACGCCTCCTGCGGGACACCGTTACACAACCGCCAAGTGCGCTGGGTGCGAGGGGCGTTGTGCGGCGTCAGGTCGCGGCGTTCTCCTTCACCGTGATCCTGCCCTTGCGGATGGTGGCCAGGCGCGGGGCCTTCTTCGCGATCGCGGAGTCGTGGGTGACCATGATGAAGGTCAACCCGTGCTCCTTCCACAGGCGTTCGAGCACGTCCATGATCTCGTCCCGCATGCCCTCGTCGAGGTTGCCGGTGGGTTCGTCGGCGAGCAGCACCTTGGGCTTCTTGACGACGGCCCGGGCGATGGCGACGCGCTGCTGCTGGCCTCCGGACATCTCGCCGGGGAGGTGGTGCAGGCGTTCGCCGAGGCCGACGGAGTGCAGGGCCTCCGCGGCGAGTTCGCGGCGTTCCCTGACCTTGAGGCCGAGGGGCACGAGGGCCGTCTCCACGTTCTCCTGGGCGGTCAGGGTGGGGATGAGGTTGAAGGACTGGAAGACGAAGCCGATGTTCTCGCTGCGGACCCTGGTCAGCCGGGCCTCGCTGAGCTTGGCCAGGTCGGTGCCGTCCAGCACGACCTCGCCGGAGGTGGGCCGGTCGAGACCGCCGAGCATCTGCAGGAGGGTGGACTTCCCGCCGCCGGTGGGACCCTGGATGACGAGCCGGTCCCCGTCGCCGATGGCCAGGTCCACGCCGTCGAGGGCGTGGACGGTGTCCTTGCCCCTGGTGTAGCGCTTGGTGACGTTTCTGAGTTCGTACATGGTGGCTCCTGGGTGGGGTGGGGTTCGGGGGGTGCGCCGACGCCGGCTACTCGACGCGGCGCAGTGCGTCCGCCGGGCGCAGGCGCGAGGCGCGCCAGCCGCCGAACGCGCCCGCGATGAGCCCGCCGGCCACCGCGAGGGCCACCGCCAGGACGATCGTCGTCACGCTGACCGGAGCCGTGAGAGCGACCTGAAGGGACTTCGCGGCCGCGCGGCCGGGACCCCCGAAGCCGCCGCCTGCGCCGGGACCGCCGCCGAAGCCCCCGCCGGTGCCGCCCAGCTGGGCCTGGAGCGTCGGGCTGACCGCCGTCACCGCGTACGCGCCCGCCAGGCCGAGGGCGATGCCGAGGACGCCGCCGACCAGGCCGTTGACCATGGCCTCGCCGACGACCTGCCGGGTCACCCGGCCCGACTTCCAGCCCAGCGCCTTGAGCGTGCCGAACTCGCGGACGCGCCGGGAGACCGCGGAGGAGGTGAGCAGCCCGGCGACGAGGAACGCGGCGACCAGCACCGCGATGGAGAGCCACTTGCCGACCTTGGTGGCCAGCGAGGAGGCGGTGGACAGGGAGCCGGAGACCGTCTTGGCGAGGTCGGCAGAGGTGGTGACCGTCGTACCGGAGACGTTCTTCTGGATGGCGGACTTGACGGTGTCGATCTGCTGCGAGTCGGTCGCCTTGACGTAGATCGTGGTGATCTTGTTCTTCTCGTCGGCGAGGGTCTGCGCCTGCTTCAGCGGGATGTACAGGTTGGCCGCCGAGTCGCCGCTGTTCGCGGTGGCGATGCCGATCACCGTGAACTTGGTGCCCTTGATCGTGACGGTGGAGCCGACCTTGTACTTCTTCTCCTTGGCGTACGCGGAGTCCGCCACGGCCACCTTGGCATCGGTCTCGGTGGTCTTGAAGGTACGGCCACTGGTGATCTTCGAGGAGGTCAGCGGGCCGATCCCGGTGTGGGTGACGTCGGTGCCGAAGACCGTGTACTGGTTGAGGTCGAAGTCGGCGCCGCCGCCCTTGACCTCGCCCTGCGGCGCGCCGGTGGCGCCGCCCCGCTGGAAGCCGCCCGCGCCGCCGCTCTGCTGGAACTGGCCGCGGGTGAACTGGCCGCTGACCCGGAACACGTTGAGGCTGAGCCCGCCGACGGCCGACGACACGCCCTTCTGCCCGGCGACCTTGGTGACCGTGGAGGAGGCCAGGGTGGTGAAGCCCTGCACCCGCACCCGGTCGCTGCTCTGGGTGGAATTGTCGCCGTTGTCGCGCGCCCCGAACTGGAAGCGGGGCTGCTGGGAGCCGGCGGCGGTCGGCGTGGCCGCCTTGGTGACCGTCATGTCCGTACCCAGGCCGTACAGCGACTGCAGGACCTTGTCCTGGGCCTTCCCCATGCCGTTGGACACGGAGTTGACCACGATGACCAGCGCGATGCCCAGCGCGAGGCCGGAGGCGACGACGAGGGCCGCTTTTCTACGGCGGCGCAGTTCGCGCCTCAGGTAGGTGAAGAACATGGCCGCACGCTAGGGACGGACCGTGACGGCACCCTGAGGCCGGGATAAGAGAAGCATGAGAAGGCCGCTGTGGGCGCGCCGTTGAGGGCTCGGCAGGCCCCGGAAAACACCGGTGCCGCCCTCTCAGGGGCGGCACCGGCGAAGCTGTGGGCGGGCTGTCAGGCGGCCGAACCGGCCTTCCACTGGGCCCAGTTCATGTTCCAGCCGTTGAGGCCGTTGTCCGGGGCGACCGTCTTGTCGCCGGTGTTCTGGACGACCACCACGTCACCGATCAGGGAGTGGCTGTAGAACCAGGCGGCCGGGGTGTTCGGGTCGCCGGCGCCCTTGACGTCCTGCAGACCGACGCAGCCGTGGCTGGTGTTGACGTTGCCGAAGACGGACGGCGCACCCCAGTAGTTGCCGTGGATGAAGGTGCCCGAGTTGGTCAGGCGCATGGCGTGCGGCACGTCCTTGATGTCGTACTCGCCCTTGCCGTCGGAGTCCTTGAAGCCGACGGTCGCGCCGTTCATCCGGGTCTGGGTGAACTTCTCGGAGATCACCATCTGGCCCTCGTACGTGGTGTGCTCGGGGGCGCCCGCGGAGATCGGGATGGTCTTGACGACCTTGCCGTCCTGCGTGACCTTCATCTGCTTGGTCTTCGCGTCGACGTAGGACACCTGGTTGCGGCCGATGTGGAAGGTGACCGTCTTCTGCTGGACGCCGTGGATGCCGGGCGCGCCCTCGACGCCGTCGAGCGCCAGCTTGAGGGTGACGGTGGAGCCTTCCTTCCAGTACTGCTCCGGGCGGCAGTCCATGCGGTTGGCGTTGAACCAGTGGCAGGCGACCTCCTGGCCGCTGCTGGAGGTGACCGTGATGCCCTTCTGGACGGCGGCCTTGTTGGTGATCGCCTTGTCGAAGTTGATCGAGACGGGCATGCCGACGCCGACCGTGGCGCCGTTGTCCGGGGTGAAGGTGCCTATGAAGCTGTGGGCGGGGGCGACCGTGGTGAAGGTGGCGTTCTCGTGGGCTGTGCGGCCCTGCGAGTCCTTCGCCTCCGCGGCGACCTTGTAGGTGGTCGAGCGCTCCAGCTGGACGCTGGGCTTCCAGCTCTTCTTGTCGGCGGAGAGCTGCCCGGCGACGGCCTTGCCGTCCTGGGTGGTGAGGGTGACGCCGGTGAGCGTGCCCTTGCTGACCGTGACGATGCCGGAGTTGTTGATCGACGCGTTGTCGGAGCCGTCCTTCGGCGAGACCGTGATCTGCGCCTCGGAGGACTTCTTCGCCGCCGCCGCGTCGGCCTGGGCCTGCGAGCCCTTTCCGTTGTCGGACGCCTTGGCGTCGTCGCCGCCGGAACAGCCGGTGAGGGCCAGAACACCGCCGAGCAGAGCGGACGCGGCCATCAGGCCCTTGCGCCGCTTACTGTCCGTCATCACACGCTTCTCCATCGTTGCCGATTCGCCGAAAACCCCGAGTGTCCCCGTAAGAACGTTCAACGCTACGTCCGTGCCGCCCCGTTCCCCCTCCACTGGATCTGTGGGGCACACCACGTCCAGGGCGTGCGGGTGGTGCGGGAGCCGGTCCGTGCGTCCCCTGAGACGACGAAACCCCGGACGGCGGTTGCCGTCCGGGGTGTTGGGTGCCCCCGGGACGCTCAGCCGATGCCGTCCTCTTCCTCGCCGTCCTCCTCATCATCCTCGTCCAGTTCCCACTCGGGCGAGTCCGGGTCGTACTCGACCCGCTCGCTCGACCAGGACGCCTGCTGCAGTTCCACCCCGGGCACCTCGCTGACCAGGTCGAACGGGTCGACGAGATACGCCAGGGCCTCCGCGGTGTCTTCCGTCACAGCTCCCTCGGCCTGGGTCCGCTCGGCCGCCGGCAGCTCCGGATCGGCGGCGATCCGGCGCAGCGCGGCCTTGCTCAGCTGCTCCTCGTCCTGCACCTCGAGGACCAGCTCCACCCGAAGCCGTACAAACCGTGATGTCTCTTCAGCGTTCATGGCGGGAGCGTACGGCCGAAACCTCCCGTGACTTTCCTGTGACCCGCGTCTTTCACTAACATCGCTGCCCACGGCCAATTCGCCAGCGTCACAAGGGGATCGATATTCCGTGTCATCCGCTCGCCGTCCGCTGCTGACCGCCACCGCCGCGGGCACCCTGCTGTGCGCCCTGTGGTTCGTCCCGTCCGCGAACGCGTCACAGGACACCCCGGCCAGAGCGGACGCGGAAACCTCCGCCACGCATCTGACGCAGCAGGCCAGGGCGGTGACGGCGGCGGCCGACGAGGACGGCCCCGAACTCGCCGACACCGGAAGCCCCGACACCACGCCGTACCTCGTCGGCGGCACACTCTTCCTCGGTCTGGGCGCCGGTTTCGTGGTCTATTCGGTGCGCCGCGAACGCATGGGCTTTTGATTTCCCTTGACGCCCCTTTGACGATCCGCACATAGTGCGCCCATGAAGAGATCATCGGGCGTACGGCTGTGTGCCGCCGCGGTGCTGGGCGCGCTGTCGTTCGCCCTTGTCACGGGCTGTTCCGACGGGGACCCGGGCGGGGACGCGAAGGACTCCGGTACGGCGGCGAAGCCGCTGGGCGCCGCCGAGTTGAAGAAGCTGATCATCGCCGACGGCGAGGTCCCCGGGTACGCGGTGGGGCCGGTGCCGGCCGCCCGCGCCCAGCCGATCACGACGGACAGCGCGGCGTGCCGGCCGCTGGCCCGTGTGATGAGCGCGCTCCCGCCGGCCGGCGCGGCGGCCCGGACCGGCCGTCTGGCGACACAGGACAAGAAGAAGACCCCCGCGGCCAAGCCGACTTCCCTGGACGACCTCGACGGCAGCGCGTTCGAGGAGGCGATGCGCAAGTCGCTGGACCGGGACCTGACCACGGTCACCCTGGCCTCGTACGAGGGGGACGGCGCCGAGAAGGCCCTCGCGTCGGTCTCCGCCGCCGTGAAGTCCTGCACCGGCGGCTTCCCCGGCAAGCAGGCGGGGACGGCGGTGCGGTTCACCAAGGTCGCCGAGGAGAAGGCGGCGGGCGGGGGCGACGGCGCGGTGGCGTTCACCGCGACCATGGACGCGGACGGCGGCGGCGCGGCCCCCGTCCACGCCGAGGTCGTCCGGCTCGGCAACACCCTGTCGGTGTACTTCACCTCGAACCTGGGCGCGATGATGGCGAAGAAGGCGTACACGGTGTCGCCGGAGGTCGTCGAAGCCCAGCAGGCCAAGCTGAAGTGACACGGCAGCAGAAAGGGGCCCCGCGCACGGCGGGGCCCCTGCCGTCGTGCCGGGACGTCACTGCAGCGGGCCGGTGACCGCCTCCACCGCGGCGACGAGGTGCCCGCCGCGCACGAACGCGTCGGCGGCGGCCAGGTCGGGCGCCAGGAACCGGTCGGGGCCCGGACCCTGCACACCGGCGGCGCGTACGGCCTCGATGACGGCCCGGGAGGCGGGCGCCGGGGTGAGGCCCTCGCGCAGCTCGATGGCGCGGGTGGCCGCGTACAGCTCGATGGCGATGATCCGGGTGAGGTTGTCCACGGCGGTGCGCAGCTTGCGCGCGGCCGACCAGCCCATGGACACGTGGTCCTCCTGCATGGCGGAGGACGGGATGGAGTCCGCGGAGGCCGGTACGGCGAGCCGCTTCATCTCGCTGACCAGCGCGGCCTGCGTGTACTGGGCGATCATCAGCCCGGAGTCGACACCGGCGTCGTCGGCGAGGAACGGCGGCAGGCCGTGGCTGCGGTTCTTGTCCAGCAGCCGGTCGGTGCGGCGCTCGGCGATGGAGCCGAGGTCGGCGGCGGCGACGGCGAGGAAGTCGAGCACATAGGCCACGGGTGCGCCGTGGAAGTTGCCGTTGGACTCCACGCGCCCGTCGGGCAGCACCACCGGGTTGTCGACGGCGGAGGCCAGTTCGCGCTCGGCGACCAGGCGGGCGTGCGCCATGGTGTCGCGGCCGGCGCCGGCGACCTGCGGGGCGCAGCGCACGGAGTAGGCGTCCTGGACGCGCGGGGCGTCGTCCTGGTGATGCCCGGTCAGGGCCGAACCCTTCAGCACCGCCAGCATGTTGGCGGCCGAGGCGCCCTGTCCCGGGTGCGGCCGGATCGCGTGCAGCTCGGGCGCGAGCACCCTGTCGGTGCCGAGCAGCGCCTCCAGGCTGAGGGCGGCGGTGACGTCGGCGGACTTGTAGAGGGTGTCGAGGTCGGCGAGGGCCATGATCAGCATGCCGAGCATGCCGTCGGTGCCGTTGAGGAGGGCCAGGCCCTCCTTCTCGCGCAGCTCGACCGGCTGTATCCCGTGTTCGGCGAGCAGCTCGCCGGCGGGCCGTACGACACCGTCGGGACCCTCCGCGTCGCCCTCCCCCATCAGGGTCAGGGCGCAGTGCGACAGCGGGGCCAGGTCGCCGGAGCAGCCGAGGGAGCCGTACTCGTGCACGACCGGGGTGATCCGGGCGTTCAGCACGTCGGCCATGGTCTGCGCGACCTCGGGCCGGACGCCGGTGTGCCCGGAGCAGACGGTCTTCAGGCGCAGGAACATCAGGGCCCGTACGACTTCCCGCTCGACCCGCGGCCCCATGCCGGCGGCGTGCGACCGGACGATGTTGCGCTGCAGCTGGGCGCGCAGTTCCTGGCTGATGTGCCGGGTCGCCAGGGCGCCGAAGCCGGTGGAGACGCCGTAGACCGGGTCCGGCTTGGCCGCCAGCGCGTCCACGATCTCGCGGGCCGCCGCGAGGGCCGCCACCGCCTCCGCCGACAACTCGACACGGGCACCGCCGCGCGCCACGGCGAGCACGTCGGACGCCGTGACACCCGACGTCCCCACCACCACAGTGTGCATATCCATATTCAGGAGCGTACGCATTGAATGCGGTGATGTCACTAGTGGGGAGCGGGGTTGACCCTTACCTCGGGATGTGGCCTTCGCCTCACGGCCGCCTCCCGCGGAACCTGCGCCGCTCGGCGGCCGACGGGTGCGGCGGCTCGTCGGCCAGCCGTACGACCGGATCCCCCGGCCCCTCCCGGCCCGCGACCACCGGCCGGTCCGCGCGCAGCGCCTTGGCCCGGTACTGGGCGGCGTCGGCGAGCCGGAACAGCCGCCGGGCGTCCTGCACCTCCCCGATCGGATCCTCGGTGGAGGCGACCCCGCACGCCACCCCCTCCCCCAGCTCCAACTCCCCGGCCCTGCGGCACAGTTCATCGGCGGCTTTGACCACCTCGTCGGCGGGCGGCCCGACGGCCAGCAGACAGAACTCGTCCCCGCCGAGCCGCGCGACCAGCGCGCCCGGCACCATCGCGCCGCACAGCGACAGCACCGAGCCGAAGCGCTCCAGCAACCGGTCGCCGACGGCGTGCCCGAGGGTGTCGTTGACCCGCTTCAGCCCGTTGAGATCGCACACCACCAGGCTGACGACCACACCCTCCCTGCGGTGCCGCTCCACGGCCTCGCCCAGACGCACGTCCACGGCACGGCGGTTGGCGAGTCCGGTGAGCGGGTCGGTGTACGCCAGGCGGCGGGCCTCCTCCAGCCGCTCGGTCTGCGCGAGCCCGGCGGCGACGACGGCGGCCAGCACGGTGGCGAAGTCGGCGTCACCGCGGTCGAAGACGGGAGCCTTGACGGCACGGGCGACGTACACCTCCCCCCAGGCCCGGCCGTGCAGCACGACCGGCGCGACCACACAGCACCCCCGGCCCCGGCGGCGCAGGGCGGCGACCCGCTGATGGAAGTACCCCGGGGTGCCGGCGGCGGTCCCCTCGGCCGTCTCCACCCACGCGTTCGGCCCGCGCCCTCCGGCCCACCGCTCGTGCAGGAACTCGGTGATCTCCGGGAACTGGTGCACCGGGTAGGCCTCGGACTCGGGGAACTCCTCCTCGTCCGGGCGCCGGTCCCCCACGTTCACGAGGACCCGCAGCCGGCCCAGCTCCCGCTCCCACACCGACAGCGCGGCGAAGCTGCCGTCCAGCGCACGGCACGCGCCACGCGCGGCGGCCTGCCACGAGTCCCGCGGGGTGCGCGCCGCCGCCATCCCCTGAGCCAGCGCCACGACTGCGGCTAGCCGCTTGTCCTCAGCCATTACTCCAGGTTAGGGAGGATTTGACGTATTCGGGACATTGATGGGGCGATCAGGTGGATGACCGTGCGGCCACGAGCCCGGGGCTGGTCACTCCCCGGGCCACTCCGGCTTGCGCTTCTCGTTGAAGGCCGCCACGCCTTCCGCCCGGTCCCCGGAGAAGGCCACGGTCCGCCAGGCCGCGTCCTCGACCTCCAGGCCCGCCCGGAGATCCAGCCCGTGCCCCAGCCGCAGCGCGCGCTTGGCGGCCCGCAGCCCGACCGGGGAGTTGCCGGCGATGCGAGCGGCCAGCTCCAGCGCCTCCTCGCGGTCCCGGCCCTCCTCCACCAGCCGGTCCACGAGCCCGAGTTCGGCCGCCTCCGCCGCCTCCACCCGCCGGGCGGAGAAGATCAGCTCGGCCGCGCGCGCCGCCCCGACCCGGCGCGGCAGAAGCTGCGTGCCGCCGCCCCCGGGGATCACGCCCACGGACACCTCCGGCAGCCCCACCACCGCCGTGCGGTCGGCCACGATCAGGTCGCAGGACAGGGCCAGCTCGAACCCCCCGCCCAGCGCGAAGCCGTGCACCGCCGCGATCGTCGGCATCGGCAGCTCCAGCACCGCGGTGTACGCCCCGCGCGTCACCGGCCGCTGCCGCCGCAGGTCCGCGTCGCTGAAGGAGTTCCGCTCCTTCAGGTCCGCCCCGACGCAGAACGCCCGCTCATGGGACGAGGTCAGCACCACCACGCGCGCGTCCCGGTCGGCGGCCAGCGCCGCGCACGCACCCGTCAGGGAGCGGGCCATCTCCGTCGAGACCGCGTTCATGGCCTTGGGCCGGTCCATCATCAGCTCCGCGACATGCCCGTGCCGCCGCACCAGCACGAACTCCCCGAACCGCTCCTCGCTCATGGCACCCTCCGGCTCACGTGTTAACGCGGGTTAACGCACTTTCGGCCCGATCATCGCAGCCGTACCCGATCCCGGGAAAGTCCAGGGGGCTACACCCGTTCGAGTGACATCCCGGCCGTCTCGCCCCACATCACCCACAGCACCGCATAGCGTGCGTCCGCCACTGCGGGGAGGGAAACCATGACACCGATACCGGACGAGACCGCAGATGCCGAGGTGACCGGCGAACCCGCCCCGCACCGCGGACGCCACCGCAAGCCGCGCCCCCGCAGGATCCTCCTCGCCGCCGGCGGTCTCGCGCTGGCGGCGGGCGTGCTCAGCCTGGTGCGGGTCGCACCGGAGTCGGGCACGGGCGCCCCGGGCACGGCGGAGGCGGAGCCCCGCCCCGGCGCGACGGACCACGCGGCGAACACGGCCGCCACGGTCTCGGCCACCCCCACCGCACTGCCGTCGGCGACCTCCGTCACGGGGGGCAGCGGCCCCGCACCCCTCGCCACCGGATCGCCCGAAACCACCCCGCACCCGACCACGCCCACCGGAGCCGACACGGCACCGGCCCCCAGCCCGCGGACCTCACTGCCCGGCACCCCGCCCCATCCCACGCACACGACACCCACCCCGCGCCCGACCCCCACCCCCACGCACCCGGCCCCGACATCGCCGGCGCCGAGCCAGAGCACTCCGGCCCAGGGCCCCGGCGGCCTGTGCGTCCCGGTGCTCGGTCTCTGCGTGGACGTACTGGGCGGCGGCACCGGCCACCAAGGAACCGTCGGGAACTAGGACTGCTGCCCGTCGCGACGAGCGAGCAGCCAGGGCTCGACCACGCCCAGCCCACGCACCGGGCGCTGCCACATCGGCTGGAGCGCGAACCGGTACTTCGGCGGCTCCTCGCCCTCCTTCTCGGCAGCCGCCGCGGCCTCGGCCGCCTCCGCCTCCGAGGCGGGCGCCTCACCGGTGCGGATCAGCTCCTCGGCGAAGGCGCTGTCCACCAGCACGGCGTCCCGGGGCGCTATGGAGGTCAGCCGGGAGGCCAGGTTCACCGTCGTACCGAACACATCACCCATCCGGGTGGTGACCGTGCCGAAGGCCATGCCGACCCGCAGCTCCGGCATCGTCTCGTCGTTCGCCAGCGTCTCGACGAGCCGCAGCGCGATGTCCGCGGCGGTACCGGCGTCATCGGCGGCGTACAGCACCTCGTCGCCGAGGGTCTTGATCAGCCGCCCGCCGCGCGCGGCGACCAGGTCGGCGGCAGTGGTCTCGAAGGCCTCGACCAGCTCCCCGAGCTCTTCCTCCTCCATCCGCCGCGTCAACCGGGTGAACCCCACGAGATCGGCGAAGCCGACGGCGAGCCGCCGGTCCACCATCTCCTCGTCGTCGGCCGACTGCACGACCCGCCCGGCCGAGGCGGCGAGCTGCCGCCGCCACACGTACACCAGGAACTCCTCCAGCTCGGGCAGGAGCAGCTCCACGATCGGATACGTCACTTCGGTGCGGGTCATCCCGGGCTCAGGCGGCTCGGTCAGCCCTTCCAGGAAGGAATCCATCTGCCACTCGGCCAACCGGGCGGTGGTCTGCCCCGTGGACCGCGCGACCTGCACCGCCATGGCCTCGCTGAGCAGCCCCGCCTCGACCAGACCGGCGAGCCGGCGCAGGGCGAGCACATCGGCCTCGGTCAGCGCCTTGGCCTGGCCGATGTCCGCGAACCCCATCGCCCGCCAGAACCGCGAGGCCAGCTCCATGGACACACCGGCGCTACGGGCCGCCTGGAACGGCGTGTAACGGCGCTCGGCGCCCAGAATGAGCTGCTCGAGGCGCAGGGCCAGCGGGTCCTCGCCGGAGTCGGCGGCGTCCGCGCCCTCGCCGGAGCCCGTGTCGTCGACGGTCACGCCTGCTGCCCTTCCGATCTGCCGCGGTCACGTTCCGACCGGCCTCAACTCTACGGCAGGTGTGCGCCAGCTCACTCCGTCGGGTTCGGCCGGTGGCCCACTTCCCGGTGCCGGGTGCGGCGACCGGCGTTGCCGCCGATCACGGCCCGCCGTGGCTGGTCGCGCAGTTCCCCGCACCGCTTACGGTGCGCTGCACCGCCGCCGCTGCGGGCAGTCGTGCCGCTGGGGCGGCACGGGTGGGCGCAGCGGCACCCCGCTCGCGCCGGCAAGCGACCCGACCCCCGGCCCGCACCGGCACCGGGCAGCCGGACAGCAGAGGGCACCGTCACGCGGGCCGCAGATGCACGATGTCCCCCGCCCCCACCGGCTCCCGCACGCCGGCCTCCGTCGCGATGACGAGCCGCCCGTCCCCGTCGACCGCCACCGCCTCCCCCACAACCGACCGCTCCCCCGGCAGTTCCGCCCGCACGGTCCGCCCCAACGTCGCGCACCCCGCCGCATACGTCTCCTGAAGCCCGCTGACCGACGGGTCCCCCAGGGCCGACCGCCACCGCCCGTACCAGTCCTCCAGCGACCGCAGCACCGCCCGCAACAGCGGATCCCGGTCCGTCCCCACCGCCCCGGCCAGCGCCAGCGACCCGGCCTGCGGCACCGGCAGCTCCTCCGCCCGCAGCGTGACGTTGATGCCCACGCCCATGACGACACCGTCCGCGCCGGCCCGCTCGGCGAGGATGCCCCCCGCCTTGCGCTCCTGGCCGCCCACGGTCACCAGCAGGTCGTTCGGCCACTTCAGCGCCGTGTCCACGCCCGCCGCCCGGGACAGTCCGGTCGCCACCGCGACCCCGGTGAGCAGCGGCAGCCACCCCCACCGGGCCACCGGAACCTCGGCGGGCCGCAGGTACACGGAGAAGAACAGCCCGGACCGGGCGGGCGCCGTCCACCGGCGGTCCAGCCGCCCCTTGCCCGCCGTCTGCTCCTCCGCGACGAGTACGGCGCCCTCCCCGGCCTTCCCGGCAGCCACCCGGTCGACCAGATCGGAGTTGGTGGAGCCGGTGCGCTGCACCACGTCCACCGCGCTGTACAGGCTCCCTTCGCGCACCAGCGCACGCCGCAGAGCCGCGGCGTTCAGGGGCGGACGGTCCAGATCGGACCAGCGACTGTCATCTGATGCATTGTGCGGCGTCATGCAAGTCACCCTAGGTGTGGGAAACGCCGCACTGCCGACCCACCGCCCCAGCACTACTCTACGGATGAGTAACCGTCCCCCCTTTTGAGCAGGCAGGGAGCCGCGATCCCGATGTCCGAGCCGGAAGAGATCGACATCCACACCACCGCGGGCAAGCTCGCGGACCTCCAGCGCCGTATCCAGGAAGCGACGCACGCCGGCTCGGAACGCGCCGTCGAGAAGCAGCACGCCAAGGGCAAGCTGACGGCCCGTGAGCGGATCGAACTCCTCCTCGACGAGGGTTCCTTCGTCGAGCTGGACGAGTTCGCCCGGCACCGCTCCACCAACTTCGGCCTGGAGAAGAACCGCCCGTACGGCGACGGCGTGGTCACCGGCTACGGCACCGTCGACGGCCGCCCGGTCGCCGTCTTCTCGCAGGACTTCACCGTCTTCGGCGGCGCCCTCGGCGAGGTCTACGGCCAGAAGATCGTCAAGGTGATGGACTTCGCGCTGAGGACCGGCTGCCCGGTCATCGGCATCAACGACTCCGGCGGCGCCCGGATCCAGGAGGGCGTGGCGTCCCTCGGCGCGTACGGCGAGATCTTCCGCCGCAACACCCACGCCTCCGGCGTCATCCCCCAGATCAGCCTGGTCGTCGGCCCCTGCGCGGGCGGCGCGGTCTACTCCCCCGCCATCACCGACTTCACCGTCATGGTCGACCAGACCAGCCACATGTTCATCACCGGCCCGGACGTCATCAAGACCGTCACCGGCGAGGACGTCGGCTTCGAGGAGCTGGGCGGCGCCCGCACCCACAACACCGCCTCCGGCGTGGCCCACCACATGGCCGGCGACGAGAAGGACGCCATCGAGTACGTCAAGCAGCTGCTGTCGTACCTGCCGTCCAACAACCTCTCCGAGCCCCCGGTCTTCCCGGAGGAGGCCGACCTCGCCGTCACCGACGAGGACCGCGAGCTGGACACCGTCGTGCCGGACAGCGCGAACCAGCCGTACGACATGCACACGGTGATCGAACACGTCCTGGACGACGGCGAGTTCTTCGAGACCCAGTCGCTCTTCGCGCCGAACATCCTCACCGGCTTCGGCCGGGTCGAGGGCCACCCGGTCGGCGTCGTCGCCAACCAGCCGATGCAGTTCGCCGGCTGCCTGGACATCGACGCCTCCGAGAAGGCGGCCCGGTTCGTGCGCACGTGCGACGCCTTCAACGTCCCGGTGCTGACCTTCGTCGACGTCCCCGGGTTCCTGCCGGGCGTCGACCAGGAGCACACCGGCATCATCCGGCGCGGCGCCAAGCTGATCTTCGCCTACGCGGAGGCCACGGTCCCGCTCATCACGGTCATCACCCGCAAGGCCTTCGGCGGCGCGTACGACGTCATGGGCTCCAAGCACCTGGGCGCCGACCTCAACCTGGCCTGGCCGACGGCCCAGATCGCGGTGATGGGCGCCCAGGGGGCGGTCAACATCCTGCACCGCCGCACCATCGCCGAGGCGGAGTCCGCCGGAAACGGCGAGAGCACCAGGGCCCGGCTGATCCAGGAGTACGAGGACACCCTCCTCAACCCCTACGTCGCGGCCGAGCGCGGCTACGTCGACGCGGTGATCATGCCGTCCGACACCCGCTCCCACATCGTCCGCGGCCTGCGTCAGCTGCGCACCAAGCGGGAATCCCTGCCTCCGAAGAAGCACGGCAACATCCCCCTGTAAGGAGCCGCTGTGACGATCAAAGTCGTACGGGGCAACCCGACCCCGGAGGAGCTGGCCGCCGCCCTGGCGGTGGTCCGCGCCCGCGCCGCGGCGGCAGCGGCCCAGCCGCCCGGCGCGCAGGGCCCGAGGGACGCCTGGTCGGACCCGTCGCGGATCGCGGCGGCCCGCCTGCCCCAGCCGGGGCCGGCGTCCTGGACCCGCACCTACTGGCCGAGCTGAGGCAGCGGCGGGCCGGGCGGGCGCCAATTGAGTACCCGTACTCAGGCGCCCGCCCGGCACCAGGCAGCACGCTGGACGAATGCTGTGGTCAGACCCGGAGGACGAGCCGCCGGAAGAACTGCGCGAGACGGAGCACATGCTCCGGCGGCTCGGCTTCCTGATGGCCCTGGCGATGGTCCTGGCGATGCTCGTGATCGGCCTGCGGTGAACGCGCGACGCGAGGTGAGCCGACCGGCGCCCCGCCGCTAACCTGGCCGCATGACCGCTACGCGCCGCAGGCGACTCGTGCTCGCATCGCAGTCCCCCGCCCGGCTGGGCCTCCTCAGGCAGGCCGGCCTCGACCCCGAGGTGATCGTCAGCGGGGTCGACGAGGATGCCGTCACCGCACCCACCCCGGCGGAGCTGGCGCTCGCCCTGGCCGAGGCGAAGGCCTCGGTCGTGGCGGCCAAGCCCGAGGTGCAGGGCGCCCTGGTGATCGGCTGCGACTCGGTGCTGGAGCTGGACGGACAGGCCCTCGGCAAGCCCGCCGACGCCGAGGAGGCGACCGCCCGCTGGAAGGCGATGCGCGGGCGGGCCGGCATCCTCCAGACGGGGCACTGCGTCTGGGACACGCAGGCCAAGCGGTACGTGTCCGCGACCGCCTCCACCGTGGTCCGCTTCGGCGAGCCCAGCGACGAGGAGATCGCCGCGTACGTGGCCTCCGGCGAACCTCTTTACGTCGCCGGGGCCTTCACCCTGGACGGCCGTTCGGCGCCGTTCATCGAGGGCATCGACGGCGACCACGGCAACGTGATCGGCATCAGCCTGCCCCTGGTGCGCAGGCTGCTGGCCGAACTGGGCGTCGGGATCACGGAGTTGTGGTCACCGGCCGAGTGACCTGGCGGGCACGGAGTCCCGCGGCTCGTCGTCCCCGCCGTCCCCGTCCCGCGGCTCGTCCGCACGGGGCGCGGGTACGGCCGCCGGGGCCGGGGCCGGCTCGGTCTCGGCCTTGGGGTCGCCGCCCGGGTCCGCCGCACCGCCCGGCGCGGTCTCCTGCGGCCCGGCGTCGCGGTCGTACGTCATGAGCAGCAGGACGACGAGGCCGAGCACCACCACCATGAACAGGAACGCCGTCCAGCCGACCAGGCCCCACGCGAAGGCGCCCAGCAGGCCGTGCACGACCGCCACGCTGATCAGCAGGACGCGGCCGAAGCCCGCGGGGGCGCGGTCGCGTATCGCGACCAGGGCGGCCACCAGCGCGCACAGCGCGAAGTAGAGGCCGAAGACGATCCCGCCGATCTTCGAGGACGTCGCCATCACGTTCGGGTCGAGGCCGGCCAGGGACATGTCCTGGCGGTCGACGACCATGCCGAGGAACCAGTTCAGCGCCGCGATGAAGAACGCCTCCGCCAGAAGGACGATCGCCACGACCCATGCCACCGGTCTGCGCACCACCGGTCCCCACCCACTCTCGAGCCAGCTACGTGTTACCCCAGGTATGTTCGGGCCATCGCGAACGCTACTAACGGGTAAACCGCGGGACAAGGGTTCGCGCCCCGGCAAAGAATCATTGGGCCATTCGTAGGGACTCGACAAAGAAACAGAGTGGGCCGCAGCACGCTCTCACAGAGACCTTGACCACATGACAGGGCTAGGGTTTCCCGGAGGACCCCTGCGTACGACCGGTGCGACAAGGGTTTTCGCGGGTCGAGCGAGCCTCGCATCACGCTCCGTGTGGGCAAGCTCACCATTGGGGACGGGTCGAAGTGCCGTGTCGGCAGTCCCTAAACTCGGCTTGTTTCAAGGAGGGAGCCTCAATCGTGCGCAAGGTGCTCATCGCCAACCGTGGCGAAATCGCTGTCCGCGTGGCCCGGGCCTGCCGGGACGCCGGGATCGCGAGCGTGGCCGTCTACGCCGACCCGGACCGGGACGCTCTGCATGTCCGCGCCGCGGATGAGGCGTTCGCCCTGGGCGGTGACACCCCGGCCACCAGTTATCTGGTCATCGACAAGATCCTGAACGCGGCGCGCGAGTCCGGCGCGGACGCCGTCCATCCGGGGTACGGCTTCCTCTCGGAGAACGCCGACTTCGCCCAGGCGGTGCTGGACGCCGGCCTGATCTGGATCGGCCCGCCGCCGCAGGCCATCCGCGACCTCGGTGACAAGGTCGCCGCCCGGCACATCGCGCAGCGCGCCGGCGCCCCGCTGGTGGCCGGCACCCCGGACCCCGTCTCCGGCGCCGAGGAGGTCGTGGCCTTCGCGCAGGAGCACGGCCTGCCGATCGCCATCAAGGCCGCCTTCGGCGGCGGCGGCCGCGGCCTGAAGGTCGCCCGGACGCTGGAAGAGGTCCCGGAGCTGTACGACTCCGCCGTCCGCGAGGCGGTCGCCGCCTTCGGCCGGGGCGAATGCTTCGTCGAGCGCTACCTGGACCGTCCGCGGCACGTGGAGACCCAGTGCCTGGCGGACAAGCACGGCAACGTGGTCGTCGTGTCGACCCGTGACTGCTCGCTGCAGCGCCGGCACCAGAAGCTGGTCGAGGAGGCCCCGGCGCCGTTCCTGTCCGAGGAGCAGGTCGCCGAGCTGTACCGCGCCTCCAAGGCCATCCTGAAGGAGGCCCGCTACGAGGGCGCGGGCACCTGTGAGTTCCTGGTCGGCCAGGACGGCACGATCTCGTTCCTGGAGGTCAACACCCGGCTCCAGGTGGAGCACCCGGTGACCGAGGAGGTCTCCGGCATCGACCTGGTGCGCGAGATGTTCCGCATCGCCGACGGCGAGGAGCTGGGCTACGACGACCCGCCGCTGCGCGGTCACTCGTTCGAGTTCCGCATCAACGGCGAGGACCCGGGCCGCAACTTCCTTCCGGCGCCCGGCACGGTGACGAAGTTCGACGCCCCCTCGGGCCCCGGCGTCCGCCTGGACGCGGGCGTGGAGGCCGGCAGCGTGATCGGCCCGGCCTGGGACTCGCTCCTGGCCAAGCTGATCGTGACCGGCCGTACCCGCAAGGAGGCCCTTCAGCGGGCCGCGCGCGCCCTGGACGAGTTCCAGGTCGAGGGCATGGCGACGGCGATCCCCTTCCACCGCGTGGTGGTCAGGGACCCGGCGTTCGCCCCCGAACTGACCGGCTCGACCGATCCGTTCACGGTCCACACCCGCTGGATCGAGACCGAGTTCGTCAACGAGATCAAGCCCTTCGCCGCCCCCGCCGACATCGAGGCGGAGGAGGACACGAGCCGCGAGACGGTCGTCGTCGAGGTCGGCGGCAAGCGCCTCGAGGTCTCCCTGCCGGCCTCGCTCGGCATGTCCCTGGCCCGCACCGGCCTCGCGGCCGGCGCCAAGCCGAAGCGCCGCGCGGCCAAGAAGTCCGGCCCGGTCGCCTCCGGTGACACCCTCGCCTCGCCCATGCAGGGCACGATCGTCAAGGTCGCGGTCGAGGAGGGCCAGGAGGTCAAGGAGGGCGACCTGGTCGTCGTCCTGGAGGCCATGAAGATGGAGCAGCCGCTGAACGCGCACAAGGCCGGCACCATCAAGGGCCTGAGCGCGGAGATCGGCGCGTCCGTCACGTCCGGCGCCGCGATCTGCGAGATCAAGGACTGACGCCACCGCTTCACCGCGACGCCCGGTGGACCAACCTCGGTTGGCCTGCCGGGCGTCCGGCTTTCGGCGCAGGGGACTGCAGCACCCCAGGGGCGCGGGGCTTTCCTCGATGTGCGGCTACCGCCGCGTGGGCGCGACCAGCCACGACGAAGCCGCAGTCACACGACGGCCTGTAGCCCTGCGGCGATGAGGCACTCGCACCTTCAGCGCCGCCGCAGATCAGCAACACGCCCCCGCTCGGCCCCCGCCGGCTGGTCCCCCAGCACTCCACGCAACCCGCCTCCAGAGACCCCCCTCCTCGGCCCCGGCAGCGGAGCTCGTCGCGCCGGGGCCTGCTCACCCCCCGAAGAACTCCCGGTCCCGGCCACGGCGATCTGCACCCCCTGGTCGGCGAGGGCCTGCAACTCGGTGGCGGCGCGGTCGTCGTGGGCGGGCGGCTCGTCGGTGACCAGGCGGGTGATGAGGTCGGTCGGCACGGTCTGGAACATCGTGTCGGTGCCGAGCTTGGTGTGGTCGGCGAGGACCACGACCTCCGCGGCGGCCTGGACGAGGGCCCGGTCGACGGACGCCGAGAGCATGTTGGACGTGGAGAGCCCGCGCTCGGCGGTCAGACCGCTCCCGGACAGGAAGGCCTTCGACACGCGCAGCCCCTGCAGGGACTGCTCGGCGCCGGAGCCGACCAGGGCGTAGTTGGAGCCGCGCAGGGTGCCGCCGGTCATCACGACCTCCACCCGGTTGGCATGGGCCAACGCCTGGGCGACGAGGAGGGAGTTGGTGACGACGGTCAGGCCGGGCACCCGCGCGAGCCGGCGGGCCAGCTCCTGCGTGGTGGTACCCGCGCCGACCACAATGGCCTCGCCCTCTTCGACGAGGCCCGCCGCGAGGTCGGCGATGGCCGTCTTCTCGGCGGTCGCGAGATGCGACTTCTGCGGAAAGCCCGACTCCCGCGTGAACCCACCGGGCAGTACCGCACCGCCGTGCCGGCGGTCGAGGAGTCCTTCTGCCTCCAGTGCCCGCACGTCCCGCCGTACGGTCACTTCGGAGGTCTGGACGACGCGGGCGAGTTCACGGAGCGACACGGCACCGTTCGCTCGCACCATTTCGAGGATCAGTTGGCGACGTTCAGCAGCGAACACGAAACTGACAGTAACCCCAGCGACCGTCTGGTTTCAGCAGTTTGCGCCGAATAACAGAAGTTGTTCGCACGGCAGGGGCGGAAGTGGTATAGGACCTATCCGCCCCGACTATGCCGAACGCACACGCGGCGACTCCCCGTGACCAGCGGGAAGCCGGATCCGGCCGTCAGGCCTCCGCGCCGGTCTTGCGGGTGTGCAGCTGCCGGGCCACCTCCGCGATCGACCCCGAAAGGGAGGGGTACACGGTGAACGCGTTCGCGATCTGTTCGACGGTCAGATTGTTGTCGACGGCGATCGAGATGGGGTGGATCAGTTCCGAGGCGCGCGGCGCGACGACGACACCGCCGACGACGATGCCCGTGCCCGGCCGGCAGAAGATCTTCACGAAGCCGTCCCGGATGCCCTGCATCTTGGCGCGCGGGTTGCGCAGGAGCGGGAGTTTGACCACCCTCGCGTCGATCTTGCCCGCGTCCACGTCGGCCTGCGTGTAGCCGACGGTGGCGATCTCCGGGTCGGTGAAGACGTTCGAGGAGACCGTCTTCAGGTTCAGCGGGGCCACCGCGTCGCCGAGGAAGTGGTACATGGCGATGCGTCCCTGCATGGCGGCGACGGACGCGAGCGCGAAGACTCCGGTCACGTCACCGGCCGCGTAGACACCGGGAGCGGTCGTGCGGGACACCTTGTCGGTCCAGATGTGCCCGGAGTCGCGCACCTTGACGCCGGCCTCCTCCAGGCCGAGCCCCGCGCTGTTGGGGATGGCGCCGACGGCCATCAGGCAGTGCGTGCCGCTGATGACCCGGCCGTCGGCCAGCGTGACCTCCACCCGGTCGCCGACCCGCTTGGCGGAGGCGGCGCGGGAGCGGGCCATCACGTTCATGCCACGGCGCCGGAAGACGTCCTCCAGCACGGCGGCGGCGTCGGGGTCCTCACCCGGCAGCACGCGGTCGCGCGACGACACCAGCGTGACCTTGGACCCCAGGGCCTGGTAGGCGCCGGCGAACTCGGCGCCGGTCACGCCGGAGCCGACCACGATCAGCTCTTCCGGCAGCTCGGTGAGGTCGTAGACCTGGGTCCAGTTCAGGATGCGCTCGCCGTCGGGCTTGGCGTCGGGCAGCTCGCGCGGGTGACCGCCGGTGGCGATGAGGACGGCGTCGGCGGTGAGGGTCTCCTCGGTGCCGTCGGCGGCGGTGACGACGACCTTCCGGGACCCGTCGAGGGCCTGCATGCCCTCCAGCCGGCCGCGGCCGCGCATGACCCGGGCGCCGGCGCGGGTGACGGAGGCGGTGATGTCGTGCGACTGGGCGAGCGCGAGCCGCTTCACACGCCGGTTGACCTTCCCGAGGTCCACGCCGACCACCCGCGCCGCCTGCTCCAGCGGCGGGGTGTCGTCGGCGACGATGATCCCCAGCTCCTCGTACGAGGAGTCGAAGGTCGTCATGACCTCGGCCGTAGCGATAAGGGTCTTCGACGGCACGCAGTCGGTCAGCACCGACGCTCCGCCCAGACCGTCGCAGTCGGCGACGGTCACCTCCGCACCGAGCTGGGCGGCCACCAGGGCCGCTTCGTATCCGCCGGGTCCGCCACCGATGATCACGATCCGAGTCACGTACTCCATTGTCCCGCACGCTTCAAGGTGCTACTGCCCGGGGGCGCACACGAGTGTCGTACGGGGCGCGAGGGACGGGGACTTTCCCTGCCGTACCCTCTCCCCATGTCGCTCTATGCCGCGTACGCCGGCAACCTCGACGCGCGCCTGATGTCCCAGCGCGCCCCGCACTCGCCGCTGCGCGCCACGGGCTGGCTGAACGGCTGGCGGCTGACGTTCGGCGGCGAGCAGCTGGGCTGGGACGGCGCGCTGGCGACGATCGTCGAGGACCCGCTCGCGGCGGTGTTCGTCGGCCTGTACGACATCGCACCCCCGGACGAGGAGTCCCTCGACCGGTGGGAGGGCGTGGGCCTCGACCTCTACCGGCGGGTGCGCGTGCGCGTGCACACCCTCGACGGCGAGGAGACGGCGTGGACCTACGTCCTCAACGCCTACGAGGGCGGCCTTCCGTCGGCACGCTACCTCGGCGAGATCGCCGACGCTGCGGAATCAGCGGGGGCACCCCACGACTATGTGATGGAGCTGCGGAAACGCCCTTGCTGAGCCGGGGTGGGTCGGGCGGTCGCAGCGTGGGCACGGGGCGGTTCGTCGGAAACAACAAGGCAACGAATGCAATCCCGTGACGTCTGTCATCTACGCGCGTAGGCGAAGAGCGGCTACCCTCGTGCACGTGAACGCATCTCTTCTTCCGGACGACATCCAGGGCGACCCGTACGCCGCCGCCGACGCCGCCGCCGCGCGCCTGCGCGCCCTCACCGGCGCCGAGACCCACGACGTCGCCCTCGTGATGGGCTCCGGCTGGGCTCCGGCCGTCGACGCCCTGGGTGCTCCTGACGCCGAGTTCCAGGTCACCGAGCTGCCCGGCTTCCCGCCGCCGGCCGTCGAGGGGCACGGCGGCAAGGTCCGCTCGTACTCCTTCGGTGACAAGCGCGCACTGGTCTTCCTGGGCCGCACGCACTACTACGAGGGCCGCGGCGTGGCCGCCGTCGCGCACGGCGTGCGTACGGCCGTGGCGGCCGGCTGCAAGACGATCGTGCTGACCAACGGCTGCGGCGGCCTGCGCGAGGGCATGCGCCCCGGCCAGCCGGTCCTGATCAGCGACCACATCAACCTGACGGCCACCTCCCCGATCGTCGGGGCGAACTTCGTCGACCTCACGGACCTGTACTCCCCGCGCCTGCGCGCCCTGTGCAAGGAGATCGACCCCACCCTGGAAGAGGGCGTCTACGCGCAGTTCCCCGGCCCGCACTACGAGACCCCGGCCGAGATCCGCATGGCCCGCGTCATCGGCGCGGACCTGGTCGGCATGTCCACGGTCCTCGAGGCCATCGCCGCGCGCGAGGCGGGCGCCGAGGTCCTGGGCATCTCCCTGGTCACCAACCTGGCCGCGGGCATGACCGGCGAGCCCCTGAACCACGAGGAGGTCCTCCAGGCCGGCCGCGACTCGGCGGCCCGGATGGGAGAGCTGCTCGGACAGGTGCTGGGCAAGCTGTAAGCAGCAGACACCCCCGCCCCGGCACCCAGGCGGCTTGCGGGGCCCGGGGGTCTGCGGGGCCTCCGGAGCCTGCGGGGGTTGCACGCGTCCCCTCGGCCCGCCCTCCAGCCGAACGAGTCTGCCGGGCGGGTGGGCAAACGGGGGTCTGGGGGCGGAGCCCCCGGTGGACCAGGCAAACACGGAGAGGTTGATCCCAAGGTGCACGACGATCTCATCGCCCGGGCCGAGGCATGGCTCGCCGAGGATCCCGACCAGGAGACCCGCGACGAACTCGCCAGGCTGATCGAGGCCGGTGACGTCAAGGAACTGTCGGCCCGCTTCAGCGGCACACTGCAGTTCGGCACCGCCGGCCTGCGCGGCGAACTCGGCGCCGGCCCCCTGCGCATGAACCGCAGCGTCGTCATCCGCGCCGCCGCCGGCCTCGCCGCGTACCTGAAGAAGAACGGCCGGACAGGCGGCCTCGTCGTCATCGGCTACGACGCCCGCCACAGGTCCGCCGACTTCGCCCGCGACACCGCCGCCGTGATGACCGGCGCCGGCCTGCGCGCCGCCGTACTCCCCCGCCCGCTGCCCACACCCGTCCTGGCCTTCGCGATCAGGCACCTGGGCGCGGTCGCGGGCGTCGAGGTCACCGCCAGCCACAACCCGCCCCGGGACAACGGCTACAAGGTCTACCTCGGCGACGGCTCCCAGATCGTGCCGCCCGCCGACGCGGAGATCGCCGCCGAGATCGACGCGATCGCCTCGCTGAACGACGTACCCCGTCCCGAGGCCGGCTGGGACACCCTGGACGAGTCGGTGCTGGACGCGTACCTGGCCCGTACGGACGCGGTCCTGGCCGCCGGCTCACCCCGTACCGCCCGCACGGTCTACACGGCGATGCACGGCGTCGGCAAGGACGTCCTGCTCGCCGCCTTCGCCCGCGCCGGCTTCCCCGAGCCGGTCCTGGTCGCCGAGCAGGCCGAGCCGGACCCGGACTTCCCGACGGTCGCCTTCCCGAACCCGGAGGAGCCGGGCGCGATGGACCTGGCGTTCGCCCAGGCCCGTACGACCGGCCCCGACCTGGTCATCGCCAACGACCCCGACGCCGACCGGTGCGCCGTGGCCGTCAGGGACGGCGAGGACTGGCGGATGCTGCGCGGTGACGAGGTCGGCGCGTTGCTGGGCGCCCACCTGGTACGGCGCGGTGCGACCGGGGTGTTCGCCGAGTCGATCGTCTCCTCCTCGCTCCTGGGCCGTATCGCCGAGAAGGCGGGCCTGCCGTACGAGGAGACCCTGACCGGCTTCAAGTGGATCGCCCGCGTGGACGGCCTGCGCTACGGCTACGAGGAGGCCCTGGGGTACTGCGTGGACCCCGAGGGCGTGCGCGACAAGGACGGCATCACCGCCGCCCTGCTCATCACCGAGCTGGCGTCGCAGCTGAAGGAGGAGGGCCGTACCCTCCTCGACCTGCTGGACGACCTCGCCGTGGAGCACGGGCTGCACGCCACCGACCAGCTCTCGGTCCGCGTCCAGGACCTCTCGCTCATCGCCGCTGCGATGCGCCGCCTGCGCGAGCAGCCGCCGACGGAGCTGGCGGGCCTGGCCGTCGTCCGCGCGGAGGACCTCTCGCAGGGCACCGACCGGCTTCCGCCGACGGACGGGCTGCGGTACGCCCTCGAGGGCGCCCGCGTGATCGTCCGCCCGAGCGGCACCGAGCCGAAGCTGAAGTGCTACCTGGAGGTCGTGGTCCCGGTCCCGGACCACACCGCCCTCCCGTCCGCCCGCACCCACGCCACGGAACTCCTCGACGCGATCAAGCGAGACCTGTCGGCGGCGGCCGGCATCTGAGACGCGGGGGAAGGCCGGGGGCGCTCCCATCGGGGCGCCCCCTTTTGCCGATGGCGGGCAAGCGGATCGCGCATTTGCCGATGGCGGGCAGGCGGATAGCGCCGTTCGCCCGCGACACCGCCCCTGCCGGCCCCTACCCCAGGGCCAGGAGAATGGCCAGCAGTACCGCGCCCGCCACTGCGGGGGCGATCACCTCGTAGGCCCAGCGCACGGTGACCTCGCCCTGGGCCGGTTCCGTGTCGCCCCGGCTCTGAAGGAGTTCGCGGAGTTCGTCCATGACCTGGTCGCCCTCGGCGCGGGTCGGGCCGGACGGGGCCGTGGCGGCGCCGCTGAAGGAACCCATGCCGCCGATCGCCCCCGCGCCCCGCATGCCGCCGAAGCCGCGCCGCGTCGAGTCCGTGCCCCTCGCCGCGTCCGCCGCCGCCCGGGCCTTGCGCATCTCCGCCTTCTTGCGGGCCCGCAGCGACACCGGAATCGACCACAGCTGGAACTTGGCGCCGGACTTCGCGACGACCTCGTTGGAGAAACCGGAGCGCAGCGAGGCGACCGCACCCCAGGGCAGGCTGATCACCCGGAACGGGTTGCGCACCCGGAGCCGGTCCTCGCCCGCGAAGACCGCCGGGCGGAGCGTGAAGGCGATCACCAGCGGCACGATCAGGATCAGCGCGGCCAGCGCCAGCCACGGCGTACGGCCGTGTCCCTGGAACAGCGCGTCGAAGCCGAGCCAGCCGATGACGAGCAGCAGCAGTACGCCGCCGATCAGCGCCAGGGGCGAGCGGTAGACCCGGTCCTTGGTTCCGGACGCCGGCGGCTGTGACGCGGGTGACTGGTGGTCGGGGGTGGTCATGGGCCAAGTCTGCACGACACCGGCGGCCGCACCGCCACCTGCCCCGCAACCGGCGCTCATCCGTGATCTCCGCACGTCGGCGGGAGGCGAGAGGCCCCTCTCGCCTCCGGTGACGCGGAGGTGAGATGCGTCCGGATCCACTGTCGGGGGCTATACATCCGCTACGCGCGTAGATATGCTCGTCTGGTGACCATGCCCACCTCTGCACCCACAGCACACGCTCTCGCCGACGTCGCCGCGTCCGACAGCACGCTGCGCCGCTTCCTGCACGGGCTGCCCGGCGTCGACGCGGTCGGCCTGGAGGCGCGCGCCGCGTCTCTCGGCACCCGTTCCATCAAGACCACCGCGAAGGCGTACGCCATCGACCTCGCCATCTCGATGGTCGACCTGACGACGCTGGAAGGCGCGGACACCCCGGGCAAGGTCCGGGCGCTCGGCGCCAAGGCGGTCCACCCCGACCCCACGGACCGCACGACGCCCACCACGGCGGCCGTGTGCGTCTACCCCGACATGGTGGCCGTCGCCAAGGAGGCCGTCGCCGGCTCCGGCGTGAAGGTCGCCTCGGTGGCCACCGCCTTCCCGGCCGGCCGTGCCGCCCTCGAAGTGAAGCTGGCCGACGTGCGCGACGCCGTCGCCGCCGGCGCCGACGAGGTCGACATGGTCATCGACCGGGGCGCGTTCCTCGCCGGCAAGTACCTGAAGGTGTACGACGAGATCGTCGCCGTGAAGGAGGCCTGCGGTCAGTCCGCCCGGCTGAAGGTCATCTTCGAGACCGGCGAGCTGTCGACGTACGACAACATCCGCCGCGCCTCCTGGCTCGGCATGCTGGCGGGCGCCGACTTCATCAAGACCTCCACCGGCAAGGTCGCGGTCAACGCCACCCCCGCCAACACGCTGCTGATGCTGGAGGCGGTGCGCGACTTCCGCGCCCAGACCGGGGTGCAGGTGGGCGTGAAGCCCGCCGGCGGCATCCGGACCAGCAAGGACGCCATCAAGTTCCTGGTCCTGGTGAACGAGACCGTGGGCGAGGACTGGCTGGACAACCACTGGTTCCGCTTCGGCGCCTCCTCGCTGCTGAACGACCTGCTGATGCAGCGCCAGAAGCTGGCCACCGGCCGCTACTCCGGCCCCGACTACGTGACGGTGGACTGATCATCATGGCTTCCGTATTCGAGTACGCACCGGCGCCCGAGTCCCGTTCGGTCGTCGACATCGCCCCTTCCTACGGCCTGTTCATCGACGGCGAGTTCGTCGAGGCGGCCGACGGCAAGGTCTTCAAGACCGTCAGCCCGTCGACGGAGGAGGTCCTCTCCGAGGTCGCGCAGGCCGGTGCCGAGGACGTCGACCGCGCCGTCAAGGCCGCCCGCAAGGCATTCGAGAAGTGGTCGGCGCTGCCCGGTTCCGAGCGCGCCAAGTACCTGTTCCGCATCGCCCGGATCATCCAGGAGCGCAGCCGTGAGCTGGCCGTCCTGGAGACGCTGGACAACGGCAAGCCGATCAGGGAGACCCGCGACGCGGACCTCCCCCTGGTCGCCGCGCACTTCTTCTACTACGCGGGCTGGGCCGACAAGCTCGACCACGCGGGCTTCGGCGCGAACCCGCGGCCGCTCGGCGTCGCGGGCCAGGTCATCCCCTGGAACTTCCCGCTGCTGATGCTGGCGTGGAAGATCGCCCCGGCGCTCGCCACCGGCAACACGGTCGTCCTGAAGCCGGCGGAGACCACCCCGCTGTCCGCCCTGTTCTTCGCGGACATCTGCCGCCAGGCCGGCCTGCCCAAGGGCGTCGTGAACATCCTTCCCGGCTACGGCGACACGGGCGCCGCGCTCGTCGCGCACCCGGACGTGAACAAGGTGGCCTTCACCGGCTCCACGGCCGTGGGCAAGGAGATCGCGCGGACCGTCGCGGGCACCCGCAAGAAGCTCACCCTGGAGCTGGGCGGCAAGGGCGCCAACATCGTCTTCGACGACGCCCCGATCGACCAGGCCGTCGAGGGCATCGTCACCGGCATCTTCTTCAACCAGGGCCAGGTCTGCTGCGCGGGCAGCCGCCTGCTGGTGCAGGAGTCGATCCAGGAGGAGCTGCTGGACTCGCTGAAGCGCCGGCTGTCCACCCTGAGGCTGGGCGACCCGCTGGACAAGAACACCGACATCGGCGCGATCAACTCCGCCGAGCAGCTCGCCCGGATCACCGCACTCGCCGAGCAGGGCGAGGCAGAGGGCGCCGAGCGCTGGTCCCCGGCCTGCGAACTGCCCGCCTCCGGCTACTGGTTCGCCCCGACGCTCTTCACGAACGTCACCCAGGCGCACACCATCGCCCGCGACGAGATCTTCGGCCCGGTGCTGTCGGTCCTCACCTTCCGCACCCCGGACGAGGCGGTCGCCAAGGCGAACAACACCCAGTACGGCCTGTCGGCGGGCATCTGGACCGAGAAGGGCTCCCGGATCCTGGCGGTCGCGAACAAGCTGCGCGCCGGTGTCGTCTGGTCCAACACGTTCAACAAGTTCGACCCGACCTCGCCGTTCGGCGGTTACAAGGAGTCGGGCTTCGGCCGCGAGGGCGGCCGCCACGGCCTGGAGGCTTACCTCGATGTCTGACCGTCTGAGCGTCTTCAAGACCTACAAGCTGTACGTCGGCGGGAAGTTCCCGCGTTCCGAGAGCGGCCGGGTGTACGAGGTGACGGACTCGAAGGGCAACTGGCTGGCCAACGCGCCGCAGTCGAGCCGTAAGGACGCGCGGGACGCGGTCGTGGCCGCGCGCAAGGCGTTCGGCGGCTGGTCCGGTGCGACGGCGTACAACCGCGGCCAGGTCCTCTACCGCGTCGCGGAGATGCTGGAGGGGCGGCGCGAGCAGTTCGTGCGCGAGGTGGCCGACGCCGAGGGCCTGTCCAAGTCGAAGGCGGCGGGCGTCGTGGACGCGACCGTCGACCGCTGGGTCTGGTACGCCGGCTGGACCGACAAGATCGCCCAGGTGACCGGCGGCGCCAACCCGGTCGCAGGCCCCTTCTTCAACCTCTCCTCCCCCGAGCCGACGGGTGTGGTCGCCGTACTGGCCCCGCAGGAGTCGTCGTTCCTCGGGCTGGTGTCCGTGGTCGCCCCGGTGATCGCGACGGGCAACACCGCCGTCGTGGTGGCGAGCGAGAAGGCACCGCTGCCGGCCCTGTCCCTGGCCGAGGTGCTGGCCACCTCCGACGTCCCCGGTGGCGTGGTCAACGTCCTGTCCGGCCGCACCGCCGAGATCGCGGCCCCGCTGGCCGCGCACCAGGACGTCAACGCGATCGACCTCGCGGGTGCGGACGAGGAACTGGCCGAGGAGCTGGAGATCGCCGCGGCCGACAACCTCAAGCGCGTTCTGCGTCCACAGGCTGTGGATTACTTCGAGACGCCGGGCATCGAGCGGATGACGGCGTTCCTGGAGACGAAGACGGTGTGGCATCCGACGGGGTCGCTGGGCGCCGGCGGCTCGTCTTACTGACGGGGTCCGGGCGGGGAACTGCGTGTTTCGCCGACTGCGGGTCGTCCGCGGTCGATCGCGCAGTTCCCCGCGCCCCTTTGGTCTTCCCTTCCGGGGCGTCTCAGTGACCCAGTGCTCCCAGTGCCTGGCCCACCACCGGTACCGCCCGCAGTGACTCGGCCTCCGCCACCGGAGCCGTCAGCATCTGGGAGCCCACCGGCTTGAAGTCGGCCACCTGGGTGCCCACCCCGTTGTTCAGGGGGTCGACCCCCGTGCCCGCCAGCGGGTTGGGCTTGAGGCCTGCCACCGGGCCCGTGACATAGCGGACCGCGCCACTGGTGGCGGCCAGGCCGGCCTGGGGGTCGATCCTGCCGAGGGAGGTCGGGCGCCACGGCACGTCCAGGACCGGGGCGGTGTCCGCGTGGGCCGTCGCCGCGCCGGCGCCCAGGGCCGCTCCGGCGGTCGCCAGGGCGATCAGGGCGCGCTGCGCGACGGGGTGCTGGGAAGAGGTGTCTCGGGCCATCGCCGGGTGCCGCCTTCTGGTGCGCAGGGTAATGCTGTCGGCACGTAGGGTAGTTGAGGCGGGAGTCACGCTCAAAAGCCGACCCGCGGGCTCGGCAGGCGGCTCCCCATACGACAAACTGGTGTTCCGTGAGCCTTCATCCCCCGTCTCCCGCCCGTGTCGTGCTGCTGTGCGGCCCCTCGGGCTCGGGCAAGTCCCTCGTCGCCGCCCGTGCCGGGCTTCCCGTCCTGCGTCTGGACGACTTCTACAAGGAGGCCGGCGACCCGACTCTGCCCCTGGTGGAGAGGAGTTCGGACATCGACTGGGACCACCCGGGGTCGTGGGACGCGGACGTCGCGGTCGAGGCCATCGCCCGGCTGTGCGCGACAGGTTCGACGCCGGTGCCGGTGTACGACATCGCGCTGAGCGCCCGTACCGGCGAGAAGACGCTGCACATCGGCCGTACCCCGGTGTTCATCGCGGAGGGCGTCTTCGCCGCGGAGATCGTCGAGCGCTGCCGGGAGCGGGGCGTGCTGGCGGACGCGCTGTGTCTGACCCGCGGGCCGGTCGTCACCTTCCGCCGGCGGTTCCTGCGGGACCTGAAGGAGGGCCGCAAGTCGGTGCCGTTCCTGCTGCGCCGGGGCTGGCGGCTGATGCGCGCGGAGCGGTCCATCGTCGCCCGTCAGGTGTCGCTGGGCGCCCATCCCTGCGATCGCGACGAGGCGCTGGGACGGCTGGCCGCGGCGGCGGGGCGGCATATAGACGCGAAGAGCACCGCAACCATTCATTGAGGCACCACGACGGCGAGCAACCACGTCCGCGAGAGCGGCGCCGGCTTAGGCGCAAAAAGCGAAACGGGACTGGATGGGTCCCCCCGACCCTCCAGTCCCGCCCCTTGCTCCCCCGTGTTTCCCCCGTACCCCCCGTTTCCCCCTCGGGTCACTCCCCAGTGACCCCTGGCCTTCAGGCGACGAGCTCGCCGAAGGCGTTCTCCTCGTCACGGCCGAAGCTGAGGACCTCGTCCTCGCGCAGCCGGCGGAGCGACCGCCAGATGCTGGACTTCACCGTGCCGACGCTGATGCCGAGGATGTCCGCGATCTCCGGGTCCGTGCGGCCCTCGTAGTAGCGCAGGACCAGCATGGTGCGCTGGAGCTCGGGCAGCCGGGCCAGCGCCTGCCACAGGACCGCGCGCAGTTCGGTGCCGCGCATCGCGTCCGTGTCGGAGGCCGTCTCCGGCAGTTCCTCGGTCGGGTACTCGTTCAGCTTGCGGCGGCGCCACGCGCTGATGTGCAGGTTCGTCATGGTGCGGCGGAGGTAGCCCCCGACCGCGGCCTTGTCGCTGATCCGGTCCCACGCCTTGTACGTCGAGAACAGCGCGCTCTGCAGCAGGTCCTCGGCCTCGAAGCGGTCCCCGGTCAGGTGGTACGCGGTGGCGTACAGGGAGGCGCGGCGCTCCTGGACGTAGGCGGTGAACTCCGCCTCCGTCAGGGAACGGCGCTGCTCCCCCGAGTCCTCCCTGTACGCGCTTCCCCCGTGTGCCTCCCCCGTGTGCGCGTCAACCACCGTCATGAACCCGGCGTGCTGACGCCCGGTGCCGCGAGCGCACCCCCGCCCGCTCACTGCACCGGACTTCTCGGATCCCCGGTGCACATCGTGCAGACGCGTGACCACTGCGCTGGTGCTGATGCTGTGCAGCGTGTTCATCTCGCGCTCCCCGTCGTGTACTTCCGGTGATTCGGTCCTGCCGGGCCGGCTGCGGCTCCCCCGTCCGGCCCGTGCCCAAAAGACTGCCGGGGCGACTTCATCGCCGTGTCCGCCGACTGTCACAGACCTGTCACAGGGGTTCCGGCCCCCGGCCTCGTCACAGGAGGTGCACAGAGGGTGGCGGTAGGAAGGCCCGGCGCCCGCGGGTCGTACGACGGCCCGTCCATGGGCCAGAATGAGCCCGTGCCTTCCCTGTTGCTGATCGAGGACGACGACGCCATCCGCACGGCCCTGGAGCTCTCCCTGACGCGCCAGGGCCACCGGGTGGCGACCGCTGCCAGCGGAGAGGACGGTCTGAAGCTGCTGCGCGAGCAGCGGCCCGACCTCATCGTGCTGGACGTGATGCTGCCCGGCATCGACGGTTTCGAGGTGTGCCGGCGCATCCGGCGCACCGACCAGCTGCCGATCATCCTGCTGACCGCGCGCAGTGACGACATCGACGTGGTGGTCGGGCTGGAGTCCGGCGCCGACGACTATGTGGTCAAGCCGGTGCAGGGCCGGGTGCTGGACGCCCGGATCCGGGCCGTGCTGCGGCGCGGGGAGCGCGAGTCCAGCGACTCGGCGACGTTCGGCAGCCTCGTCATCGACCGGTCGGCGATGACCGTGACGAAGAACGGCGAGGATCTGCAGCTGACCCCGACCGAGCTGCGGCTGCTGCTGGAGCTGAGCCGGCGGCCCGGTCAGGCGCTGTCCCGGCAGCAGCTGCTGCGGCTGGTGTGGGAGCACGACTATCTCGGTGACTCGCGCCTGGTGGACGCCTGTGTGCAGCGGCTGCGCGCCAAGGTGGAGGACGTGCCGTCGTCCCCGACCCTGATCCGTACCGTCCGTGGTGTCGGCTACCGCCTGGACGCGCCTCAGTGACCGACACGCAAGGGGGGCTGCGCGGCTGGTCCGCGCGGCGCACGGGAAGTCTGTCGCGGCTGAGGTTCACCAGTCTGCGGCTGCGGCTGGTCGTCGTCTTCGCGCTGGTGGCCCTCACGGCCGCCGTGTCGGCGTCCGGCATCGCCTACTGGCTGAACCGGGAGGCGGTGCTCACCCGCGCCCAGGACGCGGTGCTGCACGACTTCCGGCAGGAGATGCAGAACCGCGCGGGCGCCCTGCCCGCGCACCCCACGCAGGACCAACTCCAGCGTGCGGCGGGCCAGATGGCGGCCGGCAGCCAGCACTTCACCGTGCTCCTGGTCGGCCAGGACGCCGACGGCAGGCCGGTGTACGGCAACTCGGGCGGGATCAACGGCTTCTCGCTTCAGGACGTGCCCAGGTCGCTGCGCGCCGCGGTGAACAAGCAGCAGAAGGTCACCGACGGCAACAAGGACCCGTACCACCTGTACTGGCAGCGGGTGGTGGACCACGGCACGCCGTATCTGGTGGCCGGCACGCGCGTGATCGGCGGCGGCCCGACCGGTTACATGGCGAAGTCGCTGGAGCCGGAGGCGAAGGACCTCAACTCGCTGGCCTGGTCGCTGGGCATCGCCACCGGTCTTGCGCTGATCGGCGCCGCGCTGCTCGCGCAGGCCGCCGCCACGACCGTGCTCAAGCCGGTGCACCGGCTGGGGGTGGCCGCGCGGCGGCTCGGCGAGGGCAGGCTGGACACGCGGCTGCGGGTGTCGGGGACCGACGAACTCGCCGATCTGTCCCGGACGTTCAACAACGCGGCCGAGGCGCTGGAGCAGCGGGTCGCGGAGATGGCCGCGCGGGACGAGGCCTCGCGGCGGTTCGTCGCCGACATGAGCCATGAGCTGCGGACCCCGCTGACCGCCATCACCGCCGTGACGGAGGTGCTGGAGGAGGAGCTGGACTCCGAGGCCGGAGGCATCGACCCGATGATCGAGCCCGCGGTGCGGCTGGTGGTCAGCGAGACCCGGCGGCTGAACGACCTGGTCGAGAACCTGATGGAGGTCACCCGCTTCGACGCGGGCACCGCCCGGCTCGTCCTGGACGACGTCGACCTCGCCGACCAGATCACCGCCTGCATCGACGCCCGCGCCTGGCTGGACGCCGTGGAGCTGGACGCCGAGCGCGGCATCCACGCCCGGCTCGACCCGCGCCGCCTGGACGTCATCCTCGCCAACCTGATCGGCAACGCGCTCAAGCACGGCGGGTCGCCGGTGCGGGTGTCGGTGCGCGTGGCCGACGAGGACCTGGTGATCCAGGTCCTCGACCACGGGCCCGGCATCCCCGAGGACGTCCTGCCACACGTCTTCGACCGCTTCTACAAGGCGAGCGCCTCCCGGCCGCGCTCCGAGGGCAGCGGGCTGGGCCTGTCCATCGCGATGGAGAACGCCCGCATCCACGGCGGCCAGCTCACCGCCGCCAACTCGCCCGACGGCGGCGCGGTGTTCACCCTGCGGCTGCCACGCGACGCCTCCCGGCTGACGGAAGAGGCCGACGGGACGGCGAAGAACGACGCGCCCGACAGCGACCGCAGTCCCGGAAAGGAGGGGTCATGACCGTACGACGCCCGGCCGCACGACGCCTGCTGGCGCTGCCCCTCCTGGGCCTGCTGCTCACCGGCTGCGGCATCCGCGCCACCCAGGTGCCGACCGACTTCGGGGCGGCGCCGTCCCGGGTGCCGTGCTCGCTGGCCGGGCCCGACCTGGCCACGCAGTCCGCGCAGGGCGTGCCCGTGCAGGTCTTCCTGCTGTGCGGGGCGTCGCTGGTGGCCGTCGACCGGACGGTCCGCGTCCCGGTGGGCACCCCGGACGCGCGCCGCCGGGTGATCGTGGCCCAGGGCCTGCTGGACCAGCTCGCCGCGTCCCCGTCCGCGGCCGAGCGCTCGGCGGGCTATACGACGTACGTGCCGGGCGGTGTGACGGTGCGCGGCCCCGGCCCGGGGGAGCCCGAGGACGCCCTGCACCTGAGCACGGCCCCGTCCCGGCTCTCCTCCTACGCCCTGGCCCAGCTGGTGTGCACCCTGTCCGACTCGGCCGCCACGGAAGGCGACGGCTCGGTCATCCTGGGCGGTCCCGGCACCGGCCCCCTGCGCCGCTACGCGTGCACGGACGACGTCCGCGACCGTCCGGGCAACACGGCGCCGCCGTCCAGCGAGGTCGAGGGCGGGTAGCGGCTCGGGGCACGGCCGCGCACCCGGAAAGCGCCGGTGCGGAACCGATGGTGTCCGGTGGTGCGTCTAGGGGTTCGTGCAGCGTCAAGGCTCCATCGGCGGCAGCGCCGCGATCCGTGTCCGGGTGACAGGGGGTGTCCTCCTCGTCGCCCACCTCGCCCTCGTCGCCTGGCTGATGCTGCGGCCGCTGGACGTGCCCTGGGTGGCGCCCGCCAACGTGCACCCCCTCGCCGGCATACGCGCCGACCTGGCCCTGGGCTGGCCGCGGGCCGCAAGACCCCTCGGCGAGGGCCTGGCCCTGCTCGCCCCGCTGGGCGTACTGCTGCCGATGGCCCACGGCAGGCTCGACGTCTCCCCGCTCGGCTCCCTGATCCGTACGACCGCTTCGGGCGCCCTGGTCTCCACCGGCATCGCCCTGCTGCAGACGGGTGTGCCCGGCAGGGTGGTGGACGTCGACTCGCTGCTGCTGAACACCGTGGGCGTCGCCCTCGCGCACCTGGCCGTCATACCGGCGGGGCGCGCCCGGCTGCGCCGCCGGGAGGTGCGGCCGGGCGGCCCGGCAAAGGCGTCCGTCACCGTGCCGGAGGAGCTGCCTCAGGGTCGTACCCCGACGATTCCCAGGGTCGGGATCGCCCCTTAGAGCGACGCTTCGCCCGCTTCGTCTCCGTACCGTGGAAGACAGTTGGAAGACAGTCGAGGGGCGCCACCGGGGCGCCCCGGCCCCGGCTCCCGAGCGAGCCGACGACCACGGAGGAGACGCCATGTCCGCCCTTGCCCGCCCCACCCACGGCCGCATGATCGGCGGCGTCTGTGCCGCGCTGGCACGGCGCTTCGGCACCTCCGCGACGACGATGCGGGTGATCTTCCTGCTGTCCTGCCTGCTGCCGGGCCCGCAGTTCCTGGTCTACATAGCGCTGTGGATCCTGCTGCCGTCCGAGGACAAGGCGCGCACCGCCTGGTGAGGGTCGCGCGTGAACGCCGCTGGGGCGCCCCGGACTGCTTCGGGGCGCCCCAGCGGCGCGTCGTACGGCCGTACGGCCGGCGGTGTCAGCCGAGCGGGAGCCCGTTCACCGGCACACCGTGCGTGGGCAGGCCGGTGTTGTGCAGCGGCAGTCCGCCGAGCAGCCCGGCGACCGGCGCGGTCGGGCCCTTGGCGAGCACGTTCTCGACGGCCGGCTGCGCGGCGGCCAGCCCGGAGCCCACGGCGCCCTGCCCCTGGGCGAGGGCCTCGGTGGCGCCCGGGACCGCCCTGGAGACGTTCTCGGCCGGCAGCGTCCGGGCGACGCCGCCCAGGGCCTGCGTGGCCTGGCCGGCGTCCGGGACGGCCGGGGCCGCGTTGGCCGCGCCCGCGCCGACGGCGGCGAAGGCGGCGCCGAGGGCGGCGACACCGAGGGTCTTGGCAGCAGACTGCTTCATGGTGAATGCGTCCTTGAACTTGAATGCGGAGACGGAGATCACAAACGATCCGAGCGGTCCACGACCGTAAACATGCCGACCCGCCCCCCGCAAACACCGAAATGCGGACGCCTTGTGAAAGCGCGTCCGCATTCCGGGTCCGGATCCGAGGCGCCTTCAGCCCTTCGGACCGGCAGAACCGCTGGTCGAGGCCGTCTGCTGGAACAGCCATTCGGATTTCAGTTCTGCATATCCGGGCTTGATGACGTCATTGATCATCGCGAGTCGTTCATCGAAAGGAATGAACGCTGATTTCATCGCATTGACGGAGAACCACTGCATGTCGTCGAGCGTGTAACCGAACGCTTCGACGAGATGCTCGAATTCCCGGCTCATGGTCGTGTGCGACATCAGCCGGTTGTCGGTGTTCACGGTGGCCCGGAAGTGCAGTCGGCGCAGCAGCCCGATGGGGTGCTCGGCGTAGGAGGGCGCCGCCCCCGTCTGCAGGTTGGAGCTGGGGCACAGCTCCAGCGGGATCCGCTTGTCGCGGACGTACGACGCGAGCCGCCCGAGCGAGACGGAGCCGTCCTTATGGACCTCGATGTCGTCGATGATCCGCACCCCGTGCCCCAGCCGGTCGGCGCCGCACCACTGCAGCGCCTGCCAGATGGACGGCAGCCCGAAGGCCTCGCCGGCGTGGATGGTGAAGTGGTTGTTCTCGCGCTTGAGGTACTCGAAGGCGTCCAGGTGCCGGGTGGGCGGATGGCCGGCCTCGGCGCCGGCGATGTCGAAGCCGACGACGCCCGAGTCCCGGTAGCGGTTGGCGAGTTCGGCGATCTCCAGGGAGCGGGCCGCGTGCCGCATGGCGGTGAGCAGGGCGCCCACGCGGATCCGGTGCCCGTTCTCCCGGGCCAGCCGCTCGCCCTGCCGGAAACCCTCGTTGACGGCCTCGACGACCTCTTCGAGGCTGAGCCCCTCGTCGAGGTGCTGCTCGGGGGCGTAGCGCTCCTCGGCGTAGACGACCCCGTCCTCGGCGAGGTCCTCGGCGCACTCGCGGGCGACCCGGACGAGCGCGTCCCGGGTCTGCATCACGCCGACGGTGTGCCGGAAGGTCTCCAGATACCGTTCCAGCGAGCCGGAGTCGGCGGCCTCGCGGAACCAGATGCCCAGTTTCTCGGGGTCCGTCTCCGGCAGGCCGGAGTAGCCGGTCGCCTGGGCGAGTTCGACGACGGTGCCCGGGCGGAGCCCGCCGTCGAGGTGGTCGTGCAGCAGAACCTTGGGCGCCCGGCGGATCTGGTCCGGCGTCGGCACGTGCGCCGGGACGGTCGCCGGCTGGGTCCCGGTCGGTGCGGTCTGGCTCGTCATCTCCGCACTGTAACGCCTACGCGCGTAGAGGACGGGGTGAACGCGGCAGCTCTTTCACAGCGCTTTTCCGGCGCTTTCCCGTCGATACGCAACGGTGACCGCGAGTACGGGTTTCGTACACCGCCTCTTCTGACACTGTTCTGTCATGGGACAGCAAGCGACGCCGGTCCGAACGGCCGGGCTGGGGAAGGCAGTCGGACCGGTGCCGACGGCGGTGAGCGGAGCGGTGCTGCTGCTCCCCGGCGGCGAGGAGGTCTCCGCCCGCAGGCCGTCCCCCGTGCGGGCGGCGCTCGCCCTGCGCTCCCTGGCCCGCAGGCTCGCCCGCGCGGGCCGGAGGGAGGGGCTGGCCGTCCATCCCGTCCACTACCGGTACCGGGGCTGGAACGGCAGCGAGGCGAATCCGGCCGCGGACGCCGAGTGGGCGGCCGACGAGGTCGTACGGCGCTACGGCGACGTCCCCGTGTGCCTGGTCGGGGTGGACATGGGCGGCCGGGCGGCGCTGCGGGCCGGCGGGCACGAGGCCGTCAACTCGGTGGTGGCGATCGCCCCCTGGCTGCCGGAGGAGGACGTGGCCGCGCCCGCCGAGCCGGTCAGACAGCTCGCGGGGCGGCGGGTGCTGATCGTGCACGGCACGAACGACCAGCGGACCGATCCCGAGCTGTCGTTCCGGTTCGCCGCGCGGGCGAAGAAGGCGAACCGGGAGGTGTGCCGGTTCGAAGTGCACTCCGACGGACACGGGTTGCACGGACACCGGGACGAGGTCGCCTGTCTGGCCGTCGACTTCATGATGGGGGCGTTGTTCGGGCACCCCGTGTCCCGGCCCGTCGAGGACGCGCTGGCGGCTCCGCCGCCGATCGGTCTGCGGATGCCGCTTGCTGCGGGGTTCGGGAAGTCGTTGAAGCGGTAGGGCCGGGGGCGCCTTTGCTCACGTCGGGAGCAGGTTGCCCCTTCGCGAGAGCAGGAACTTCTTGAAGGCCGCCACCGGTGGGGTGTCCGGGCGGTCGGCGAGCCAGGCGACGCCGATCTCGCGGACCGCCCTGGGGGACGTCACGGTGAGTTCCACGACCCCCGGCCGGGGGACCGTCGGCGGGGGCAGGAGGGCGACTCCCAGGCCCGCCGCGACCAGACCCCTCAGGGTTTCCGCCTCCTCTCCCTCGAAGGCGACCTTGGGGCGGAAACCGGCCTCGCGGCACAGGGAGTCGAAGATGCGGCGCAGGCCGTAGCCGGGTTCCAGGGTGACGAAGGTTTCCTCGGCCGCCTCGGCCAGGCGGACGCGGCGCCGGGCGGCCAGCCGGTGGTCGGCGGGCACGACCAGGCGGAGTTTCTGCTCGTCCAGGCGGCGGGCGACCAGGTCCGGGGCGTCCGGGACCGGGGAGGTCAGGCAGAGGTCCAGTTCCCCCGCCCGCAGCCGCTCCAGCATCGCCTCGCCGTAGTTCTGGACCAGGCTGAAGCGGACGCGCGGGTGGTCCTCGCGGAAGGCGTGCAGCAGGCCGGGGACCGTCTCGGCGCCCATGGTGTGCAGGAAGCCGAAGGCGACCTTGCCGGTGGCCGGGTCGGCGTCGGCGCGCACCTCCTCGGCGGCCCGCTCGATCTCGGCGAGGGCGCGTTCGACGGAGGCGAGGAAGGTGCGGCCGGCCGGGGTCAGGGAGACCGTGCGGCCGTGCCGGGCGAACAGGTCGACGCCCAGGTCCTGCTCCAGGCGGGCCATCGCGCGCGAGAGGGTGGACTGCGGGACGTTCATCTCCAGGGCGGCCCGGGTGACGTGCTCGGTGCGGGCCACGCCGGCGAAGTACGCGAGGCGCGGCGCCAGCACCCGTGCCATCCGGGACATGTCTTCTGTGTCACTGTTCGGTGACAGGCGAGTCTGTGAGCTTCGCTGATGCGCCATGGGAACGATTATGGCGATTCCATGCATTGGACGGATCAGACGGGCCGTACCTACGGTCGTGTCATGACTCCCGCCAGTACCGGGGCGTCCACCACCGTGGGCGCCGTCACGTCCGTCACCGCCGCCGATCCCGTCGCCGACTCCCGTATGACTCCGGGCGGGCCCGGTTACCGCCGGATGAGCCTCGCCCTCTTCCTCGCCGGAGTCGCGACCTTCGCCCTGCTGTACTCCACGCAGGCCCTGCTGCCGCTGATCTCCGGTGAGTTCGGGGTCGCGGCGAGCGAGGCGAGCTGGACCGTGGCGGCCGCCACCGGCGGGCTCGCCCTGTTCGTGCTGCCGATGAGCGCCCTGTCGGAGCGCTTCGGCCGCCGTACGGTGATGACGGCCTCGCTGGCCGTCGCGGTGGGCGTCGGGCTGCTGGTGCCGTTCGCGCCGTCCCTCGGCGTGCTGGTGGTGCTGCGGGCGGTGCAGGGCGCGGCGCTGGCCGGGCTGCCCGCCTCGGCGCAGGCCTATCTGGCCGAGGAGGTGCGGCCGAAGGCGCTGGTGACGGCGATCGGCCTGTTCGTCGCGGGCAACAGCGTCGGCGGCATGAGCGGCCGGGTGATCACCGGCTGGGTGGCCCAGGAGTGGGGCTGGCGGGTCGCGGTCGGCGTGATCGGTGCCGTCGCGGTGGCCTGCGCGGTCGCCTTCCGGCTGCTGCTGCCGGCGCCGCGGCACTTCACGGCGGGCTCACTGCGGCCCCGCGTGCTGCTCGGCACCGTGCGCGACCACCTCGCCAACCCGCTGCTGCGGCGGCTGTACGCGATCGGCGCGCTGTTCATGACGGTGTTCGGCGGTGTGTACACGGTGATCGGCTACCGGCTGACCGGTGCGCCGTTCGGTCTGCCGCAGGGCGTCATCGGCTCGATCTTCCTGGTCTACCTGGTGGGCACGGTGTCGGCGTCCACGGCGGGCCGGCTGGTGGGCCGGCTCGGCCGCCGGGGCGCGCTGTACCTGGCGGGCGGTACGACGGCGGCGGGCCTGCTGCTGTCCCTGGCCCCCTCGCTGCCGCTGGTCCTGCTGGGCCTGGTGCTGATCACGGCGGGCTTCTTCGCGGGCCACGCGGTGGCGTCGTCGGCGGTCAGCAAGACGGCCACCCGCGGCCGCGCGCAGGCCTCGGCGCTGTACCAGTCCATGTACTACGTCGGCTCCAGCGTCGGCAGCACGGTCGGCGCGACGGCGTTCCACGCGGCGGGCTGGGCCGGCACGGTGGGCGTCGGCCTGCTGGCGGTCGTGGGGGTCGTGACGATCACGGTGCTCGGCTCGGTGGCGGCCCGGCGCACGGTCGCAGCGCACGCGCACTGAGCCGCGCCCCACCCCTCACCTGCACGTTTCCCGACTCGGGGGGCCATTGTCAGTGCCCTGCGGTAGCTTCCAAGTGCTGGGGCGCAAAGAGGCGCCGCAGGGACGGCCACAGGGGTGGGTGGACGATGGGAAACGGGACGGCGACGGCGGACCTCGACGTCGCACTGGAGAAGCACCGGACCGAGCTGACCGGTTACTGCTACCGGATGCTCGGCTCCTCCTTCGAGGCCGAGGACGCGGTGCAGGACACCCTGGTGCGGGCCTGGCGGAGCTACGGCACCTTCGAGGGCCGCTCCAGCCTCCGCTCGTGGCTGTACCGGATCGCGACGAACGTGTGCCTGGACATGCTGACGGCGGGCAACAAGCGGGCGCGGCCGATGGACCTGACCGAGTCGACCCCGCTCGCCCAGGCGGCGCTGGCCCCCCGCCCGGACAACACCTGGCTGGAGCCGGTGCCGGACGCGCGGGTGCTGCCGACGGTCGACGACCCCGCGGAGGCGGCCGTGGCGAAGGAGTCGATCCGGCTGGCGTTCATGGCGGCGCTGCAGCAACTGCCGCCCAAGCAGCGGGCGGTGCTGATCCTGCGCGAGGTGCTGGCGTGGAAGGCGAGCGAGGTCGCCGAGCTGCTGGGCACCTCGGTCGCCTCGGTCAACAGCGCGCTGCAGCGGGCGCGGGCCACGCTCGCCGAGCGCGACCCGGGCCCCCAGGGCGCGGTGTCCGACCCGCTCGACGAGGAGCAGCGGAAACTCCTCGAGCGCTATGTCCAGGCCTTCGAGGGGTACGACATGACGGCGCTGACGGCGCTGCTGCACGAGGACGCCGTCATGACGATGCCGCCGTTCGACCTGTGGCTGCGCGGCCCGGCCGACATCACCGGTTTCATGACCACCCTGGGCGCCTCCTGCGCCGGCTCCCGGCTGCTGCCGGTGCAGGTCAACGGCCTGCCGGGGTTCGCGCACTACAAGCCGGACCCGGAGCAGGGCGGCTTCAGCCCCTGGGCCGTACAGGTGCTGGAGCTGTCAGACGGCCGGATCACCGGTTTCCACTGCTTCCTCGACACCAAGCGCTGGTTCCCGCTGTTCGAGCTGCCGCTCCATCTGGAAGCGGAGTCCGACGAGGTCGAGAAGGGCGGGTAGGGCGGGGTCGGGGTCCCGCAGCCGGATCCGCCCGCCGGCCCGGCGGGCGGCCAGCTCCAGCCGGGCCAGCAGGTCCACGACGGCCAGTCCCGGTGGCCCGAGCCCGCCCACGTCGCACACGACGACCCGGCTCCCGCCGCCGGCGAGCAGCAGCCGCACCCGCTCGCACAGCCCCGCCACCTCCTCCCGGGTGACAGGGCCGGCCAGCACGAGCACGGCGGGTTCCTCGGCGTTCACGTGCGGTAGACCGGCGGGCCGGGCGGAACTCATCGGCGCCGCCGGGGCCTTCGGGCGCGTGCCCGGTCAGGCGATGCGTTCCAGGACCACCGGGGAGGGGGTGAAGCCGGTGCCGGGGGCCGCGATGTCGTAGGAGCCCTCCACCGCCTCCAGGGCGTACGCGAAGCGCTCCGGGGTGTCGGTGTGCAGCGTCAGCAGGGGCTGGCCCTCGGTCACCGTGTCGCCCGGCTTGGCGTGCATCTCGACGCCCGCGGCGGCCTGCACCGGGTCCTCCTTGCGGGCGCGGCCGGCGCCCAGGCGCCAGGCGGCGATGCCGATGCCGTAGGCGTCCAGGCGGGTCAGCACGCCCGAGGAGGGAGCCTTGATCACGTGCTGTTCCTTCGAGGTGGGCAGCGGCGCGTCCGGGTCGCCGTCCTGCGCCGCGATCATCCGGCGCCAGACGTCCATCGCCGAGCCGTCGGCCAGCGCCTTCACGGGGTCGGCGTCCTTCAGCCCGGCCGCGTCCAGCATTTCGCGGGCCAGGGCGAGCGTCAGTTCCACCACGTCCGCCGGGCCGCCGCCCGCCAGGACCTCCACCGACTCGCGGACCTCCAGGGCGTTGCCCGCCGTCAGGCCGAGCGGGGTCGACATGTCGGTGAGCAGGGCCACCGTCTTCACGCCGTGGTCGGTGCCCAGGCCGACCATCGTGCTGGCCAGTTCGCGGGCGTCGTCCAGGGTCTTCATGAAGGCGCCGCTGCCCACCTTCACGTCCAGCACCAGCGAGCCCGTGCCCTCGGCGATCTTCTTCGACATGATCGAGGAGGCGATGAGCGGGATCGCCTCGACGGTGCCCGTCACGTCCCGCAGCGCGTACAGCTTCTTGTCCGCCGGGGCCAGGCCGTCACCCGCCGCGCAGATCACCGCGCCGGTGCCCTCCAGCACGGACAGCATCTCCTCGTTGGAGAGCAGCGCCCGCCAGCCGGGGATCGACTCCAGCTTGTCCAGCGTGCCGCCGGTGTGGCCGAGGCCCCGGCCCGAGAGCTGCGGGACGGCGGCGCCGCACGCGGCCACGAGCGGCGCCAGGGGCAGCGTGATCTTGTCGCCGACGCCGCCGGTGGAGTGCTTGTCGGCCGTCGGGCGGGACAGCGAGGAGAAGTCCATGCGCTCGCCGGAGGCGATCATGGCCGCCGTCCAGCGGGCGATCTCACGGCGGTTCATGCCGTTGAGCAGGATCGCCATGGCGAGCGCGGACATCTGCTCGTCGGCGACCTCGCCGCGGGTGTACGCGTCGATGACCCAGTCGATCTGCTCGTCGGTCAGCTCGCCGCGGTCCCGCTTGGTGCGGATCACGGAGATGGCGTCCATGGCCATGGCGGGTGTGGTTCCTTCCGGGAGGTGCGAAGTGCGCGGCCCCCCTGCGAGCGGGGCAGGGGGGCCGTACGGGAGTTACGAGGAGAGGTGTCCGGGCCCGAAGGCCTGCGGCAGCATCTCCGACAGGGGCAGGACGCCCTGGGGGGTGTCCAGCAGGAGGTCCGGGCCGCCGAACTCGTACAGCAGCTGGCGGCAGCGGCCGCACGGGACGAGCAGGCCGCCGGTGCCGTCCACGCAGGTGAAGTGCGTGAGCCGGCCGCCGCCGGTGCGCTGCAGGTCGGAGACCAGGCCGCACTCGGCGCACAGCCCGATGCCGTAGGAGGCGTTCTCCACGTTGCAGCCGGTGACGGTGCGGCCGTCGTCGACCCGGGCCGCCACGCCGACCGGGAAGCCGGAGTAGGGGGCGTACGCGTGGGACATCGCCTCGCGCGCCACCGCCCGCAGCGCCTCCCAGTCGAAGTCGGCCGTGTCCCGGGTCATTTGCCCTGGCCCTTCCGGTAGCGCATGCCGTCCGCCTTCGGCATCCGCAGGCGCTGCGCCGACAGGGACAGCACCAGCAGGGTGACGACGTACGGGGTGGCGCCCACGAAGTCGCTCGGGACCTCGTCGGTGACCAGGTACCAGACCAGCACCAGCGCGGCGACCAGGAGGCTGATTCCGCCCTGCCACAGGGTCTTGCGGTACAGCTTCCAGCCGGCCAGGGCCACCAGCAGGACGACCAGCAGGAGCAGCAGGGCGTGCACGGTCGTGCCGCCGTTGCGCAGCTGGAGGGCGTCGGAGTAGCCGAACAGGCCCGCGCCCATGGCCAGGCCGCCCGGACGCCAGTTGCCGAAGATCATCGCCGCGAGGCCGATGTAGCCGCGGCCGCCGGTCTGGCCCTCGAGGTAGGTGTGCGAGGTGACCAGCGCCAGGAAGGCGCCGCCGAGCCCGGCGAGGCCGCCGGAGACGGCGACGGCCGCGTACTTGTACGTGTAGACGTTGACGCCGAGCGACTCGGCGGCGACCGGGTTCTCGCCGCAGGACCGCAGCCGCAGACCGAACGGGGTGCGCCACAGCAGCCACCAGCTGCCGACGAAGAGCACCGCGGCCAGGATCGTGATCACCGACAGGTTGGTGATCAGACCGCCGATGATGCCGGCGAGGTCGGAGACCAGGAACCAGTGGTGCTTCTCGACCGAGGCGAGGCCGTCGGACAGGCCGGGCACGGTGACCTGCGGCAGCGAGTCCACGGGCGGGGACTGCTTGGGGTTGCCGCCCGCGGTGGCCGCGCTGCCGCCCGCGAAGAACAGCTTGGCGAGGTACTGGGTGGCGCCGAGCGCGAGCAGGTTGATCGCGACACCGGAGACGATGTGGTCGACGCCGAAGGTGACGGTGGCGACGGCGTGCACGAGGCCGCCGAGGACACCGAAGCCGATGCCGCACAGCAGGCCGAGCCAGGGGCTGGACTGCCAGCCGACCCAGCCGGCGCCGAAGGTGCCGAGGATCATCATGCCCTCGAGGCCGATGTTGACCACGCCGGAACGCTCGGACCACAGACCGGCGAGGCCGGCGAGGCCGATCGGCACGGCGAGGCCGAGCGCGGCGCTGACCTGGCCGGCGGAGTCGAGCTGGTTGGAGCCGGTGATCAGGCGGACCGCGGCCAGGAGCAGCAGCGCACCCGCGACGAGCAGGAGGATCTGGCCGAAGGAGCGGCCCGAGCGCTGCGGCGCGCCCGCCGCCTTGGGCGCCGCGGGCGGCGGCGCGTCGGTCATCGTGGCAGTCATCACGCCACCTCCTGCTTCTTCGTCGGGGCGGCGGCCTGGGCCGCGAGTTCGGCGCCGACCTTCTGCTGCTGGCGCTTGAGGCCGTAGCGCCGTACGACCTCGTAGGCGATCACGACGCACAGGACGATCACGCCCTGGATGACGCCGAGGATCTCCTTGTCGTAGCCCTGGAACTCCAGGTGGTTGGTGGTGCGCTCCAAGAAGCCCCACAGCAGGGCGCCGAGCGCGATGCCGATCGGGTGGTTGCGGCCGAGCAGGGCGATGGCGATGCCGGTGAAGCCGATGCCGACCGGGAAGTCGTTGCTGAACGCGTAGGAGTCGTTGAGCAGGGTCGGCATGCCGATGAGACCGGCCACCGCACCCGAGATGATCATGCTGGTGGCGACCATCTTCTTCACCGACACACCGCTCGCGGAGGCCGCGCTCTCGGACTGGCCGACCGTGCGCAGGTCGAAGCCGAAGCGGGTGCGGCCGAGCACGAACCAGTACGCGATGCCGACGATCGCGGCGATGAAGATGAAGCCCCACAGCTCGCCGGCCGGGCCGGTGTTGATGGTGAAGAAGTGCGACGCCGACGGCAGCGGCTTGGTGGACACGACGGTGCCGCCCTGTTCCAGCTGGGCCAGTTTCCCGGGCTGCAGCAGATAGGCGATGATCGCGGTGGCGATCGAGTTCAGCATGATGGTCGAGATGACCTCGCTGACGCCCCGGGTCACCTTCAGGACGCCGGCGATGGCCGCCCACACGGCGCCGGTCGCCATGGCGCACAGCAGGATCAGGATGATGGACAGCCAGCCGGGCGTGGTCAGCGCGCCGCCGAGGACGGCGGCGAAGAACGCGGCGAGCCGGTACTGGCCGTCGACACCGATGTTGAACAGGTTCATCCGGAAGCCGATGGCCACCGAGACGCCCGCGAGGTAGTAGGTGGTCGCCTTGTTCAGGATGTAGACCTGGCTGTCGCTGGCGAAGCCGTAGGTCACCATGTCGCTGAACGCGTCGCCGGGGTTCTTGCCGGTCGCGAGGATCACCAGGGCGGTGACGACGAGCGCGGCGACGACCGCCAGCACCGGCGCGGCGAGGCCGAGGAGCAGCCGCTCCTTGTCGATCCGTGAGGTCAGCTTGTTCATCGCTCGTCGTCCTCTGTGTGCTCCAGGTGGCCGGTGGCCGCACCCGTCATGGCGGAGCCCAGCTCTTCGGGGGTGATGGTGGCGGGGTCGGCGTCGGCGACCAGGCGGCCGCGGTACATCACCCGCAGGGTGTCGGAGAGCCCGATCAGCTCGTCCAGGTCCGCGGAGATCAGCAGCACGGCCAGGCCCTCGCGGCGGGCCTCGCGGATGTGGTCCCAGATGGCCGCCTGGGCGCCGACGTCCACGCCCCGGGTGGGGTGGGCGGCGATGAGCAGCTTGGGGGCGTGGCTCATCTCGCGGCCGACGATCAGCTTCTGCTGGTTGCCGCCGGACAGCGAGGCCGCGGTCACGTCGATGCCGGGGGTGCGGACGTCGTACGCCCGCACGATCCGCTCGGTGTCGGAGCGGGCCGCCTTGATGTCGAGGAGCTGTCCGCGCGCGTTGGGCTTCTCGGTGACGTGCCCGAGGATGCGGTTCTCCCACAGCGGGGCTTCCAGCAGCAGGCCGTGGCGGTGGCGGTCCTCGGGGATGTAGCCGATGCCGGCCTCGCGGCGGTCGCGGGTGGCGGCGTGGGAGATGTCGGCGCCGTCGAGGGTGACGACGCCGGCGTCCGGCCGGCGCATGCCCATGATCGCCTCGACCAGCTCGGACTGGCCGTTGCCCTCCACACCGGCGATGCCGAGGACCTCGCCACGGTGGATGGTGAAGGAGATCTGGTCCAGGATGATCCGCTCGATGCCCTCGAGGTCGGTCTGCGCCAGGTGCAGCCCGTCGACCTCGAGCACGGGGACGTCCGTGACGGTGGACTCCTCGGTCTCCGGGGTGGGCAGTTCGCTGCCGACCATCAGCTCGGCGAGCTGCTTGGGGGTGGTGCCCTGGGGCGAGACCGTGCCCACGGTCGTGCCGCGCCGGATGACGGTGATCTCGTCGGCGACCGACAGCACCTCGCCCAGCTTGTGGGAGATGAAGATGACGGTGAGGCCCTCGGACTTCAGCTCGCGCAGGTTGTCGAAGAGCGCGTCCACCTCCTGCGGCACGAGCACGGCGGTCGGCTCGTCGAGGATGAGGGTCTTGGCGCCGCGGTAGAGGACCTTGAGGATCTCCACGCGCTGGCGGTCGGCGACGCCCAGCTCCTCCACCAGCACGTCCGGGCGGACGTTCAGGCCGTACGCGTCGGAGATCTCCTTGATCTTCGCGCGGGCCCTGTTCCCGATGCCGTACAGCTTCTCCGCGCCGAGGACGACGTTCTCCAGCACGGTGAGGTTGTCGGCGAGCATGAAGTGCTGGTGCACCATGCCGATGCCGCGGGCGATGGCGTCGCCGGGGTTGTGGAAGACGACCTGTTCGCCGCCCACGGTGATGGTGCCCTCGTCCGGCTGCTGCATGCCGTAGAGGATCTTCATGAGGGTGGACTTGCCGGCGCCGTTCTCACCGCACAGGGCGTGGACGGTGCCCGTGCGGACCGTGATGTCGATGTCGCGGTTGGCGACGACGCCGGGGAAGCGCTTGGTGATGCCGCGCAGTTCGACGGCAGCGGGAGGGCTGGACGCGTTGATGGCGCACTCTCCTCGGGGAAAGGGGCTGCGGGGGGAGGTGGCGGGCGTCGGCGACGCTAGCGCGGCAACTCCGCGCTACACGCGTAGAGTTGACACATTGTTATGGCTCGGCGGGGGGCTGGAGGAAGCCGCCCCCGCGCCGAGCCTCAGGTCCGGCGGCGCGGCCGGACCGCCTGGTCGGCGGCCGGTCGCACCGGTCGGGTCACGGGGTCGTCTTGACCTTGATCTGGCCGTCGACGATCTTCTTCTTCGCGGCGTCCAGCTTGGGCTGGATGTCGTTGATGAAGCCGCCGCTGGTGGCCAGCGAGACGCCGTTCTTGGCGAGCGAGTAGATGTTGTTGCCGGTCAGCGGCTTGCCGTCGTGGACGGACTTGATGAAGTCGTACACGCCGACGTCGACGTTCTTGACCATGGAGGTCAGGATCGCGTTCTTGTACTTGGCCAGACCCGGGATGTTGTACTGGTCCGAGTCCACGCCGATGGCCCAGGCGCCCTTGGTGCCGCTGACGGCCTCGATCGCGCCGTTGCCGGAGGAGCCGGCCGCCGTGTAGACGACGTCGGCGCCGTTGTCGAGCATGCCCTGCGCCGCCTCCTTGCCCTTGTCGGGGCTGGAGAAACCGGACAGGTCGGTGCCGTGGCTCAGGTACTGGACGTCGACCTTGACCTTCGGGTTGGTGTCGTGGACGCCCTGGACGTAACCCGCCTCGAACTTCTTGATCAGCGGGGTGTCGACACCGCCGACGAAGCCGACGTGGTTCTTCTTGGTCTTCAGCGCGGCGGCGACACCGGCGAGGTAGGAGCCCTGCTCCTCGGTGAAGGTGATGCTGTCGGCGTTCTTCGCGTTCACGACCGAGTCGACGATGCCGAAGCTGGTCTTCGGGTACTGCTTCGCGATCTTGTCGACGGCCGAGGCGTAGGAGAAACCGACCGCCACGATCGGGTTGTAGCCGGCCTGGGCCAGGTCCGACAGCCGCTGCTCGCGGTCGGCCTCGGTGTCGGAGGTCTTGGCGGTCAGCTCCTTGATGGAACCGCCGAACTCCTTCTCGGCCTTGTCGGCGCCGCGCGCGGCGGAGTCGTTGAAGGAACGGTCACCACGGCCGCCGACGTCGTAGGCGAGGCCGATCTTGATGCCCTTGCCGCCGCCCGAGGAGGCGGAGGAGGAGCTGTTGTTGTCGGAGGACGTGCTGCCACACGCGGTGGCAGTCAGTGCGAGGGCTGCGGTGGCGGCACACGCAGCGGAGATCTTGGCTACCCGGCGCACGGGAAGGCTCCTTCACCTGACCTGAGCGCCGTGTCGGCGCTTGATGTGAGCACCATGCCAGTGCTCGAGCCGAAACGCCCCGGCGGCGTCGGCTTCGCGGCATCGTAACGCGCGTAGATGTCGCAAAAAACCCCCTCTCGAAGCCGTTATCGATTCGAGGCAAACAGCGTCTGAACTCGCGCTCTCGGCCCGTCGCGCGCCTGTGTTGCGGAGTGTGCACGAATGGCTTACGACCGTGTTGCGCCGCCGACGAAACGACCCCCGGGGCCCGCTCGCGGGCGCTCCGGGGGCGCTTCGGGGACGGCCGGGCCTCAGCCCTGGGCTCCGTTGGGCTCCAGGAAGGCCGCCGCCGTGAACATCTCCACGCCGACCGTGATCGCGTGCTCGTCGGCGTCGAAGTCGCCCTGGTGGAGATCGCGTACGATCCGGTCGCCCGGCCGCCGCACCCCGAGGCGGGCCATGGCGCCGGGCACCTGCTCCAGGTACCAGGAGAAGTCCTCGCCGCCCAGGCTCTGCTCGGTGCTCTCGATGGAGTCCCGGCCGCGGCGGGCGGCCATGGCCCGGCGCAGCAGGTCGGTGGACTCGCGGTCGTTCACGACCGGCGGCACCCCGCGCACGTAGGTGATCTCGGACTTGGCGCGGTGCAGGGTGGCGATCTCGTCGACGGCCGCGTGCACGATGTCGGGGGCCTGCCGCCAGGCCTCCAGGTCCAGGCAGCGCACGGTCCCGGACAGCTCGGCGTGCTGCGGGATCACGTTCGGCGCGTGGCCCGACTCGATCCGGCCCCAGGTGAGGACCAGCCCGGCGCGGGTGTCGATACGGCGGGCGATCAGCGCGGGCACGTCGACGGCGACACGGGCGGCGGCGGTGACGAGGTCGGTGGTCAGATGCGGCCGGGCGGTGTGCCCGCCGGGGCCGTCCAGGGCGATCTCCATCCGGTCGCAGGCGCTGGTGATCGCCCCGTGCCGCAGCCCGATCTTCCCGGCGTCGACCCGCGGATCGCAGTGCAAGGCGAGGATCCGCTCCACCCCCTTGAGGGCCCCGTCCTCGATGGCGTCCAGCGCGCCGCCGGGCAGCACCTCCTCGGCAGGCTGGAAGATCAGCCGCACCGGCCGGGGCAGCAGGCCCTTGGCGTGCAGGTCGGCGAGGACCAGCCCGGTGCCGAGCACGACGGTCGTATGCACGTCATGGCCGCAGGCGTGCGCCCGGTCGGGGACGGTCGACCGGTACGGGCAGTCGTTCTTGGTGTCGGGGATGGGCAGGGCGTCGATGTCCGCGCGCAGCGCCAGCAGCGGCAGGGACGACCGCGCGCCCTCCCCCACGCCGATGTCGCACACGAGTCCCGTGCCCTTGGCGAGCACCCGGGGCCTCAGTCCGGCCGCCTCCAGCCGTTCCTTGATCGCGGCGGTCGTACGGAACTCCTGATTGCCCAGCTCGGGGTGCATGTGCAAGTCGCGACGGAAGGCGACGAGCTCGGCGTGCAGGGCTTCGCTCAGCACGCCGGGGAGCACATCCCCCGCGAGGCCGGCCTCGGACTCTAGGGACATCAATTGCTTCACCCTCTGAAGGGTAGGACGCCCGGCTGATCAACTACCCCTCGATCAACAAAAGTTCAGCCCGTTAGGGGAATAAAATCTGATCGGCGGACGCATGGCGGCGGACACTGATGGGTAGAACCCTTCTTTCCTCCTTCCACGGATACCACGCCTCGCTGCAGTCACGCTCGCCATGTCCACGAACCGGACTACAGCGCGGCCCCCCTCCCGCTAGGGTCCGCAGTCGTGACCGACGCCACCGAGAACCTCCCCGCCGACGCGACCGAACCCTTCCTCCGCACGACCCGCGCCTCCTACGACGCGATCGCCAAGGACTACGCCGCCCAGTTCCCGGCCGGCGACTGGCACCCCCTGGACCGGACGGTGATCACCGCCTTCGCCGAGCTGGTCACCCGGCACGGCACGGCCCCCGTGGCCGACCTGGGCAGCGGCCCCGGCCATGTGACCGCGCTCCTCGACGAGCTGGGCGTCGGGGCCTTCGGCGTCGACCTCTCCCCCGCCATGGTGGCGCTGGCCCGTGAGAGCTACCCGCGGCTGCGCTTCCACATCGGCTCCATGACGTCCCTGGACCTGCCGGACGCCACCCTGGGCGGCATCCTCGCCCTGTACTCGACGATCCACGTCCCCGACGACCGCCTGCCCGCGGCGTTCGCCGAATTCCACCGCACCCTGCAGCCCGGCGGCCACGCTCTCCTCGCCTTCCAGACGACCGACTCGCCCGGCCGTCTGCATCTGCCGGAGCGCTTCGGCCACGAGATCGACCTCGACTACTACTGGCGCACCCCGGAGCAGATGACCGCGTTCCTGACGGAGGCCGGCCTGGAGCTGGTGGCGACGATCCGCCGCGAGCCGGCCGGCGAGGAGAACCGGGCCCGCGCCTTCGTCCTGGCCCGCAAGGGCTGAGCCCGCGCCGCCGGCGGGGGACGCGTTCACGGCGATCCCCTGCCCGGCGCGGGTGCCCTGACCTCGGGCGCGGTCGCCGGACGGGCGCGGCACGCGGGGTCACTCCATCGGTCGTAGGCAGAAACGATGCTCCAGCGCCTGGACTGCGCCGCCCCGGTGATCCTCTTCGCGAGAGGTGTGATGCGCTTCGGCGGGCCGTCCGGCGCCGAAAGACTGCACGCGGGTGTCTCCGCCCTTCCCCCCGATCCCCGTTCGCAGTCTTGAGGAGTAGTGCATGTCGCAGATCACCGACCCGGCTCCAGGCACCGTGTTTCCTCGTCTGGGCTGGGCCGACGACCTGCTCGCCCCGGCGCTCAGAGAGGCCGTCGCGGCGCTGCCGGCGGCCGAGAGCCGTGTGGCGGGCTATCACCGCGGCTGGTGCGAGGCCGACGGCACGCCCGTGGCGTCGGCTCCCCGCCGGGGCAAGGCGGTGCGGCCGGCGCTGACGCTGCTGTCCGCGGTCGCGGTCGGCGGCAGCCCGGAGCAGGCGCTGCCCGGCGCCGTGGCCGTGGAGCTGGTGCACGACTTCACCCTGCTGCACGACGACGTCATCGACGGCGACGCGCTGCGCCGGCACCGCCCGGCCGCCTGGTCGGTGTTCGGCACCCCGGCGGCGGTCCTGGCCGGGGACGCCCTGCTGGTCGCGGCGCTGCGCGCGCTCACCGACGTGCCCGCGGCGCGGGGGGCCGCGGCGGTGCGGGAGCTGGTCGGCACCCTGCTGGACCTGGTCGAGGGGCAGAGCCGGGACGTGGCCTTCGAGGAGGCGGCGCAGGTGACGGTGGCGCAGTACCTGGCGATGGCCGAGGGCAAGACGGGCTCGCTGATGGGATGCGCCTGCGCGCTCGGCGGGGTGCTGGCCGGCGCCGACGCCGAACGGGTCGGCGGGCTGCGGGAGTTCGGGCGCCGGCTCGGGGTCGCCTTCCAGTGCGCCGACGACCTGCTCGGCATCTGGGGCCGTACCGCGCGCAGCGGCAAGCCGGTGGGCGCGGACCTGGCGGCGCGCAAGAAGTCGCTGCCCGTCGCGGCCGCCCTGGAGGGCGCCGACCCGGCCGCCGAGCGGCTGCGCGAACTGTACGGCTCGGGGCGTCCGCTGGACGCGGAGGAAGTGGAGCTGGCACGGGAGTTGGTGGAGAAGGCCGGTGGCCGGCAGGCGGCGGAGGACGAGGCGCGCCGGCAGATGTCGGCAGCGCTGCGGGCGCTGTCGTACGCCCGGCCGACGGCGGACGCCTACCGGCAACTGCAGGAGATCGCCTGGGCGATGATCCGACGGGATTCCTGATCACCTGGGCGGCCCGGTGGCGCGGCGCGCGGGCGTGACCTCGGCCCCGGTGGGCCGTTGTCCGTGGGGTGGGCCGTGCCACGGCGTCCGTCCGGCCGCTCCGGCCGCACCCTGACCACCCGGAACGGGACTCTTTCGTGACGAAACGCAGTGGAGTTGTGCAGCAGACCGAGCCCAGCACGCCCCTCCCCGGTGACCTTCCGGCCGTGTCCGCCTATGGACTCCATGTGGTCCGCGGCACGCACACGGTGCTGGCGAACGTCACCTTCACCATTCCCCGCGGCTGCATCGTGGGCCTGCTCGGCCCGAGCGGCTGCGGCAAGACGACCCTGCTGCGCTCGGTGGTGGGCGTGCAGCAGGCGAGCGCCGGCCATGTCCAGGTCCTCGGGTTCCCGGCGGGCGCACGGCAGTTGGGAACCCGCGTCGGGTACGTCACCCAGGCCCCGTCGGTCTACGCCGACCTGACGGTGCTGGAGAACCTGCGCTATTTCGCCGCCGCGCTCGGCATGCGGGGCTGGCGCAGGGAGGACGCGGTGGTGCGGGTGGTCAAGGAGGTCGATCTGGCCGGGTACGCCGACACGCTGGTCTCCCGGCTCTCGGGCGGCCAGTACTCGCGTGTCTCGCTGGCCGTGGCCCTGCTGAACAACCCGGACCTGCTGGTGATGGACGAGCCGACCGTCGGGCTGGATCCGATCGTGCGCCGGGAGTTGTGGCTGGTGTTCCAGCGGCTCGCCCTGGCGGGCACGACCCTGCTGATCTCCAGTCATGTGATGGACGAGGCCGACCGCTGCGACCGGCTGCTGCTCATGCGCTCCGGCCGGCTGCTGGCCAGCGCCGACCGGGCCGGGGTGCTGGAGCACACCGGCTGCACGGATGTGGAAGAGGCGTTCATGCACCTGGTGGAGGCCGCGACGGCGGCGGAGGCGCGCGCCCGGCAGCGCGCGGCGGCGCACGGCCTGCCGCCCGGTCTGTCCGGGCTGCTCGACCAGGCCGGCGCGCCCGACGCCGAGCGGGCCTTCTTCGCCTCGGACGCCCGGTCGTGAGCCTCGAAGCCCCGCTCGCGCACCGCCCCCGCCTCGTCGAACGGCTGCCGTTCTCCCCCACCGTCACCGGCGCGACCGCGGTCCGGGTGCTCCAGCAGATCTCCCGCGACAAGGGCAGCACCGCCCTGCTGCTGGGCATCCCGTGCATGCTCATGGTGCTGCTCAAGCTGATGTTCCACGGCTCCGACCCCACCTTCCAGCGCGTCGGGCCGCAGGTCTTCGGCGTGTTCCCGGTCATCGTGATGTACCTGGTGGCGTCCGTGTCCACGCTGCGGGAACGCACCACCGGCACCGCCGAGCGGCTGCTGACGATGCCGGTACGGCGCCTGGACATCGTGCTCGGCTACAGCCTGGCCTTCACCTTCCTGGCGCTGCTGCAGGCGGTGCTGTCCACCCTGCTGTCCGTCGGCCCGCTGGGCCTGCACATCAAGGGCCCCGCCTCTCTCCTCATGGTGATCGCCATGCTCGGCGCCCTGCTGGGTCTGGCGCTGGGGCTGCTGGTGAGCGCCTTCGCCCGCAACGAGTTCCAGGCGGTGCAGTTCCTGCCGGCCGGAGTGCTGCCGCAGTTCCTGGTGTGCGGGCTGTTCGTGCCCCGCGACCAGATGCAGGGCGCGCTGTCGGCCGCGGCGAAGGTGATGCCGATGACGTACGGCGTCCAGGCCGCGGGGGAGGCGGCCGCGCACTCCGGGGTCACCGGGCTGTTCGTGCGGGACGCGCTGCTGATCCTGGGCTGCGTGATCCTGGTGCTGGTCGCGAGCGCCGCCACGCTCAAGCGGTGACAGACCTGCGGCCCCTCCCGGTGGCGCGCACCGGAAGGGGCCGCAGGGCGACGGGCGTTCAGTCGCTGGTGTTCCAGGCGAAGCCGCCGGACACCGTGCCGGAGCGGGGGATGTCGAAGGGGCCGATGTGCCACCGGTCGTGGCCGCGGTAGCCGCCGTCGAAACCGCCGTCCGGGCCGCCGTCCGGGCCGGGGAAGCTCACGGCCCGCACGGTCTGGGCGGTGTGGGCGGACGCGGAGCCGGCGGTGACCGCACCGGCCGCGGTCAGGGCCAGCGCGGCGAGCGAGACCACGGCGATCCGGCGCATGCGCAGTGACATGAAAATCCTCCCAAGCGATAGATTTCAGAAAAGGGATGAGAAAGTGGGTGTTTTTACCCTAGCCGTGTCACGTCTATTGCCCGGCCGGAGAAATGCCGGATTCCCCCGAAAGTTCGCCGTGCTGTGCGTTGTTCTGACCGTGTCCCTGGCGCCGCCGTGCGCCCCGGCGGCCCGGGCGGAGCCGCCTGTGCCCGGCCCGCCGCCGTACCAGGTCCCGCAGTGGCCGGTGCCGCCCCTGCCGGGCCACGGCCGGTCGCACGCGTCCCCGTCGCGGGCCCGGACCGGCATGGTGTCCGAGCTCAACCGGCGCCGCACCGAGGCGGGTTGCTCGCCGGTGCGGCAGCGGGCGTCCCTCGTGCGGGCCGCGCGCAGGCACAGCGCCGACATGGCCCGGCACGGACGGCTCACCCACGCCGGGTCCGACGGCAGCAGCCCGGAGCGCCGGATGCGGGCCGCCGGCTACGGCCGCGGCGAAACCGGCGAGGTGGTGGCGGCCGGGCCCGCCGGCGCCCGCGCCGCGCTGGCCGAGTGGATGGACAGCCCGCCGCACCGCGCCATCCTCCTCACCTGCCGCTACACCGTCGCCGGCGCGGGCCGGGCGGACGGCCCGGGCGGCCCCTGGTGGACCCTCGACCTGGCGTCGGTGCGCTGAGCGTCGGCCGAGGTCCGCGTCGGGGCGCTGCCCTCAGCCGAGATCCACGCCGGCACGCCGAGCCGCAGCCGAAGTCCACGTCGGCACGCCGAGCCGCAGCCGAGATCCACGTCGAGGCGCGAGCCTCAGCCGAGATCCACGCCGGCACGCCGAGCCACAGCCGAGATCCACGCCGGCACGCCGAGCCACAGCCGAGATCCACGTCGAGGCGCGAGCCGCAGCCGAAGTCCACGTCGGCGCGCCGAGCCGCAGCCGAAGTCCACGCCGGCGCGCCGAGCCGCAGCCGAAGTCCACGCCGGCACGCTGAACCTCAGCCGAGATCCACGTCGAGGCGCGAGCCTCAGCCGAAGTCCACGCCGGCACGCCGAGCCTCAGCCGAGATCCACGTCGAGGCGCGAGCCTCAGCCGAAGTCCACGTCGGCGCGCCGAGCCTCTACCGAGATCCGCCTCTGGGCGCGAGCCTCAGCCGAGGTCCGTGTCCCACCACCAGGCGATGCCGGGCGCGCCCTCCACCGGGCCGGGCCGGGTGTCGTACGGCTCCTCGGACCAGGCAAGCCGGGTGTCCTCCATCTCGTCCGGCCAGTGCCCGATGCTGAGGTAGCGCGGGACGCGCAGTCCCCACTCGTTGTTGCCGCGGATGCCGTAGCGCAGTCCCTGGAGGTAGCCGGCGAGGTCGGCGCCGGCCGTCGGCCGTACGCGCTCGTGCAGCTCCAGGAAGCGGCACAGAATCCGGTCCCGCAGCGCGCACGCCTCCTCGACGGCCCGCTGGAGCGGCAGGCCCCGTTCGGCCATCAGCACGGTGTAGACGTTCTGGTCGGCGTGGCCGAGGGTGAGCTCCTTGCGCAGCGAGTGCCGGTCGTTGTCGAGAGAGGCCACCATCATCGCCATCTCGGTCAGCGCCCGTACCGCCGGCCGGTGCAGCTCGGCGTCGGGGACCTCGGCGCCGGTGGCCAGTTCCAGCAGGGCGTACGTCGGCTCGCCGCCCGCCGCCAGCCGCCGCATGGTCAGGTACTCGTCGAGTCCCGGCATACGGCCCAGCGCCTGGTTCCCGATCTGCCAGGCGACCCCGGACAGCCAGGCCCGGTGGGCGTGGACGAAGCGGGTCACCTGGGTGGGCGGCGCGAAGGAGCGGAACCGGCGCATGATGTCCTGCAGGGCCACCGCGTACGGGTCGCCGGGCCTGGCCGAGTCGGTCTCGCAGGCCCGCTGCACCTGCCCGGCCAGGGCGTTGAACTGAGCGGGCCGCCCGCTGAGGGGGCCGTTGTCGCAGCGCGCGTCGTCGAAGGCGAACCCCCAGTACACCCACAGGGCGGCGGCGAGCAGCCGGTCGTCGTCGGCCACCGGGGCGAACCGGCCGAAGAAATCGGTGCTGTGCGTCGCCACGACCCACGCCTTTTCCCGTTCCGACGCGCACATTCCGCTGCTGCCGATCCATTCCACGGCCCGTTCGTCGATCTGCCGGACCCGGGGATGCACGGCGGATTCCAGGGGGCAGAAAATCGGCGGCAATTCGGCTTCGGACAGACGGGTTCCCATGAGGGCGCGAACCTTCCGAGAAAAGGGCGGGGAGAGATCACGATCATGTGGGAGACCGCGCGTCCGGCGCGACGAGGCTTGCCCGGCCGCCCCGGCTCTCAGCCGAACGAATGGCGCCCCGTCCGCCGTTGACCCCGCGCCGCGCACCTACCCCTTAGATCACACTTTCGCCACCCCGGTGACCAGGCGTACAGCGCGTCGTTGAGGCGGGCATGCGATCCCGTACTCACTCCTGCCGGCGTGCCGCCGTCCTGCTCCTCGTCCTCCTCGCCGCCCAGAACGGCGCCGTGGCCCTGGCCGACGGAAAGGGCCCGAACACACCGCACGGCCCGTCGGCCCCGGCCCCCGCCCGTTCCGGCTCCGTCAACCCGCTGGCCCCGTTCCAGCAGGGCGCCCAGGCCCTGGCCGGCATGGCCGCGCCCTTCTTCGACGCGGCCAGCACCATGAGCGACACGGTGTTCCCGAGGGGCTGACCGCCCCCAGGGGGCCTGGTCAGGCCGGGCTCACCGCCGCCAGCCGGTGTACGTCACGTGCCGTGCCCGTCACGCCCGACAGGAAGCCCTGTGCTCGCGGGGACGCGTTCTCCGTGAGCCAGGTCGGGTCGATGTCGCACACCGCGACCCGCACCCCCGTGCCCGCCAGCGCCAGCGGCAGGGTGTGGACGACCGTGGAGGGGAAGCTGAGGACCGTACGGCCGATGGGGCCGCGGCGGGCGATCAACTCCAGGGGGAGGTCCGGGCGGACGATCTCCAGGCCGGTCTCGGCGGCCAGCCGGTGGAGTTTCTCCGCGCTCTCCCTGCGGTGTGCGAAGTAGCGTGTCGCGCCGTGTGTCTTGGACAGGTGGCGGACCGCCTCCAGGTAGGCCTCGCCGTCCACGACTCCCGTTTCCACCAGGGACGTGCCGACCATGTCCGCGCCCTTGGAGATGCGCGGCGGCCCGAAGCGGGCGCGGGTCCAGGAGAAGTCGTTCGCGGTGACCGTCACCCCGTCCGGGGTCTCGGTCACCGGCATGGAGGAGAAGACCTCGACCCTGCGGCGCGCGCTCGGCGTGAGCCGGCGGCGGGCCGAGGAGGACACCGGGGCGAACAACAAGTCCCTGGCGCCCGGGCGGCCGCCCTTGCGGTGCCAGCGGACCAGGCGCTCGCCCCGGGCGAGCTGGGCGACGAACTCCATCGTCGCCGTGCCGTCGTCGACCACGACCAGGTCCTTCGCCCGCGTGATCGTCAGCAGCAGCTGCACATACCGGGAGAACGGGTCTCCCATGACGATCCGGTCCGCCCTGCGCAGCGGGCCCGCGAGGCCGCCGATCGTCGAGAAGGGCGCGGCCGGGCCGCCCCGCGCGTCCTCCCAGCGCACCCGGTACCCCTCGTCCCGGGCCAGGTCCGCCATGCGGCGCAGCTGGCCCCGGGTCATGGGGTCGGTCGGGGACAGGACGACCACCGTGAGGTCCGCGCCGGCCGGCGCCGGGTCGCCGGCCGCCGTCCGCCGCACCGGCACGGAGGGCAGCGGGCCGGAGCCCGGCAGCGGGTCCTGCTCGGCGCCGCGCAGTCCGTGCAGGTGCGCCCACTCCAGCACGTTCAGCAGCTGGACCGGGCTCTCCACGAAGGCGAGCGTGCGGGGAGGGTGGCCGGCGTGACCGGCGCGGGGGCTCATCGGCGTACGACCGTCCCGTCGTAAGGGGATCAGAACACTCAGACCGTGACCGGCTCGCCCGCCGCCGCCGCGATCTCCGCCTCGGCGACGGCACCGGCGACACGGCGCAGCTTCTTCATCGGGGCCAGCTCGGAGTCGTAGACCTTCTTGACGCCGTCGCCCAGGGAGGCCTCGATGACGCGGATGTCGCGGACCAGGCGCTCCAGGCCCTGCGGCTCCACCGACGCGGCCTGGTCGGAGCCCCACATGGCGCGGTCGAGGGTGATGTGGCGCTCGACGAACACGGCGCCCAGCGCCACCGCGGCCAGCGTGGTCTGCAGGCCGGTCTCGTGGCCGGAGTAGCCGATCGGGACGTTCGGGTACTCCTTCTCCAGCGTGTTGATCACGCGGAGGTTCAGCTCCTCGGCCTTCGCCGGGTAGGTGGAGGTGGCGTGGCACATCAGGATGTTGTCGCTGCCCAGGACCTCGACCGCGTGGCGGATCTGCTTCGGGGTCGACATGCCGGTGGAGAGGATGACCGAGCGGCCCGTTGCGCGCAGGGAGCGCAGCAGCTCGTCGTCGGTCAGGGAGGCGCTCGCCACCTTGTGGGCGGGGACGTCGAACTTCTCCAGGAAGGCGACGGCCTCGGTGTCCCACGGGGAGGCGAACCAGTCGATCCCCTTCTCCTTGCAGTACTCGTCGATCTGCCGGTACTCGTCCTCACCGAACTCCACGCGGTGGCGGTAGTCGATGTAGGTCATCCGGCCCCAGGGGGTGTCGCGCTCGATGTCCCACTGGTCGCGCGGGGTGCAGATCTCCGGGGTGCGCTTCTGGAACTTCACCGCGTCGCAGCCGGCCGCGGCGGCCACGTCGATCAGCTTGAACGCGTTCTCCAGCTCACCGTTGTGGTTGATGCCGATCTCGCCGCAGATGTAGACGGGCTTGCCCGGGCCGACCTCGCGGGAACCGAACGTACGCAGACGGGAGTTGGTGCTCATCAGGGAGATGTCCTTACTTGGGGAGGGAATCGAGAGAGGGGCCGAGGATCCAGCTGGCGATCTCTCGGATCGCGCCGTCACCGCCGGGGACGGTGGTGACCGCGCGTGCGGCGCCGCGTACGACGTCGTGGGCGCTCGCGACCGCCACGGGCCAGCCGACGAGGGCGAAGCACGGCAGGTCGTTGACGTCGTTGCCGACGTAGAGCACGCGCTCCGGCGCGATGCCCTGCTCCTCGCACCACTGCTTCAGCGCGAGGTCCTTGCGGTCGATGCCGTGCAGCACCGGGAGCTTGAGCTTCCGGGCGCGGGCGGCCACCACAGGGTTCTGTTCCGTGGACAGGACCAGCATCTTCAGGCCGCTCCGGCGGAGGGCCGCGATGCCGAGTCCGTCGCCGCGGTGCACGGAGACGAACTCCCGTCCTTCGGAGTCGATCAGCACCCGGTCGTCGGTCTGGGTGCCGTCGAAGTCGAGGACTACGGCGTCGATGTCGTCGTAGGCGGGCAGCGAACCGGGGCGGTCCGCGTCGAAGAGGGGGGCCAGCGCGCGGGCGCGGGCCAGGTCGTGCGGGTCGTCGATCTCCAGCACGCGCGCGGGGTCGGTGCGCACGAGTTCCGTACGGCCGAAGAAGCGGTGCAGGTGCTTGCGGAAGCCGGCCGCGTCCATCGCGTAGGCGGCGCCGGTCTCCAGGAAGTCCTGGGGACGGTCCTGGCGGCGCGGGCGGTAGGACTTGTCGTGGTTGACACCCACCCCGCCCTCGGACCCGGCGTCGGCCTCCCGCCAGACGAACCCGTGGAACGGCGCGACCGTCAGCGCGGTGTCCGCACCGTCTTCGATCACCGCCGACGCCACCCCGTCGATGTCCTCGCGGACGATGAACGGGCTGGTGCACTGCACGAGCAGGACCACGTCGACGGGCGCGCCGTGCAGGGCCTCGTGGGCGTCCACGGCGTGCAGCACCGCGGCCTCGGAGGTCGCCGTGTCCCCGGCGATGGCGGCGGGCCGCAGCACGACCTCGGCGCCGGCCTCGCGGGCGGCGGCGGCGATGGCCTGGTCGTCGGTGGAGACGACGACGTCGGTCACCAGCCGGGCGGCCCGGCACTCGCGGACCGCGCGAGCCACCAGCGGGACGCCGCCGACGGGCGCGAGGTTCTTCGCGGGCACGCCCTTGGAGCCGCCGCGGGCGGGGATCACCGCGAGCACGCGGCGCACCGTCGCGCCTCGGCCCGCTTCCGGGTTGGACATGGGGTCTCCTTGGATGGTCCCTTGGAAGGTCACAGCTCCCCCATCCGGCGGATCACCGGGGCGACCCGCTGCACGCCGTGGCGGTAGGCGCCGCGCGCGGCGCGGCGCACGATCTGGCGGACCGCTCCGGGCTCCTTGTCGGCGGCGGGCGCGCCGGGCAGCGGGACGCCGTCGGGGCCGAGGTGGTGCCGGGCGAGGATGCCGGGCAGGTAGCCGGGCGCGGTCTCGGGGGTGTAGTAGGGGTTCAGGGGCGGCAGGCCGCCGGGGCGGTCGAGCAGCTTGGCGATGCGTTCGCGGGCGGTGTCGAAGGCCGTCTCGTACGAGCCGTCGGCGGCGACCCCCTGCCGCGCCACCCACTCCTCGTCCGGCACCGGCCGGTGCCCGGCGTCGAGCTGGTCCCAGGAGGCGAGGCAGCCGGAGCCGGTGAAGTGGTGGTTGCCGAGCACCTCGCGCACGCCGAGGTCGGTCAGGATCACCGTGGGGACACGGCGGTGCAGGGCCTCCAGGGCGGCGGTGGAGCTGACCGTGACCAGCAGATCGGTGCGGTCCAGCACCTCGCCCATGTGGCCGTACACCAGGCGGAAGTTGGCGGGCAGGTCCCTGCCCTGCGCCAGCTTCTGGTACGGCAGCTCCTCGATGTGGGTGGTGTGCTCGCCCGGCTTGGAGCGCAGCTTCAGCAGCACCTCGCGCTCGGGGTGCCTGCGGGCGTGCTCGATCAGCCGGTTCAGCAGGTACACGCGGTCCTTGCGGCTGTCCGGGACGGACGGCTGGGCCGCGAACACCACGGTGTAGGGCTCGTGTTCACCGGTGTACGGCGCCCCGCCGAGGAAGGGCAGCGCGACCTCGGTGACCGAGGAGGCGTCGGCGCCCACGCCCTCGTACACGGCCCGGAAACGGTCCGCGTCGTGGCGGGAGTTGGCGAGGACCAGGTCCGCGCCGTGCCGCAGCAGCAGTCCGTCGGCGAGCTTCTCGTAGACGACACCGACGTATCCGGTGACGACGACGGGGCGCTTGCCGGCGCCCGCCCAGGCGGCGCGCAGTCCGTGCAGCATGGCCTGGACGCCGCCGCCGACGAGCGCGAGGACGAGGACGTCGTACGACGCCGCGTCCATGGCGCGCAGGAACTCGACGCCGGTGACCTCGCGCAGGGAGTCCGCCCGGACGCCGACCTCCTGCAGCTGGCGGGCTGTCGGGGTGGCGCGCCCCCGCAGGAGGTAGCCGTCGAGCCGGATCTCGGCGCCGGTGGGGGCGAGGCGCTGCGCGGTGAGCGCGCCCCACTTCCACCGGGTGTCGGAATCGGCGAGGACGGCGACCCGCAGGGACTTCGTAGTACTTGCTGGCACGCCGAAGACGCTAGGAAGCCATGGAGAGGTTCCGCCCAACCCGAATGCAACAAACGGTTAACAGCACATCGCCGAATGGCGAATCGGGCCGTGGGAACGCTGGAAAAAGGTCCGGTTCACAGCTTCGCCACGTGCCGTTCACCCCGCATCAAGCGGACGGTCAAGACGAATGACGGGCTTCGTCCTAACGTTCAAGCCGTGGTCAAGCTCTCCGTCATCGTGCCGTTCTACAACGTGCAGCAATACGCGCCCGACACGCTCAGGAGCCTGAAGGCGAACGCGCGTGAGGACTTCGAATTCATTCTCGTCGACGACTGTTCCCGCGACGGGACGCCAGAGATTCTCGCGCGCGCGGAGCGCGAGCTGCCCGGGGCGGTCCTCGTCCGGCACGAGCAGAACGGGGGTCTGGCGACCGCCCGCAACACCGGCATCGACCGGGCGCGCGGCGAGTACCTGACCTTCCTGGACGGCGACGACTGGCTCGCCCCCGGCTACTTCGCGCGGCTGGTGACCGCCATGGAGGACCTGGGCTGCGACTTCATCCGCACCGACCATGTGCAGTGCACCGCGCGGTCGCGCACGGTGAACCGGGTGCCCGTCGGCCGCCGGAACGTGGTGATGGACCCGCGCGAGGCGATCCTGCCCGCCGACCGGTCGACGTCCGTGGACTACGCGTTCGCGTGGGCCGGCGTCTACCACCGCCGGCTGGTGGACAAGGGGCTGCTGCACTTCACCGACGGACTGCGCACGGCCGAGGACCGGCCGTGGATCTGGAAGCTGCACCGCGAGGCGGAATCCTTCGCCGCGGTGAGCCTGCTCGGCGTGTTCTACCGGCGCGGGGTGGCTTCCTCGCTCACCCAGATCGGCGACGTCCGGCAACTCGACTTCATTCGCGCGTTCGATCAGGTCGTCGCGGAAACCGCCCAGGACCGGGACGCCGAACAGCTGTTGCCGAAGGCCGTCCGCACCTATTGCGCCATCATTTCCCATCACCTGGGATCCATCGAAAGGTTCGAGCCCGCGGTGGCGAAGAAACTGAAATCCATGAGTGCCGCGGCCCTGCGGCGCATGCCGCAGGACGTACTGGACGAGGCGCTCGACTCCATGGACCTGACGCGCGCCACCAAGCTGCGCCGGCTGCGCCGCCGTCCCGCTCCCGCGGGGGCCGCCGCGTGACCACCCAGATCTTCCAGGCGTCGACGCTGTACGGCACGGCCACGCTCGCCGCCGCCCTGGACTCCGGCTGCTTCCGCCCGGCCGACCGGCGGATCCTGCTGGTCTGCAACAACGCGGCCACCCCCGAGACCACGCCCGCGCTGGACGAGGCGCCCGGTTTCGAGAGGCTGCGCGACCGGTTCGACGAGGTGATCTCGTACAACGAGACCATCTTCCCGTTCCACCCCGGCGGCTGGACGCCCCGCGGGGACGATCTGCCGCTGTGGGAACGCTTCCTGCGCCACGAGTGGCGGCTCGCCGACGACGACGTGGAGCTGGCCGTCGAGTCGATCCAGGTCAACCCCGCGCTGGGCCTCGCGCAGATCTTCACCGGCGCCCCGGTGACCGTCTACGCCGACGGCCTGATGAGCTACGGCCCCACCCGCAACAAGATCGACCCGCTGGTCGGCACCCGCGTGGACCGGGTGCTGCACCTGGACCTGGTCCCGGGGCTGAAGCCGCTGCTGCTCACCGAGTTCGGCGTGCCCGGCGAGCTGGTGCCGACCGCCGCCTTCACCAAGGTCCTCGCCGAACTGGCGCCGGTCGGCGAGGAGTTGCCCGGGATCGAGGAGCCCGCGCTGCTGCTCGGGCAGTACCTGTCGGCGCTGGAGATCCTCACCGCCGAGCAGGAGGAGCGCCTGCACGTGCGGATGCTGAAGGGAGCCGCCGCGCTCGGCCACACGAAGGTGGTGTTCAAGCCGCACCCGTCCGCCCCGGCCCGCTTCACCCGGCTGCTGGAGCAGGAGGCGGAGCGGCTGGAGGTGGAGCTGACCGTGCTCGACACCCCGGTCCTCGCCGAGGTGCTGTACCAGCGCATGCGTCCGGCGCTGGTCGTGGGCTGCTTCTCCACCGCCCTGCTCACGGCGCAGGCGCTGTACGGCCTGCCGGTCGCCCGCGTCGGCACCGGGCTGCTGCTGGAGCAGCTGACGCCGTACGAGAACAGCAACCGGGTCCCGGTGACCATCGTGGACGCGCTGCTGCCCGACCTCGGCGACCGTGCCGCGGTCACCGAGCAGCGCCCCGGGACGGACGTGGCGGCGCTCGGCGCGCTGATCGGCGCGGTGGGCTTCGCGATGCAGCCGAAGATCCTCCCGGGGCTGCGCGACCACGCCGAGACCTGGCTCGCGACGCACCTGAACCAGCACACCATGCGCTACTTCAAGCGCCGGCGGCTGTCCTCGCTGGCCCTGCCCGGCGGGGTGCCCGCGCAGCTGGCGTTCATCCCGCGCAACGCGACGGTGCGCCGGGTGGCGAAGAAGGCGCGCAGCCTGCGCAACTCGGTGCGCCGCTGACCCCTTCAAGTGAACGGCCGCTGACAGGTTGACGAACAGTCGGCCGGAGAGCTCAGTCGATGGTGTGAGGCGCCGGGTTCCGGCAAGGCGCCTTGCACCATGGCTGCTTCATCCCCCACTCTCGCCGCCGTTCCCGCACCCCCCACCCGCGGAACGGCCCCCGCACCCAGGCCGCGCGGCCGGCTGCTCGCGCTGGACGGTCTGCGGCTCGTCGCCGCCCTGATGGTCTGCCTCTACCACTACACCGGGCGCGGCGGCACGGTCTCCGCGTCCTGGCACACGCACCCGGCCCGCCTGTTCCCGGTCCTGTCCCGGGCGGCCGTCTACGGCAACCTGGGCGTGCAGTTCTTCTTCGTCATCAGCGGTTTCGTGATCTGCATGAGCAGCTGGGGCCGCACCCTCGGCGACTTCTTCCGCTCCCGGGTCGCGCGGCTGTACCCCGCCTACTGGGTGGCCCTCGTGCTCGTCACGGCGGCATCGCTCGCCCTGCCGGCCGTGGTCCGCCCGGTCCGCCTGGACGAGTTCCTGGTCAACCTGACGATGCTGCAGCAGCCGATGGGCGCCACCCGGGTCCTCGGCGTGTGCTGGACGCTGTGGGCCGAGGTCCGCTTCTACGTGCTGTTCGCGCTGCTCGTCGTCCTGCGCGGGGTGACCTACCGCCGGGTGGTGCTGTTCGCCGCCGTCTGGACGACGGCGGCCGTCCTGTGCCGTTCGTCGGGCGACGAGCTGCTGAACCAGGTGGTCATGCCCGACTACGCCCCGTTCTTCGTCGGCGGTCTGGCGCTGTACCTGATCCACCGCTTCGGCGGCGACCCGCTCGCCCGGGGCATCGTCGCGATGTCCTGGCTGCTCGCCCAGAGCGAGGCCACGCACGGGCTGTGGGGCCCGCACCCGCACCGCGACCCGTACGTCGTCATACTCGTCGTCACCGCCGCCTTCGCCGCCGTCGCCGCGGTGGCCCTGGACTGGACACGCCGGGCCTCCTGGCCCTGGCTGGCCACGGCCGGCGCGCTGACGTACCCGTTCTACCTGGTCCACGAGCACCTCGGCTGGTTCGTGATCCGGGTGCTGCACCGGGGGCTCGGGCTGCCGGCGTGGCCGACGCTGGCGGTGACCGTGGCCGGGATGCTGCTGCTGGCCTGGCTGATCCACCGCTTCGTGGAGCGGCCGCTCGGGACCCGTCTGAAGCGGGCGCTGAAGGAGCGGAAGTTGGGCAGCCGTTCACCTCGTCGTGGGTTTTGAACCGGGCCCTCGGGCAGGCACGGTAGAGCCCTTGCCACCGACACCCCACAGGCTTTCCGCAGGGATCCCACAGACGCCGTACCGAGGGAGCGCCACCCCGCATGGCCACCATCCAGGAAACGACACGACCGCCCCGCCGTCTCGACGACGTGCCCGGCTGGTTCCCGGTGCTCGACCAGCTGCTCTTCGGCTGGTTCCTGAACCGGCAGGAAGACTCCGGGATGCGGGGTGATCTGCTGGAAGTCGGGGTCTACATGGGCAAGAGCGCCATCTTCCTCGGCAGCCACCAGCAACCCGGCGAGCGGTACACCGTGTGCGACCTGTTCGAGGGCGACGCCCCCGACGGCGCCAACCAGGCCGAGGCGGCCAAGTCCTACGCCACGCTGACCCGTCGGGTCTTCGAGGAGAACTACCTCTCCTTCCACGACGAACTGCCCCGTGTGCTGCAGGGCCCCAGCTCGCTGGTGCCCGCCGAGGTCGAGCCCGGCTCCTGCCGGTTCGTGCACATCGACGCCTCCCACCTGTACGAGCATGTCCACGGCGACATCGGCGCCGCCCGCGATCTGCTGCTCCCGGACGGGATCGTCGTCCTGGACGACTTCCGCTCCGAGCACACCCCCGGGGTCTCCATAGCCACCTGGGAGGCCGTGCTCAACCGCGGGCTGCGCCCGGTCTGCCTGAGCACGCAGAAGCTGTACGGCACCTGGGGCGACCCGGAGCCCGTGCAGGAGGAGCTGCTGGCGATGGTGCGGGAGCGGTCCGACTGCCATCTGAGCGTCCAGGAGGCCGCCGGGCACCGGATCGTCCGGCTGAAGTCGAGGGGCATGCGTGCGCCCGAGTTCCCGCCGTCCAAGCACGCCCAGGCGGTCGCGGAGCCGGAGCCCGAGCCGGTGGCGGCGCCGCTGCCTCCACGGGAGGCCCCGGCGCCCGCCGTCCCGGCGGCGCGCCGCGGCCCGAGCCGGGTGCGCCGGGTCGCCGTGGACCTGCTGCCGCCGGTGGTCACCCGGGCGATCCGCAGGGCGCGCTCCGCCCGGCATTGAGGGGCGGCTCAGCCGATGCCGTAGCGCGCCCCGATCCCCGCGATCACGAACGCGAGCCCCTCCTCGAACTGCTCGTCGTAGCCGTCGAAGAGCAGCCGTCCGGCCTCGGCGGCGAGCGGGAAGGCGGCCATCCGCCGGGCGCGGTCCTCGATGTCGTACCCCTCCCGGCGCTCGTCCGGGAGGGGCCGCACGCCCTGCTCCTCGGTGACGAAACCGATCGTGTACGCGTAGGCCGTGCGGCCCGCGTGGACCGCCTGGGCGAGGGTGAAGCCGGCCTGCGTCAGCAGCCGCAGGTCCGCCTCCTGGGCGGCGGCGTGCTCGGTGCCGGTGAAGCGTGAGCCGCTGAACACCTTGGCGCCGTCGCGGTAGCCGAGCAGCGCGGCCCGCAGTCCGCGGTTGGCCTTCAGCAGCCGCTCCTGCCAGGTGTCGGCGGGGTCGAGCGCGATGCCGGCGGCCATCCGGCGGTACATCTCGGTCGCCATCTCGTCCAGCAGCGCCTGCTTGTCCTTGAAGTGCCAGTACAGCGCGGGCGCCTTGACGTCCAGCTCCTTGGCGATGGCGCGCAGGGTCAGGCCCTCCAGACCGACCTCGTTCAGCAGCCGCAGCGCGGTGCCGGCGACGCGCCGGCGGTCCAGGGGGGCGCGTTTCTCGGGGCTCACCTTGACAGCTTAACAGCGTTAAGGCACGCTCATCGGCATCGGCACTTAACACCGTTAAGGAGAAATGCGATGGACGTTCTGATCGTGGGCGCGGGTCCGACGGGTCTGGTCCTCGGCGTCGACCTGGCGCGGCGCGGGGTGGAGGCGCTGGTGGTGGAGCGGTCCGCGGGCCTGTTCCCCGGCTCGCGCGGCAAGGGCCTCCAGCCGCGCACCCTGGAGGTCTTCGACGACCTGGGTGTCATCGAGGCGATCCGCGCCGCGGGCGGCCCCTACCCGCCGCGGACGATCTGGGTGGACGGCGAACGGGCCGGCGAGCAGCCGATGTTCGACCGCATCGACACGGACGAGGGCACGCCGTACGCCGAGCCGCTGATGGTCCCGCAGTGGCGCACGCAGGAGATCCTGTACGCGCGGCTGCTGGAGCTGGGCGGGAAGGTCGCCTTCGGCCGCGAGGCGACCGGTCTGGAGCAGGACGCCGAGGGCGTGACCGTGCGGTTCGCCGACGGTACGACCGCCCGCGCGGCGTACGTCGTCGCGGCCGACGGCGGACGCTCGGCGGTCCGGCAGGCGGTGGGCGTGGGCATGGCCGGACAGACGGTGGACCCGGCGCCGTTCCTGGTGGCGGACGTACGGCTGAGGGGCCTGGACCGGGACCACTGGCACACGTTCCCGGGAGCGGACGGCACCGGCGTCGCACTGTGCCCGCTGGCCGGCACGGACGATTTCCAGCTGCAGGCGCGCCTGCCGGAGGGCACCGAACCCGACCTCACCCTGGACGGCGTCCGCAAGCTGGTCGCCGCGTACACGCACCTGGCCCCCGAGGACGTCACCGACCTGCGCTGGTCCTCCGACTTCCGCCCGCGCGCCGCCCTCGCCGACCGCTTCCGGGCCGGCCGCGTCCTCCTGGCGGGCGACGCCGCCCACGTCCACTCCCCGGCCGGCGGCCAGGGCCTGAACACCAGCGTCCAGGACGCCTACAACCTGGGCTGGAAGCTGGGCGCCGTGCTGCGCGGCGGGGCACCGGAGACGCTGCTGGACACCTACGAGGAGGAGCGGCGGGCCAACGCGGCGGAAATGCTGGAGCTGTCGACGGGCGTGCACCGCGGGGAGGTCCGGCGCGGCAGGGCGACGGTCCAACTGGGGCTGGACTACCGGGAGTCGTCGCTGAGCGTGGAGACGCGGGACGACCCTGCCGGGGTCCGGGCGGGCGACCGGGCTCCGGACGGCACGGTGGACGGCGTACGGCTCTTCGACGCGTTCCGGGGGCCGCACTGGACGCTGCTGGGCGCGCAGTCCCCCGGCGCCGGTGTACGGGCGCTGCCCGCCGCTCCGGAGTCGTACGGCCCGGGCCTCTTCCTGGTCCGGCCCGACGGCTATGTGGGCTGGGCGGGCGACTCGGCGGACGGGGCCCGGGCCTACCTGGCCGGAGTCGGCGCCTGAGCCCTGACTAGGCGCTGGCCAGCGTCAGCTTCACCGCGAACCCGAGGAACAGCGCGCCCGCCACCGAAGTGGCCGTCGCCGACAGCCGCTTGCGGCGCCGGAACGCGGCGGCGAGGCGCGTGCCGCTGAATATCAGCGCGCTCAGGTAGAGGAAGCTGGCCAGCTGGGCGAAGGCGCCGAGGACGACGAAGGACAGGCCGGGGTAGGCGTAGTCCGGGTCGACGAACTGCACGAAGAAGGCGACGAAGAACAGGATCGCCTTGGGGTTGAACAGGCTGACGACGAGGGCCCGCCGGAAGGGCCGTTCGTACCCGGCGGTGGACGGGGCCTCCTCCTCGACGGCCTTCTCTCTCCGGGTCCGCCACATCTGCCAGGCGGCCCGCATCATGCCGATCGCCAGCCAGGTCAGATAGCCGGCGCCGGCGTACTTCACGATCCCGAACAGCACCGCGTTGGCCTTCAGCAGGGAGGCGACACCGGCGGCGGACAGCGTCATCAGCACGGTGTCCCCGCACCACACGCCCGCGGCAGCGGTGTAACCGGCCCGCACACCGCGCCGGGCGGCCACGGACAGGACGTAGAGGGAGTTGGGCCCGGGCAGCAGGACGATCAGGACGAGTCCTGCCAGATAGGTGGGGAGATCGATCACGCCGAACATGGAAAGGAGTGTCGCACGGGGGTACGACAGTCCGGACCGGGGTGGCGGTCAGTCGTCGCCGTCGAGGAGGGTGTCCACCGAGAGGTCGAGGGCGACGCCGACGGACTCGGGGAGGGGGACGGTCTGGCCTCGCTTGCAGCGGAGGGGGTCTGGGTACTTTCCGTCGACCGGGTCTGTGTAGAGAAGGACCTCGTCGTGTTTGCGGTCGGCGACGAGGTAGGCCGGGAGGCCGGCCTGGGCGTAGCACTCGACCTTGGGACCGAGGTCGTCAGCCCAGTTCGAGGACGTCACTTCCACGACCATGCGGAAGACGTTCGGTGCGTAGTAGTTCTTCGTGACATGGGCGTCGCGGAAGTCTAGGTCGACGACCGAGAAGTCGGGAATTGCGAAGTCTTCGGGCAACGTAGGCAGCCAGAGCCCGACGCCCTGAACGTACTCATACCCTGCCTCAACGAGTCCCGCCCGGTCGAGAGCCCTGCCCAGTTTCGTCAGCGACAGAGCGTGCGAACCATCCGACGGTGGTGTCACAGTGAGCCTCCCCTGGAGAATCTCCACGCGGTGGCCAGGCAGTGCACGGGCGAGCTGATCAGCAGCCTCGCCCAGGGTCATCTCCTGCTGCAGTACGGCCATGGCGTCCTCCTTTTCGGGGCCCACTCTCCACGAGAGTAACCGGGGCCACGCGGTTTCCGCCCCCGATCACCCGTACGAAGTATTTGCCCAGCTCAGAACACCTCCGACGGCTCATAAGCCCCCCACACCCCGCGGAGCGCCCCGCACACCTCCCCCACCGTCGCCCGCCCCCGCAGCGCCTCCTTCATCGGGTACAGGACGTTGTCCTCGCCCTCGGCCGCCTTCCGCAACGCGTCCAGTGCCGCGTCCACCGCCCGCTGGTCCCGCTCGGCCCGGAGCTTCTCCAGCCGCTCCGCCTGGCGGGCCTCGATGGCCGGGTCGACGCGCAGGGGCGCGTAGGGCTCCTCCTCGTCCAGCTGGAAGCGGTTGACCCCTACGACCACCCGCTCGCCGGAGTCGGTCTCCTGGGCGATGCGGTAGGCGTTCCTCTCGATCTCGGACTTCTGGAAGCCCCGCTCGATCGCCGCGACCGCGCCGCCCAGGTCCTCGACCCGCCGCATGAGGTCGACGGCCGCCTCCTCGACGTCGTCCGTCATCCGCTCCACCGCGTACGACCCGGCGAAGGGATCGACCGTCGCCGTCACGTCCGTCTCATGGGCCAGCACCTGCTGGGTGCGCAGGGCGAGGCGCGCGCTCTTGTCCGTCGGCAGCGCGATCGCCTCGTCGAAGGAGTTGGTGTGCAGGGACTGGGTGCCGCCCAGCACGGCGGCCAGGGCCTGTACGGCGACCCGGACCAGGTTCACTTCCGGCTGCTGGGCCGTCAGCTGGACCCCGGCGGTCTGGGTGTGGAAGCGGAGCATCAGGGACTTCGGGTTCCGCGCGCCGAACTCCTCCCGCATCACCCGGGCCCAGATCCTGCGGGCGGCGCGGAACTTGGCGACCTCCTCCAGCAGCGTCGTACGGGCCACGAAGAAGAAGGACAGGCGCGGGGCGAAGTCGTCCACGTCCATGCCCGCCGCCACCGCCGTACGCACGTACTCGATGCCGTCGGCGAGCGTGAACGCGATCTCCTGGACGGGCGAGGCGCCCGCCTCGGCCATGTGGTAGCCGGAGATCGAGATCGTGTTCCACTTCGGGATCTCGGCGGTGCAGTACCTGAAGATGTCCGCCGTCAGGCGCAGGGAGGGCTTCGGCGGGAAGATGTAGGTGCCGCGCGCGATGTACTCCTTCAGCACGTCGTTCTGGATCGTGCCGGTCAGCTGGTCGGCGCGCGCCCCCTGCTCCTCCGCCACCAGCTGGTACAGGAGCAGCAGCAGGGCGGCCGGGGCGTTGATGGTCATGGAGGTCGACACCTGGTCGAGCGGGATGCCGTCGAACAGCACCCGCATGTCGTCGATCGAGTCGATCGCCACGCCCACCTTGCCGACCTCGCCGTGCGCGAGGGGCGCGTCGGAGTCGTGGCCCATCTGGGTGGGCAGGTCGAAGGCGACCGAGAGGCCCGTGGTGCCGTGGGCGATCAGCTGCCGGTAGCGGGCGTTCGACTCGGCGGCCGTGCCGAAGCCGGCGTACTGGCGCATGGTCCACGGGCGGCCCGTGTACATGGACGGGTAGACCCCTCGGGTGAAGGGGTATGTGCCCGGTTCGCCCAGTTTCTCGGCCGGGTTCCAGCCCTGCAGAGCCTGCGGTCCGTAGACCGGCTCGATCGGCAGTCCCGACTCCGACTCACGCGTCATGGGTGCCTCCGCGGTACGTCCTGTCACCCCTCACCATGCCCCGTCGTTCGGCGGCGGTCACGCTGGGAAGCATCCCGGCATGAGGAACTCGCGAAGACCCGCCGCCGTACTGGCCTCGGCCGCCGCCCTCGCCGCGCTGTGCGGCTGCACCGTGCAGCCCGCGGGCGCCGACGGAAAACCCCCGGCGCCCACGCGCACCCGGACGCCGGCCCATGGCTCGAACGGGGCCCCGGCGAGCCGGCCGGCGGATCCCACCCGGACGGCCCAGCGGCCGCCCGCCGCGCCCGCCCGGGTGCTGTGGTCGCGCGGGGACAGCGGGCCGGGCGTACGGGAGCTGCAGGCCCGGCTGCGCCAGTTGGACTGGCTGTTCGACGGTCCGACGGGGTCGTACGACGACCTGACCGAGCGGGCGGTCCGGGGCTTCCAGGGCAAGCGCGGGCTGCCCGCGACCGGGCGGACGGACACCGTGACCTGGCAGCGGCTGGTCGCCATGACGCACCCGCCGGGGACCTGGGAGCTGTACCTGATGGGCGGTCAGCCGGCGGGGGCGCCCGACCCGCGCTGCATGACCGGGCGCGTCCTGTGCATCGACAAGACGACGCGGACGCTGCGCTGGATGGTCGACGGGCGGACGCTGTCGACGACGGCGGTCCGGTTCGGGGCGCAGTACACGCCGACCCGGGAGGGTGTGTTCCACGTCTACTGGAAGGCACGCGACTGGGTGTCCACGCTCTACCACTCGCCGATGCCGTACGCGATGTTCTTCAGCGGCGGCCAAGCCGTGCACTACTCCTACGACTTCGCGGCGCGGGGTTACGCGGGGGCCTCGCACGGGTGCGTGAACGTGCGGGACGAGACGGTGATCGCCGGGCTGTTCGCGCAGGTGCGGGTGGGCGACAAGGTCGTCGTCCACTGGTGACGCGCCCAAGGGCGAGGGGGATTTGCGGGGCGCGGGCGGGACCGGGGGAACGTGTCCCGCCCGCGCCAGGTGCACGAGCCGTGGGTACGGGGGGAACCCCGGCTCAGTGCGACGGCCGATGACCAGTCGGCTCACTCAGTACTGCGTACCGGGCTCCGAAAACGTCACACCCTGCGCGGAAAATTTTTCGGGGACGGCGAAGTCGCAGGTCAGGTGGGGGTTCGGGGAGGTGGGGAGGGGTGGCCGGGTTCGCGAGTGGGGGTGGCCGAGGCGGGGGCCGGGGTGACTGTGGCGGGGGCTGGGGCGGCCGGGTGGGGAGGGGTGACCCTGGTGGGGCAGGGGCGGCCGTGGTGCGGAGGGTGGCCCTGGGGGGGAGGGGTGACCCTCGTGGGGCCAGGGGCCGCCGTGGTTGGAAGGGGTGGCCGGGGTGCGGGCCAAGGCCGGGCCGGGACCCGGGCGGAGGCCGAGGTGCGGGACGGGACGCGGGCGGCGGCAGAGGTGCGGGCCGAGGCGGGGCCGGGACGCGGGCCGGGACCCGGGCGGGAGCCGAAATGCGAGCCAAGGCCGGGCCGAGACCCGGGCGGGAGCCGAGACGGGGACGGGACGCGGGCCGAGGCCGGGCC
>NZ_JBEYEY010000001.1:443039-679683 GCF_040703635.1 Streptomyces sp. NPDC007189
GAGACCCCGGCGGAAGCCGAAACGCGGGCCGAGGCCGGGCCGAGACCCCGGCGGAAGCCGAAACGCGGGCCAAGGCCGGGCCGAGACCCCGGCGGAAGCCGAAACGCGGGCCAAGGCCGGGCCGAGACCCCGGCGGGAGCCGAAACGCGGGCCGAGGCCAGGCCGAGACGCGGGCGGGGCCCGAGGTGCGGGTCGAGGTGGGGGTCGGGGTCAGAGGGCCGTGTATGTCGGGGTCGGGGTCGGGCCGAGGGTGGTGGATGTGGTGTGGGCGGGGGCGACTGCGTGGTGGCCCTTGCCGTTGCCCTGGCCCTGGCCCTTGCCGTTGCCCTGGCCGTTGCCGTTGCCGTTGCCGTTGCCCGTGTGGGCGTCGCCGCCGTGGCCGGGGTTGCCCTCGTCGTCGCCGCCCTGGCCGTTCTCGTCGCCCTTGCCCTTGTCCTTGCCCTTGCCTTTTCCGCCGTCGCCGTTCGCGGCGCCCTTGTCGCCGCCCGTCGCGTCGTCGTCGGAACCGGCCGTGGCCAGCACGGCCTTGCAGTACCCGCTCACCCGGGAGCTGCCGCCGGCCAGGTTCTCCAGGGCGCGCCGGCGGGCGGAGTCGAGTTCCCTGCCGGCCCTGAGGTCGCGGCAGGCGGCGGTCGCGTCCTTCCACCGGTTGCCGGAGGTGCCGGTGGGGGCGCCGGAGCCCGAGGGGCTGTTCGTGCCGGTGCGGTCGTCCGGTCCCGCGGCCTCGCCGGAGCCGCCGCGGCCCGCGCCCGCGCCGCCGCTCGGTGCGCCGGGCCCCGGGGACGTGCCCGGGGTGCCCTGCGGCGAGGCCGAGGACAGCGGGGCGCCGGAGGTGCCGTCGGCGGAGACGGAGGCGGCGGGTCCGGGGCGCTCGGGCGCGAACGGCGTGGGCAGGATCCCGGTCCCGGCGGCCATGGCGACCCCGCCGACCGTGCCCACGGCCACCACGGCGGCGAGCGCCAGGCGCACGGGGCGGCCCCAGCGGGGGCGGCGGCCCGGGATTCCGGTACGGGCCGGGGCGCCGATGCGGACCAGGCCCGCGTCGGCGCCGTGGACGCGCGAGCCGGAGGTGCGAGCGGCGGTCCGCTCGGCGTCGGCGGCCTCGCGGGCCTTGCGGAACGCGGCCAGGGCGGCCTGTTCACCGGGGAGTTCACCGGGGGCGGGGGCCGCCTCCGCGGACAGCGCGCCGAGCGCAGCGGAGAGACGTTCGGCCTGGTCACGGGCGGAGGCGTCGACGGCTTCCAGCGACTCACCGCGCAGCAGGCGTTCCGCCGTCTCCCGGTTCAGCCACTTGTACTGCTCGTCGGCCATCACATGTCCTTCTGCGTCCGCGCACGCGTATCCGTCACAGTTGCGGACGACACCGCGCCGCGGCGCGGTTCTCGCTGGGGTGGGAGCGCGCCGAGCACGCCCGCCGATTCCGGATCGTCGCCGAGCAGCTCGGCCAGCCGCTTCAGGCCCCGGTGCGCCGCGGTGCGTACGGCGCCGGCGCGTTTGCCGAGGGTCTCGGCGGCGCTCTTGGCGTCGAGGCCGACCACCACGCGCAGGACGACCGCCTCGGCCTGGTCCTGCGGGAGCCGCGCGATGAGGGAGAGGGTGCTGTCGGTGGCCAGGGCCTCGATGGCCTCGCCGGCCGTGTCCGACTCGGCGGGCCGGCCGGTCAGTTCCGTCTCGTCGCCGCCTATGGCGGGGCGGCGGCCGCGCATGCGTATGTGGTCCAGGGCGCGGTTGCGGGCGATCCTCGCGGCCCAGCCGCGGAACCGGTCGGCGTCTCCGCTGAACCGGTCGAGGTCGCGGGCGATCTGCAGCCAGGCCTCGGAGGCCACGTCCTCGGCGTCGGCATCGCCGACGAGTGTGCGTACGTATCCGAGCAGCCGTGGATGCACCGCGCGGTACACAGTACGGAACGCGGTCTCGTCCCCGTCCTGTGCCGATCGCACCGCGGCGGTCAGCTCCGCGTCGTCCCCCAGCACCTGACTCCCTTACGCCTGTTTACCGGTCGGCGCGAAAGGCACGTTACGGCGTGAAACCGCTCTTCGTCCATGTCCGTAGAAGATGCAACTAACTCGTGACCGGGTACGGATGTGCGCAGGGTGAGGGCCGGCGGTGGCCGGGTGTGACAGAAAAGCCACGCACGGCGCTGTAGAAGGTACGGGCCGTGCGCGGCCCGTCCGCGCGACGGCCGGGGCCTCTCCTGTGGGGGGTGGCGGCCCCGGCCGTTGCCTTTTCCCGGGCCACGACCGCCTTCTGCGACCGGGTCTCGCTCAGCGGCCGTTGGTCGTCTTCGTCTTTCCGGTGGCCGGTTTCGTGTTCCCCGGCATCGGTCTCGGGCCTCCTGCGGTCGGGGTCGGCTTGGATGTCCCGTTGCCCGTCCCCGACTTGGCGTTCGGATTGCCCGATTTGCCGCTGTTTCCCTTGTTTTGGCCGTTGTTGGTTGTGGCGTTCGCCACCGCGGCCGCGCAGTAGGCGGCGACCTTGTCCTCGCCGCCCGCCTCGGTGACGAGCCGCTGCCAGGCCGTCGAGTCCAGCGCGCCGCCCCGCTGCCCGGACCGCTCGTAGGCGCGGCAGTGGGCGACCGTGTCCCGGGCGGTGGCCGGATGGTGCGGGCGGGCGGAGGGGGCGCCGGATCCCCCGCCGCCGGTTCCGGTGGACGCGCCGGGGGCGGCCGGCCGGAGTGAGGTGCTCGTCGACGGGTGAGCGGGTCGTCGGGTGTCCGGGTGGCCGCCGTGGCCGGATGCGGCGGAGCCGATCGCCGCGACGGCGACCCCTCCCAGTGTGAGGCTCGCGAGCGTCACGGAGAGCGTGGTCCTCAGCGACAGCCGCCAACGCCCCGGCGCTGCGGGCCGCCAGTCGTCCCGGCGCCGGGTGCGGGCGCGGGGCGCCGTCGCCTCGCGGGCGGCGCGGAAGGCGGCCACGGCCCGGCGCGCGGCCTCGGCGTCGACACCGCCGCCGCGCAGGGCGGCACCGAGCCGCGCCTCGAATCCCGGGTCCCCGTCCGCGTGGTCCGGGGCAAAGAGGGCGCCGCCGGGGTGCGCGCGCCGGCGCCCCAAGGATCCGTCGCCGCTGTGCCGTTCACCCATGCCCGTCCCTGTCCTCGTCCGCCGTACCACCGGAAGACACGTCTCCTCCCGGCCCTCGTGAAAGGCCCGGCAACACACTGGCGGCCCCAGTCCGCACCGGGCCCCCGTAACCCCCTATGGATACGGCTCCCACGCGGCGGCGTTCATGTCGGCTCCCCCAGCGTCCGCGGGCCGTCGTCCGGCGCAGCCTTGCCGTCCTCGTGCGCCGTGTGCGGGGTGCCCAGGTGCCGGGCGAGACGTTTCAGCCCGCGGTGGGCGGCCGTGCGGACGGCGCCGGGGCGCTTGCCGACGACGCGTGCGGCGGCGGGGCCGTCCAGGCCGACGACCACCCGGAGGAGCACGGCCTCGGCCTGGTCGCGCGGCAGGCTGCGCACCAGCTCCAGCGCCCGTTCGGTGGACAGCGTCTCCAGGGCCTGGTCATGGGTGCTCAGCGGGCCGGGAACGTTCAGCGCGTCCTGCTCCAGGGGCGCGGCCTGCGGCCGTACCCGCAGGCGGCGCAGATGGTCCAGGGCCCGGTGCCGGGCGATGGTCGCGGTCCAGCCCCGGAACCCGGCGCCGTCTCCCCGGAACCGGCCCAGGTCGCGGGCGATCTCCAGCCAGGCGTCGGACGCCACGTCCTCGGCGTCGTCGCCGACCAGGCCGCGCAGATAGCCGAGCAGACCGGGCTGCACCAGCCGGTAGGCCACCGCGAAGGCGGTCTCGTCGCCGTCCTGGGCCCGCGCGACGGCCGCGCCCAGCTCCCCGTCGTACGCCTGCCGGCGGCGGGGTTCCCCTCCGTGGCCCAAGAACCGTCCTCGTCCGTACCCAGCCCAGGACCCGTGCCCGCGCGCGCACCGAGTCCACGTCGTGCGACACGGCCGCACGTGCTCCATGTCCCACGATGATCAGCGCCGGGACGCACAGATGTGTCACAGGCGGCGGTCGGCTCCGGCCGGCAGGGGCGCCCGGTGAGGGGCGGTCCGGTGATGTTCGGAAGGGCCTGCGCGCTGTGTAAGTGGCACCAGTGACTGGTGGTGCCATCTATTCATCGTCTAGGGGTGGGATCAGTGAGTCCTCGCAGGACCCGTGCGTACAAACCGCTGAGTCTGAAGAGACGGGCGTGGCTGACGGCCGGAGCGGTCGTGCTGAGCGGTGCCGGCATCGTCACGTATGCGATGGCGGACCCGGCGGCGCAGTCCGGCGGCAAGGGGCAGAGCCGCAAGGCGGCCGTCCACACGCTGAAGCTCGAAGGCCGCGGTGCGGGCCGCGAGGGACTCGGCCAGAAGGACACCGACCGGTTCAGCGCCCTGCTGCTGACCTGGGACGACGCCCACACCAAGGCCAAGGGCACGCCCGAGGTGCGCACCCGCGACCGGGAGAGCGGCAAGTGGTCCGGATGGCAGAAGCTGCCCCAGGACCCGTACCAGGCGGACGGCGCGGAGGCCGCGCACGCCGGTGCCGCGCGGGGCGGCACGGCCTCGCTGTGGACCGGCGACTCCGACGGCGTCCAGGTGCGTCTGGTCAACGCCGACGGCACCGAGGCGGGCGGCCAGCCGAAGGGCATGGACGTCAGGCTCCTCGACCCCGGCACCGACCCGGCGGGCGGCCGGCAGCCGGCCGCGTTCGCGGCGGACGTCACCCCGACGGCGACCGACTCCACGTCCGCCTCGGCGACGGAGACTCCGGCTCAGACGCCGACGCAGACACCGGCGGACACGCCGACGGACACGCCGACACCGGCCGACTCCACCTCGGCGTCCACCACCCCGGCCCCGACGGACTCCGCGTCGACGACCGTCTCCCCCACCCCGACCAGCACGGTCCCCGCGCCGCGGCCGTCCACGGTCGCCAAGCCGCCGGTCATCACGCAGGCCGAGTGGGGCGCGTCCACGGACTACGACGGCACGCCGAGCTACGGCACGGAGATCAAGGCCGCCGTCATCCACCACACCGGCGTCGACAGCGACAACACGCTGTCCTGCGCCGACTCCCGGGCCCGGATGCGCACCATCCAGCAGGAGCACTTCTCCCGCGGCTACTACGACATCGGCTACAACTTCGTCGTCGACCGCTGCGGGCAGATCTTCGAGGGCCGCAGCGGCGGGATGGACCTGCCGGTCGTCGGCGCGCACGACATCGGGTTCAACACGAACACGGTCGGCATCTCCTACATCGGCAACTACATGACCGCCCAGCCCTCGCGGGCCGCGCTGGACTCGATCGCGCGGATCGTGGCATGGAAGTTCGGCATGTACGGCATCGACCCGACCGGCAAGGTCACGCTGACCTCGGGCAGCCCCAAGGGCCAGGACGGCAACCTGATCCCGCAGGGGCAGCAGATCACGCTGCCGCGGGTCTTCGGCCACCGGGACACCAACTCCACGCTGTGCCCCGGCGACGCCCTCTACAAGAAGCTGTCCCTGATCGCGACGCTCGCGAAGACGCCGGGCGTCTCGCACGCCCTGCCGACCTCGGACGTCGACCGCGACGGCCTGCCCGACCTGGTCGCCGGCACCCCGAAGGCCAACTCGGTGACGGTCGTGCCGGGCGGCGTGAACGGCCCGGTGACGGCCAGGAAGATCACCCTGACCCAGAACAGCCCGGGCGTGCCCGGCTCCAGCGAGAGCGGTGACGACTTCGGCGCCGCGACCGCCTGGGGCGACGTGAACGGCGACGGCTACGCCGACCTCGCGATCGGCTCCCCCGGCGAGGACGACACCAGCGGCCACGCCGACCGGGGCTCGGTCACCGTCATGTACGGCCCGGCCCTCGACACCGGTTTCTCGTACACCACCTCCGGCAGCGTCACGGCGACCGGCGCCAAGCTCGGCTCGACGGTCGCGGTCGGCGACTTCAACGGCGACGGCAAGGCGGACGTGTTCAGCGCCGGCACGGGCAAGGGCGGCACCTACAACGTCCGGCTGACCGGCGGCGCCACCACCTCCGGCACGCTGACCACGGCCACCGGTTCCGTGGCCTACCTGGACGCCGCGACCGGTGACTTCAACCGGGACGGATACACCGATGTCGCCCTCAACTACCGTGACGCGGGCGGCGTTTCGCGGGTGGTCCGGTTCGCGGGCTCGGCGAGCGGGCTGACCAAGCAGGGCGTGCTCAGCGTCAAGGGCGGCCGCTCCATCGCCGCCGCCGACTTCAACTTCGACGGCTACGACGACATCGTCGTCGGGCAGCCGTACACCTCGGAGTCCGGCGCCTACAAGGGCGGCCAGGTGACCATGCTGCTCGGCACCTCCACCGGCTTCACCACCACCGGCATGAAGACGATCAACCAGGACACCAGCGGGGTGCCCGGCGCCGCCGACGACGGCGACGCCATGGGCTGGTCGGTCTCCGCCGGCGACTACAACGGCGACGGCTACCCCGACGTGCTGGCCGGCGTGCCGAACGAGGACATCACCCGCGACGGCGTGAGCCGCGTCAACGCCGGCCAGGTGCTCCTCCTCAAGGGAAGCGCGACCGGGATCACCGGCACCGGCGCGACCGGGATCTCGCAGGACACCTCGGGCGTCCCCGGCTCCACCGAGAGCGGCGACCAGCTCGGTACGGCGGTGTCGCTGACCGACCTGTCCGGGTACGGGCGGGCCGACCTGACGTTCGGCGTGGGCGGTGAGGACGGCGGCGACGGCATCCTCATGTACCTGCCGAGCAACAGCTCCGGCCTCGGCTACGCGCAGACCGCGGTCCTCGGCAAGACGGCCCTGGGTACGCCCACCGACGCGGCCCTCGGCTCCAGCCTGACGCCGTGACGCTCCCGGCCGGGGCCCGCCGCGCGTGCGGGCCCCGGCCGGTCAGCGCGAGCCGGTGGCGTCCCGGCAGAGCAGGCGCAGCGAGCCGTGGCCCTCGTAGGCGCGGCGGGCCTCGTCCAGGGGGTCCCAGAGCCGGCCGTCCGGGGTGCGCACCCAGTGGTCGCCGCCGCTCGCCCACCACTCGGCGCCGCTCTGGCGGATGATCACCTCGCCCGCGTACGCGCCGAAGCCGCGCAGCACGCTCTCGACGGCGGCGTACGGCGGTCCCTCGCGGCGTATCTCGTCGATCATCCGGTCGACCCGCCACAGGCTCTGCGCCGAGTAGTCGAGCCGGATCCGGGCGCCCTCCCGCATCGTCGCCACGGCGTCCGCGGCCCACCGCACGGGCTTCGCCGCCGCGTGCGGCCTGGTCTCCTGCTGTGCTGTCACGTACTGGGCTGTCACATAGGGAAAAGCGAGGCGGCCCGCCTCGGCGTCACCGGGTTCCGGTGCGTTTCGCCGAACGTGCGGAAGTGCCCCACATCCCCCGCATGACAGTCACAGGACTCGCGCACGGCAGGGGGTTTGACCGGCGCCGGGTCGCTCGCGGTCCGGTCGCGCGGTTCCCCGCGCCTTCGGGGCGCTCAGCTCCCGGTCCCCGACTCGTTCCGCTCCCGGCGGGACACCACCGCCCGCAGCACCCGTCGCCCCTCGGTCGACAGGTCCAGCGCGCGGCGCAGGCCGTGCGTCCCGTGCGCGGCCAGCAGCTCCAGCACCGCCGTCTGGCGCCGCAGCTCCGCCGCGACCAGGGGAGGCAGGTCCGCCGTGTCGCCGGCGCGCCCGGCGTCGAGGCCGTCCGTCGAGGCGCCGTCCGCCGCGGGGTCGAGGAGCCGGTGGATGCGCAGGGAGGCGACCGAGCAGGCGTCGGCCCACTGCCGTACCGCGTCGGCGGTCCGTTCGGCGGGGGCCGCGTCCAGCATGCGGCGGGCGAGCAGCGCGGCCTCGTTGTCCTGCTCCCCGGCGGGGAGGGCGGCGCGCGCCTTGAGAAGGCCCGGTGCCCAGTCGGAGCCGTCGGCGAGGCTCGCCCACAGGGGCCGCAGCAGCTCGTCGTCGGCGCCGAGCAGCGGCAGGCACCGATCCAAACAAGCCAGCCCGCCGGCGGCCAGTCCCCGTTCGTCGGCCTGTGCGATCAGTTCCACCAGGCTCATGAAATGTCTCCCTCGCCGGGGCGCCGACCGTTACGGAGCCCGCACTTCCCTTTACTGCGTGAGACGGCGCGGGAGTGTCACAGTGGCTGTTTTCAGCCAAGCCGGTTCGCGAGACTCCGGAAGTCGGCCCAGGACAACGGCGGCGTGCCCGGGTACCACAGCTTCTGCACGGTGGCCCGCAGCGGCATCCGGATCCCGGCGGCGACCTGCGCCTCGGTCTGGGCGTTGGGGAAGTCGCACCACACCGCGAACGAGCCGCCGAGGATCTGCCCGTCGTACTGTGCCGGGACGGCGGTCGTGCCGCGCAGCACCCGCGGGTTCCACTGCTGGTAGATCCGCTGACCGGTCGGATAGACGAAGGTCTGCGGCTGGCCGAGGACGTAGTAGAGGAACTCGTCGTTGTAGTTGAGCACCTTGCGGCCCGCGCTCAGGTACTCCACCGGCTGCCGGGCGCCGATCTCCTTGCCGGTCCAGTACGCGACCTGCAGGTCCTTGGCCGCCTGCACGGACGTGCCGCGGTAGAAGCCGTCGTTCCAGGCCCGCATGGCCTTGCCGTGGGCGCGGACGGTGTTCGCGCGGTCGTTGAGCCAGCCGGTGGTGAGGTCGGCGACGCTGCCGCCGGTGCCGTACTTCTGCCGGGCGGCGGCCGCGAGCTGCGGGTAGGAGGCCTGCGGGTCCTTCACGGTGAGCGCCTGGTACTCGTCGCCGCCCAGGTGCCACTGGTTGCCGGTGAACAGGCCCGCGTACTCGTTCAGCAGGTCGTCGACGAGCTTGGCGGAGGCGGGCTTGGAGATGTCGATCGCGCCCTTGGTGACGGTCCCGCTCGCGTTGCGCAGCCGCAGGTCGGGGTGGGCGGCGAGGACGGCCCCCAGGTGCCCCGGCGAGTCCAGCTCGGGCACGACGGTGATGTGCCGGCTGTCGGCCAGGGCCACGATGTTCCTGACCTGTGCCTTGGTCAGATGGTCCCGGGAGACGATCTCGGGGTGGGTGCTGGACTCGATCCGGAACGCCTGGTCGTCGGAGAAGTGCAGCCCCAGCTCGTTGAACTTCAGGTCCCCCAGCTCGCGGATCCGGTCCTCGATCCAGGTCTCGGAGAACGGCTTGCGGGCGATGTCCAGCATGAACCCGCGCACGGGCTTGGCCGGCTCGTCGCGCACGACGCCCTCCGGGGCCGTACCGCCGCCGTGGACCTCCTGCTTCAGCGTGCGGGTGCCGTAGAAGACGCCGGCCTCGCCGGGCCCGCTGATGTCGACCCGCCCGTCCCGGACGGTCATGGTGTACGACTCCTGGTTCCCGCCCCCGCCGCCGAGCGCGAGCCGGACGTCGCCCGCCCGCACGTCGTCCTTCTCGCCCGCGTAGGTGAGCCCCAGCTCGCCGGCGATCAGCCGGCCCTCGTCGGCCAGCTCGCCGTCGCTGACGACCACCCGGTCCGCCTTCTGCGGCTTCCAGCCGGGTCCGCGCGCCGCCGTGTGGGAGCGCACCGCGGGGATCGTGCGCGGCGCCTGGGACAGCGGATAGGACCGGGTGGTGCCGGCCGGGGGCGTGGCCGCCGTGCCGGGCGAGGTGCCGGCCACCCGGCCGGACGACGTCCGCGGCGGCGCCGCGCCGCCGTCCGGCGTGCCGCCGCCCCCACCCGAGGAGGCCCATACGCCGATCCCCGTGCCGAGCGCGACGGTCCCGACGACCGCGGCGGCCACCACCGCCCGCTTCCGCATCACCTGCTGCGCCGGAGCACGGCGCTTGTGCTGGATCACCCCGCCAACGTACGACCGATACGCCCGTCACCCGTCATCCGGAGGCTCCGAAACTCTTCCGTCCGGGTGAATTTCCGCTACCTCAGCGACACACAGTGACCACTCTCGATAACCTGACGACACACATTTCACAGCATCCCCTGCCACGCCACCAGTGACGCGAGGACCCACGCTGGCCGCCCACCGCCTCCCCTCGATCCCCAAGCCCCTCGACGCCTTCAACGCGGCTCCCGCCGACGAGGCCCGCGCGCTCCTGCTGCACTGCCTGCGCAGCCTGCGCTGGGCGCACCGCCTCGCGGACCACCGCCCCTACCCGGACCTGGACTCGCTCCTGGCCGCGGCGGACGAGGCGGCGTACGACCTGTCGCCGACGGATCTGGCGCAGGCCCTGGCGGGGGAGACCCTTCCCGAACTGCCGGCGGACGCCTACTCGGCCGCCCACATGGCGCTGAGCGCGGCCCGCGCGGCCTACGAGGCCCGGTTCGGACACGCGTTCGTCATCTACCTGGGCGACGCCCCGCCGGACGAATGCCTCGACCGGGTCCTGGAGGCCATCCGGTCACGATTGGCGAACGATCCCGAGGAGGAGCGGGTGACAGCGGCGGACGAGCTGCGGCGCCTGGCGAGGGCGAGACTGACGGCGTCCCTCAGGGGCGCGGTTCCGCATCGCCGCTCCCCCATCCGGTGCCAATTTGATCACACCAGGTAGGCCCCCCGTAAAGCACGGCGCGGGGCCTCGCTACGATGCTGGGGGCCGGTGGACCGTACCCGGCCGGGCCCGACCGACACCGAAGCCGGCGCGGCCCTAATCCCCGCTCCCGGAGGGTTCTTCCGTGCCGGCTGGAACGCTGTACCGCGGCCGGGAAGGAATGTGGTCCTGGGTGGCTCACCGAGTCACCGGCGTCCTCATTTTCTTCTTCCTGTTCGTTCACGTGCTGGACACCGCTCTCGTGCGTGTCTCCCCCGAGGCCTACGACAAGGTCGTGGCCACGTACAAGACGCCGATCGTCGCGCTGCTGGAGTACGGCCTCGTCGCCGCCATCCTCTTCCACGCGCTCAACGGCCTGCGCGTCATCGCCGTCGACTTCTGGTCGCAGGGCCCGCGCTACCAGAAGCAGATGTTCTGGGCCGTCATGGGCGTCTGGGTCGTGCTGATGCTCGGGGCGATCTACCCGGTCCTCGGTCACGCTTACCGCGTTCTCTTTGGGAGCTGACGCCGCCGATGTCGAACAACACCGTCACGACTGACACCACCGCGTCCGGAGTCGGCCCCGTCGAGGGGACCGCCGGCTACTCCGTCGACAACCCGGCCCCGCTGATCGAGGCGCCGCGCAAGCGCACCAAGAAGTCCCCGAAGTCGACCCGGGGCAACTTCGAGCTGGCGGCGTGGCTGTTCATGCGCCTGTCCGGCATCGTGCTGGTGATCCTGGTCATCGGCCACCTGCTGATCCAGCTCGTGCTGGACGGCGGCGTGTCCAAGGTCGGCTTCGCCTTCGTGGCCGGCCGCTGGGCCTCCCCCTGGTGGCAGGTGTGGGACCTGCTGATGCTGTGGCTCGCGATGCTGCACGGCGCCAACGGCCTGCGCACGGTCATCAACGACTACGCCGAGCGGCCGACGTCCCGCATGTGGCTGAAGGCCCTGCTGTACACCGCCACGGTGTGGACCATCCTGCTGGGCACGCTGGTGATCTTCACCTTCGACCCGAACATCCGCTAGGCACGGGGCTGCGAGAATCATGAAGATCCACAAGTACGACACCGTCATCGTCGGCGCCGGCGGCGCGGGCATGCGCGCGGCCATCGAGTCGACGAAGCGCAGCCGCACCGCCGTGCTGACCAAGCTCTACCCCACCCGCTCCCACACGGGCGCCGCGCAGGGCGGCATGGCCGCCGCGCTCGCCAACGTGGAGGAGGACAACTGGGAGTGGCACACCTTCGACACGGTCAAGGGCGGTGACTACCTGGTCGACCAGGACGCCGCCGAGATCCTGGCGAAGGAGGCCATCGACGCCGTCCTCGACCTGGAGAAGATGGGCCTGCCGTTCAACCGGACGCCCAACGGCACCATCGACCAGCGCCGCTTCGGCGGTCACTCCCGCAACCACGGCGAGGCCCCGGTCCGCCGGTCCTGCTACGCCGCGGACCGCACCGGCCACATGATCCTCCAGACGCTGTACCAGAACTGCGTCAAGGAGGGCGTGGAGTTCTTCAACGAGTTCTACGTCCTGGACCAGCTGATCACCGAGGTCGACGGGGTCAAGCGCTCCGCCGGTGTCGTCGCCTACGAGCTGGCGACCGGTGAGATCCACATCTTCCAGGCGAAGGCCGTCATCTACGCCTCCGGCGGCACCGGCAAGTTCTTCAAGGTGACGTCGAACGCCCACACGCTGACCGGTGACGGTCAGGCGGCGGTCTACCGGCGCGGGCTCCCGCTGGAGGACATGGAGTTCTTCCAGTTCCACCCGACCGGCATCTGGCGCATGGGCATCCTGCTCACCGAGGGCGCCCGCGGTGAGGGCGGCATCCTGCGCAACAAGGACGGCGAGCGCTTCATGGAGAAGTACGCTCCCGTCATGAAGGACCTGGCGTCCCGCGACGTCGTGTCCCGCTCCATCTACACGGAGATCCGTGAGGGCCGGGGCTGCGGTCCCGAGGGCGACCACGTCTACCTCGACCTGACCCACCTGCCGCCGGAGCAGCTGGACGCCAAGCTCCCGGACATCACCGAGTTCGCGCGCACCTACCTCGGCATCGAGCCGTACACGGACCCGATCCCGATCCAGCCGACCGCGCACTACGCGATGGGCGGCATCCCGACGAACGTCATGGGTGAGGTCCTGGCGGACAACACCACGGTCGTCCCGGGTCTGTACGCGGCCGGCGAGGTCGCCTGCGTGTCCGTGCACGGCGCCAACCGTCTCGGCACCAACTCGCTGCTCGACATCAACGTCTTCGGCCGCCGCGCCGGCATCGCCGCCGCCGAGTACTCGGCGAAGGCCGACTACGTGGAGCTGCCGGAGGCCCCGGAGTCCTTCGTCGTCGAGCAGATCGAGCGGCTGCGCACCTCCACCGGCAACGAGCGCGTGGCTAACCTGCGCCGTGAGCTGCAGGAGACCATGGACGCCAACGTCATGGTGTTCCGCACCGAGCAGACGATCAAGACGGCCGTGGAGAAGATCGCCGAGCTCAAGGAGCGCTACAAGAACGTGGCGATCCAGGACAAGGGCAAGCGGTTCAACACGGACCTGCTGGAGGCCATCGAGCTGGGCAACCTGCTGGACCTGGCCGAGGTCATGGCGGTGTCGGCCCTGGCCCGCAAGGAGTCCCGCGGCGGTCACTACCGCGAGGACTACCCGAACCGCGACGACGTCAACTTCATGCGCCACACCATGGCGTACCGCGAGGTCGGCGCCGACGGCTCGGAAACCGTCCGTCTCGACTACAAGCCGGTCGTCCAGACCCGCTACCAGCCGATGGAGCGTAAGTACTGATGGCTACCCCTGTTCTGGACAAGGAAGAGGCGGCCGGCAAGCCCGAGCCCGGTTTCGCCGACTCCCCCTACATCACGGTCACCTTCCGCATCCGCCGGTTCAACCCGGAGGTCTCGGCGGAGGCGGCCTGGGAAGACTTCCAGCTGGAGATCGACCCGAAGGAGCGTGTCCTCGACGGCCTGCACAAGATCAAGTGGGACATCGACGGCACCCTCACCTTCCGCCGCTCCTGCGCCCACGGGATCTGCGGCTCGGACGCGATGCGGATCAACGGCAAGAACCGCCTTGCCTGCAAGACGCTGATCAAGGACATCAACCCCGAGAAGCCGATCACGGTCGAGCCCATCAAGGGCCTGACGGTCCTGAAGGACCTGGTCGTGGACATGGAGCCGTTCTTCCAGGCGTACCGGGACGTGATGCCGTTCCTGGTCACCAAGGACACGAACGAGCCGACGCGCGAGCGGCTGCAGTCCCCCGAGGACCGCGAGCGCTTCGACGACACCACCAAGTGCATCCTGTGCGCCGCGTGCACGTCGTCCTGCCCGGTGTTCTGGAACGACGGCCAGTACTTCGGCCCGGCCGCGATCGTGAACGCGCACCGCTTCATCTTCGACAGCCGTGACGAGGCGGGCGAGCAGCGCCTGGAGATCCTCAACGACCGTGACGGCGTGTGGCGTTGCCGTACGACCTTCAACTGCACGGACGCCTGCCCGCGCGGTATCGAGGTCACCAAGGCGATCCAGGAAGTCAAGCGCGCGCTGATCACGCGCCGCTACTGATCGTCCCGGCCGTCTTCGAGGGCCCCGCTTCCGATCCTCCGGAAGCGGGGCCCTCGGGCGTTTTTGCCGGGTTTCGCGTGCCTGCCGGTTCTAATCTGACGACATGTCAGACGAAGAGTCCTACGAGCTGCTCGGCTTCGACAACGTCCTGGTTCCCGTCGGGGACCTCGGGAAGGCCGTCGAGTTCTACGAGCGGGCCGGGTTCCGGCTGGGGTTCCGGTTCGACGAGGGCGGGATCGCGCTGCTGAAGGTCGGTGCGGAGACGCCGGGGCTCCTGCTGCGCCTGGAGGAGGAGCTGGGTCAGCGCACGCCGCCCTGGCCGGCGCCGCGCATCTGGCTGGAGGTGCCGGACGCGCGGGTGGCGGCGCGGGAGCTGGCCGCCGCCGGGATCGAGCCGCTGGACGGCGTGTTCCCGGTGGCCACCGGCTGGACCGTGGAGATCGCCGACCCGTGGGGCAACGTCCTCGGCCTCACGGACTACACCAGGCGCCCGGAGCTGGGCCGCCGGGGCTGAACACGTGGCGCGCCCGGGCCACTCGTTAGGCTCGGCACCGTGCCCGCGAAGAACGACGGCCCGAAGGCGGCCGGCTCCCCCAGCAGCAAGTCCGAGCAGACCCGCGCGCTGATCCTCGAGACCGCGATGCGGTTGTTCCAGGAGCGCGGGTACGACAAGACCACCATGCGGGCCATCGCCCAGGAGGCCGGGGTCTCCGTCGGCAACGCCTACTACTACTTCGAGGGCAAGGAGCACCTGATCCAGGGCTTCTACGACCGGATTGCCGCCGAGCACCGGGCGGCGGTCCGCGAGGTCCTGGAGCGGGAGACCGACCTGGAGGCGCGGCTCGCGGGCGTGCTGACCGTCTGGCTCGACATCGCCCGGCCGTACCACGAGTTCGCCGTGCAGTTCTTCAAGAACGCCGCCGACCCCGACAGTCCGCTCAGCCCCTTCTCGCCGGAGAGCGAGCACGCCCGCGAGCAGGCGATCGCCGTCCACCGGGAGGTGCTGGCCGGGTCGAAGGCGAAGGTCCCGGCCGAACTGAAGGACGTGCTCCCGGAGTTGATGTGGCTGGCCCAGATGGGGCTGGTGCTGTACTGGATCTTCGACCGGACGGCGGGCCGCGAGCGCAGTTACCGGCTGGCCCGGCGCGGGGCCCGGCTGACCGCCCGCGGTGTGGCGCTCGCCCGGTTCCGGGTGCTGCGCCCCCTGGTCCTGGAGATCCATGAGCTGTTCACGGACTTCCTGCCCGGCATGACCAGGGCGCTGCCGGATCCGCGCCGGGGAGGGACCAAGGAGGCCGGGGAGGACGCCGGCTGATCAGATCCAGGTCAGGCGCCACAGGCGGAAGACGCCGGTGCCGTCGTCCAGGTACTGGCCGCCGCCCACGTCCTCGGTGCTGACCACGTACTCCTTGCGCTGCCACAGCGGGATCAGCGGGACGTCCTGGGCGACGTCCGCCTGGATGTCCCGGAAGTCGTTCGCGGCCCGGCTGCGGTCGGCGTACTGCCGGCTGCCCAGGATGAGATGGTCGACCAGCTTGTTGCTGTACCCGGTGCTCATCGTGGAGCCGGTGCCGACGAGCGCGGCGCCGAAGGTGTCCGGGTCGGGGTAGTCGGCCACCCAGCCGACCGCCCACGCGTCCATCTTCCCGGCGGCCCAGCGCTTCTGGAAGTCGGTCCACTCGTATCCCTGGACGTCCACCTTGAACAGGCCGCCGGTCTCCAGCTGCCGTTTCAGCGCCGCGGCCTCCTCCTTGCCGGCGCCCCGGCCGATGCCGTAGCCGAAGGTGAAGCGCACCGGCAGGCTGACGCCGGCCTGGGTGAGCAGCTCGCGCGCCTTCTTCAGGCTCTGCGTCGGATAGTCGTCGAAGAAGGAGGTGGTGTGGCCGGTGATGCCGGTCGGGATCAGCGAGTACAGCGGGTCGACCGTGCCCTTGTAGACGGTGCTGGCCAGTTCCTCGCGGTTGATCAGCCAGGCCATCGCGCGGCGCACCCGCACGTCGTGCAGGGGCGAGTTGGCGCGGGTGTTGAGGTAGAGGTTGCGGGTCTCGGCGCTGTCGGACTCGCTGACGCGGTTGTCGGGGTCGCTCGGGTTGAGCGCGGAGAGCACGTCCGGCGGCAGCGTCCGGGTGGCGACGTCGATCTGCCGGGCCTTCCAGGCGGTGTCGAGCTTGGCGGAGTCGGCGTAGTAGCGCAGCTCGATGGGGCGGCCGGTGCCGCCGAGGTAGCCCTGGTAGCGGGCGTTCGGCTTCAGGACGGCCTTGTTGTCCTTGGTGTACGACGTCAGCGCGTACGGGCCGGTGCCGTCGACCGTGGTGCCCGTACGCAGGGCGTCGGCCGGGTACGCGTCCTTGTCGACGATCGACCCGGCGCCCGTGGCCACCTTCGAGGGGAAGGTGGCGTCCGCCGAGGACAGATGGAAGGTGACGGTCGTCGCGCTGTCGGCGGTCACCGAGGCGAGGTCGGAGAACAGCGACGCCGGGCCGACATCGGAGTTGATCTTCTTGACCCGGTCGAAGGAGTACTTCACGTCCTCGGCCGTCATCGCGCGCCCGCTCGGGAAGGTGATCCCGGAGCGCAGCGTGCACTGGTACGTCTTCAGGCCGCTGCCCTCGAAGGCGCAGCTCTTCGCCGCGTCCGGGACCGGCTCCACGCCGCCCGGCTCGAAGGTCAGCAGCGACTGGAAGACATTGCTGAACAGGGCCCAGGAACCGGCGTCGTAGGCGCCGGCCGGGTCGAGGTCCGTGACGGCGTCCGTCGTACCGACCGTGATGGTCCTGTCCTTGTCGCCCCCTGACGGCAGCAGCTGCCAGCCGCCGATTCCCACGATCGCGAGCACGAGCAGTGTCACGAGAACGCGCATGCGAACAGATCGCATGGTGGTGCCCTCCCCAGGCCCTTCACAGGCCCTACCCCTGGCCAGCACGAATGCGCCACTCCCCTAGTGGCGCGGCTCACCTAATCACACCTGTTTCAGCCAGCGGAAGGGCTTTCTGACCAGATGTGCAAGAACTTACCGAGGCGTTGTTCTCCCCGGGTTTCACAGCGTCTTCACAGGGGTGGGAGCGCGCCCTCGCCGCCTCGCGTGCCCTCCGGGTCCCGGCTATGACGTCCGGCGCAGTGCGCGCAGACCGCGCAACCCGATGACCCCGATGACCGTCCCCCATACGAAGGAAACGACCGCCAGCAGCAGATGCACCCAGAAGTACGCGGTCGGGTGGCCGTTGTCGAAGGCGAGCCCGCTGCTGTCCTTGACCAGGTTCTTGACGAAAGTGACCCAGATGACCCAGGACCACACCCCGAAGGCGAGCAGGAACCAGGAGACCGGGCGGCTGAGCTTCATGAGGTCAGTATGGCCGGTCGTGGGCCGGTTCCTTCTGGGGGGTGAGGTGGGTCCTGGGACTTCACAGCCCGCAAAAGGTACGTTTCCGATCGTGCCCGCACCGAAGAAGACCGGACGGCGATCCTTGCTGATCACCTCGGCCACCCTCCTGTCCCTGTCCGCCACCGCGCCCGCCGCCCTCGCCGCCCCCACCCCGACCTCGACGGCCACGCCCCCGGCCCGCATGTCGACCGTGGGCGGTGCCCGGCTGGGGCAGCCCGGCACCCAGGTCGACCTGGCGCCGGGCGTCCCGGTGCTGCCGAAGGACATCACCGCACGTTCCTGGATCGTCACCGACGCCGAGTCCGGCCAGGTGCTCGCCGCGCACAACGCGCACTGGGAGCTGCCCCCGGCGAGCACGCTGAAGATGCTGTTCGCCGACACCCTGCTGCCCCGCTTCCCCAAGGACGCGACGCACAAGGTGGCGCCGTCCGACCTCGTGGGCATGGGCGACGGCTCCAGCGTGGTCGGGATAAAGGAGGGCAACACCTACACCGTCCACGACCTGTGGCTCGGGGTCTTCCTGCGCTCGGGCAACGACGCGGTGCACGTGCTGTCCGCGATGAACGGCACCGTGCGGCAGACCGTCCGGGACATGCAGGACCACGCCGAGGAGCTGCAGGCCAGGGACACGCACGTGGTCTCGCCGGACGGCTACGACGAGCCGGGCCAGGTGTCCTCGGCGTACGACCTGACGCTGTTCGCCCGCTCCGGGCTGCAGAAGAAGGACTTCCGGGACTACTGCTCGACGGTGCGCGCCAGGTTCGGCGGCCGGGAGATCCAGAACACCAACCGGCTGCTGAGCGGTGACACCGACGTGCCCGTCTACCAGGGCATCGCGGGCGTGAAGAACGGCAACACCACCAACGCGGGCGCCACCTTCACCGGCGTCGCCGAGCGGGGCGGCAAGGTGCTGCTCGTCACGGTGATGCACCCCGAGAAGCCCGAGCACAACGAGGTCTACAAGGAGGCGGCGAAGCTGCTCGACTGGGGCTTCCAGGCGGACGGCAAGGTCAGCCCGGTGGGCGAGCTGGTGCCGCCGAAGAGCGCGCTGCCGAGCCCGGGCCCCAGCGCCTCCGGGGGCAAGGACGGCTCCGGCGCCAGGCCGGTGGCGGGCTCCTCCGCGCAGCCCGGCTCCCGGGGCGCCGGGACCGCCGCGCTCATCGCGGGCGGGGTGCTGGTGCTGCTGGCCGGCGCGGTGTTCCTGATCAACCGCCGGTGGCCGCTGCCGGACCTGATGCGCCGCCGCTCGCGTCCGTGACCCCGCCGGCCGCGGGCTTCGCGTCCGAGTTGTGCGTGGCCGTCCAGGCGGCGCAGAACAGGACCAGCTTCGCGGTGAAGTTGATCCACAGCAGCAGCGCCACGGGGACGCCGAACGCGCCGTACATGCTCTTCGCGGCGACCTTCTGGATATAGCCGCTGAGCAGCAGTTTCAGCAGTTCGAAGCCGACCGCGCCGAGCAGGGCGGCCACCAGCAGGCGGCGGCGCGCCGGCTCGACCCCGGGCAGCAGGGTCAGGACGTAGAGCAGGACGAGGAAGTCGGCGAGGACGGCGACGGCGAACGCGGCGACCTGCAGCAGGGCGCTGCCCCAGCCGTACGCGGCCAGGCCGAGGTGGCGGGAGACCACGCCGACGGCGGCCGAGGCGAACATGGACGCGGCGAGCGTGACCAGCAGCGCCCCGCCGAGGCCGAGCAGGATGCCCGCGTCCTTGGCCTTGGCCACCACCGGGTTCTGCTGCTGGTCGGGCAGCTCCCACACCGCGCGCAGGCAGTCCCGCATCTGGGCGACCCAGTTGATGCCGGTGAACAGCAGCGCGGCGCCCGCGATGACGCCGACGGTGCCGGCGTTGTCGACGAGCGAGGTGATGTCGAGCCGGCTGGACAGGACGCCGGGGAACTGCTCGGCGATCTTGTGCTCGACCGTCCGCTGCCGGCCGGGGCCGAGCGTGGCGGCGCTGACCGCGGCGGCCACGGTCAGCAGCGGGAACAGGGCGATGAAGCTCACGAACGTCATGGCGGCGGCCAGCCGCGTCCACTTCACCCGGTCGAGCCGCTCGTAGCAGTGCCAGGCGTGCGTCTCCGTCAGCCGGGCGACGAGCGGCCCGATGCCGGGGAGTCTCTTCAGCCAGTCCACGATCCGTCCCTGCCCCCGCGACACGCTCGTATGACATCCCACTAATCACCCGTTGTGTGGAGCGGGCGAATGTTCAGTAACTAATCACCCATATCCGAGCGATACGGTCACCGACATGCCAGGAGACACCGCCGCCATCAAGGAGCTGACGTGAAGGACGCCTTCGGTCTTCCCCGGTCCCTGCTCGTCCTCGGCGGCACGTCCGGGATCGCGCTGGCCACCGCCCGCCGGCTGATCGCCCGCTCCACCCGCACGGTGTGGCTGGCGGGCCGCCCGTCACCGGCCCTGGAGGAGGCCGCCGAGAGCCTGCGGGCGCTCGGCGCCGAGACCCGGACCGTCGCCTTCGACGCCCTCGACCCCGCGTCCCACGAGACGGTCCTCGGCAAGGTCTTCGCCGACGGCGACATCGACCTGGTGCTGCTCGCCTTCGGCGTCCTCGGCGACCAGGCCCACGACGAGCGGGAGCCGCTGCGCGCCGTCCACGTCGCCCAGACCAACTACACCGGGGCCGTCTCGGCCGGCCTGGTCGCCGGCCGCGCGCTGCAGACCCAGGGGCACGGCTCCCTCGTGGTCCTGTCCTCCGTCGCCGGCGAGCGGGCCCGCCGCGCCGACTTCATCTACGGCTCCAGCAAGGCCGGCCTCGACGCCTTCACCCAGGGCCTCGGCGACGCCCTGCACGGCACCGGCGTCCACGTCATGGTCGTACGGCCCGGACACGTCAGGGGCGAGGGGCCGCTGGCCACGACCCCGGAGGCGGTCGCCACCGCCATCGAACTCGGTCTGCGCAGACGGTCGGAGACGGTGTGGGTGCCGGGAGTGCTGCGGGTGGTGATGGCGGCGCTGCGGCACACACCGCGGGCGCTGTTCCGGCGGCTGCCCCTGTGACGGGGCGCGGCGCGGACCCGGCCCTACCAGACGGCGCTGCGCAACGGCCCTGACTGGGAAGGCACCGTGGTCCCCCCGAACGTGTACTCCCGCAGCTTGCGCCACACCCCGTCCGCGCCCTGCTCGTACAGCGCGAACCCGGTGCAGGGCCACTGCGCGTCGAACCCGGCCAGCTCCTCGAAGGCCCGGTCCATGGCCGCCTCGTCGATGCCGTGCGCGACGGTGACATGGGGGTGGTACGGGAACTGCAGCTCGCGCGCGACGGGCCCCGAGGCGTCCCGCACCCGCTGCTGCAGCAGGGTGCACTCCTCGGCGCCCTGGACGACGCGGACGTAGACCACCGGGGACAGCGGCCGGAAGGTGCCCGTGCCGGACAGCCGCATCGGGAACGGCCGGCCGGCCGCGGCGACGTCGCTGAGGTGCGCCTCGACGGCGGGCAGTTCGGCCTCGTCGACCTCGGTCGGCGGCAGCAGCGTGACGTGCGTGGGGATGCCGTGAGCCGCGGCGTCGCCGAAGCCCGTGCGCCGCTCCTGGAGCAGGCTGCCGTGAGGCTCCGGGACCGCGATCGACACGCCGATCGTTACGGTCCCCACGTCGTCTCCTGTCGTCGCGTCTGTCGTCTTGTACGGGCCGTCCCGTTCGTCACGTTCGGGCCGTGGGCTATCGACTGTACGGCCATGGAAGTCCTGTGCGCAGGCGCAGCGGAAGTGATGTGCAGCGCTCCGGCCGCCCGGACATGTGTACGGTCGTGCGCCCCCGCGCCGGATCGTGCGGCTCAGTGCTTCGCCGGCAGGAAACCCACCCGCTCGTAGGCCTGCGCGAGCGTCTCCGCGGCGACCGCGCGGGCCTTCTCCGCGCCCTTGGCCAGGATCGAGTCGAGCGTTTCGGAGTCGTCCAGGTACTGCTGGGTGCGCTCCCGGAACGGCGTCACGAACTCGACCATGACGTCGGCGAGATCGGTCTTGAGGGCGCCGTACATCTTGCCCTCGTACTCCCGCTCCAGCTCAGCGATCGACTTGCCGGTGAGGGTGGAGTAGATGGTGAGGAGGTTCGACACGCCCGGCTTGGCCTCCGCGTCGTAGCGGATGACGGTGTCGGTGTCGGTGACGGCGCTCTTGACCTTCTTGGCGGTGGCCTTCGGCTCGTCGAGCAGGTTGATCAAACCCTTCGGCGTGGACGCCGACTTGCTCATCTTGATCGACGGGTCCTGCAGGTCGTAGATCTTCGCCGTCTCCTTGAGGATGTACGGCGACGGGATCACGAAGGTCTCGCCGAAGCGGCCGTTGAAGCGCTCGGCCAGGTCGCGGGTCAGCTCGACGTGCTGGCGCTGGTCCTCGCCGACCGGCACCTCGTTGGCCTGGTACAGCAGGATGTCGGCGACCTGCAGGATCGGGTACGTGAACAGGCCGACGGAGGCGCGCTCGGCGCCCTGCCGGGCCGCCTTGTCCTTGAACTGGGTCATCCGGCTGGCCTCGCCGAAGCCGGTGAGGCAGTTCATGATCCAGGCGAGCTGGGCGTGCTCGGGCACGTGGCTCTGCACGAAGAGGGTGCAGCGCTCCGGGTCCAGGCCGGCGGCCAGCAGCTGGGCGGCGGCGAGCCGGGTGTTGGCCCGCAGCTCCGCGGGGTCCTGGGGAACCGTGATCGCATGCAGGTCGACGACCATGTAGAACGCGTCGTGGGACTCCTGCAGGGCCACCCACTGGCGGACGGCGCCGAGGTAGTTGCCGAGGTGGAACGAGCCGGCGGTGGGCTGGATGCCGGAGAGCACGCGGGGTCGATCAGAGGCCATGTGCACCATTCTCGCAGAGCTGACGGGTCGAACAGGAACGGGCTGGAAACAGCGGCGATCCGGTCCGTCACCGGGGGTGTAACAGGGGGCATGCTGGTGTGCCCGGCGAGCGATGGGGGCGCGGGATGCGGGGGCGGGGGCTGGTGATGCGGGGATGGCCGGAGCGTGTCCGGCGGTGGCCGGCGGCGCGGGCCGGTGCGGCGGCGGTGCTCCTCGCGGTGACGGTGAGCGTGACGGCGGCGGTGGCGGCGCCCGCGGCAGCGGCCGGCCGGGACCGGCCCGACGTGGCGGTGGTCGTGGCGGCCGGCGGGCGCAGCGAGGCCCGGCATGCCGGTCAGGCCGGCTTCGACCGGCTGCGCGAGCTGCTGGAACCGGAGCGCGACGACACCGAGCCGGTGCCGCAGGAGTGGACGCGGGGCCGCTACCCGCGGGTGCGGTTCACCGTGCTGTGGGGGCTGACCGGGGTCGGGGGATGGCCGCGGACCCATCGGGCGCCGGGCGGGGACGTGGCGATGCTGCGCCAGGACCAGCTGGTCCTGGCCGAGGACGGCACTCCCTGGGTCCGCACCGATCCGGCGCCGGACGTGACGGACGACGACATCCGCTGGCACCGGGCGCCGCAGCGGGTCTACGACCGGCTGGCGGGCGACCGCTTCCTCGGTCTCGGCGCGGCGCCGGCCGCCGCGGGCGACGGCGCAGGTGGTGTGCGGGACAAGGCGGTGTGGGCAGCGGCAGGGCTCGCCGCGGGGATCGCCGGGACGCTGCTGCTGCGCCGCGCGGCGGCCCGGCGCAGTGCCGGGCCGCCGCGTGAGCCGCGTCAGGAGCTGATCGACCTGTGAGCCTCCCAGGGCGTCAGCCGAGGTCGATCTCCGGGTAGAGCGGGAAGCCGGCCACGAGGTCGGTGGCGCGGCGGGAGATCTCGTCGGAGATCTTCGCGTCGAGGACGTGCGCGGCCTTGGACGGGGCGCCGGACTTGGTGGTGCCGGGCTCGGCGGCCGTCAGCACGCGGTCGATCAGGCCGGCGACCTCGTCCATCTCCGCGGTGCCCAGGCCCCGGGTGGTCAGCGCCGGGGTGCCGATGCGGATGCCGGAGGTGTACCAGGCGCCGTTGGGGTCGGCCGGGATGGCGTTGCGGTTGGTGACGATGCCCGAGTCGAGCAGGGCCTGCTCGGCCTGGCGGCCGGTGAGGCCGTAGGAGGTGGTGACGTCGATCAGGTTGAGGTGGTTGTCGGTGCCGCCGGTCACCAGGGTGGCGCCGCGCCGCATCAGGCCCTCGGCGAGCGCGCGGGAGTTGTCGACGATGCGCTGGGCGTAGTCCTGGAAGGACGGCTGCCGGGCCTCGGCCAGGGCGACCGCCTTCGCGGCCATGACGTGCGGCAGCGGGCCGCCGAGGACCATCGGGCAGCCGCGGTCCACCTGGTCCTTGAGGGAGTCGTCGCACAGCACCATGCCGCCGCGCGGGCCGCGCAGCGACTTGTGCGTGGTGGTGGTGACGATCTGGGCGTGCGGCACCGGGTCGAAGTCGCCGGTGAGGACCTTGCCCGCGACCAGGCCGGCGAAGTGGGCCATGTCGACCATGAGGGTCGCGCCGACCTCGTCGGCGATCTCGCGCATGATCCGGAAGTTCACCAGACGGGGGTACGCCGAGTAGCCCGCGACGATGATCAGCGGCTTGAACTCGCGTGCCTGGGCGCGCAGGGCGTCGTAGTCGATGAGGCCGGTGGCCGGGTCGGTGCCGTAGGAGCGCTGGTCGAACATCTTGCCGGAGATGTTCGGGCGGAAGCCGTGGGTGAGGTGGCCGCCGGCGTCCAGGGACATGCCGAGCATGCGCTGGTTGCCGAAGGCCTGGCGCAGCTCGGCCCAGTCGGCCTCGGTGAGGTCGTTGACCTGGCGGGCGCCGGTCTTCTGAAGGAACGGCGCCTCGACGCGGTCGGCGAGGACGGCCCAGAAGGCGACCAGGTTGGCGTCGATGCCGGAGTGCGGCTGGACGTAGGCGTGCCAGGCGCCGAACAGTTCGCGGGCGTGCTCGGCGGCCAGGGCCTCCACCGTGTCGACGTTGCGGCAGCCGGCGTAGAAGCGGCGGCCGACCGTGCCCTCGGCGTACTTGTCGCTGAACCAGTTGCCCATGGCCAGCAGGGTGGCCGGGGAGGCGTAGTTCTCGGAGGCGATCAGCTTGAGCATCGCGCGCTGGTCGGTGACCTCCTGGCCGATGGCGTCGGCGACGCGCGGTTCGACGGCGCGGATGACGTCGAGGGCGGCGCGGAAGGCGGTGGACTCGGTGGACAGGGGCTCTGGCATGAGGACCTCCGGACGGCGTGCGTACAGCGTTCACGTTCGGCCCAGGCGCACGGCACTGTTTCCGCCGGGCCGCTCCCCGATGGTCCGTCCCATCCCAGCGCGCCAGTCACGGCCCGCTGATCAGCCTACCGGGCGGGGCGCGCGGCCAGGTTCCGCGGTCCACCATGCGAGCGACGGTAGGAAGGAGGTTCCACTCATCATGGGAGGCCGCCGTGACCGCTGCGGAAGACCTGATCGCCGCCGCCGACGCGCACAGCGCGCACACCTACCGTCCCCTGCCGGTCGTCGTCGCCACCGCCGAGGGCGCCTGGATGACGGACGTGACGGGTCGCCGCTACCTCGATCTGCTGGCCGGCTACTCGGCGCTGAACTTCGGGCACCGCCACCCGCGGCTGGTCGAGGCGGCCAGGGCCCAGCTGGAGAGGGTGACGCTGACCTCCCGCGCCTTCCACCACGACCGGTTCGCCGCGTTCTGCGCAGAGTTGGCCGAGCTGTGCGGGATGGAGATGGTGCTGCCGATGAACACCGGCGCCGAGGCGGTGGAAACGGCGGTGAAGACGGCCCGGAAGTGGGGCTACCGGGTGAAGGGGGTGCCCGCGGAGATGGCGAAGATCGTGGTCGCGGGCGGCAACTTCCACGGGCGTACGACGACGATCATCAGCTTCTCCACCGATCCGGAGGCCCGCGCGGACTTCGGGCCGTACACGCCGGGCTTCGAGATCGTGCCGTACGGCGATCTGACGGCGATGCGGGCGGCGATGACGGAGAACACGGTCGCGGTGCTGCTGGAGCCGGTGCAGGGCGAGAACGGGGTGATCGTGCCGCCGTCCGGCTACCTCCCCGCCGTCCGGGAGCTGACCCGCGAGCGGAACGTGCTCTTCGTCGCCGACGAGATCCAGTCGGGCCTCGGCCGGACCGGGCGGACCTTCGCCTGCGAGCACGAGGGCGTGGCGCCGGACGTGTATGTGCTCGGCAAGGCGCTGGGCGGCGGGATCGTGCCGGTGTCGGCGGTGGTGTCGAGCGCGGACGTGCTCGGGGTGTTCCGGCCGGACGAGCACGGGTCGACGTTCGGCGGGAACCCGCTGGCCTGCGCGGTGGCGCTGGAGGTGATCGCGATGCTGCGCACCGGTGAGTTCCAGGCCCGGGCGGCCGAGCTGGGCGAGCGGATGCACCGGGTGCTCGCGGCGCTGCCGGGCACGGGCACGGTGACGGCGGTGCGCGGGCGCGGGCTGTGGGCGGGCGTGGACGTCGCGCCGGGGGTGGGTACGGCACGGCAGGTGGCGGAGCGGTTGATGGCCCGCGGGGTGCTGGCGAAGGACACCCACCGCACGACCGTACGGCTCGCCCCGCCGCTGGTCGTCTCCGAGGCGGACCTGGACTGGGGGCTGGAGCAGCTGCGGGAAGTGCTGGCCGGCTGAGCGGCCGGCCCGTGAGAACGGTAAGAGCACCGACCGCAGGGGCCGCCCGGACCGGCGCTCACCTAGAGTCACTCCGTGCTCTTCGGAATGGTGTGCGCCCTCGGCGCGGCGGTCTGCTTCGGCACCGCGACGGTGCTGCAGGCGGTGGCCGCGCGGCAGGCCGGTACCGGCGGGGGCGGCGAGGCGGCCCTGCTGCTGCGGGCGCTGCGCCAGTGGCGGTACATCGCCGGGCTGGCGCTGGACGGGCTGGGCTTCCTGTTCCAGATCGCGGCGCTGCGGTCCCTGCCGATCTACGCGGTCGGCGCGGCCCTCGCGTCGAGCCTGGCGGTGACGGCGGTGGTGGCGGCCCGCCTGCTGCGGGTACGGCTGAGCGGCACGGAGTGGGGCGCGGTGGCCGTGGTGTGCGCCGGGCTCGCGATGCTGGGGCTGGCGTCCGGACCGGAGGGCGGTCAGGGCGGCTCGGAGGCGCTGCGGTACGCGATGCTCGCCGTGGCGGCCGGGATGCTGCTGCTGGCCCTCGCGGGCGGCCGGCTGTCCGGGCCGGCGCGGTCGCTGCTGCTCGGGCTCGGCGCCGGGTTCGGGTTCGGGGTGGTGGAGGTGTCGGTCCGGCTGATCGGCAGCCTGGCGCCGAAGGACCTGGTGACCAACCCGGCGACTTACGCGCTGCTCATCGGGGGCGGCGCCGCGTTCGTGCTGCTGACGTCGGCCCTCCAGCGGGGCTCGGTGACCACCGCGACCGCCGGGATGGTGATCGGGGAGACGATCGGGCCCGCCGCGGTGGGCGTGGTGTGGCTCGGCGACCGCACCCGGGAGGGGCTGACCTGGCTGGCGGTCCTGGGCTTCGCGGTGGCCGTCGCGGGCGCGCTGGCACTCGCGCGCTTCGGCGAGGCGCCGGTGGCGGCCGAGGAGGGCTGAGGCGCGAACGGCGGGCGCCTCGGGACGCGCCGGCACGCCGAGGGATAGCGCGTTGGCGTCCCCGCGCCTCTCGCTCACCGGCCGCACGCGTGAACCCGCCGCCACGGCGCGGCACCACGACGGCGGTCACCGGCGGCGCCGAGCCCGCGCATCCGCCGCAACGGCGCGACGACGGCGGTCACCCGCGGCCCCCGAGCCCACCGCAAGCCTTACGGCAGCACCCGGCACAGCGCGTCCAGGGCGCCCGTCCATGCGCTGTCCGGTGGGGTGCCGTACCCGACGACCAGCGCGTCCAGCGGCTCGGCGACGGCCTCGGGGTGACGGTGGAAGGACAGGCCGTGCAGGGCCAGGCCCTGCCAGGTCGCGGCCTGGACCACCGACTGCTCCATGCCCGCCGGCAGGCGCAGCACCGCGTGCAGGCCCGCGGCGATGCCGGTGACCGTGACCTCGGGGGCGCGGGCGGAGACGGCGGCGGCGAGGGCGTCGCGGCGGCGCCGGTAGCGCAGCCGGGAGGAGCGGACGTGGCGGTCGTACGCGCCCGAGGTGATGAACTCGGCGAGCGTGAGCTGTTCGAGGACGCCCACCGTGTCGGCGGCGCCCTTGGCCGCGGCCGCCTCCTCGGCGAGGGACGGCGGCACCACCATCCAGCCCAGCCGGAGTCCGGGGGCCAGGGACTTGCTGGCGGTGCCGAAGTAGAGCACCCGGTCGGGGTCGAGGCCCTGGACGGCGCCGACGGGCTGGCGGTCGTAGCGGAACTCGCCGTCGTAGTCGTCCTCCAGGATCAGGCCGCCGGTGCGCCGCGCCCAGTCGATCACGGCGGCCCGCCGCTCGGGCTGCAGGGGCGTGCCCATGGGGAACTGGTGCGCGGGGGTCAGCAGCACCGCCCCGGCGTCGCCCGGCTCCCGCGGGTCGGTGCCGAGTTCGTCGTACGGCAGCGCGGGCGTGGCGAGCCCGGTCCGCTGGAGCACGCCCCAGTACGCGTCGAGGCCGTACGACTCGACCGCCGCCGTGCGCACCCCGCGCGAGTGCAGCAGTGTGCCGGCGATCCGCAGGGCGTGCGCGAAACCGGAGGTGATCAGCACGCAGTCCGGGTCGGTGCGCACGCCGCGCACCCGCGCGAGATAGCCGGCGAGGGCGGCGCGCAGTTCGGGGCGGCCGCGGGGGTCGCCGTAGCCGAGGGCGTCGTACGGGGCGCCGGCGAGGGCGCGGCGGGCGGCCCTGAGCCACTCGGTGCGCGGGAACGCGGCGAGGTCGGGGCTACCGGGGATCAGGCTGTACCTGGGGCGGCCCGGCGCCGAGCGGCGGGCGGCCGGACCGGCGCCGTCCGCGCCCCGGGTCGTCGAACCGGGCGGGGCTGCCGCGGTGGCCCGCTCCGCCACCCGGGTGCCGGAGCCCTGCCGGGCGGTGAGCCAGCCCTCCGCGACCAGGTCCGCGTAGGCCTCGGCGACGGTGTTGCGGGCGATGCCGAGGTCGGCGGCGAGGGTACGGGAGGAGGGCAGCCGGGTGCCGGGGGCCAGCCGGCCGGTGCGTACGGCCTCCCGGAGCGCGTCGGTCAGGCCCCGGCGCAGCCCGCCGGAGCCGGCCGGTTCCAGATGCAGGTCGACGCCCAGAGTGGCCCAGGATTCCGCCATGGAAATGGACCATACTCCTGGGCTGCCTCGCTCCTAGGGTCGAGGCATGACCACTGCACAGGAGAACACCGAGTACGCCGCCGAGCAGGCCCCGCGCCTGGCCTGGACCCAGCACGCACCCGAGGTCTACAAGGCGATGGTCCGCCTGGACGCCGCGGCCAGGCAGGGACTGGACCCCAAGCTGTACGAACTGGTCAAGATCCGCGCCTCGCAGCTCAACCACTGCGCCTTCTGCCTCGACATGCACACCAAGGACGCGCTCGCGGCCGGGGAGAGCGTGGAGCGGATCGTGCAGCTCAGCGCGTGGGAGGAGTCGCGGCACTTCTACACCGAGAAGGAGCTGGCGGCGATCGAGCTGACCGAGGCGGTCACCGTCCTGACCGACGGCTTCGTCCCGGACGAGGTGTACGAGACGGCCGCCAAGCACTTCGAGGAGGCCGAGCTGGCCCAGCTGATCGCCGCGATCGCGGTGATCAACACCTGGAACCGGTTCGGCGTGGCCACCCGGATGCCCCCGGGCCACTACCAGCCCGGGCAGCACGGGTGAGCCGTACCGAGCTGGTCGGCCGCCGCGTTCCGCCGGGGGGCCGGCCGTGAGCAAGGTGGACACGTTACGAGCGCTGCACCGCAACCGCCCCCAGGGCGACCCGCTGATCCTGCCGGGCCCCTGGGACGCGGCCAGTGCGCGCGTCCTCGCGGAGGCCGGGTTCCCGGCGCTGGCCACGCCCAGCGCCGGGGTGGCCGCCGCGCTGGGGTATCCGGACGGGGACACGCCCGCGGACGAGATGTTCGCCGCGGTCGCCCGGATCACGCGGGCGGTCGAGGTGCCGGTGTCGGCGGACGTCGAGGGCGGGTACGGGCTCGCGCCGAAGGAGCTGGTGGAGCGGCTGCTGGAGGCGGGGGCCGCCGGCTGCAACCTCGAGGACTCCCACGCGGGGGTCCTCAAGGATCCCCAGGAGCACGCCGAGTACCTCGCCGAGGTCCGCTCGGCCGCCGCCGACCGGCTGTTCGTCAACGCCCGCGTCGACACGTTCGCGCTCGGCGACAGGGATCCCGAACGGGCCATCGAGCGGGCCGCGTTGTACGTGGCGGCGGGCGCGGACTGCGTCTATCCGATCCTCGCCCCCACCGGCGTGCTGCCCCTGCTGCGGGCCGGGATCCAGGGCCCGCTGAACATGCTGGCCCGCCTGGACGGCGAGGGCCCCTCGCCCGCCGAACTCGGCGAACTCGGGGCCACCCGCGTCACGTTCGGCCCGGGACTGCAGCGGCGGACCGCCGCGGCGCTCCGGGACATCGCCGACGCCCTCAGGGAATAAGGGCGTTCAGGACAGCCACTTCTTCCACACGGAGGGGTGGCTGTCCACCCACTTCTTCGCCGCGTCCTCGGGGGACAGCTTCTGGTCGGCGATCATCAGGGAGACCTCGTTCTGGTCCTCGGTGGTCCACCGGAACTTCTTCAGGAAGGCCGCCGCCTTGCCGCCCGACCGGGCGAAGCCGGCGTTGAGGTACTTCTGCAGCGGGGTGTGCGGGTAGGAGCAGGCGACCTTCGCCGCGTCCGCGTCGCAGCCGTCCTTGTACGGCGGCAGCTTCACCTCCGTCATGGGGACCTTCTCGAACAGCCACTGGGGGGCGTACCAGTAGGTCAGGAAGGGCTTCTTCTCCTTGGCGAACTGCTTGATCTGGGTGATCTGGGCGGCCTCGGAGCCGGCGAAGACGACCTGGTAGTCCAGCTTGAGGTTCTTCACCAGGGCCTTGTCGTTGGTGACGTACGACGGGGAGCCGTCCATCAGCTGGCCCTTGCCGCCGCTCTCCGCGGTGCGGAACAGGGAGGCGTACTTGTCGAGGTTCTTCCAGTTCGTGATGTCCGGGTGCTGCTTGGCGAGGTAGGTGGGGACGAACCAGCCGATGTGGCCGGTCACCCCGAGGCCGCCGGCCCGCCGAATCGTCTTCTTGTCCTCGACGTACCGCTTCTCCTGGTCGGGGTGGCCCCAGTCCTCCAGGAGGGCGTCGACCCGGCCCTGGCTGAGCGCGTCCCAGGCGGGCACCTCGTCGACCTGGACGGTGTCCACGTGGTAGCCGAGCTCGTGCTCCAGGAGGTACTGGGCGACGGCCACGTTGGCCTGCGCGCCCACCCAGGACTGCACGGAGAGGGTCACGGACTTCGTGCCGCCGGCGTTCGCGAACGGCGAGGCCTGCTTGGTCATGTCGGCGGCGCCGCAGCCGGTCGCGGTCAGCAGCACCAGCGAGCCCAGCACGGCGGTGGTCGTACGGCGTCGCATGTCAGGCTCCCTTCCTCGGGCGTCGCTCGGTCGGCTGGGTCACCCGGTCCAGCATCAGGCCCAGGCAGACGATCGCGGCGCCGGCCACCAGGCCGGTCGCCAGGTCGCCCTGGGCGAGGCCGAAGACGACGTTGTAGCCGAGGGCGCCGCCGCCCACCAGGCCGCCGATGATGACGACGGCGAGGACCAGGACGACGCCCTGGTTGACGGCGAGCAGCAACGACCGCCGGGCGAGCGGGAGCTGGATCTGCCACAGCTGCTGCCGGCCGGTCGCGCCGAGCGAGCGCGCCGACTCCAGTGCGGCCGGGTCGACCTGGCGCAGGCCCTGCGCGGTGATCCGGACGACGGCCGGGAGGGCGTAGACGACGGCCGCGGCGACGGCGGGGGCGCGGCCGACGCCGAACAGGGCGACGACCGGGATCAGGTACACGAACTGCGGCATGGTCTGGAAGACGTCCAGGACCGGGCGCAGGGCGCGTTCGACACGGTCGCTGCGGGCGGCGGCGATGCCGGTCGCGAAGCCGAGGACCAGCGTCACGGCGACGGCCGCGAGCACCTGGGAGAGCGTGTCGAGGGCGGGTTCCCAGACGCCGAGCACGCCGATCGCGGCCATGGCGAGGACGGCGGTCAGCGCGGTGCGCCAGGTGCCGATCGACCAGGCCAGGGCGGCGACGATCAGCAGCACCGACCACCAGGGCAGCCACTCGAGGCCGCCGCGCACCGGGTCGAGGATCCAGGTGGTGAAGTGGGCCGCCCAGTCGGCCGTGCCGCCGACGACCGGGACGCCGGAGTAGAGGTGGTTGGTCATCCAGTCGACGGCGCGGTCGACCGGTGCGGCGATGTCCAGCGTCCAGCCGGACGGCCAGTCGAGGCGGCCGAGGAGCCGGGCGGCCAGGGCGGCGGCCACGGTGACGGCGAGGGCGTAGGCCCAGCCGACGGTCTTCGGGCGGGCGGCGGAGTCGTCCGCCGCTCCGGCCGCCGCCGTCACGCGGTCCAGGACGATCGCCAGCAGCACGATGGGGATGCCGGCGGCGAGGGCCTGGCCGACGTCGACCGAGGCGAGCGCCTGGTAGACGCGGTCGCCGAGGCCGCCGGCGCCGATGACGGAGGCGATGACGGCCATGGACAGCGCCATCATGATCGTCTGGTTGAGGCCGAGGAGGAGTTCGGCGCGGGCCAGCGGGATGCGGGCGGTCAGCAGCCGCTGGCGGCGGGTGGCGCCGAGCGACTCCACGGCCTCCAGGACCTCGGGGTCGGCGCCGCGCAGGCCGAGGGCGGTGAGGCGGGCCATCGGCGGGGCGGCGTACACGACGGTGGCGAGGACGGCCGCGGGGACGCCGATGCCGAAGACCAGGACGACGGGGAGGAGGTAGGCGAACGCGGGGAGCACCTGCATGGTGTCCAGGACCGGGCGCAGGGCGCGGTCCATGCGGTCGGACAGGCCGGCGGCGAGGCCGAGCAGCGCGCCGACGGCCACGGAGGCGAGGACCGCGACCACCATCAGGGCGAGGGTCTGCATGGTCGCCACCCACATGCCGAGGGCGCCGCAGGCCAGGAAGGCGACCGCCGTGCCGGCGGCGAGGCGGGGGCCGGCGACCCGCCAGGCGACGAGGGCGCCGAGGACCGTGACGCCGGGCCAGCCCGCGGCGAGGAGGGTGAGGTAGACGGCGCGTACGGCGAGGACGACGGCGTTGCTGAGGTAGCCGAAGAAGTACAGGAACAGCGGGTGGCTGTCCCGGTTGTCGATGACCCAGTCGCTGGCGCTGGTGAGGGGCTTGGTGACGCTGACCGTCAGGTCGTGCGGCCAGGCGGCGCCGGGCCAGTGGCCGGCGGCCCAGGGGGCCAGGACCGCGGCGAAGAGGGCGAGCAGGAGGAGTTTGCCCGCGGTACGGCTCTTCAGGACGCGGGGTGTGCCGGTACGGGAGGCCGGGGCGGTGAGCGCTGCCATCAGACGGCCTCCGGGCTGGTGCGGGGGGAGGGCAGGGTGGCCACACCGGAGACCACTCCCAGCAGCCGTTCGTGGTCGACCACTCCCAGGCACCGGCCCTCGTCCATCACCCGTGCGGGCGCGCCAGCACGGGCCACTGCCTCGATCGCCTCGGCGACCGTCGCCTCGGGGCGGACCGCGGGGCCGTTGTCCGCGTCCTCGGCGGCGGCCGGGCGCATGGCCGTACGGCAGGTCATGACCTGTTCGCGCGGTACGTCGCGGACGAACTCGCGGACGTAGTCGTCGGCCGGGGAGCCGACGATCTCCTCCGGGGTGCCGAGCTGGACGACCTTGCCGTCGCGCATGAGGGCGATGCGGTCGCCGAGCTTCAGGGCCTCGGACAGGTCGTGGGTGATGAAGACCATCGTGCGGCCCTCCTCGCGGTGCAGGCGGACCACCTCGTCCTGCATGTCGCGCCGGATGAGCGGGTCGAGGGCGCTGAACGGCTCGTCGAACAGCAGCACTTCGGGGTCGACGGCCAGGGCGCGGGCCAGGCCCACCCGCTGGCGCTGGCCGCCGGAGAGCTGGCCGGGGCGGCGGTGCTCCATGCCGTCGAGGCCGACCTTGGCGACGACCTCGGCGGCCCGCGCGCGTCGTTCGGCCTTGCCGACGCCCTGGATCTGCAGGCCGTACGCCACGTTGTCGAGGACCGTGCGGTGCGGGAGCAGGCCGAAGTGCTGGAAGACCATGGCGGCGCGGTGCCGGCGCAGTTGGCGCAGGCGGGCCCGGTCCATCGCGCGGACGTCCTCGCCGTCGATGGAGATGGTGCCCGCCGTCGGTTCGATGAGGCGGGTCAGGCAGCGCACCAGGGTGGACTTGCCGGAGCCGGACAGGCCCATGACGACGAAGACCTCGCCCTTGCGCACGTCGAAGGAGACGTCCCGGACGGCCGCCGTGCAGCCGGTGCGGGCGCGCAGGTCGGCGGGTTCCAGGGCGGCCAGTTCGGGGTCGGCGGGGATCCGGTCCGGCTTGGGGCCGAAGACCTTCCACAGGCCGGAGACGGAGAACACGGGGGCGCCGGTGGTGGGCGGCTTGCGGGTGGGGACGGTGAGGGTCATCGGGCGTCACCTCCGATCAGGTCGACGGCCCTCTCCCCGACCATGAGCACCCCGATCATCGGGTTGACGGCGGTCATGGTCGGGAAGACGGACGCGTCGGCGATGCGGATGCCGTCGAGGCCGCGGATCCGCAGCTCCGGGTCCACTACGGCGAGTTCGTCGTCGGCGGCGCCCATCCTGCAGGTGCCGGCCGGGTGGTACACGGTGTGCGCGACCTTGCGGGCGTACTCGCTCAGTTCGGCGTCGCCCTGGATCTCGGGTCCGGGGCACACCTCGCGCTTGAGCCAGCCCGCGAGCGGCTCGGTCTGGGCGATCTCGCGGGCGATGCGGATGCCGTCGACCAGGGTCCGGCCGTCGTAGTCGTCCTCGTCGGTGAAGTAGCGGAAGTCGAGGGCGGGCTTGACGGACGGGTCGGCGCTGGTCAGGTACAGGCGGCCGCGGCTCTTGGGCTTGGGGATGTTCGGGGTCATGGAGACTCCGTGGCGCGGGCGCTCGTAGCCGAGGCGCTCGGGGTTGTCCGTGAACGGCACCTGGTAGAAGTGGAACATCAGGTCGGGTCCCGCGTGCCCGGGGTCGCGGCGCACGAACAGGCCCGCGTCGGAGTCCATCGCGGAGTTCTCCGGGATGGGCCCGTGGGTCTCCCAGACGATGACCGACTCGGGGTGGTCCAGCAGGTTCTCGCCGACGCCCGGCAGGTCGTGCACCACCGGGATGCCCAGGGCCTGGAGGTCCTGGCGGGGGCCGACGCCCGAGTGCAGCAGCAGGCGCGGGGAGTCGATGGCGCCCGCGCACAGCACGACCTCGCTGCGGGCGCGGATCAGCAGGTCCTCGCCGTCCTCGGTGCGCACGTGGACGCCCTCGGCGCGACCCTCGGTGATCTCCAGCTTGTACGCCCAGGTCTCCAACAGGATCGTCAGGTTGGGCCGCTCGTCCATGACCGGGTGCAGGTACGCCACCGAGGCCGAGGACCGCTTGTTGTTCTCGGGGTGGTAGGCGAGGTCGAAGAAGCCGACGCCCTCGGTGAACGGCTTGCGGTTGAAGCCCTCGATGCGGGGTACCCCGAGTGCGGCCTGGGCGGCGTCGACGAAGTCGCGGGCGATGGCGTTCCGGTCCTTCTCGTCGACGGAGACGATGTTGTTCTTCAGGCGGGCGAAGTAGGCCTCCATGGGAACGGCGCCCCAGCCCTTGGCGCCGGCCTCCTCCCACTCGTCCCAGTCGGAGGGCAGCGGCTTGAACGAGATGAGGGTGTTGTGGGAGGAGCAGCCGCCGAGGACGCGGGCGCGGCTGTGCCGGATGTGGGAGTTGCCGCGGGGCTGCTCGACCGTCGGGTAGTCGTAGTCGAGGTCGCCGCCGAGCAGGCCCATCCAGCGGCGCAGGGTGAGCACGTCGTCGCGGCCGACGTCGCTCGGGCCGCCCTCGATGACGGCGACGGTGACGTCGGGGTTCTCGGTGAGGCGGGAGGCGATGACGGAGCCCGCGGTGCCGCCGCCGATGACGACGTAGTCGTAGACGTGGGGGGTGTGGGACATGGGGGTACTACTCCAGGGGGTGTTTCCGGGGAAGCTCGGGGGACAGGGGGCTCAGCCGGCGAACCAGCGCACCGGCTTCGGCGCGAGGTTCTGGTAGACGTGCTTGGTCTCGCGGTACTCGGCGAGCCCGGCGGGCCCCAGCTCGCGGCCGGTGCCGCTCCTGCCGAAGCCGCCCCACTCCGCCTGCGGCAGGTAGGGGTGGAAGTCGTTGATCCAGACGGTGCCGTGGCGCAGGCGGCCCGCGACGCGCCGGGCCTTGCCGGGGTCGGACGTCCACACGGCGCCGGCGAGGCCGTACTCGGTGTCGTTGGCGAGGAAGACGGCCTCGTCCTCGGTGCGGAAGGTCTCCACGGTGAGGACCGGGCCGAAGACCTCCTCCCGGACGACCTTCATCTCGCGGTGGCAGGCGTCGAGGACGGTCGGCTCGTAGAAGTAGCCGGTCTCGGGGCGCTGAGGTGACGGCTCCGGGCGCTTGCCGCCGCAGCGCAGTACGGCGCCCTCGGCGAGCGCGGAGGCGACGTACGCCTCGACCTTGGCGCGCTGCTGCTCGGAGACCAGCGGGCCGCACTCGACGCCGTCGGCGGTGCCCCGGCCGAGCCTGATCCTCCGGGCGCGGCGGGCGAGTTCGGCGACGAAGCGGTCCCGGACCGACTCCTCGACGATGAGCCGGCCGCCGGCCGAGCAGACCTGGCCGCTGTGGATGAAGGCGGCGTTGAGGGCCTGGTCGACGGCGGTGTCGAAGCCCTCCTCGGTGGCGCAGGCGTCGGCGAAGACGACGTTGGGGTTCTTGCCGCCGAGTTCGAGGGCGACCTTCTTCACGGTGGGGGCGGCGGCCTGGGCCACCTTGGTGCCGCTGACCAGGCCGCCGGTGAAGGAGACCAGGTCGACGCCGGGGTGCTCGGCGAGACGGGCGCCGACGGTGTGGCCGGGGCCGGTGACGATGTTGGCGACGCCCGCGGGCAGGCCGGCCTCTTCCAGCAGCTCGATCAGCGCGACGGTGGTCAGCGGGGTGATCTCGCTGGGCTTGACCACGAAGGTGTTGCCGGCGGCGAGGGCCGGGGCGATCTTCCAGCTGGCCTGCAGGAGCGGGTAGTTCCAGGGGGTGATCAGCGCGCAGACGCCGACCGGCTCGTGCACGACGACGCTGTGGATGTCGGGCGAGCCCGCGTCCACGACCCGGCCGGGCGCCTCGGCGGCGACCAGGTCGGCGAAGTAGCGGAAGGCGTCGGCGACGCAGTCGATGTCGATCCGCCCCTCCTCGACGGTCTTGCCCGCGTCCCGGCTCTCCAGCAGGCCGAGTTCCTCGCGGTCGCGGACGAGGAGGCCGGCGACGCGGCGCAGCAGGTCGGCGCGTTCGGCGACCGGGGTGCGGGGCCAGGGGCCGTGGTCGAAGGCCTGCCGGGCGGCGGCGACCGCGCGCTCGGCGTCCTTCTCGTCGCCCTCGGCGACCACGGCGAACGGCCGGGCGTCCGCGGGGTCGAGGATCTCGCGGGTCGCGCCGGATATCGCCGGCAGCCACTCGCCTCCCGCGTGGATGGTCGCCTGGGGGTGTCGTTCGGTTCTGTCCGCCATTGCTCGGTGTTGCCTTCCGTTCCTGATCGATGCCCCTGGGTGACAGGCGTGTCACGCTCGGGGACCGTCGCCGCCTGCCCAGGACCGGCGCGTCGCATGCGCAATCGATGACCAAAAGTGCGCGGCATCACATCAGCGCATCCCCCGATCATCGACGGACCGGGCATTTGATTTCCACTCTCGCGGAATATTTACGGAATGCGATGACCCCCCTTCCGGGTTACCCGCATTCCCCCGAATGCCCCAAAGCCCTCCTCCGTCGATCATCGTTAAGCGACCGTGATGCGATTGGACTGGCACCCGAGCGAGGATCACCGGACGACCACGCCGCACTGGGGCGGCGAAGCGGATCCCACGTCCTGCTCGGACCTGCTCGATGATTTCCTGAAGAGAATCAATACGATGGAAAAGGAATATCGGCGGACCATGACAGATCTGTACACGGCATCCTGAGTCAGGGGCGGAAGGATTTACCGATGGACAGAATTCAGCAGGACGCCGGTCTCTACGATCACACCTGGAACACCGTCCCGGAACCGGGCATCGCGCAGAACGACTGGGACCCGGTCGAGGAACTGGCGCAGATGCTGGCCGCGCCGACCACCGTGAACCCCGTCACCACCCCGCTGGACATTCCCTCCCCGCGCAGGAGCAGCCGCCGCCGGCTGCGCCAGGAATCCCATCTGCTCGACGGCGGCCGGCGTTTCACCCACATCACGCTGCTGATCGCGACGGTCACGCTGTGCGCGGTGGGGATGCTGGCCTGGTCCGTCTGCTACTCCTACGGGCAGCTGCGCGGAATCGCCTCGTCGGTGCTGCCCACGCGCCTGGCGCAGTGCTGGCCGCTGACGGTGTACGGGCCGTGGTTCGTGGCGGCGCTCTCGGTCGTGCGGGCCACCGCCCAGCGCCGGAGCGCGCGGCGGTCCTGGTGCATCGTGCTGGCCGCCTCCGCGATGGCCGTGGCGTTGTGCGTCAGCCACTCGTCCCATGCGCTGCTCTCGTTAGTGATCTTCGGTATCCCGCCGGTCACCGCGCTGGTGTGCTTCTGGGAACTCGTCGGCCAGATCTCGACCAAGAGCCGGCCACGACACGCCACCCGCCCCGATCCAACGCTGCCCCCCAAGAAAGAAAACCTCTGACCGGGGCCGCGCGCCGCCCGGAGCCAGGTCCTGGCGTCGAACTCCCGCCGTCCGCCCGGAGGGCGGGCCTCGCGCCCGCTGCGGAGCAGCTGGATGCATGCCATAGGTGCGTGCTCTGGGGGTCCCTCCGGCCGAAGGCTGGGGAGTGCCGGGCCCTGGCCCTCGTACGGGATGCACTTCGGCCCGGGCCCCGATCCAACGCTGCCGCCCAAGAAAGAAAACCTCTGACCGTGGCCGCGCGCCGCCCGGACTAGGTCCGCGGGACGGTGTGTGACGTCTCGGTCATCAGATCCCGTACGCACTTCCGCAGCCAGGCGTGGGCGGGGTCGGCGTCGTGCCGGGGGTGCCAGGCGAAGCCCACCTCGGCCAGGGGCAGCCGGAGCGGGATGTCGAAGACGACCAGGCCGAGGGTGTCGGCCATCGAGCGGCCGTAGGAGGTGATCAGGCCGATCAGGTCGGTCTCGCGCAGCACGAACAGCGAGGCCGGGAAGCTGCCGACGGTGCCCACCACCCGGCGGGCGAGGCCGAGTTCGGCCAGGGCGTCGTCGATCGGCCCGCGCTGCCTGCCGCGCCGGGACACCACGAGGTGCCCCGCCGCACCGGCGAACCGCTCGGGTGTCACCTCCCCCTCCAGCAGCGGGTGTCCGGGCCGTACGACGCCCAGCATGCGCTCCTGGTACACCGTCTCCACGTGCACTTCGGGCGAGGTCGTGTCGATCACCCCCACCTCCAGATCGGCGGTGCCCTGGCGCAGGTACGGCGCGTCCACGTGGCTCTCGGTCAGAAAGCGCAGCCGGATGCCGGGCGCCTCGCGGGCGGCGCGGGCGAAGAGGGCGGCGCCGTGGGTGGCGGCCATCGCGTCGTGACCGAGGATCGTGAAGGTGCGGGTCACCGTGCGCAGATCGGCGTCCCGGCCCGGCGCGAACAGGGCCCGGGCCCGCTCCACCACCGCGCTCACCTCGGCCCGCACGGCCAGCGCGTGCGGAGTGGGCACCATCCGCCGGCCGGCCCGCACCAGGATCGGATCGCCGAGCGCCCTGCGGATCCGTCCGAGGGTCCGGCTCATCGCGGGCTCGGACAGATGCAGCCGCTGGGCGGCGCCCTGCACGCTCTGCTCCTCCAGCAGCACGTCCAGCGCGACCAGCAGATTCAGATCCAGCCCCGTGGATTGCGTCATGCGCAGGTATCCCTTGCGAAGGTTGCACTGGAAAGCAGGTCGGTGGCGAGCCTACGGTGAGAGCGCGCCCGAGCGCATCCGCCTGAAGGCGCACCTTCCCACCCACCACCCAGCTCCCGGAGGAGCCGTGCCCACGCACGCCCTGAAACGCCCCACCCTGCTCGCGCTGTGCGCCTGCGTCCTGGTCGCGCAGAGCATGGTCGCCGCCATCAACCTCCTGATCCCACAACTGAGTTCGTCCACACTGCACCCCTCGCACACCGAGATCCTGTGGACCGTGGACGCCTACGTCATCGTCTTCGCGGGCCTGCTCATCCCGGCCGGCGCGCTCGGCGACCGGTACGGCCGCAAGGGCGCCCTGCTCGCCGGGCTCGCCCTGTTCGCGGCGGGCGCCGCCACCAGCGCGCTCGCCTCCGCCCCACCCGTGCTGATAGCCGGCCGGGGCCTGTCCGGCGCCGGAGCCGCCCTGATCACCCCGGCCACCCTCTCCCTCCTCATGCGGCTGTCCGCGCCCGAGCACCGGGCCCGCGCGATGGGCGCCTGGACGCTGTCGATCGGTCTGGGCGGCGCGGCGGGCAACCTGGGCGGCGGCCTGGCCGGGCAGTTCCTCAGCTGGCGCGCCCTGTTCGCGGTGATGATCCCGCTGGCCGCCGTCCTCGCCGTGGCCGTCGCCCTGACCGTCCCCCGCACCGAACGCTCCACCGGCAACCCCGACCCCCTCGGCACGCTGCTGCTCACCGCGGGCCTGGTCGCGGTCCTGTTCGGCATCATCGAGGGCCCGACGTACGGCTGGTCCTCCGCGCGCATCCTCGGCGCCTTCGCCGCGGGCGCCCTGCTGACCGCCGGTTTCACCGTGCACGCCCTGCGCGGGCCCTCCCCGCTCTTCGACCCGCGCGTCTTCGGCTCCCCGCGCCTGAGGGCGGCCTCCCTCGGCACGGCCACCTGCTTCTTCGGCCTGTTCTCCCTGTTCTTCGTCAACTCGCAGTATCTGCAGGAGATCAAGGGCTTCGGGGTGGCGGTCACCGGGGTGGCGATCCTGCCGCTGGTGTTCGGGATGGCCGGCGCGCAGAAGCTGGCCACCCGCTGGGCCGGCCGCCCCCGCGCGGTCATCGGCGCCGGTCTCGCCCTGATCGGCCTCGGCCTGCTCGGCGCGTCCAGCGCCGACGCGGGCACGCCCTACCCGGTGTTCGTCTGCTGGCTGCTGGTCATCTCGGCCGGCGCCGGACTGTCCATGCCGGCCCTGACCATCGGCGTGGTCACCTCGCTCCCGCCCCACCAGGCCGGCCTCGGCTCCGGCCTCGGCACGACGGCGCGGGAGACGGGCGCGGCCCTGGGCGTCGCCGTCACGGGAACGGTCGTGTCGGCCCACACCGACCTGCTCCACGGGATGGGCCCGGCGCTGCGGACGGTGGGGGTGGTGGTGCTGGCGGCCACGGCGCTGGTGGTGGCCGGGTACGGAAAGCGCCCCGAAGGGGCGCGGGGCACTGCACGGGTGACCCGCCAGAGGGCCGCACACGGCAACGCCCGGCACCCCCAACGGCGGGATGCCGAGCGTTTGCCCGACCTGCGGAACTCTTAGATGAGGCCCAGCGAGCGCACCGCCTCGCGCTCCTCCGCCAGCTCCTTCACCGACGCGTCGATGCGGGCACGGGAGAACTCGTTGATGTCCAGGCCCTGGACGATCTCGTACTTACCGTCCTTGCAGGTGACCGGGAAGGACGAGATCAGGCCCTCCGGAACGCCGTAGGAGCCGTCGGACGGGATGCCCATGGACGTCCAGTCGCCGTCGGCGGTGCCGTTGACCCAGGTGTGCACGTGGTCGATCGCGGCGTTCGCGGCGGAGGCGGCCGACGACGCGCCGCGGGCCTCGATGATCGCCGCACCGCGCTTGGCGACGGTCGGGATGAAGTCCTCGGCGAGCCACTTCTCGTCGTTCACGACCTCGGCGGCGTTCTTGCCGGCGACCGTGGCGTGGAAGATGTCCGGGTACTGGGTGGCGGAGTGGTTGCCCCAGATGGTCAGCCGCTTGATGTCGGCGACCGACGTACCCGTCTTCTTCGCGAGCTGCGTCAGCGCCCGGTTGTGGTCCAGGCGGGTCATCGCGGTGAAGCGCTCGGCCGGTACGTCCGGCGCGGCGGCCTGCGCGATGAGCGCGTTGGTGTTGGCCGGGTTGCCGACGACGAGGACCTTGATGTCGTCCGCGGCGTGGTCGTTGATGGCCTTGCCCTGCGGCTTGAAGATGCCGCCGTTGGCCTCGAGCAGGTCACCGCGCTCCATGCCCTTGGTGCGGGGGCGGGCGCCGACCAGGAGGGCCACGTTGGCGCCGTCGAAGGCGACGTTCGGGTCGTCGGTGATCTCGATGCCCTGGAGCAGCGGGAACGCGCAGTCGTCGAGCTCCATGGCCGTGCCCTCGGCGGCCTTCAGGGCCGGGGTGATCTCCAGCAGGCGCAGCTTGACCGGCACGTCCGCGCCGAGCAGCTGGCCGGAGGCGATGCGGAAGAGCAGGGCGTAACCGATCTGGCCGGCCGCGCCGGTGACGGTGACGTTCACGGGAGTGCGGGTCATGGCGTTCTCCGTATGACAGCTGGCGGTGGGGCGTCCCTGCCCCGGGCGGATGATCGATCTCTTGGCGTCAAGAGATCGATCCAGCGGTCAGGCTATCGCGCATCCGGTATGCGAGACGTCCGGGGCCGTGTGGATCACCCCACAAGTCGGACACGTGTCGAACCAACAGGCGGCCGCCCGTCCGGGAGAGGGGGAGAGGACGGAGGCGGCCGCCAGGTGGGGGGTACCGGAGGACCGGACTCCCGTGGGGGGTTATCGGCCGCGTGCCCAGAATCCGGCCCGCCATGCGCGTCCCGCGGGAAATTCCCCCGCACGATCTCCCGGCGCCTGCCGACTCCGCTCCCCACCTCGCCGGCGCTACTTCGTGCAGCCCGTCCGGCCGGACGCCAGCGTGGCGCAGGCCTTCGCCTCCGCCGCGTTCCGCACGGCGACCATCGGGGTGTACGCGATGGTGTCGCCGACACCGGAGGTCTCGCCGGTCTGCCGTGCCTTCCCGGCCAGGACCTGCACCTGGTCGCCCGCGGCGGCTCCGGTGATCCGGCCCCAGGCGGTGCCGCAGGTCTTGCTGTAGCGGACCTCCAGGGTGGTGGTGCCGAGGACGGCGGTCTTGGCGGTGGTCACCAGTTCGCCGCTGCACCCCATGGCCTCGGCGTCCTTGCCGTCGCAGGCGGAACCGGCGCACTTGACGCCGGGCGGCGGGCTCGTGTGCGTGGAGGCGGTCGGGGACGGCGACTTGGCGGCGGTCCCGTGCTTCGTGCCGCCCCGGTCGGTGAGGAAGAAGACGGCGCCGATGACGACGGCGACACCGACCAGCCCCGCGAGGAACATGATCACCCGCTGCCGTACGGCGTTCCCCGGGACCGGGGCGCCTCCTGCGGCGCGGGGCGCCTCGGGGCCGCCGTCGTACGGCGTCGAGACGGTCGGGGTCCGGCCCGGTTCGCCGGCCGAGGCACCGGGCCGCGCACCGTTCACGTCGCCTGCGCCGCCCCCAGCCACGTCGGCACCCGGCCGCCCACCCGTCTTGGACGGCCCCTGATACCCGGCGAGCCCCCAGGAGTTGCCCCCCGAACCGGAGCCCTCTTCCGGCCCACGCCCCGAACCATCAGCCGACCCGCGCCCAGAGCCATCGCCCGCGCCCCGCACCGCACCATCGCCCGCGACCCGCCCGGAGCCACCGGCGGCACCCCGCCCCGAGCCGGAGCCCTTGCCCCGCCCGGAGCCATCAGCCGCCCCACGTCCGCCCCCGCCCAGCCGGTCGCGCCCCCCGGCGTCCCGGGCGTCGGCGTCCGGGGCCGTTGGCTGGGTGGGGATTGTCGGGGAGATGCCGGACGGGCCGGCGATGCCCGGGAACGGGCCGGCGCCGTCGGCCTTGCGGCTGGAGGGGCCGCCGGTCGCCTCCGCCGCGCCGAACTCCCCGAGCGCGGCACGCGCCTGGGCGATGCGGATCGCCTCCATCGTGCGGTCGTGCCGCATCTCGGCCCGGCTCCAGGCGCGTTCGGCCAGCTCCCACATCGTCGTCAGATGCACCGGATTGGTGCCGGTGACCTCGGCGAGCGCGACGACCGCGCCCTTGGGCGCGAGGAGCCGGCCGCCCAGGTAGCGCTCCCAGGACGTCTTGCTGTAGCCCGTGCGGTCGGCGAGTGCCGCGACGCTCAGCCCGCTGCGGTCCACGAGCCGCCGCACCTGGCTGGTGAACTCCCTGATCTGCGGATCCAGTTCCTCGGGCAGGTCTTTCCAACGAGGCATCGCTTCCCCCCTGCTCTCCCCCCGGCTTTCCCCGTCCTGGCTACCCACAAGGATGCACCGCCTAAGGAACCCAGTTCCCGCGATGGGGGCGCGCGGGTGCACGGACGGAGCGCGCGGAGACCATAGCGGAACGGTCACTTCCGTGCCACAGCGCAAGGACAGGCGTTGAACAGGCAGTTCCTGGGCGGAAGGCTGTCTCCCGGCGGCGGTTCGCCCTTCCTCGGGGGAGAGGGCGAGCCGCCGCGTCAGCTGCCCGGGGTCACCAGTCCCGTCTCGTAGGCCAGCACGACCGCCTGGGCCCGGCTGCCGAGGTCGAGCTTGCTCATCGTGCGGTTGAGGTGGGTCTTGACGGTGGCCTCGCTGATGAAGAGGCGGTCGGCGATCTCCACGTTGGACAGCCCGCGGGCGGTGAGCTTGAGGACCTCCCGCTCGCGGGAGGTGAGCGCGTCGAGACCGGGCGAGGCGACGGCGGCCGGGTCGGGAGCCTGCTGCCGGGCGAAGGCCTCCACCAGGCGCCGGGTGACGCTGGGCGCGAACAGCGCGTCGCCGCCCTCGACGGCGGTGATCGCGGCGAGCAGCCGCTCGGGCCCGGAGTCCTTCAGCAGGAAGCCGGAGGCGCCGGCGCGCAGGGCGCCGTACACGTACGCGTCGAGGTCGAAGGTGGTCAGCACCAGCACCCGGGGCGGGCGGCCGTCGGCCTCGGCGAGGATGCGCTCGGTGGCCTCGATGCCGTTGATCCCGGGCATCCGGATGTCCATGAGGATCACGTCGGGGCGGGTCTCGGCGGCCAGCCGTACGGCCTCGGCGCCGTCCGCGGCCTCGCCGGCCACCTCGAAACCGGGCGCGGCCTCCAGCAGGCCCACGAGTCCGGCGCGGATGAGGAACTGGTCGTCCACGACGAGCACTCTGATCATGCCGTACGGTCGTCCCCTCGCCGTGCGCCGTCCCGTTGCCGGCGCCGTCCCTACCGCTCCGCCTCCGCCGCGCCGGTGCCGCCGCGCTCGGCGGCCGAGGTGGGCAGGGTGAGACGGACCTCGTAGCCGCCCTCGGAGCGCGGGCCGACCGTGATCGTCCCGCCGTAGAGCTTGGCCCGCTCGCGCATGCCGATCAAGCCGTGTCCGCCGCCCGCGGGCACTCTGGCCGGATCCGCCCCCTGCCCGTCGTCGGTGATCCGGACGGTCAGCTCGTGGGCACCGTACCGGAGTTCCACGCGCGCGTGCGCCGGGCCCGCGTGTTTGAGGGCGTTGGTGAGGGCCTCCTGGACGACCCGGTAGGCGCACAGTTCGACGCCGGGCGGCAGCGGGCGCGCGGTGCCCGTCACGGCGAGGTCCACGGGCAGCCCGCCGGCCCGCACCCGGTCGGCGAGTTCGCCGAGCCGGGCCAGCGTGGGCATGGGGGCCCGCTCGGGCGCCTCGGGGTCCTCCTCGCGCAGCACCTGCAGCATGCGGCGCAGCTCCTCCAGGGCCTCGCCGCTGGTGTCCGCGATGGTGCCGAGCGCGCCGCGCGCCCGGTCGGGGCGGGAGTCGAACACGAAGCGGGCGAGCCCGGCCTGCACCGAGATGACGGACATGTGGTGGGCGACCACGTCGTGCAGTTCCCGGGCGATGCGCCCGCGCTCCTCGGCGACCGCGCGCCGGGCCCGCTCGGCCTGCTCGGCGCGCAGCCGCCGGGTGAGTTCGGCGGAGCGGCGGGCCAGATGCCCGAACCAGACCAGCACCGAGCAGTACAGCAGCGCCTGCCCGAGCACGGACGCCATGGACGGGGTGTCGCTGACCACCCCGGCGTACACCCATACCCCGGCCATGCAGGCCGCGCAGACCAGGGCGGTGCGCACGGGCCGTACGGAGGCCACGGTGTAGAGGGCGAGCATGGAGCCGAAGGTGCACACCACCGGCCAGTAGCCGAGGGTGACGTAGGCGATCAGGGCGGTCTGGACGGCGGCGAAGACGGCGAGGGGCCGGCGGCCGCGCAGCGCGACCGGCAGATGGGAGAGGGCGACCAGGGCGTAGGCGCGGGCGTCGAGTTCCGGCCAGCCCTGCGACCGCGACTCCTGCCCGAGCAGGACCGCGACCACGGTCATGGCGACCGCGATCAGCGTGTCCACCAGGATCGGGCGGGGGGTCGTCGCTCGCACCGCCGCAGGGTAACGCCCGAGGCCGGAGGCGGGAGTCAACCCCGCGCGGTACCGCGGAAGTTGCAGGAACCGGCGGGCTACGCCCCCGGGTGGTACGGCGGTTCAGACCGCCGGTGGAGGCGCGGGCGGGGCGGGCGGCCGTACCGTCGGCGGCAGCGGGGGTACGGGGGTGCACCGGTGGCCCGCGCCCCTGGGGGAGGCGCGGGCCACCGGCGGCGTGCCGTTCTCTTTCCCGGCGCCGCTTGTCGCTGCTTGTCGCGGCCGGGCGTGCGCTATCTGCTGTTGCTGAGCGTGACGTGCAGGAGATCCTTCAGGAACGGGATCTGCAGCCACGGATTCGGCTGGGCCATCATCGCGAGCAGGACGATCGCGAGGCCGAGGATGCCGTAGGTGGCGATGTCCGTGAAGCGGGAGCGGACAGCGAGCATGCCGACGCTCGGCAGTGTCCAGCGCAGCACGGCGCCGGCCAGCAGGGCGGCGCCCGCCAGCAGGATGCCGGCGCGGAACAGGTCGAGGGCGGTCAGCAGCAGGCCGGCCGCCACCCCGATGAGCACCACCAGCAGCGGCCACTGCCGCGCCGGGGCCGGGGCGTCACCGGAGGCGGCCCGGCCGCCGCCCTCCGGCCGCGCCGTGTCCCTGGTGATCCGCGGAAAGCGGCGGCTGGTCCGCTCCGGCCGCTCCCCGGCGCCGTGCGTACCGCGGGTGAACGCCCCCGCGGGGGCTCCCTCAGCCGGCACTGCGCTCCGCCGCCTCGACCACGTTGACCAGCAGCTGTGCCCGGGTCATCGGGCCCACGCCGCCGGGGTTCGGGGAGATCCAGCCGGCCACCTCGGTGACGTCCGGGTGGACGTCACCGACGATCTTGCCCTCGGCGTTGCGGGAGACGCCGACGTCCAGGACGGCGGCGCCCGGCTTGACGTCCTCGGCGCGGATCAGGTGCGGGGAGCCGGCCGCCGCGATGATGATGTCGGCGCGCTTGAGGTGGGCGGACAGGTCGCGGGTGCCGGTGTGGCACTGGGTCACGGTGGCGTTCTCGCTGCGCCGGGTGAGCAGCAGCGGCATCGGACGGCCGATGGTCACGCCGCGGCCGACCACGACGACCTCGGCGCCCTTGATCTCCACGCCGTGGGCGCGCAGCAGGGACAGGATGCCGTTCGGGGTGCAGGGCAGCGGCGCGGGCTCGTTCAGCACGAGCCGGCCGAGGTTCATCGGGTGCAGGCCGTCGGCGTCCTTGGCCGGGTCCATCAGCTCCAGGATGCGGTTCTCGTCGATGCCCTTGGGCAGCGGCAGCTGGACGATGTAGCCGGTGCAGGACGGGTCCTCGTTCAGCTCCCGGACGACCGCCTCGATCTCCTCCTGGGTGGCGGTGGCGGGCAGCTCGCGCTGGATGGAGGCGATGCCGACCTGCGCGCAGTCGCGGTGCTTGCCGGCGACGTACTTCTGGCTGCCGGGGTCGTCCCCGACCAGGATCGTGCCGAGGCCGGGCGTGACGCCCTTCTCCTTCAGCGCCGCCACGCGGGCGGTCAGATCGGACTTGATCGCGGCTGCGGTGGCCTTGCCATCGAGAATCTGGGCGGTCATACCCCCATCCTCGCGGATGACCGCCTCCCGGTTCCAATCCGGGTGGCCGGACGCCCTCTCGTCACCGCCGCCGCGTGATCAAGGATGTTGCACTTGCACAACAGCTCACGCCGCCAACTGGACAAGATTCGGCCTTTACCGTGACGATGAGCGACGCAGTACCGCGGTCTGGTTGGGGGGCAAACCGCTCAGATCCTGATGTTCCTCCGCTCCTTCCGCGTCGTCCCCGCAGAGCAACGGAGGAAATCCGCCATGAGTTTCGGCTCACCCAACCCCTACGGCCAGCCCCAGGATCCCCAGCAGCCCTACGGCTACCCGCAGCAGGGCCAGCCCGGTTACGGCTCCCCGCAGCAGCCCGGCGTGCCGCCGCAGCAGGGCTACGGCTACCCGCAGGCGCCGCAGGCCGGATACCCCGGGTTCCCCCAGCAGGCCGGATACCCCGGTTACCCCGGTTACGGCATGCAGCCGACGTACGCGAACTGGGGGCAGCGCTTCCTCAGCAGGCTGATCGACACCATCCTGTTCGCGGTGCCGTACGGCGTGATCATCCTCGGCGCCAAGGCCACGCCGATCCTGTCGGTCATCGGCTTCCTCGGCCTGATCGGCCTCTTCGTCTACCAGGTGATCCAGGAGGGGAAGACCGGCCAGACCATCGGCAAGAAGGCGATCGGCACCCGCACGCTCAAGGAGGACACCGGTCAGCCGCTCGGCGGCGGCATGGCGTTCGTGCGGCAGCTGGCCCACTTCCTGGACGGCCTGCCCTGCTACCTCGGTTACCTGTGGCCGGCGTGGGACGCCAAGCGGCAGACGTTCGCCGACAAGGTGTGCGGCTCGATCGTCGTCAAGGACCAGTGAGCGCACGCGCGACAGCACAGTTCGCGCCAATTCACCACCGAGGGCCGTGTCTCACCCGTCCAGGGGAGGCACGGCCCCGGTGTGTCCCCCTAACCTGACTGCGGTGGCCGCTTAGGCCCGGGGGGCCGTCAGGCACGGGGAGAGGCACCTTGTACAGCATCATCGTCGTACCTCCGCCGACCACGGAGGACCGACAGGACCGCACCGCGCAGATCCGGCTCGCCCCCGGTGAACGCCTCAGCTTCGGGCGGGCGCCGGAGAACGGTCTGACGATCCCGCACGACGGGGTCTCCCGCCGGGCCGGTGAACTCTGCGCGCAGGGCGCGTTCTGGATACTGAGCAACCTCTCCGCCCGGCAGACGTACGTCGTGGAGAACCCCGAGGGCGCCGGCGAGCACATCAAGGTCGGCCCCGGCCGGCTGGACGCGCCCATCCCGTTCGAGTTCTCCCGGATCGTGCTGCCCGCCGCCGGGGACCTGCTGACCGTCGAGGTGTGGGCGCCGCGCCACGACTATCTGCGCGGGGGCGCCGGACCGGACGGCGACACCACCGCGCCCGCCTTCTCCGTCGACCGCACCAAGCGGTACTTCGCCGTCCTGGCCGCCCTGTGCGAACCCCGGCTGCGCGGCGACCCGCACGCCCCGCTGCCCACCGTCGACCAGGTCGTCGACCGGCTCCGCCCCGCCTGGCCGGCCGCCTCGCGCGCCTCGGTGCAGTGGAACATCGACTACCTCGCCGTGAAGCTGCGGCTCAAGCCCGGCCCGGAGACCGCGGAGACCGGTCCGCGCCTCAACGGCAAGAAGGAGTCCCTGGTGTCCCTGGCGCTCCGCTTCGACCTCGTACGGGAGGACGACCTGCTCGTGCTGTCCGGGTCCGCGTCCGGGTCCGCGAGCCGGGCGGCCCGGTGACCGAGCCGTACGCCGTGCCGGTGCCCCGGGGCTACCGGGTCGGCGTCTGGGAGGTGCGCGAGCCGATCGCGACCGGCGCCTTCGGCAGCGTGTACGCGGGCCGGCGCACCCACGACTCCGGGCAGCTGCCGGAGACCGCGGCGCTGAAGTTCCTGCCCACCGGCACCGGCACTCCGCGCCAGCTGGCCCATCTGCGCGACCTCATCGAGCGCGAGGTCGGCCTGCACCGCAGGCTGAGCCGGCCGCGGCTGATCCGGATGTACGAGTCCCTCGTCGTCGACGACCCGGACCGCCCCGAACTCGACGGCGCCACCGTGCTGGTGCTGGAGCGGGCCGGGAGTTCCCTGGCGGCGCTGCTCGCCGCCGCGCCCCGCCCCGAGGCCGGGCCCGCCCTGCTCGCCCAGATCTGCGAGGGGCTGGCCCAACTGCACCGGGCGGGCTGGGTGCACGGGGACCTGAAACCGGCCAACGTGCTGCTGATGGCGGACGGTTCGGCCCGGCTCGCCGACTTCAACATGGCCGCCGAACTCGAGGGCACCCACGCCTACACCCCCGCCTTCTCCACCCCCGACTACACCCCGCCCGAGCTGCTCTGGTCGGAGATCGGCGAACGCGGCCGCCGCATCCGCCCGTCCGCCGACGTCTGGGCCTTCGGCGTGCTCGCCCATCTCGTCCTCACCGACTCCTTCCCGCTGTCCGGCGCCACCCCGACGGCCCGCCGGGACGCGGCCGCCGCCTACGCGCGCGGCACCGACGAACTACGCCTCTCCCCCGGACTCCCGGACTGCTGGCGGGAGATCGTGCGGGACTGCCTGGCCCGCACGCACGAGGCGCGCGTCGGCACCGAGGAGCTGCTGCGCCGGGTGGAGGCGGCCGCCGGCACGGGCCGCCCGCCGCGCCTGCCCCGGCTGTTTCCGCGGCGCAGACGCCGGCGGACGCTCGTCGCGGGCGCGGCGCTGACGATCGCCGCCGTGACGGCCCTCGGGTACGGCATCGGCGCGTGGCCCGACACCGGCGGCACGGACGACAAGGCCCTGGCCTCGTACGGCGCCTTGGAACTGCGCACCGACAAGGGCGTCCCGGCCGCCTACCGCAAGCTCATCGTCGACGCCGCGCACGGCTGCTCCCAGCCCGAGGTCAGCCCCGCGCTCATCGCCGCGATGCTGAAGGCGGAGAGCAACTTCGACCCGGACCTCTCCGACCCCGAGAACCAGGAGTACGGCATCGCCCGCTGGACCCCGTCCGTGCTGCGCTGGTGGATCCAGGACAACGGCGTACCCGCGTCCGCGACCCCCACGCCACCGCTGTCGCCCTCCGTCTCCATCCCGGCCATGGGCCGCTACCTGTGCTTCATGGACGCCCGGCTGAAGCCCGGCCTGCCCGGCGACAAGCGGATCCTGATCGCCGCCGCCTACCGGACGTCGTACTCGAAAGTGAACGCCACGGGCGGCATTCCCCCGAAGTACCGCGCCTACTGCGCCCGTGTCGCCCACTACCTCAAGGAGTACACGCCGCCGGGAACGAAGTGACCCTGAGACTTCCGAGGTACCGGCGCGAGGGTACGGCTGGGACGGTGGGACCACTCCGCCGGGAACGCCGGTCAAGGCCGGGAAGGCGACGGCGTCGTGGCGGAGCGACCGACACCTTCGTTCACATGGGGGAACACGTGAACATCGTCAAGCCCGCCGCGCTGCTCGTCGCGGCCACCGCCCTGCTCGCCGGCTCCACGGTCGCGGCGACCGCCGCCGTGCCGGACGGCACCCGGGTCACCGGCGTCCAGCAGGTGGCCGACCAGGTCCTCGCGGGCCACCCGAAGCCGCTCTCCGTCTCCGCCGACCAGGTCCGCTACGACGGCCTCACCCTGACCAAGGCCCCGAAGCTCGCCGCCAGGAAGGACCTGGACTGCGCCTACGGCCACCTCTGCATGATCGTCCGGGGCACCAAGTTCGACTTCTACAAGTGCCAGACCTGGACCGTGTCCAACTGGACCGGCGACGGCCCCTACACCAACAACCAGACGCCGGGCACGGTCGCCCGCTTCTACAACCGGGACGGCAGCGTGCGCTGGACCTCGACGGCCTACGACGCCGGCACCGCGACCTGGGACCCGATCTGGTCGCTGCGCCCCTGCTGACCCGCAACAGCGCGACGGCCTCCGGCTCCCTCGGGGGAGGGCCGGAGGCCGTCGCTTCGCCTGCGGGCACTGGTCATTCGCCCTGCGGGCGGGTGATCAGTGGAAGAAGTGGCGGGTGCCCGTGAAGTACATGGTCACGCCCGCCTTCTGTGCGGCCTCGACGACCTGCTCGTCACGGATCGAACCGCCCGGCTGGACGATCGCCCGGACACCGGCGCCGATGAGGATCTCCGGGCCGTCCGGGAAGGGGAAGAAGGCGTCGGAGGCCGCGTAGGAGCCCCGGGCGCGCTCCTCGCCCGCCCGCTCGACGGCCAGCTTGCAGGAGTCGACGCGGTTGACCTGGCCCATGCCGACACCGACCGAGGCGCCGTCCTTGGCGAGCAGGATGGCGTTGGACTTGACGGCCCGGCACGCCTTCCAGGCGAAGGCCAGCTCCTTCAGCTCGTCCTCGCTCAGGGCCTCGCCGCTGGCCAGCGTCCAGTTGGCCGGGTCGTCGCCGTCGGCCTGGAGGCGGTCGGTGACCTGCAGCAGGACACCGCCGTCGACCTGCTTGGCCTCGACCCGGTTGCAGGGCGCGCCCGGGGCCTTCAGGACGCGGATGTTCTTCTTCTTGGTGAGGGCCTCCAGGGCCCCCTCCTCGTAGTCCGGGGCGACGATGACCTCGGTGAAGATCTCCGCGACCTGCTCGGCCATCTCCTTGCTGACCGGCCGGTTGACGGCGATGACACCGCCGTACGCGGAGACCGGATCGCAGGCGTGCGCCTTGCGGTGCGCCTCCGCGACGTCCGAACCGACCGCGATACCGCAGGGGTTGGCGTGCTTGATGATCGCGACGCAGGGCTCGTCGTGGTCGTACGCGGCACGGCGCGCGGCGTCCGTGTCCGTGTAGTTGTTGTACGACATCTCCTTGCCGTGCAGCTGCTCGGCCTCGGCGAGACCGCCGGTGCCGTCCACGTACAGCGCGGCGCCCTGGTGCGGGTTCTCGCCGTAGCGCAGGGTGTTCTTGCGCTCGTAGGTGGCGCCCAGGAAGTCGGGGAAGCCCGACTCGTCGACGGGCGCGTAGGAGGAGGCGAACCAGGAGGCCACGGCCACGTCGTAGGCGGCGGTGTGCCGGAAGGCCTCGGCGGCCAGGCGCTTGCGTGCGGCCAGGTCGAAGCCGCCGTCCTTCACGGCCGCGAGCACGTCGGCGTACCGCTCGGGGCTGGTGACCACGGCCACGGAGGGGTGGTTCTTGGCGGCGGCGCGGACCATCGACGGGCCGCCGATGTCGATCTGCTCCACGCACTCGTCGTCGCTCGCGCCCGAGGCGACGGTCTCGCGGAAGGGGTAGAGGTTGACGACGACGAGGTCGAACGGCTCCACGCCCAGCTCGGCCAGCTGCTCGCGGTGGCTGTCAAGGCGCAGGTCGGCGAGGATGCCGGCGTGCACCCTCGGGTGCAGGGTCTTCACCCGGCCGTCCAGGCACTCGGGGAAGCCGGTCAGCTCCTCGACCTTGGTGACGGGGACGCCGGCGGCGGCGATCCGGCCGGCCGTGGACCCGGTGGAGACCAGCTCCACGCCGGCCTCGTGCAGCCCGCGCGCGAGGTCTTCGAGCCCGGTCTTGTCGTAGACGCTGACGAGCGCCCGGCGAATCGGCCGCTTGTTGCTCTCGGCGGTGGCGGTCACTGGATAACTACCTTTCGTCCCTCAATGCGATAGCCGTTGCGGGCGAGCCGCCCCACGACCTCGACGAGCAGCCTTCGCTCGACTTCCTTGATGCGCTCGTGCAGCGCGCTCTCGTCGTCCTCGTCCCGGACCTCGACCACGCCCTGGGCGATGATCGGGCCGGTGTCGACGCCGTCGTCGACGAAGTGGACGGTGCAGCCGGTGACCTTGGCGCCGTACGCGAGCGCGTCACGGACGCCGTGGGCTCCGGGAAAACTGGGGAGCAGGGCGGGGTGGGTGTTCACGAACCGCCCGCCGAAGCGCGCGAGGAACTCCTTGCCCACGATCTTCATGAACCCGGCGGAGACGACGAGGTCGGGCTCGTACCCGGCCACGGCCTCGGCGAGGGCGGCGTCCCACGCGTCCCTGCTGTCGTAGTCCTTGACCTTGCGGACGAAGGTCGGCAGCCCGGCCCGCTCGGCGCGGGCGAGTCCCTCGACGCCCTCTCGGTCGGCCCCTACGGCGACGATCCGGGCGCCGTACTCCTCGGCTCCGGTGCGCTCGATCTCGTCCAGGAGCGCCTGCAGGTTGGTGCCGGATCCGGAGACCAGCACGACGAGGCGCTTGACCGCTGGGCCAGCGGGGGTGGCGGCCACTGTGGGGCCCTTTCTCGGGTGGCGACGGTACCGGCCGGCGCTTTGCACCTCGCTTTGTACATTCATACGAATGCTTCGCGCCCCTCGATACAGGGAAGTCTACGAAGCGGCCGACCGTCAGCAACGATACCGGCACACGGGAAGACCCCCACGGGACGGGGGCGTGGCCGGAAGGTAGCGTTCGGGAGGGAATCACGGAGGGCGGCCTCGGGAACGCGGTGGTGGTACGACACGTTGTCGGGGTGGAGCCCATATCGGACTGCCGTGTTCACAGCCGTATTCGCCTAGGGGAAGACGCTCTTTTGATGCCCGATCGCAGCCTGCGACTCCGCACGTTCCCTCCGACTCCGTCCCAGGGAGGCGAGCGCGGCTCAGCGCTGCTGCGAGAGCGCCCCGCGCCGCCGTCGGAGGCAGGGGCGGGTGCGGGGGCGCAGGGCGATGCCGGGCAGGGTGGACAGACGGGTCCGGGTGCCGGGCAGGGTGGGCACGGGGGCCCGGGCGGGCATGGCGGTCCCGGTGGGCATGGCGGACAGGGTGGTTCCGGTGGGCCTGGCGGTCCTGGTGGGCGTCCGGGTTCCGGTGGGTCCGGTGGGTCTCAGGACGACAATCCCTTCGCACCGCCGCCCGAGGGCGCGCCGGACCAGCCGTGGCGGCCCCGCCACCCCGAGGGCTCACAGGGCTCGCAGGGTTCCGGACAAGGACACGGCGGCTCCCCGTGGGGCAACCAGTGGAGCGACCGTCAGCCCGGCCGCTCCCCGGGCGGCTTCGGCGAGCGGCCCGGTGGCCTCGGTGAGCGGCCCGGCGGCGGTCCGCAGGGCGGCCCCGGCGGACCGGCCGGCTCCGGCATGCGCTGGGACCCGACCGACCCCGCCCAGCGCCGCGCGCGCTACGCCCTGCTGTCCGGCATGTGGGCCGTCTTCTTCGCCCTGTTCAGCTGGCCGTACGTAGCCCTCCTGCTGGGCGTGCTGGCCGTGTACTGGGGCGCCAGCGCCCTGCGCGCCAAGCCGCGCCGGTCCGACCCGGACACCCCGGCGCCCGCGCCGGGGGCGACCCCCGCCCGGCCCCAGGTGACGGCGGCGGTCAGCGGGCTGGTCACCGCGGGTCTGGCCCTGGTCCTGGTGGCCTCGACCTTCACGGTCCAGTTCGTCTACCGCGACTACTACACCTGCGTGAACGACGCCCTCACCCACGAGGCCAAACAGTCCTGCGACCGGCTGCTGCCGCAGGAGCTGCGCGGGGTTCTGGGCACCGGGAACAGCTGAGGCCCACGGGCGCCGTAGTGGCCTTGCGGGCGGTCAGCCGGCCGTGTCAGGGGGTTCCGGGGCGTCCGGCGAGGGCTCGGTGCGGTCGGGGCCCGCCCTGGGGGCCGGCGGCTCTGGTGGGGCCGCGGCCTCCCGTAGGGCCGCCCAGCGTGAGGCGCGGGCCAGGTCGTCGTGCCAGTCCGAGGGGAACGCGTCGTCGGTCGGGAGGACGTCGTACGACTCGTCGTCCTCGGTCATGGTCTGCGGCCGGGCGGTGGAGACCCTGCCCGCGTCCGCTTCCTTGCCGCTGCCCGGCTGCGTGCCCTTGCCCTGCGTGCCCTTGGCCTGTGTGCCGTTGTCCGTGTGCGTGGCCTTGGCCTTGCCGGTCCCGTCGGCCGCCCGACCCGCCTCCTCGGCCTCGCCCGGGTCCGCGGGCTCGGTGTCGCCCTCGGGCTCCGCCTTGTTCTCCGCCTTCGCCGCGCCGTCCGCCTTCGTGGGGTTCTTGGCCTTCGCCGCGTCCTTGGCCGTCGCCGGGTCACCGGCCTTCCCGTGGTCCTTGGGGTTCCCGGCGCCCGCCGCCCCCGTCCGCGCCCCCTGCGAGGGGATGTCCCCACCCGGTTTCCGCAGCCTCCACAGGCGCCACACCCGTACGGTCAGCGCCACCGGCATGCCGGGCAGTGCCGTCCAGGCCCCCACCGCTCCCCCTGCCTGCCACCACACCGGCCCGAAGCGGGCCAGCGCCGACACGCCCAGTGGGCCGCCCGCCATGCAGGCGAGCAGGGCGAAGGCCGCCGCGCAGAGCGTGGCCGTCAGCAGCATGACCCCGGCGGTGCGGGCGGCGGACCAGCGGGCCGACGCCGGCGCGCCCGGCGCCGGCCGCTTGACCGCGCCCCGCGCCACGAACCACCCCGCCGTCACCCCGGCCACCACCGGCACCAGCCCCGCCGCCCAGTTCGGCGGTGTCCCGGCGCCCGCGTCCGGCACCGCCGCCAGCAGCGGGAACGGCGGCAGCAGCGGGGCCGGATCGGAGGCGAGTGGGTTCACCAGGTGCCCCGCGCCGAGGAAGAAGCCGGGGCCGAGGCCGTAGGACGCCGCCCAGACCGCCGCGTTGGGGATCAGCGCGACGCCGAGCAGCAGCACGGCGAACCGTCCCGTCCACCCCTCCGTCAGCTGGAGGAAGGACGCCCGCGCCGCGCCGCCGTGCCACACCAGCGACACCGCGAGCACCAGCGCCCCGCCGCCGAGGAGCACCGCCACGGCGGCCCCGCCGGCCCGTACGGCCGTACCGAGCCGGGCGCGTTCGTCCTCGCCGAACACCACCCGCCGCACCTGCCCCGGCAGGACCGCGAGCGCGCCGAGCACCGGCTCGCGCGGACAGCCGTACGCCGCCCACACCCCGGCCGCCGCCGCGCCGGTCGCGACCAGCGGCAGACAGGCTGTCACCCAGAGCCACTGGGGCCGCAGTTCGCCGCCCGAGCAGTACAGCGCGATCGCGCAGCCGACGCCGAGGTAGCCGAGGACGACGCCCGTGCACGCCGTCTGCGCCGGCACGGGCGGCGGGCCGTCGGCGTCCTCGGGCGCGTCCACCGCGACCCGGGCCGCCCGGTACACCAGCCACACCGGCAGCAGCATCAGCAGCAGCGGGGTCACCCCGACCGGCATGGGTGTGCCGGTGAGCGTGTCGGTGCGCAGGAGTTCGACGCCGTGGGCCAGCAGCCACAGCGCGGCGGCGATGTGCAGCGCGCCGCTGGGGCCGCTGTCGGGATACGGCGAGCTGACCCACAGCACCATCACGAGCACGGCGAACGAGCCGAACCCGAGCCCGGCCGCGACGGCACCGCCCAGCAGGCTCGCGGCCAGTCCGGGCTCGCGGTCCCGCATCCGGGTCAGCAGAGGTGACAGCGACGGTCGGCGAGCGGTCTTGAGGATCACGCACGCCATGCTCCCAATGACACGCGATATCCCGTGGTAACGGGCGAACCTCCGAAGTGTCGCTCAATATACTTTTATGTTCCATTTCCCACGGAAGGGCGAACGCCGACGCCCAGGCCGGGCCCGGCCTCTGACGCGGGCTCAGTCCGGACCGGCGGGGGCTGGAGAGGCGGCGGCCGGGCCGGCGGAGCATGGGGCGGCCGGAGTTGGGCCGGGGGCGGTTGGGGGGCGGTTGGAGGAGAAGACGGGCTGCGGCGCGCGGACGCCCGTTCAGGCCTTCGACGCGCTGTACGCCTTCTGCGCCCCCGCCCTGGTCCGCCAGACCTATCTGCTCACCGGGCGCCGGGAACTGGCCCGGGAGGCCGTGGCGCGGGCCTTCCAGCTGGCCTGGCAGCGCTGGCCCGAGGTGGCCCGGGACCGGGATCCGGGCGGCTGGGTGCGGGCGGCGGCGCACGACTGCGCGCTCTCGCCCTGGCACCGCCTCCGGCCCCGGTACCGGCGTCCGGAACCGCCGCCCGCCGACCCGGCCGACCGGGCGCTGCTGCAGGCCCTGCTGGAGCTGCCGCCGTCGTACCGGCGCACGGTCGTCCTGTACGACGGCGTGGGCCTCGGTCTGCCGGAGACCGCGGCGGAGACGGAGGCCGGCTCGCCGGCCACCGCGAACCGGCTGGCCCACGCCCGCGAGGCGCTGGCCGCGCGGCTGCCGGAACTGGCCGACCCCGCCGAGCTGCACCGTCGGCTGCTGGTGCTCGCCTCGGCCGAGCGGCTGCGCGCGGCCGAGGCCGAGCCCGTGCGTCGCGAGGGCGAGCGGCGAAGCCTGTTCTGGGCGCGGGCGGCGCTCGCCCTCACGGCGGCGGTCGCCGGCGCGACGACGCTCACGCTGCAGACGGCGCCGACCCACTACGAGGCGCCGATCGCCCCGGCGCAGGCGGTTCAGGGGGTGCCGTCGCCCGGAGTGCTGGGGCCGTTGTCCCCTCGGGAACAGGCGGTGGAGGTGGCATTGCGGCGCGCGGCGGCGAGGGGCCCGGAGAGACTGGAACCGGAGCCGCGGTGAGCGGAGCCGGGAGTTCGCCGTAAGGGCCGGAGACTTCCCGGAAGGTGGCGGCAACTCGCCGTACGCCTACTGGCCGTACCCGACCGCGGACCGTCGTGGTCGCTCGCGCCCCCTTGAGGGCGGCTCGGTGCCGCCGGGGTCGAACGGCGGCAGGCCCGTCCCCACCGAGGGAAACGGGCCTGCCGGGCGTCGGTTCAGAAGCCGAGCGGTGTCAGGGAGCTCAGCCGCCCAGGATCTCGCGGGCGAGCTTCGCCGTCTCGGTCGGGGTCTTGCCGACCTTGACGCCCGCGGCCTCCAGGGCCTCCTTCTTGGCCTGTGCGGTGCCGGAGGAGCCGGAGACGATGGCGCCGGCGTGACCCATGGTCTTGCCCTCGGGCGCGGTGAAGCCCGCGACGTAGCCGACGACCGGCTTGGTCACGTTCTCCTTGATGAACGCGGCCGCACGCTCCTCGGCGTCACCGCCGATCTCACCGATCATCACGATCAGCTCGGTCTCGGGGTCGTCCTGGAACGCGGCGAGGGCGTCGATGTGCGTGGTGCCGATGATCGGGTCGCCACCGATGCCGACGGCCGTGGAGAAGCCGATGTCACGCAGCTCGTACATCATCTGGTACGTCAGCGTGCCGGACTTCGAGACCAGGCCGATGCGGCCCGGCTTGGTGATGTCGCCCGGGATGATGCCGACGTTCGACTGGCCCGGGGTGATGATGCCGGGGCAGTTCGGGCCGATGATGCGGGTCTTGTTGCCCTTCTTGCCGGCGTACGCCCAGAAGGACGCCGAGTCGTGCACGGCGATGCCCTCGGTGATGACGACGGCCAGCGGGATCTCGGCGTCGATGGCCTCGACGACCGCGTCCTTGGTGAACTTCTCCGGCACGAAGATGACGGAGACGTTGGCGCCGGTCTTCTCGATGGCCTCCTTGACGGTGCCGAAGACGGGTACCTCGGTGCCGTCGAAGTCCACGGTCTGACCCGCCTTGCGCGGGTTCACGCCGCCCACGACGTTCGTGCCGTCACCGAGCATGAGCTTGGTGTGCTTCATGCCGGTGGCGCCGGTCATGCCCTGGACGATGACCTTGCTGTCCTTGTTGAGCCAGATAGCCATGGTGGTGTTGAGTCCTCGTCCTCGTGCTTACTTGGCGGCGGCCAGCTCGGCGGCCTTGTCGGCCGCGCCGTCCATGGTGTCGACGCGCTGAACCAGCGGGTGGTTGGCGTCCGTGAGGATCTTCCGGCCCAGCTCGGCGTTGTTGCCGTCGAGGCGGACGACGAGCGGCTTCTCGACCTTCTCGCCGCGGTCCTCCAGCAGCTTCAGGGCCTGCACGATGCCGTTGGCGACCTCGTCGCAGGCGGTGATGCCACCGAAGACGTTCACGAAGACGGACTTGACGTCCGGGTCGCCCAGGATGATCTCCAGGCCGTTCGCCATCACCTGGGCGGAGGCGCCGCCGCCGATGTCCAGGAAGTTGGCGGGCTTGACGCCACCGTGCTTCTCACCGGCGTACGCGACGACGTCCAGGGTGCTCATGACGAGACCGGCGCCGTTGCCGATGATGCCGACCTCGCCGTCGAGCTTGACGTAGTTGAGGTTCTTCTCCTTGGCGGCGGCCTCGAGCGGGTTGGCCGCGGCCTTGTCGTGGAGCGCCTCGAACTCGGGGTGGCGGAACTCGGCGTTGTCGTCGAGCGACACCTTGCCGTCGAGGGCGATGACGTCGCCGGAGGCGACCTTGGCCAGCGGGTTGACCTCGACGAGGAGGGCGTCCTCCTTGATGAAGGTGTCCCACAGCCTCACCAGGACGTCGGCGACCTTGTCCGCGACCTCGGCCGGGAACTTGGCGGCGGCCACGATCTCCTGCGCCTTGGCCTTGTCCACACCGTCGATGGCGTCGATCGCGATCTTCGCGACGGCCTCGGGGCGGGTGGCCGCGACCTCCTCGATCTCCATGCCGCCCTCGACGGAGGCGATGGAGAGGAAGGTGCGGTTGGCACGGTCGAGGAGGAAGGAGACGTAGTACTCCTCGAGGATCTCGGGGGCCGTCTCCGCGATCATGACCTTGTGGACCGTGTGGCCCTTGATGTCCATGCCGAGGATGTCGGTCGCGCGGGCGACGGCCTCGTCCGGGCTGGCGGCCAGCTTCACGCCACCGGCCTTACCGCGGCCACCGACCTTCACCTGCGCCTTGACGACGGACTTGCCGCCCAGACGCTCGGTGATCTCGCGCGCCGCCTCAGGCGTGTCGATGACTTCACCGGCCAGCACCGGTACATCGTGCTTGGCGAAGAGGTCCCTCGCCTGGTACTCGAACAGGTCCACGCGCTTCCGTCCCTATCAGTGATCTCGCGGTTCGTTGGATGCGTGGGCGTGCCGCGAAGGGCAACGTGACGTCCGCTTGTCACAAGGGAGGCGCACACGGTGTCCGAGCGCGCGGCATGTCCGTCTCGCAGGTTATCGCCGCTTGCGGGACCTCCCTAAATCGAGGGTCACACCCGAGCGGTGATACCTGTCACATGATGCCGGTTTTGCTGGCACGGCGTGCCGCAAAGGGGTGGTGTGCGAGGCCTCACCGGGCTGGGGTTGACCCGGTGAGGCCTCTGGGGCGGCCCCGGTGGATCCGGGGCCGGGGCGGTTGATCCCCACCCCAATGGGGACCACCCGCCCGTGCCGCGGGGCCCCGGCCGGACGCGCCGACGGCATTCGGCCATCCGGGTCCGGACACCCCGCGGAGCGGTTGGGGGCGTTCAGCCCTGGTATCGCATGCCCTGCGCGGGGTCCTGCACGCCGTAGGCGTGGTCGTAGCGGTGGTCCGCGGGTACGTCCAGACGGACGTCCTGGTGCGCCTCGTGGAGGTACGCCGGTACGGCTGCACGGCCGACCCCCTCGCCCCCGCCCACGGCGTGCCCGGCGAGCGGAACACCGGCGTCCCGGACCGTCCCGCCGAGGCCGTACGCCAAGCCCCCGGCCCCCTGACCGACCGGCCCGCCCGCATCGGTGACTCCGGCGGCGAAGGGCGGTACCTGCGCGGCGAGGCCCTGGGCGAAGGGGGGCGTCTGGGTGGCCACGCCGTCCGCGAAAGCGTCGGTCGGGGTGGTCACGCCGTCCGCGAAGGCGGTGGTCTGCGTGGTCACGCCGTCCGCGAAGGTGTCGGTCCGGGGGGTTACGCCAGCCGTGAAGGCGGTGGACTGCGCGGTCACACCGGCGGCTATCACGATCGAACGACGGATGTTCTTGTTCATTGCGTGCGTCAAGTCCTTGGAAGAACGCCGGAAACGGCTGGAGTCGGCGGAAGCAGGTGGGGCCGTCCGGAACCCGCTGGGCGCTGATCACGTGGACGCGGATGGCGTGAACCCAGCTCAGCGAGGTGTGCCGGCGGCCGGCGGGCCTGTGCCGCCCCGCACGACAGGGCGTGGTGGGGCCGGCCCTGCTGCCTAGCCGGGGAAGACCAGGATGTCCCGGTGCCGTTCCCGGGGGCGGGGCGCGTCGACGCGCGCGGTGGCGCCGGGCGCGAGCCGCACGGACGCCCGGTCGCCGAGGGTCACCGCATGCGCGTCCCCGTGCCGGGACGCGCTGCCGTCGGCGGCCGGCTTGCCCAGCACGCCGTCCGGGTCCCCGGTGGGCACGGGTCGCTCGGGGACAGCCGCCGCGGCGGCTGCGCTGTACCGCGCGCCGATGTATGCCACCGGCTGCGGCACCTCCGCGCCGCCCGGGCCGTACACCACGGCCGATGCCGGTGCGCCGACGGCCGCACGACCCCCGGCACCGGCGTGCCGCCCCCTCTCCTCAGCCGGACCGGACACCGCCGCGCCCACGTCCCGCTGCCTGCTGGGCGGCGCGGACATCGGCTCCGGTGTCACCTGGACGGGCACGTCCGTGACGGGAGCGAGGTCGGGCAGGGGCAGCGAGGGCGCGGTGGTCCGGGGCTGCCCGGAGACGGCCCGTCCGGCCGTCTCCTCGACGGCCCGGGAGACGGCGGTGAGCACGTCGCGCACCGAGTCGCGCACCGAGCTGACGGCCTGCACGGGGATGGCTGCCTTTACGCCGACCCTGCGGACGACAGGACCGGCGAGCGGCTCGCTGACCGTCCGCACCGGCGGCACCGCCGGTACCCCCTGCACCGCAGGTACGGCATGTACGACCTGCGCCGCACCCGCGCCATGTACGGCCTGTTCCGCCCCTGCCGCGCGGACGACCTGTGCCGCCCGCGCCGGGTCCGCGTGTCCGCTCGGCCCGGGACGTCCCGCGGCCGAAGTCATCTGCGCCGGAAGCGGGGTTCCGTCGGCCGCGTGTGCCTGCTCGCCGCAGAGGAAACCCAGCGTGAACAGTCCGCCGACCAGCAGCACCAGTTGGAGCGCACGTCGCCCGGCCGCCGTACGCAGCACGCGCACGGAGGTGCCGAGGAGGGCTGCTGGGGAGATCAAGAAGCTGGACATCCTGGCTCGGTACGACACGGGCTCCGCCGATCCTCGCACGGGCCGCCCAAGGCCGCGCAAGCCCGCTGTTACCGATGGGTAATCATGTCCCCTTTCTCTCCTCTTTCATGGCCGGAGTCACGCCGTGTCCGGTATCGGCAGCGGTCGCTTCTCCAGTGCCGCCGCCATGACCTCGGGGAACAGGTCGGGCGTACAGGCGAAGGCGGGTGCGCCCAGCGCGGCGAGCGCGGCCGCGTGCTCCCGGTCGTACGCCGGCGCGCCCTCGTCCGACAGGGCGAGCAGCGCCACGAACTGCACTCCGGACGCCTTCATCGCGGCCACCCGCTTGAGCATCTCGTCACGGATGCCGCCCTCGTAGAGGTCGCTGATCAGCACCACCACGGTCTCGGCGGGCCGGGTGATCTGCGACTGGCAGTACGCCAGCGCCCGGTTGATGTCCGTGCCGCCGCCCAGTTGGGTGCCGAAGAGAACGTCGACAGGGTCGTCGAGCTGGTCGGTGAGGTCGACGACCGCCGTGTCGAAGACGACCAGCCGGGTGCTGATCGACCGCATGGAGGCGAGGACCGCGCCGAACACGGACGCGTAGACCACGGACGCCGCCATCGACCCCGACTGGTCGATGCAGAGCACGACCTCCTTCTTCACGGACCGCGCGGCCCGCCCGTATCCGATGAGCCGTTCGGGCACGACCGTGCGGTACTCGGGCAGGTAGTGCTTGAGGTTGACCGCGATGGTGCGGTTCCAGTCGATGTCGTGGTGGCGGGGGCGGGCGATCCGCGCGCTGCGGTCGAGGGCGCCGGTGAGGGTGGCCCGGGTGCGGTTCGCGAGCCGCTTCTCCAGGTCGTCGACGACCTTGCGCACGACCGCCCGTGCCGTCTCCCTCGTCGTCTCCGGCATCGCCTTGTTCAGCGAGAGCAGCGTGCCGACCAGATGAACGTCCGCTTCCACCGCTTCCAGCATCTCCGGTTCCAGCAGCAGGGAGGCCAGGCCGAGCCGGTCGATGGCGTCGCGCTGCATGACCTGGACCACGGAGGACGGGAAGTAGGTGCGTATGTCCCCGAGCCAGCGCGCCACGGACGGCGCGGAGGCGCCGAGCCCCGCCGAACGGTCCCGTCCTGCCTGCGACTTGTCGCTCCTGCCGTAGAGCGCGGCGAGCGTGCCGTCCATCGACGCGTCCCTGCCGGACAGCGCGCATCCGGTGCCGTCGGCCTGGTCCCCGCCGAGCACCAGCCGCCACCGCCGCAGCCGCTCCGCCGCCGTGTCGACGCCGCCCACCACCCTCACCTCATCCGTCATGCCCCCACCCCCGCACGCCTGTCGTCATCGATCACAGCCACCAGGTCCTCCAGTCCGAGCAGCAGGCGCAGTACCGGGAGTACGGAGTCGGCGCGTTCGGCGTCCGGTTCGGTGGCGAAGCCGGGTGTGACCGCGCCGTGAGCTGCCCCGCCGGACGCCCGGAACGCGGGCCCGCGCCGGACCAGTTCACCGAGCGTTCTGCGCACCCCCGGGTCGTACGCCGCGAACGTGCGGCGCAGCAGCGGCAGTACGTCGGTGAACGCCTCCGCCGACACCCCGGTCAGCCAGTTGTCCACCAGCCCGAGCAGCCGCTCGTCGTGCACCAGCAGCAGCCCGCCCCCGCCGCCGACGAACCCCTCGATCCAGGCGGCCGCGTCGGCGGGCGGTGTCCCCGGCGACAGCGCCAGCCCCATCAGCCGCGCCGCCTCCTCGCACCCCAACTCACCGTCGTCCAACAGCAACCGCACCGCGCGCCCTCGCAGCACACCGGGCACGGTGTCGCGCAACGACAAGGTCCGCAGCACTCCCCGCCAACGGTCCCGCAGGCCCCCTCGCCCGGCACCGCGAACGGCACCACCGGCAACTGCCCCGGCTCCGGGGCCGAAGAGACCGTCCGCACCCTCCGCACCGGCACCGGCGCCCGCCCCCGTTCCTCTGCCCTGTCCCGCGCCGCCGTGTGCTTCAGCAGGGGTCTCCGTCAGCAGGCTCACCGCCGTGTGCACGGCGTCCACATGGGCGCGCATCTCCTGCGCCGCGTCCGTGTCGAGCGCGGTGCAGGCCGGGGGCAGGCCGACGAAGACGCGTTCGGCGAGGCCCGCGGCGACGCCGGCCAGCGCGCCGGTGTCGGTGCCGCGCACGTCGCCGTAGCGCAGGGCGCGGACCAGGGCGGGCAGGGCCCGGGCGAGATGGCCGACGTCGGTGTCGAGCGCGGCCCGGTCGGCGAGGACCCGCATGACCACGGGCAGGGCGTCCGGCAGCCCGGCGAGCAGGCACTGCTCGGCGAGGGCGGTGACGTCGGCGAGGGTGCCCGCGGCCGTCGCGTCCGCCTCGGCCTTCGCCTGCGCCGCGCCCAGCACGGTCGTCCCCCACACCCCCGCCTCCGCTACCCGTACCGACAGCTCCGGCTCCCAGCGCAGCCGCCAGGTCTCCCGGAACGTGCCCGTGCTCCCCCGTGACCGCGCGGGCTCGCCCCAGCCGACGCCGAGCAGCCGGAGCCGGTGCAGCAGCCTGCTGCGGCCGGCGTCGGTCTCGCCGCGCAGGTCCAGCTCCAACTCCCGCTCCAGCGCCTCGGGTTTGAGCCGCAGCGAGCGCTGCTGCCGGGCCAGGTCGCGCTGGAGCGGCACCGCGGGAGCCGACTCCGGGACCTCGCCGAGGACGTCCCCGACCACCAGCCGGTCGTGCACCAGCGCCAGCGGCACGTCCGAGCCGTCGCCCATCACCGCGCGCACGGCGTCGGTGGTCTCGCTCAGCCCCGGCAGCGGTCGGCCGCGCAGCGCCGCCAGGGTGTCGGCGAGCCGGACGGCCTCGATGACATGGGCGGAGGACACGATCCGGTCCTCCTCCCGGAGCAGCCGCGCCACCTTGGTCAGCCACCGCTCGACCGGCCGGTCGGGGGCGTGGAACAGATGGCCGTACCAGCCCGGCGAGTCGATGCCCGCGCCGTACCCGCTGGACCGGGCGAGCCTGCGGTGCGTCCACGGCACCCAGGTCAGGTCGGCCTTGACCTTGGGCAGCCCCTTCAGCAGTGCCCGGTCGGCGGTGACGGTGGTCCTCTCGCGCAGCGCGGGCACGTGCCAGGCTCCGCAGACGACGGCCACCTCGTCGCCGAACTCCTTGAGCGCGGCCCGCAGCCTGAGCCGCATGTGGGCCTCGCGGACCAGGTCCCGGGAGTGCCCGCCGGCGCCGTACCGCTCGCGGAGCGCGCCCATGGCCTCTTCCAGGGCTGCGAAGGGGGCGAAGGGGTCCCGCTCGCCCGGGCCCCGGTGCTCGACGACGTCCTCCCACCAGCGTTCGGGATCGTCGTACCCGGCGGTCTCGGCGAGCACGGCCAGCGGGTCGACCCGCACCTGCTCGCCGGCTCCCCGGCCGTCGTCGGTGCCCCGGTCGGCGTCGGCGTCCCAGTCGGCGTCGCCCTCCCGTCCGACACCGGCCTTCCCACGGTCCTCGCCCTTCCGCCCGGCGCCGGCCTCCCCGCTCTCCTCGCCCTCCCGGCCGGCGTCGGCGTGCTGCGGCTCCGTCCCCTGGGCTGCGGGTCCGGCGGGCCGGGCGGGGTCGCCGGGGAACCCGCCCTCGGCGTCCTCCGGCTCCCAGGCCAGCGTGTGAGTGGCCGGAAGGTCGATGAAGCGGGCCGGGACGCCGTGTTCCACGGCCCAGCGGATCGCCACCCATTCGGGGCTGAACTCGGCGAACGGCCAGAACGCCGAGCGGCCCGGCTCGTCCACGGCATGGGCGAGGAGGGCGACCGGGGGCCGCAGGCCGGGGTCGGCGGCGAGCGGGATCAGCGCGTCCGCCTCGGGCGGCCCCTCGATGAGGACGGCGGCGGGCCGGGCGGAGTCCAGGGCGCCGCGCACCGCTCGGGCGGAGCCGGGTCCGTGGTGCCGCACGCCCAGCAGGAGCGGCCCGGAGTCGTAGGCCTTCGGCCGGTGGCTGTCGTCGGTCATGCGCCGACCTCCCGGCACGCGCGGTAGAAGTCCGTCCAGCCCTCGCGCTCGCGGACGACGGTCTCCAGGTACTCCTGCCAGACGACCCGGTCGGATGCCGGATCGCGCACGACGGCGCCGAGGATGCCGGCGGCGACGTCGCCCGGCCGCAGCACGCCGTCGCCGAAGTGCGTGGACAGGGCGAGCCCGTTGGTGACCACGGAGATCGCCTCGGCCGTGGAGAGCGTGCCGCTCGGCGATTTCAGTTTGGTGCGGCCGTCGGCGGTGACGCCGTCGCGCAGCTCGCGGAAGACGGTCACGACCCGGCGGATCTCCTCGATGCCGTCGGGCGCGGTCGGCAGGTCGAGGGAGCGGCCGATCTGGTCGACCCGCCGGGTGACGATGTCGACCTCGGCGTCGGCGCTCTCCGGCAGCGGCAGCACCACGGTGTTGAAGCGGCGGCGGAGGGCGCTGGAGAGGTCGTTGACCCCTCTGTCCCGGTCGTTGGCGGTGGCGATCAGGTTGAACCCGCGCACCGCCTGCACTTCCTGGCCCAACTCGGGGATCGGCAGGGTCTTCTCGGAAAGGATCGTGATCAGCGTGTCCTGCACGTCGGCCGGGATACGCGTCAGTTCCTCGACGCGGGCCGTCATGCCCTCCGCCATGGCGCGCATGACGGGGCTGGGCACGAGGGCGTTCCGGCTCGGTCCGTGCGCCAGCAGCTGCGCGTAGTTCCAGCCGTAGCGGATGGCCTCCTCCGGCGTGCCGGCCGTGCCCTGAACCAGCAGGGTGGAGTCGCCGCTGACCGCGGCCGCCAGATGCTCCGACACCCAGGTCTTGGCGGTGCCGGGCACGCCGAGCAGGAGCAGGGCGCGGTCGGTGGCGAGCGTCGTGACGGCGACCTCGATGATCCGGCGCGGACCCACGTATTTCGGTGTGATCACCGTGCCGTCAGGCAGGGTGCCGCCGAGCAGGTACGTCGCCACCGCCCACGGCGACAGCTTCCATCGCGCCGGGCGCGGCCGGTCGTCCTGCGCGACGAGCGCGGCGAGTTCGTCGGCGAAGGCGTGCTCGGCGTGCGGCCGCAAGGCGTTGCTGTTCTGTTCGACGGACGTGGCGTCCATGGACACGGTCATGGCTGAGGCCCCCTCCAGCTCGGCCGGTTCGGATCTGGCATCCACCGTGCACCACGCCACTGACAATCGCTCTGACCTGCACAAACGCCCGCACCGGACGGATTGTCAGTGGTGGGACCTACCGTCGGAGGCATGACTGAGCAGGGGGTGCGCTGGACCGCGGAACAGGTGCTGTCACTGGCGCCTGACGCCGCGTCACGCACAGCGGGAGGCAAGCTCGGCACGGCCGGGCCGTGGTCCGAGGCCGGCAGCGGAGAGGGGACGGTGTGGGGGCTGTGCAAGGGCAGCGGCAGCAGGCCGTACCAGACGGTGGTCGATCTCGCCGACCCGGCCGGCCCGGCGTACAAGTGCAGTTGCCCGAGCCGTAAGTTCCCGTGCAAGCACGCGCTCGGACTGCTTCTGCTGTGGGCGGGCGGTGACGGCCCGGTGCCGGCGTCCGCCGAGCCGCCGGAGTGGGCCGAGCAGTGGCTGGCGGGCAGACGCAGACGCACCGAGGCCAAGCAGGCCAGTGGCGACGGGGGTTCGGGGGGCGGGTCGGCCGATCCGGAGGCGGCGCGGCGGCGGGCCGAGCGCCGGGCCGAGCGGGTCACCGCGGGCGCTACCGAGCTGGAGCAGCGCCTTGCTGACCTGCTGCGCGGCGGGCTGGCCGCGGCCGAGCAGGCGGGGTACGGCCTGTGGGACGAGACGGCGGCCCGCATGGTCGACGCGCAGGCGCCCGGACTCGCCGCGCGCGTGAGGGAGTTGGGTGCTATCCCGGCATCCGGTGCGGGCTGGCCGGGCCGGCTGCTGGAGGAGTGCGCCCTGCTGCACCTGCTCGACCAGGGCTGGTTGCGCCGCGCGCAGCTGTCGGACGCCCTCGCGGCCACGGTCCGCTCCCGGCTGGGCCTGCCCGCTGCGGCGGACGGCGCGCCGGTGCGCGACCGCTGGCTGGTCCTCGCCCAGTACGACACGGTGGACGCGAAACTGACGACCCGCCGGATATGGCTGCACGGCGCCGCCTCGGGCCACACCCGGCTGCTGCTCTCCTATGGCGCGGCCGGCCGGGCTCCGGAGCTGCACCTGTCGGTCGGATTGGCCCTGGACGCGGAGCTGTCCGCCTATCCGGGCAGCGGTCAGTCCCGCTCCGCGCTGGGTGAGCGGTTCGCCCCGCCCGCGCCGGCCGCGTTCCGCCCACCGGGCACGAGCACGGCCGAGGCGGCGGCCCGCTACGGCGCGGCCCTGCGTGACGACCCCTGGCTGGAGTCGGTCCCGGTGACGCTGGACCGGGTGATACCGGTCCCGGACGGCGACCTGTGGCAGCTGGCCGACGCCGACACGGACTCCGCCCTGCCGCTGACCCGGGCCGCCCGCTCCCGCCCCGGCCTGTGGCGGCTGGTCGCCCTGTCCGGCGGCGCCCCGCTCAAGGTCTTCGGCGAGTGCGGCCACCGCGGCTTCACCCCGCTCACGGCCTGGCCGGAGGGCCCGGGCGATCCGGTGCCCCTGTGCTGACCGCTCTGCCGCGAAGGGGCAGCACCGGCAGCCCTCGGACACACGCAGGGAAGACGACCGGTCTGCCCCCGAACGACAGCACCGGCACGCTTCGGACACGCACAAGGAAGGCGACCGCTCTGCCGCCGAACGAGCAGCACCGGAGCCTCCCCTCGGACACACACGGGAAGCGACCGCTCTACCCCGAACGACAGCACCTGCACCCTTCGGACACGCACAAGGAAGACGACCGCTCTACCGCCGAACGAGCAGCACCGGCACCCCGCGGACACGCGCAAGGAAGGGAACGCGATGAACGGGACGGACAGGACGACCTCGACCGACGTGGGGGCCACGGCCCCGGCGATCTCCTGGGACGACCTGGTCACCACCGCCCTCCTCGGTACCGACCGGCGCCCGGTGGCGTACGCCGGGGCGAGCCGGGAGGCGCCCCTGGCGCTGCTGGACGCGGCTGCCGTGGCGACCGTACGGCGGCGGGCCGGGCTGCGGCCCGCGCGAGCCGCACGCCGGCCCGAACCGGCGCCCGAGGACCCGCGCCCGGCCCTGCCCGCCGCGGCGGCCCGCAGGCTCGCCACGCTGCTCGCCGACCGTTCCGGCGGAGGATCAGGCGGCCGGCGGGGCAGCTCACCGGACCTCGTGGAGCTGCTCCCGCAGTGGCTCGCGGCGGCCAACGCACACGGGTACGCGGCGCCGCCGCAGGCGCTGCCCGCCCTGCTGGACGCGGCCCGGGGCCGTACGGACCTGCGCCCGGCGGCGCTGGCGTTCGCGGGCCCCCGGGCCCTGTGGCTGGCCCGGCTCAACCCGGACTGGCGCTTCGCGCTGCGCGCGTCCCCCGGCGGCGGCGCCACACTGCCCGGCCCCGAGGACCCCGAAGGGGTGCGCCTGCTGTGGCAGGAAGGGCTGTTCGCCGAGCGCGTGGCTCTATTGGGCGCGCTGCGCAGCCGTACGCCCGCGCTCGCCCGGGAACTGCTGGCCTCGACCTGGCCGACGGAGCGGGCGGAGGACCGGCTGATGTTCCTCGACTCGCTGCGCACCGGCCTGTCCGCCGCCGACGAGCCGTTCCTTGAGCAGGCGCTCGGCGACCGCAGCCGCAATGTGCGGGCGACGGCGGCCGAGTTGCTGTCGGCGCTGCCCGCGTCGGCGCTCGCCGCGCGCATGGCCGTACGGGCCCAGGCGTGTGTGGCCCTCGACCGCACCAGGCCGTCGCCGGCGATCGCGGTGGAAGCGCCGCTCGAGTGCGACTCCGGCATGGAGCGCGACGGTGTGGTGGCCACACCTCCCGCGGGCAGAGGGGAACGGTCATGGTGGCTGGGGCAGTTGGTGGAGGCGGCGCCGCTGAGCACGTGGCCGGTACGGCTCGGCGGGCGGACGGCGCGGGAGATCGTGGCGCTGCCGGTCGCGGACGGCTGGCAGGACGAGCTGCACGCGGCCTGGTGCCGGGCGGCGGTACGGCAGCGGGACACCGAGTGGTCGAGGGCGCTGCTGGGTTCGCCGTGGGCGCCGGAGGCCGGCGGGCCGGGCGCGGTGTCGCTGGCGGAGCGCGCGAAGCTGCTGGTGGCCCTGGAGCCGGAGGAACGGGCCGCGTGGGTGGCCGGGTTCATCGCCACGCACGGGCTGTCGGAGGCCTTCCAGCTGCTCGGGGTGTGCGCGGTGCCCTGGTCCGCTCCGCTGGGCCGCGCGGTGGTGGACGCGCTCAACATCGCGCGGGACGCGGGCAGTTACCCGTGGAGCTTCAGCGGGGTGATGGGTCTGGCCGAACGCTGCCTGGATCCCGCGGAGGTCGGCCGACTGGAGGCGCTGCTGGCGATACCCGACGAACGGGAGGACGCGGCGCCGGGCGCCGGCGGCTACTGGGCGGAGGCGTTCCAGCGGCTGGTGACCACCTTGCGGCTCAGGGCGGAGATGGCCGCCGAACTGGCACCGGCCGGCGCCGACGGCCCGCCCGAGGGCTGAGGACGGCGCCGTTCAGGCCGGGCGGGGTGCTCGGATCGACACCGCCGGGCACCTCGACCCCCGCTCACCGAACCACCGGCTCAACCGCCGCAGACATCCGCTCGACAGCCGGCAAAACCCGCTCAACCGCCCCAGGCACCCACTCAACCACCGGAAACACCCTCTGCACGCGGCCTGGCGCCGGGCTGCACGCGGCCTGGCACCGCGCGGCCCAGCGGAGCGCCCAGGGCACCCGCTCAACCGCCGCAGGAAGCCTCTCAGCCGCCGGAGGCAGCCGGCTGGCGTACGTTCTCCCGCACCCACTCCACGATCGACGTGGTCGTCGCGCCGGGCGTGAAGATCTCCGCGACGCCCTTCTCCTTCAGCGGCGGGATGTCCTCGTCCGGGATGATGCCGCCGCCGAAGACGAGGATGTCCTCGGCGTCGCGCTCCTTGAGCAGGTCGATCACCGCGGCGAACAGCGTGTTGTGCGCGCCGGACAGGATGGACAGGCCGATCGCGTCGGCGTCCTCCTGGATGGCGGTGTCCACGATCTGCTCCGGCGTCTGGTGGAGCCCGGTGTAGATGACCTCCATACCGGCGTCGCGCAGGGCACGCGCGATGACCTTGGCCCCGCGATCGTGGCCGTCGAGCCCCGGCTTGGCCACCACCACGCGGATCGGACCGGCTGCCACACCCATCACTGCCTCCATCAAACGACCACGGAAGCGATCGCTTCCGTCCGTAACGACAAGTACCGCACTTTTGGTGCGTTCCGCCACCCGTCGTCAAGTGAACGAACGTTATCTCCAGCATCCCGCAACCGGCAGTTTTACGGCGCGCAGCGAGGGGGAAATCACATGGTGGGACATGAGGGCACACGGGGGGCAGAGCCGTCCTCCGGCGTGCCGACAGGAGGTCGGCCCATGAAGGTCACCGGGGTACTGCCACTCTTCCTCCCGCTCTGCCGGCGCCTGTGGCCCGGCAGAATTGCTGGAATCTCCGTGGCGCTGCTGAAGGCGACCGCCCTGGAGGCCGCGATCCTGGCCGGCCATCTCCTGCTGTATCCGACCGGCCTCACCCAGGAGCGCCGCACCCCCGCCCTGCCGGCCCAGGACGGCACCGCCCAGCTGCCGGTCCGCTCGGGCCCGCCGGTGGTCCTGTTGCACGGTTTCATCGACAACCGCTCGGTGTTCGTGTTCCTGCGCCGCAACCTCGCCCAGCACGGCAGGCAGCGCGTGGTCTCGCTCAACTACTCCCCGCTGACCTGCGACATCCGCGCCGCCGCCGAGCTGCTCGGCCGGCATGTCGAGGAGATCTGCGAGCGCACCGGCAGCGACCGGGTGGACATCGTGGGGCACAGCCTCGGCGGGCTGATCGCGCGTTACTACGTGCAGTGTCTGGGCGGCGATCTGCGGGTGCGCACCCTGGTCACGCTGGGTACACCGCACTCGGGAACCAGCGCGGCGCCGTTGGCCAACGCCCATCCGATCGTGCGCCAGATGCGGCCCGGTTCGCAGGTCATCGAGGAGCTGGCCCGGCCCGCGCCCGGCTGCCGTACGCGGTTCGTGAGCTTTTGGAGCGACCTGGACTCCGTGATGGTGCCGCTGGAGACGGCCTGTCTGGAGCACCCCGATCTCGACGCGCAGAACGTCCGGGTGACCGGCATCGGGCATCTCGCCCTGCCCGTGCACCCCGCCGTCGCGGCCGGGATACGCGAGGCCCTCGAGACCGCGGCTCCAGGGGGCCGGATTGCCGACGGCCTGACGGTGGCGTGACGCGGCAACGGACGGCGACGGACGCGTGACGGACAGGTGACGAACAGTCACCAGGCGTCGAACAGTAATCGAACTCTCGGCCAAACTCGTGTCCAGCGCCCCCGAAACACCGCCGAATGCCCGTTTCCGGCGGGCGCGAAACCAGCTGAAGATTGTCGCGCCCAGGTACCGGCGGGTACAGTCGCCGCACTGCTCTGGCAGCCCCTGTTGTCGAGGCGAAAGAGAAGTTGGTGAACGACCGTCACCCGTCGGGGACCATGACCACCCCGGCCCCGGCTTCCGACGCCTCAGCCGCGCACTACGACACCCCGTACGGCACCCAGCAGCCCCCTTACGGAGACCACAGCACGTACGGCGGGTACGACGCCAGCGGTTTTCCCGGCGGCACGGGCACGTTCTCCACGGACCCGCTGTTCGGCAGCATGCCCGGCGAGCACACCACCGGCGCGTACGACAGCACCCAGTGGCAGACCGGTCAGGGCCTGAGTTACGACGACCCGTACGCGGCCCAGCAGCACGCCGCCTACGACACCGGCGGTTACGACACCACCGCCTGGACGGTGCCCGCGCAGGCGACGGGCAACGACATCAGCGGCCAGTGGGACGCGAGTGCCTGGCAGCAGCCCGGCCCGTCCGGCGTCGCCGAGCCGACCCAGCAGTGGGCGTGGGACACGCAGACCTTCGAGTCGGGCACGTACGACGCCACGCAGTGGAACTCCGACGGGCACGCCGTACCGGCCCAGCCCGAGAACGCTGCCGAACCGTTCGGCCTGCAGACCACCGCCGCTTACGACCAGGTCGGCGAGGCGCAGGCGACCGCGGCCTTCCCGCAGGCGCCGTACGAGGACGACACGCCGTACGAGGACACCGCCTTCGGCGAACAGCACTTCGTTGACGACGAGTCGGGCGCCACCGGTGAACTGCCCGCCGCGACCGCTCTGCTGGAGGACCAGGAGGAGGCCGGTGCGAAGCCGGCGCCCCGGGGCGGCTCGCGCGGCGCCGCGCGCTCCCGCCGTCGTACGCCCGCCAAGCGCTCGGCGCTGCTGACCGTCGCCGTGCCCTCGGCCTGTGTGATGGGGGTCGCCGGGATCGCCGCCGCCTCGGTCGGCGCGCTGAGCGACGGCGGCCAGGACACCACCGCCTCCGCCTCGGACGCGCACGCGGTCAAGCCGTCGGTCGCCAACAGCAAGCTGGACAGCCAGCTGACGACGCTGTCCGCGGGCGCCCACGACTTCGCCGACCGGGCGAGCCGGACGCAGGAGCGGATCGACCTGAAGAACCAGCAGGAGCTGGAGCAGAAGAAGGCCGCGGCGGCGGCCGCGCTCAAGGAGCGGCTGCGCCCCAAGTTCGTGCTGCCGGTCCTGCAGAAGGGGCTGAGCGCCTACTTCGGCCAGGCCGGTGTGAACTGGATGTCCGTGCACACGGGCATCGACTTCCCGGTCTCGTACGGCACCACGGTGATGGCCGCCACCGACGGCGTCGTCTCCACCAAGTGGAACAGCGCCTACGGCAACATGATGATCGTGACGGCGAAGGACGGCACGCAGACCTGGTACTGCCATCTGTCCAGCTACCGGGTCCCCGCCGGGACGTCCGTCAAGGCCGGCCAGCCGATCGCCTATTCCGGCAACTCCGGCAACTCCACCGGACCGCACCTGCACTTCGAGGTGCGGCCCGCGGGCGGGGCGGCCATCGACCCGCTGCCGTGGCTGCGCAGCCACGGCCTGGACCCGACCTGAGCGACCCGGCCCTGAATGCACGGCAGAGCCCCGCCCGACCGGCGGGGCTCACGCGTGTCTAGAGCTTCTCCACCGGCGCGTACCGCAGCAGCAGCCGCTTGGGCTTGGCGTCACCGAAGTCGATCGTCGCCTCCGCGTTCCCGCCCGTGCCCTTCACGGCGACGACCGTGCCGAGCCCGAACTGGTCGTGCGTGACCCGGTCGCCGACGGCCAGCGCGACCACCGGCTTCTCCGCGGTGCGCCGGGTGGCGAACCCGGACGCGCCCGACGCGGACGAACGCGAGCGGGACGAGGACAGCGAGGCCGCGATCCCGGCGGCCGGGCCGGAGGACACCGGCGCCGCCGCTCCCGTCCGTTTCCAGTCCACATGGGTGGCCGGGATCTCCTCCAGGAAGCGGGAGGGCGGGTTGTACGACGGCTGCCCCCAGGCGCTGCGCATCGCCGAGCGCGTGAGGTAGAGCCGCTCACGCGCGCGTGTGATGCCGACGTACGCCAGGCGGCGCTCCTCCTCCAGTTCCTTGGTCTGGCCGAGGGCGCGCATGTGCGGGAAGACGCCGTCCTCCATGCCGGTGAGGAAGACGACCGGGAACTCCAGGCCCTTGGCGGTGTGCAGGGTCATCAGCGTGATGACGCCGTCGCCCTCTTCGCCGTCCGGGATCTGGTCGGAGTCGGCCACCAGGGCGACCTGCTCCAGGAAGTCGGCGAGTGTGCCGGCCTCTCCCTCGCCGCGCTCCTGCTCGAACTCCAGGGCCACGGCCGCGAGTTCCTGGAGGTTCTCGATGCGGGTCTCGTCCTGCGGGTCGGTGGAGGCCTGCAACTCGGCGAGATAGCCGGTGCGTTCGAGGACGGCTTCCAGGACGGTCGCGGGACCGGCGCCGGACTCCACGATCGTGCGCAGGTCCTCCATGAGCGTGTTGAACCGCTTGACGGCGTTGGTGGAGCGCGCGGCCATGCCGTACGCCTCGTCCACGCGCTTGAGCGCCTGCGGGAAGCTGATCTTCTCGCGCTGGGCGAGGGCGTCGATCATCGCCTCGGCGCGCTCGCCGATGCCCCGCTTGGGCACGTTCAGGATCCGGCGCAGCGGCACCGAGTCCTCGGGGTTGGCGAGGACGCGCAGGTAGGCGAGGACGTCGCGGACCTCCTTGCGCTCGTAGAAGCGGACGCCGCCGACGACCTTGTAGGGCAGGCCGACGCGGATGAAGACCTCTTCGAAGACACGGGACTGGGCGTTGGTCCGGTAGAACACGGCCACGTCGCCCGACTTGGCCTCGCCCGCGTCGACCAGGCGGTCTATCTCGTCGGCGACGAACTGCGCCTCGTCGTGCTCGTTGTCGGCGACGTAGCCGGTGATGCGGGCGCCCTGGCCGGCGTTGGTCCACAGGTTCTTCGGGCGGCGGGACTCGTTGCGCTCGATGACCGCGTTGGCGGCGGACAGGATGGTCTGCGTGGAGCGGTAGTTCTGCTCCAGCAGGATCGTCGTCGCGTTCGGGTAGTCCTCCTCGAACTGGAGGATGTTGCGGATCGTCGCGCCGCGGAAGGCGTAGATCGACTGGTCCGCGTCACCGACGACGCACAGCTCGGCGGGCGGGAGGTCATGCTCGCCGGGCGGGGTGTCCTCGTCGTGTTCGCCCGTACCCACCAGCTCGCGGACGAGCGCGTACTGGGCGTGGTTGGTGTCCTGGTACTCGTCGACCAGGACGTGCCGGAAGCGGCGGCGGTAGTGCTCGGCGACGTCCGGAAAGGCGCGCAGCAGGTTGACCGTCGTCATGATCAGGTCGTCGAAGTCGAGCGCGTTGGCCTCGCGCAGCCGCGACTGGTAGAGCGCGTAGGCCTGGGCGAGGGTCTTCTCGAAGCCGTCGGTGGCCTGGGCGGCGAAGTCCTCCTCGTCGATCAGCTCGTTCTTCAGGTTGCTGATCTTCGCGCTGAACGACTTCGGCGGGAAGCGCTTGGGGTCGAGGTCCAGGTCGCGGCAGACCAGGGCCATCAGGCGCTTGCTGTCGGCGGCGTCGTAGATGGAGAAGCTGGAGGTGAAGCCGAGCTTCTTGCTCTCGCGGCGCAGGATGCGCACGCACGCGCTGTGGAAGGTCATCACCCACATCGCGTTCGCGCGCGGGCCGACGAGCTGCTCGACGCGCTCCTTCATCTCGCCCGCGGCCTTGTTGGTGAAGGTGATCGCGAGGATCTGACCCGGATGCACGTGCCGCTCGGCGAGCAGGTAGGCGATGCGGTGGGTCAGGACGCGGGTCTTGCCGGAGCCGGCGCCGGCGACGATGAGCAGCGGGGAGCCGGCGTGCACGACGGCGGCGCGCTGGTTGTCGTTCAGCCCCTGCAGCAGGGCCGCCGAGTCGAGGGCGGGGCGTGGGGCGCCGTCGCGGTAGTGGGTGTCCCGGTCCGGCGGCGCGTCGAACTTCCCGCCGAACAGATCGTCCGGAAGCGGCTCCGGAGCGTGATCGTCCTCGGGCGGCGGCGGGGGCTCCTCCTCGTGCCCGCGAGGGGCCTGGAGGTCCGCCAGGAAGCTGTCGTCAAAGAGGCTGCTCATCGCTCTACGAGTCTAGGGCGCGCCACCGACAACCGGTCGCCGTCCCGGAAAGACGACCGTCACAGGCGGCACGGCATGACCCTCACGCTGCGGAATCACCCGCTGACGGGGCGGTGATCCAGGCGTCGGATCACAAAAATGTATCGGACATATCACGCACCAACCTTCACACTAGTCACACGAGTTGGCTAGGTTGCCGTCAGGCCGCGTGCGCGGCCTCCGCCGAGTCCGGCGCGCCCCTCGGCGCGCGGAGCCGGGGACCCAACCGATCCCGGGGTGAATCGGCCGACTCCCGAGGGGACGACGCCGTAGGGCAACCCTTCCGAACCACCGCCCGAACCCGACAGCTAACCCGGTAGGCGGCCCATTGGAAGGAGTCGCCTCCCTTGGCGTCGCACCGCAAGCCGCGCCCCGGCGGGACCTCTGGCGCGGGCCTCCGCAGCCCCGCCCTCGCCACCGCAGCCCTCACCTCCATGGCCGTGTTCTCGCAGACCGCCGAGGCCGCTCCGAGAACCGATCACGCCAAGCCCAGCCTGGAGGAGGTCGAGAAGAAGGTCGACGACCTCTACCGCCAGGCGGAGTCGGCGACCGAGAAGTACAACGCGGCCAAGGAGCGCACCGGCAGACAGCGGGGACGTGTCGACGCCCTGCGCGACGAGCTCGCCCGGCGCACCGAGCGCCTCAACAAGGCGCGCGAGGAGCTGGGTTCCTTCGCCGCGGCCCAGTACCGCACCGGCACGGCCGCTCCCGGCACCGCCACCTTCCTGCTCGCGAACGACCCGCAGGAGTACTTCGACCAGAGCCAGCTGATGAACCGGCTGACCTCCCGGGAGAAGCGCGCGGTCGACGCCTACGTCGGCGAGCAGGCCGCGACCATGAAGGACCGGCGCCAAGCCTCCGAGAGCCTGCGAACGCTGGACGCATCGCAGCACGATCTGCGGACCGCCAAGGCCACCGTGCAGCGAAAACTGGCCTTCGCGCGCGAGCTGCTGTCCACGCTGACCGCCCAGGAGAAGGCTCGGCTGGCCGCCATCGAACGGCAGAAGCAGCAGGAGGCGGCGCACAGGGCGGCGGAGCTGGCGAAGCAGCAGGCGGCACGGCAGCAGGCCGCCGCGTCCTCGTCCACGGGGTCCGCTTCCGCGTCCACGGGGTCCGCTTCCGGCTCGGCCGGGTCCACGGTGTCCAGCTCGTACGACACGAAGGCCGAGAAGGCGCTCGCCTTCGCCCGTGCGCAGATCGGCAAGCCCTATGTGTGGGGCGCCACCGGCCCGGACTCCTACGACTGCTCGGGCCTCACCCAGGCCGCCTGGAAGGCCGCCGGCGTCACGCTTCCGCGCACCACGTACGACCAGGTCGACGCGGGCACCACGGTCTCGCTGGCCGACGCGCGGCCGGGCGACCTGATCTTCTTCTACGACGACATCAGCCACGTCGGCGTCTACATGGGCAACGGCATGATGATCCACGCCCCGAAGCCGGGCGCGTACGTCCGCGAGGAGTCCGTCTACTACGGCGGCGAGTCGATCATCCACAGCGTGGTCCGCCCCGGCTGACCGGGTTCACGCCCCGCGCGCGGGTACGGGCGCTTCCCGAACCTCACGCGCGCGTACGGGACATTTTCCGCACCCTGTGCGCGCGTGCGGTCATGGCCTGATCCCCACCCGCGCGGACGGGCATGACCGATCCCTGCGCGCGCGTGGGTGCTTTCGCCGCGATCCCCACGCGGGGATGGCCGGTGTTTTGACGTCCACGCGTGCGTGGCGGGTGTGTTCACGCACACGCGGTGCGTGGCGGGACCTGGCCAGGGCGGTTGCCGCGACGGGGTGAGCGTCAGGTCCACAGGACGGCGATGAAGATGTTCGCCATGGTCAGCGTGCCGACCAGCCCGAAGGTCCCCTTGTCGAGCTTCTCCTCGTCGCGCTTCACATAGACCAGTCCCAGGATCACGATCAGCAACGCCAGCTTGACGCCGATCTTGATGGTGTTGACGTGGTGGTCGTCGGCCTGGTTGAGACCGACCAGCGCCACGCCGGTGACCAGCATGGTCAGCGCCCCGTGCAGCATCCCGGGCACAAACCGGGCCGTGCCCTGGCCCATCGCCTTCATCTGAGTGAGGAAACCGCCGAGCAGCGCGGCGATGCCGATGATGTGCAGGCCGACGAAGAGATGGATGAGTGCGTCCATGGGCCGGAGCCTAGCCAGGGGCCCCGCAGCGTCCTGTCACCGGCCCCCGGCCCGAGTGACCGTACGCCGCATGGGCGATCTTGCATATATGCGCTCCATAGCACCCCACGCCTCCCGCCAGTCCCGCTTTCCGCGCTTCGGTCACCACGCTCCGTGAAGGCGACCGGCGCGGCACGGCGATGCGGTCACATACGGTCGCTCCCCGATCCGTCGGGACCAGTTCCGTACACCGCGTTACCAGCTCGTCACAGACAGGCCTAGCGTCCTGCTCCAGGTGACCGACTCCCCACCGCCGCCCGGGCCAGGGGCGGCCGTCGGCCACCACCGCCGAGAAGGGTCCGGCGGTGGCCCACTCCCCCTGTGCGGGCCGCCGCCGGACACACGGTCCCCTCGGTCCTGCGAGTCGTATGGAAGGACGTGACGGTCCAGGTGGCAGCGCACCGCAAGCCCCGGCAACGCTCGATCGGCGGCCATACGGCCCGGACGGCCGCCACCCTCGCCCTGGCCGGCGCGGCCACCGCGACGGGGTTCGACGGCACCGGACACGCCGAGCCGCAGCTGACGCCGGCACAGGTGAAGGCCAAGGTCGACAAGCTGTACCAGGAGGCGGAGGCCGCGACCGAGAAGTACGACGGCGCCAAGGAGCAGGCGGACAGCGCGCAGCGGCGGCTGAACGCGCTGCGCGACGAGACCGCGCGCAAGCAGCAGAAGCTCAACACGGCCCGGGACGCACTCGGTTCCATTGCGGCGGCGCAGTACCGCGAGGGCGGATTCGCCCCGGCCTGGCAGCTGGCCCTGTCCGGCGACCCCGACCGGTACCTGGACGACGCCGCGTTCGCGGAGCGGGCCGGTGACCGCGAGTCCGCCGCCGTGTCCCGGGTGCGCGAACAGCTGCGGGAGATCGAGCAGTTGCGCGGCGCCGCCCGCGTCGAGCTGACGTCGCTGCGGTCCCGGCAGGCCGAACTGCGGCTGCAGAAGAAGACCGTCACCGGCAAGCTGACGGAGGCCCGGCGGCTGCTGGCACGGCTCACTCCGCGGGAGCGTACCGAGGTCGCCGGCGCCGGCGGCACCGGGCCCGGGCGCGCCTCCCGCTCGGCCTCGGACGCCCGGGCCGCACTGGAACAGGCCGGGTCGGCTTCGGCCCCGAACGCGCGCGCCGCCGAGGCCATCGCCTACGCCTACGCCAAGCTCGGCAGCCCCTATGTGTGGGGCGCGGCCGGCCCGAACGCCTTCGACTGCTCGGGCCTGGTCCAGGCCGCCTACCGCTCCGCCGGCATCTCCCTGCCCCGCACCACCTACGCCCAGATCAACGCGGGCCGGCGCGTCACCCGCTCCGAACTCCGGCCGGGTGACCTGGTGTTCTACTACTCCGGGGTCAGCCACGTCGGCATCTATGTGGGCGACGGGCAGATCATCCACGCCCCGAACCCCTCGGCTCCGGTCCGGCTGGCCCCGGTCGACCTGATGCCGTTCGCGGGGGCGACCCGGGTGGCCTGAGGGCCGACCCCGTAGGGGCCCGACGAGGTCAGACCAGCCGGCGGGCCGTCGCCCAGCGGGTCAGCTCGTGCCGGTTGGACAGCTGGAGCTTGCGCAGCACCGCCGAGACATGGGACTCGACCGTCTTCACCGAGATGAACAGCTGCTTGGCGATCTCCTTGTAGGCGTAGCCACGGGCGATCAGCCGCAGCACCTCCCGCTCGCGCTGGGTGAGGCGGTCCAGGTCCTCGTCCACGGGCGGGGCGTCGGTGGAGGCGAAGGCGTCCAGGACGAACCCGGCCAGCCGCGGGGAGAAGACGGCGTCGCCCTCCTGCACACGGAAGATGGAGTCGACCAGGTCGGTACCGGTGATGGTCTTGGTGACATAGCCGCGGGCGCCGCCGCGGATCACCCCGATCACGTCCTCCGCCGCGTCCGACACCGACAGCGCGAGAAAGCGGACCGGCCGCTCGGCGTCCGCCATCAACGGCGCGCACCGGCGCAGCACTTCGACCCCGCCGCCGCCCGGCAGATGGACGTCGAGGAGGACCACCTCGGGCCGGGTCGCGGTGATGACCGTGACCGCCTGGTCGACGTCCGCGGCCTCCCCGACCACCTCGACGCCGGTCTCCGCGGTCTGCCCGATCTCGGCCTGGACGCCGGTGCGGAACATCCGGTGGTCGTCCACCAGCACCACCCGCACGTGCCGTCCGCCCGCGCCGCCGTCGGCAGCCCCGGTCCCGGGCGCCTCGGGGGCTCCCGCCGTGCCGTTCGCCTCGGTCGCGTCGCTCATGACGTCTTCTCCGCCCTCTCCATCTCCAGCTCGACCTCCGTGCCGCCGCCCGGCACCGGCCGCAGCCGGGCCGTGCCGCCGTTGCGCTCCATGCGGCCGATGATCGATTCTCTGACGCCCATGCGGTCGGCGGGTATCGAGTCGAGGTCGAAACCGGGACCCCGGTCGCGCACGGACACGAAGACCGTCCTCCCCTCGACTTCGGCATACACCTGTACGGCGCCGCCCTCGCCACCGTACTTGGCGGCGTTCACCATCGCCTCGCGCGCCGCCTGCATCTGCGCGCCGGTCCTCTCGTCCAGCGGGCAGTCGCCGACCACGACGACCTCGATGGGCACGCCGTGCTTGTCCTCCACCTCGGCGGCGTTGCGCCGCACCGCCTCGGCGACCGTGTCCGGCTCGTCGGCCTCGTCCTTGCCGGTGCCCTCCGGCTTGTACAGCCAGGTGCGCAGATCGCGCTCCTGGGCGCGGGCGAGGCGGCGCACCTCGTTGGCGTTGTCGGCGTTGCGCTGTATCAGGGTCAGGGTGTGCAGCACCGAGTCGTGCACATGCGCGGCGACCTCCGCGCGCTCCTGGGCGCGGATGCGCATCAGGCGTTCCTCGGAGAGGTCCTGGGTCATCCGGACCAGATACGGGCCGGCGAGCAGGGTGATGCCGACGAGGACGGCGAGCGCGGCCTGGAGGACGGCGCCGAGATGGGCGGCCGAGCCCTGGAGCCAGAACACGGCGGAGACACCGGCCGTGACGAGGACGACGCCGGCGGCCGCGCGGACCAGGGTGAGGGTGCGCCGCCGTCGGCCGACCTCGACCCAGCGGGCCCGGCGGGCGTTGTCCGCCTGACGCCAGACGAGGGCGACACCGGCCGCCACGAGGACGGCGGGCAGCAGATACGCCTTGGCCGCGCTGGTCAGGTTCACGCTGCCCACGAACACGATGGACACGATGACCATGAGCAGCAGCGCGACGATCTGCCCGCGGTCCGGCTTGCGGGCCACGAGTCTGCGCCGTCCGCCGGGCACGGCGTCTGCGGTTGTCGGCGGCTTGTGGGCGCCGACGCCGCCGACGCCGAGCGGGACGAAGAACCAGAACGCCGCATACAGCAGGGCGCCGAGGCCGTTGGCCATGAACAGGCCGACGAAGGCGAGCCGCACCCAGATCACGGGCAGTCCGAGATGCCCGGCGAGGCCCCGCGCCACTCCGCCGAGCCAGCGTCCGTCGCTGCTGCGGTAGAGCTTGCGCGGCGGCCGCGGGTCGTCGACTGGGAGGCTTGCGGCTTCCGGCATGCCAACGATGGTCACATGCCCGGCGGGGCCAGGCATCAGGGTCGGCCCCTAGACGCCCCTGATCTTCCTCGGGGCCGGGTCGGGGCACGTCCGAAGAGGCGACCGGGCGCCGCTCGAACGGTTCCCCGGACCGTCTCGGGGCCGATTTCAGGGTTCGCCCAGGGTCGTCCCGACTGCCGCGGCGGCACCGGGCCCGTCACCATGGACGCATGACGGATCACGAGCACGCCGCGACGGGTCCGGGACCCGGCTCCGGCCCGCGCCCGGCCCCGGGCACCGGACCGACGGATGCCGCGTCCGCCGCGACGAGGACATCGGGAGCGGCCGGCGCCGGCGCCCGGCAGCGCACCGACGCACCGCAGCAGGACAAGGACCAGGACCAGGACCAGGACCAGGAGCGAACCGCGGCCGACGCGCCCGGGCGGTTCCGGCGTGACCACCGGCACAAGATGATCGCGGGCGTGTGTGCGGGCCTCGGCCGGCACACCGACATGGACCCGGTGATCTTCCGGATCACTCTGGCCGTGCTCTCCGCGACCGGTGGCATCGGCCTCATCTTCTACGGCTTCGCCTGGCTGCTGGTGCCGTACGAGGACGAGGAGGAGAACGAGGTCCGCAAGCTGCTGACCGGCCGGGTCGACGGCCAGGCGCTCGCCGCCGTGCTGTTCGCCCTGGTCGGCTGCGGAATCTTCCTGACCATGCTGAGAAACGGCGGCGTGCTGGCCTTCGCCGTGGTGCTCTCCCTGCTGCTGGCGGCCGCCGGGTACTGGTCGCGGCGCCGCGGCGCCCCCGACCCCGACCCGCTCGCCGCCCAGGCCGCCGCCGACGCACCGCCGGAGGCGCAGGCGCCGCCGGTCGTCGACATCTATCCCTCCTGGTGGCGGGACCCGATCGTCAAGGACGGCACGCATGTCGGCGGCACCGGCTATCTGTGGGGGCCCGGCGACGCCCACGCCAGGGATGTCACCTCCGTGCTCGACGTCGGCATCGCCACCCCCTGGACGCACCACGGCCACCAGGGCTCCATACAGCCGCGGCCCCCGGCGCCCCCGAGACCGCGCGGCCCGCGCTGGACAGGCGGCTGGGTGTTCCTGCTCGCCCTGGTGGCGGGCGGCCTGGGCACCGGGCTGACCTGGGACACGCACCCGCTGGGCACCAGCCTGCAGACCGGCCTGGCGTGCGCGCTGGCGGTGTTCGGCCTGGGCCTCGTGGTCAGCGCGTTCCTGGGACGTACGGGAGCCGGGACGGTGTTCCTGGCGATCGTCACAGCGGCCCTGCTCGCCGGGACGGCGGCCCTGCCGAAGGACATCACCACCCACTGGAGAGACACCTCCTGGGGCCCCTCCGCGGCGGCGCAGGTGCGGCCGGCGTACGACCTAGGCACCGGCCGCGGGACGCTGGACCTGAGCCGGGTGCGTCCGGGCAGGGGCCGGACGGTCGCGACGGACGCCCATGTGGGCGCCGGGCAGTTGAAGGTGGTCGTGCCGGCGGACGCGACCGTGCGGATGACCATCGAGGTGGGTGTCGGCGACATCCGGTTGCCGGGGGACAACAGGAAGGACGTGGACGTGCAGCCGCACAGGCTCAGGAACGTGACGCTGACGCCGGCCAAGGGCGCCAAGGACACCGGCACGCTGGACCTCACGCTCAAGGTCGGTCTGGGACAGGTGGAGGTCAGCCGTGCTGCGTCATGAGTTCCAGCCCGGGAAGCTGGTCGCCGGGCTCTTCCTCACCGCCACCGGCGTGGTCTACGCGGGGGACGCGGGCGGCCTGTGGGAGACGCCGTGGTTCGCGGTGGTTCCGCTGGTCGTGGGCGGCCTGTTCCTCGCCGGTGCCACGGCGGCGGTGGCCCGGGGCATACGCAGACGGGGCGACACCGAGAGCGGCTAGGCGCCCGGCCAGAGGTGCGGGGTGCGAACTGCGGGGTGCGAGGTGCTGTGCGAGTTGCGGGGGGGCAGGATACGGCCCACGGGCGCGCGCTCTGCCCCGCGGGCCGTATCCCGCCCGACCCCCCGCGGGCCGCTCCCGCCGGCGACCCCGGCGAGCAGGCCATGGGCCCGGCGCTGGGATGGGCGGGCGGCGTGTCCGGTGGCGGAGCGACTGGGCCGGGGCGGCAGGCCGTCGGCTGTCAGTAGCCGCCCAGATGCCGTCGGCGGCGGGCGCGCCAGGCCGCGTCCACGGAGAAATAGGGGGCACCGGCGAGGATCAGGGGGATCCAGGCCATGAAATAGATGAGGTCGTTGCCGTAGTAGTAGGGGGTCGTCGCCCAGCTGACCGTCATCCACAGGCTGAACGAGATCAGCGCGCCGCCGAGCGCGGACAGCCGGCCGAGCAGACCGAGCAGCGTGCCGATGCCGACGACCAGTTCACCGAGGGCGATGGCGTAGCCGAAGCCGACCGGGGCCTTCAGGGCCAGGTCGACCAGGGCCGGGATGGCGGCGGAGTCGCGAGCCGAGCGCATGGTCTCGCCGATGGACCCGGCACCGCCGGACTTCAGGAAGGAGCTGCTGGTGAGTTTGTCCAGGCTGGCGTAGATGAAGGTGACGCCGAGGAAGATCCGCAGCGGAAGGAGGGCGTAGTGGGCGGCCGTGTCCCGCACGCCGCGGCCGTTCAGCCGGTCCATGTGTGTGTCCGTCCGCATACCGTGAGTCATCGTCGCCCGCCGCCTCTCGCCCGCCGTCCCGCCCCTCACTTGACCATACGTACGACGACGCGGCGCAGTTCAATCCGAACCCGGGCGTTTTTCCGGATATCGGCTCCTCAGAAGAAGGGGCCGAAGGGAGAAGGGAGGTATCGGACACCGCTTCCGCCCCGCCACTCACCTCGCCCTCCCCGTCAGCCCGTCACTCCGTCACTCCGTCACTCCGTCACTCCGTCACTCCGTCACTCCGTCACCTGAACAATGCACCGATTGCTGGCCACCCCCGCCGCCGTGACCACCTGCACCTCCACCGCGCCGGGTTCGACCTCGACCGGGACGGGGACGGTGAGGACGGTGTCGGTGGGGTTGCGGAAGCCGCCGGTGACGGGGACCAGGGGGACATGGACGTCGACGTTGCCGATGCGGACCACCATGCGGGAGAGCCGGTCGGCGCTGTGGGCGCCGGGCGGCACGAAGCCGGCGCCGCGGATCTCGATGTCGTCGCCGGTGCGGATCGGCCCGTCCAGGTCGCCGGGTTCGCGGGCGCGCACGACGGAGAGGACGACCGGGCGGCCGCCCTCGGCGTACTTGCCGGCCAGGTAGGTCGCGGCCGAGATCAGCACCACCACGCCCAGCCCCCAGGGCAGGTCGGGCAGCTGGTCGGGGCGGCGGGCCAGTCGTACGGCGGCGAAGAGCAGGGCGACGGCGCTGATCGCGACGTACTGGATGTCGGTGAAGGCGCCCCGGCCGGAGTCGTCGGTGAGCAGGTCGGCGGCGCGCGGCCGGTGTGCCGGGAGTTTCTGCAGCCGCTGGGCCTGGATGCGCAGGCCGACCACCCGGCGGACCAGGACGGCGATGCCGCACACCACGGCGAGGACGGTCACCACACCCGCTCCGTGCGCCAGACCGAGGCCCGAGATCAGCGCGTCGCGTTCGGCGTGGTCGGAGGCGGCGGCCAGGCGGGCGGCCAGCAGCAGGACGGCGTAGCCGACGAACAGCACCCAGCAGGCGGCGACGGTACGGGAGGTGGACATGCGGTTGTCCTCGCCGATCACCGGGGCCAGCGCCCCGCCACGTGCCCGATGGAACCAGGAGGCGGCAGTGAGCACACCGGCGACTACGAGCGCGGCGGCCAGGGCAGCGGTGCGGGCGCCCGACCAGCCGCCGCCCGCGGTGAGTGCTTCGCCGAGCAGCAGCGCGAGGACCGCCCCCCACACGACGTACACCGTGCGCAGCCACAGCCGGGCGAGCCAGGCCTCGCCCTGGGCGCGGCCGCGTCCGGCGACGGCCTCCGCGCGCTGGGTGAGTTCCTCGGAGACCCACTGGCGGGATGCCGAGGCCGAGTGCGCCACCGCCGCGGGCAGGCCCTGCCCGGCGGCGAACTCGTCGCGCCGGCGCAGGAACGCGGCGACGGCCCGCCGGTGTCCCTCCCGGACGCCGTGCGGACAGTCCCCGCAGGTGCAGCCGCCCTCGTGGACACCCTGGGTGTCCATGCCCTGTCTCGCGTCCTGCACCGCCACGACCGGCGCCCGCCTTCCCCACAACCGTCCGGCACGGCCGGCGGGCCCTCGGTGGAGGGTCCAGCCGCCCGTGCGACTCCCCTGCGCTGAGAGCGAATTGTGCCCTACGGCCGGACGCCCAGGACGTCCGGGCCGGGTCAGGGCGGGTGAAGTACGGGCCGCCGTGTTGACCTGGCTGCGAGAATTTCCCGCTGGAGGCGGACCAGGGGGCCGGCGGGGCTCAGCTGAGCAGGTCGGGTTCGCTGCGGCTGATGTCCTGCCACAGGGGCTGGTAGTTGATCCAGGCCACCAGGTCGCCGCCGAGCTGTTCCCGGGTGGCGACGGCCAGCTTGTGGTCGATGAGGACGGGGCGGCCGGCCGCCTTCGCCGTCAGCTGCACCTGGGAGGACTTCTCCATGGACAGGAACCACCAGGCGGCGGCGTCCACCGAGTCGCCGACGGTGAGCAGCCCGTGGTTGCGCAGCACGAGCGCCTTGCGGGAGCCGAGCGCCCCGGCGATGCGGCGGCCCTCCTCGACGTCGACGGTGACGCCGGAGTAGGCGTCGTAGAGGGCCACGTCCTCGTAGAAGGCGCAGCTCTCCTGGGTGATGGGGTCGATCAGCTCGCCGAGGGCGGCCAGGGCGCGGCCGTGCACGGAGTGGCAGTGGGCGACGGCGACGACGTCCGGGCGGGCGGCGTGCACCTGGGCGTGCACGGTGAAGGCGGCCTGGTTGACGTGGTAGCGGCCCTCGACGACCTGCCCGTCCTGGTTGGCGAGGACGAGATCGCTGACGGTGACGTGCCGGAAGGGCATTCCGAACGGGTTGACCCAGAAGCAGTCGGAGAACTCCGGGTCGCGGGCGGTGATGTGCCCGGAGACCCCGTCCTCGAGCCCGGCCCGCCCGAAGATCCGCAGGGCGCCGGCGAGCCGCTCCTTGCGGTGCCGGCGCTCGTCCTCGACCGACTCGAACATCGGCGGCATGGCGAACCGCAGCTGGTCGGTGGGCAGCGGCAGGGGCGGGGTGGGCCCGTGCATAGGTCCTCCAGCGCTGGAATTGCTGTACGCGCCGGAAGTTACCGTCGGTCAGTGCAAAAGGGCAGGTCTGTTTTGTAAAGATGACGTACGCGACGAATACACGACAGAGGATGTCCGGTTTGCCGTTGACACTGCTCCCATGATTCCTGCGAACTGGGCGGCCTTCACCACCGCCGAACCCGAGCTGGCCGCACTCGTCGAGCAGCGCTTCCGCGCGTTCCGCCACCATGTCCTCGCCACCCTCCGCAAGGACGGCTCACCGCGTACCAGTGGCCTGGAGGCCGACTTCCGCGGCGGCGAGCTGTGGCTCGGCATGATGGCGGACTCGCTCAAGGCCCTAGACCTGCGCCGCGATCCGCGCTTCGCGCTCCAGGCGAACCCGGGCGAGGGCACGGACATGGGCGGCGGTGACGTGCGCATCGCGGGGCGGGCGCACGAGGTCGGGGGCGAGCGGAAGTCCGGTTATGCGAAAGAGGTGGAACCGCCGGAGCCGTTCCACCTCTTCCGTGCCGAGCTGACGGAGGTCGTGCGGACCTGCGTCGAGGACGACCGCTATCTGGTCGTCCAGGTCTGGACGCCCGGCGAACCCGTGCGCACGATCAGGCGCACCTGATCACACGCGCCCGGGGCCTACTCCCACTCGATGGTCCCCGGCGGCTTGGAGGTCACGTCGAGGACGACGCGGTTGACGTCCCGGACCTCGTTGGTGATCCGGGTCGAGATGCGGGCCAGCACGTCGTACGGCAGCCGGGACCAGTCGGCGGTCATGGCGTCCTCGGAGGACACCGGGCGCAGCACGATCGGGTGGCCGTAGGTGCGGCCGTCGCCCTGGACGCCGACCGAGCGGACGTCGGCGAGCAGGACCACCGGGCACTGCCAGATGTCCCGGTCGAGGCCGGCCGCGGTCAGCTCCTCGCGGGCGATCGCGTCGGCCTCGCGCAGCAGGTCCAGGCGCTCCTTGGTGACCTCGCCGACGATGCGGATGCCGAGACCCGGGCCCGGGAACGGCTGGCGCTGGACGATCTCCTCCGGCAGGCCCAGCTCCTGGCCGACCATCCGGACCTCGTCCTTGAACAGCTTGCGCAGCGGCTCGATCAGCTTGAACTCGAGGTCCTCGGGCAGGCCGCCGACGTTGTGGTGGGACTTGATGTTGGCGGTGCCGGTGCCCCCGCCGGACTCGACCACGTCGGGGTAGAGGGTGCCCTGGACCAGGAACTCCACGGCCGGGCCCTCGTCGGCGATGATGTCCGCCTGCGCCTGCTCGAAGACGCGGATGAACTCACGGCCGATGATCTTGCGCTTCTCCTCGGGGTCCGAGACGCCCTTGAGAGCGGTCAGGAAGCGCTCCTCGGCGTCCACGACGACCAGCTTGACGCCGGTCGCGGCCACGAAGTCCTTCTCGACCTGCTCGGTCTCGCCCTTGCGCATCAGGCCGTGGTCGACGTACACGCAGGTCAGCTGGTCGCCGATGGCGCGCGCGACGAGCGCGGCGGCCACGGCGGAGTCCACGCCGCCGGACAGGCCGCAGATCGCGCGCTTGTCGCCGACCTGCGCGCGGATGGCCTCGACCTGCTCCTCGATCACGTTGCCCGTGGTCCAGGTCGGCTTCAGACCCGCGCCGCGGTACAGGAAGTGCTCCAGCACCTGCTGGCCGTGCGTGGAGTGCATGACCTCGGGGTGGTACTGGACGCCGTACAGCTTCTTGTCGTCGTTCTCGAAGGCGGCGACCGGGACGACGTCCGTGGACGCGGTGACCGCGAAGCCCGCGGGGGCGGCGGAGCAGGCGTCGCCGTGCGACATCCACACGTGCTGCTCGTCCGGGGTGCCCTCGAAGAGGGTGGAGGAGTTCTTCGAGACGTGCAGGTCGGTACGGCCGTACTCGCGGGCGCCGGTGTTGTCGACCGTGCCGCCGAGGACCTGCGCCATCAGCTGGAAGCCGTAGCACATGCCGAAGACGGGGACGCCGGCCTCGAAGATCTCGCGGTCGAGACGGGGGGCGCCCTCCTCGTACACGGACGAGGGGCCGCCGGAGAGGATGATCGCCGCGGGCTTCTTGGCGAGCATCTCCTTCACCGGCATGGTGCTCGGCACGATCTCGCTGTAGACCCGCGCCTCGCGGACGCGACGGGCGATGAGCTGGGCGTACTGCGCGCCGAAGTCGACGACCAGGACGGTGTCCGGGGTGGCGGCAGTGGGAGTCGCTGATGACACGGGGTGCCTTCTGGTGGTCGGGCGGGGGTCTGTGCTAACGAGTTTAGCGGGGCCGACGCAAAGCCTTCCCCTGGACTTCGAGGCAGGCCCGGACGTCGTGACCGGCCCGGACCTCGCCGTGGCATACTGTGCCCATGCTTCAGCACACGACCTTCGTCTTTACCTATGGCACCCGGCCCGCCGGCTGCCATGGTCGTGCTGCTTGAGCGAACAGCCAAGCGACTTCCCAGGCGCCCCGGGCCGACAAGGCCCGGGGCGCCTGTCGTTTTCCGGGTCCTGCCGTTCCGGGGCGTCACCGCCACCTTCACCAGGAGCCCCGACATGACCACCACGACCCCGGAAGAGACCGCCACTCCGGAGGAGACCATCGCCGGCGCCCGTGAGCGCATCGACGTGCTCGACGACCGGATCATCGGCCTCATCCAGGAGCGGATGGCCGTCTCCGCCGTCGTCCAGCAGACCCGCATCGCCGCCGGCGGACGCCGGGTGAACCTCTCCCGCGAGATGGAGATCCTCGGCCGCTACCGGGAGGCCCTGGGCAAGCCGGGCACGACCCTCGCCATGACCCTGCTGGAGCTGTGCCGGGGCCGCATCTGAGCAGCGTCCGATGCGCATCCGCGTCGCATCCGTGTTCGAACGCCGTCTCACCCGTACGGCGCGTGACCGGCCCCCGCGGCGCTTCGTTGAGCGGGGTGTCCGTGCCAGCCAGGGGCGGGCCCGACAGAACCACGCGTGGCTCGCTGGAGCGATGAGGCGTACGGGTCGTGCCGTACGCCGTGGGACCTCGCTCCAGGGAAGTGACCGGACGGCAGGGGACAGCAGCCCGGTCACCAAGAGAACGGCCGGCTCCGGGGACGCCCGGGGCCGGCCGGCGGAAAACTGCACAGACGCACCAGTGCCGGGTCACCCGCCGGGTCCCCGCGCCGATCACGGCATTGCTGCACCGTCCGCCTCCCCTGAGGCGGGACCAATGAACCAGCGGCGCATCCCCCCGGCGCCGCTCCCCAGGCACCGGCGCTGCCCTGACGCCGGTGCTGACCATCAGAAGGGCCCCGCGGTCTCTCCGTCCCGCGGGGCCCTTCGTCATGCCCCGGGGCCCTCCGACGCGCTGACGGCCCTCCCTGCGCGCGCCGACGGCCGCCCCGTGTGCCTGTGACTCACGCCACATGAATATTCCGTGCGCCGGGGCAACCCTTCGCGGCCCTCGCCGATCAAACCTGCCGAATCAACAATCCGGCCGGATCTTGAGCGAGACCGGCCGGATCGACAGACCGGCAAGAGGGACCTGCCTTCGGAGGGGGATGCAGGTCCCTCTGCCTCTTCGTACGCCTTCTTCTTTCTTCGCTTACTTCTTCGCTTGCTTCTTCGGCGGTACGGCCGGCATCCCCAGGAACGGCAGCCGCAGCGCGCCGAACGCCTCCGCCGGAACCGCCGGGGCCTGCGGCTCCACCGGCTTCAGCCGCTCGTACGCCGCGCCCTGCGCCGGCCGCGGGTCCTCCTCCCCCTTGTTCGGCCAGAAGGACATGGCGCGCTCGGCCTGTGCGGTGATCGTCAGCGAGGGGTTCACGCCCAGGTTCGCCGAGACGGCGGCGCCGTCCACGACGGAGATGCCGGGGTGGCCGTACAGCCGGTGGTACGGGTCGATCACGCCGGTCTCCGGGGAGTCGCCGATGGGGCAGCCGCCGAGGAAGTGCGCGGTGAGCGGGGTGCCCATCAGCTCGCCGACGTTGCTGCCGGCGAAGCCGTTGATCTCGGCGGCCAGCGCGGAGGCGGCCTCGGTCGCGGCCTTGATCTGCTTGGGGTTCGGGGCGCCGTGGCCCTGGCGTGCGGTCAGCAGCCCCTTGCCGACGCCGTCCGGCTTCAGGTACGTCGTCAGGGAGTTGTCCAGCGACTGCATGACCAGGCCGATGATGGTCCGCTCGGACCAGCGCCGGTTGGACAGGGAGCGCAGCACCAGCAGCGGGTGCCGGGCCGCGTTCGCCAGCCAGGCCAGCGCGCGGGAGGAGCCCTCGGCGTAGGGCACCTGGAGGATCGACAGACCGCCCATGGAGTTCGAGCCCTTGCCGTAGCGGACCGGCTCGATGTGGGTGTTCTCGTCGGGGTGGATGGACGACGTGATCGCGACGCCGCGCGTGAAGTCGGCCCTCGGCTCGCCGGTCGCCTTGCGGTAGCGGCGGTTGTCGGTCTGCGCGCCGACCAGCGCCTCGGAGTTGGTGCGGGTCAGGTCGCCGAGCCGCGGGGACAGGTACGGCAGCTGGCCGCCCGTCTTCATCCGGTGCAGCAGGGTCTGCGTGCCGTAGGTGCCGGCCGCGAGGACGACCCGGCGCGCGGTGAAGAGCCGGCCCTCGCCCTTCTTCTTCCGGTCCGTCGGCAGGGTGGCCACCGCGTACCCGCCCCGCGAGTCGTCCGTGACGGACACCACCGTCGTCATGGGGTGGACCACCGCGCCCGCCTTCTCGGCGAGGTAGAGGTAGTTCTCGTTCAGGGTGTTCTTCGCGCCGTGCCGGCAGCCGGTCATGCACTCGCCGCACTCGGTGCAGGCGTTCCGGGCCGGGCCGGCGCCGCCGAAGTACGGGTCGTTCACCTGCTCGCCGGGCCGGGCCTTCGTCTTGCCGTCCGCGTCCTTGCCGTCGCCGAAGAAGACGCCGACCGGGGCGAGATGGAAGGTGTCGCCGACGCCCATCCGCTCGGCCGCCGCCTTCAGGTGCACGTCGGAGGGCGTCATCGTCGGGTTGATCCGTACGCCGAGCATGCGCTGGGCCTGGTCGTAGTACGGCTTCAGCTCCTCCTGCCAGTCGGTGATGTCCCGCCACTGGGGGTCGTCGAAGAAGGCCTTCGGCGGGACGTAGAGGGTGTTGGCGTAGTTGAGCGAGCCGCCGCCGACGCCCGCGCCGGCCAGCACCATCACGTTGCCCAGCAGATGGATGCGCTGGATGCCGAACATGCCGAGCTTCGGGGCCCACAGGTAGTTCTTCAGGTCCCACGAGTTCTTCGGCAGGGAGTCGCGGGTGAAACGGCGGCCCGCTTCGAGCACGCCGACCCGGTATCCCTTCTCGGTCAGGCGCAGGGCGGACACCGAACCGCCGAACCCCGAACCGACCACGATGACGTCGTAGTCGTACCCGTCCTCGTCCCGGGTCTGGACAGACTTCTCCTGCGACACGTGCTCTCCTCGTTGAGAACGGGGGGTTTTGCGAACGGGGTTGGCGGACGGGGGACTTCCAGCGGAAGCGGGGGCTTCCAGCGGGAGACGGGGACTTCTAGCGGAAGCGGAACGCCTTCATCAGCCGCAGGCTCGTGCTCATGAAGCGGGCGTAGCCCTCGTCCGTCATGCCCAGGGAAGGCGCCATCGGCAGCAGCCGCTGCTGGGCCACCGTCTGCGCCTCCGTGTACTTGAGGATGCCCTCGGAGCCGTGGCGGCGGCCGAGGCCGGAGTCCTTCATGCCGCCCATCGGGGACTGCACGCTGCCGTAGGCGGGCGCGTAGCCCTCGTTGACGTTGACCGTGCCGGTGCGCAGCCGGGCGGCGATCTCCCGGCCGCGCCGGGCGCTCCTGGTCCAGACGGAGGCGTTGAGTCCGTACGGCGTGGCGTTGGCGCGCTCGACCGCCTCGTCGTCGCTCTTGAACCGGTAGATCGAGACGACCGGCCCGAAGGTCTCCTCCTCGCACACGGACATGGAGCTCTCGACGCCGTCCAGGATGGTCGGCTCGAAGAAGTACGGGCCGATGTCCGGCCGGGCGACGCCGCCCGCGATCACCTTCGCGCCCTTCGCGACGGCCTCCTCGACATGCCGCTGGACGGTCTTCAGCTGGCGTTCGCCGACCAGCGAGCCCATGTCGGCGCCGTAGGCGAGGCAGTTGCCGAGCCGCATGGCCCTGGTGCGGGCGGCGAAGCGCTCCAGGAAGGCGTCGGCGACCGACTCGTGGACGTAGAGCCGCTCGATGGAGATGCAGAGCTGTCCGGCGGAGGAGAAGCAGGCGCGTACGGCCCCGGCGGCGGCCTTCTCGATGTCGGCGTCGTCGAGGACCAGCATGGCGTTCTTGCCGCCGAGTTCGAGGGAGACGCCGACCAGGCGGGCGGCGGCGCCCTGGGCGACCTCGCGGCCGGTGCGGGTGGAGCCGGTGAAGGAGACGTAGTCGGCGTGCTTGACGACCTCGGGGCCGACGACCGGGCCGTCGCCGAGCACCACCTGGAAGACGCCCTCGGGCAGCCCGGCCTCGATCAGCAGGTCACGCGCCCACAGCGCGGTCAGGCAGGTCTCGGTGTCCGGCTTCATCACGACCGCGTTGCCGGCCACGAAGGCGGGCAGCGCGTCGCCGACGGACAGCTCCAGCGGGTAGTTCCAGGGGGCGATCTGGCCCACGACGCCGCGCGGGTGGCGGACCTCGGTGACCTTCGTCAGCGTGGGGACGGCGCCGGTGTGCCGCTTGGGCCGCAGATAGGCGGCGGCCCGGCGGCCGTAGTGGCGGGCCGCGACGGCGACGGCCTGCACCTCCTCGTGCGCGTGCAGCCGGGCCTTGCCGGTCTCCAGCTGGATCAGGTCGAGCACCTCGGCCTGCCGCTCGAGCACCAGGTCGTGGAAGCGCAGCAGGACGGCGGCCCGCTGCCGTACCGGGGTCTTCTCCCACACGGCCTGGGCGGCGCGAGCGGCCTCGAAGGCCTTCTGTACGTCCTCGGGGGTGGACTCGGGCAGGTCGGCCAGCTTCTCGCCGGTGAACGGGGTGTGGTTGGCGGTACGGCCGGAGCCGGTGACGCCCTTGGTGAGCTGGGCCACCAGTTCCGGGGTGACCACGTCGGCGGCGGTGCGCACGCCTTCGGGGGCGGGCGCGAGCGGGTTGGTGCCGGTGCTGTCCGGGGCCTGCGTGTCCGTCATGACGCGCAGGGTATGCCGCGCCGCAGCCTTTGTGTACCCGTCGGTAACGGGGATTCACCGAGTGCTCACATGCTGCCAGTGATCACTGGCGGCGAATGTGCTGATCAGGGTGTTGGCACGGTGACGGGCGGAAGGATCAGTCGAGTCCGGCTTTTCTCGCCAGCAGCATCCCGAGAGTGGTGCGGGGGGTACGGCGACGGGGGGCGGCGGAAGCGGGGGCAGGAGCGGCATCCTGCGCGGCGTCCGGATCGGGGGCGGTGGTCGTCGGACCAGGCCGAGCGGGGGGAGCGGGCGCCGGGGCGGTTCCCGCGGGCGTCACCTGGGCGGGGTCAGGGGCGGTTCCCGCGGGCGTCACCTCGGCGGGGTCGGGTGCGGTGTCGGCCGGCGTCGCCTGAGCGGGGTCCGGGGCGGTTCCCGCGGGCGTCACCTGGGCGGGGTCGACTGCGGTTCCCGCGGGCATCGCCTGAGCGGGGTCCGGGGCGGTGTCCGCCGGCATCGCCTGGGCGGGGTCCGGGGCGGTTCCCGCCGGGGCGGCGGGTGTGACGCCCAGGTACGACCGCAGTGCCGCCGTCACCTCCTCCGCCCCCGGCCGTGCCTCGGGCTCGTCGGCGTGCAGCCGGTCCAGCAGGGGGCCCAGCGGGCCGGGGTCCGTGTCCGCGAGGGCGGCGCGCAGCAGGGCGCCGAGGGACCACAGGTCGGAGGCGGGCCCGGCGCCGGGCCCGGCGGCCCGCTCGGGGGCGGCGAAACCGGCGGGCACGGCTCCCGGGTGCCCGTCGCCGGTGCCGAAGTCGGTGACGACCACCCGCCCGGTGCCGGACTCCAGCAGCACGTTGGCCGGTTTGACGTCCCGGTGCACGATGCCGACGGCGTGGGCGGCGCGCAGCGCGCCGAGGACGGCGAGCCCGATCCGGGCGGCCTCCGGGACCGGGAGCGGGCCGCGCCGCAGCACCTCCCGCAGCGACTCCCCCTCCACCAACTCCATGACGATCCACGGGACATGGCCCTCGGTGACGACGTCGTACACCGTGACGGCGGAGGGATGGCGCACCCGGGCGGCGGCGCGGGCCTCCCGGTAGAGGCGGTGGGCGATACGGCGGCTGTCCTCGTCGTCGGCCGGATCGCCGGGCAGCGACGGCTCCTTGAGGGCGACCCGCACGCCCTCGTGCTGTACGTCCCGGGCCCGCCAGACGGTTCCGGTGGGACCCGATCCGAGGCGTCCGGCCAGCCGGTAGCGGCCCCCGATCAGCCGTGCGTCGGGCGGGTGTTCGCCGTCTCCACTCATGTCACATGAGTACCGTGAGCACCATGCCCTTGTCGAAGGGGGACACGGCCGGCGCAAGCAGTCCGGCCGTCGCGGGTCACCGCTTGTCGATGTCCAGGTTCGCGATCGCCGCCTCGGCCACCTGCCGGCCGCGGGCCGTGACGTCGCCCTTGTTCGGATACCCGACGGTGAGCTTGTACAGGTCCCCGCCGCTCGTGCGGTAGTAGAAGATCTGCAGTTCGCGCGGGCTGGGGCGGTCGCCGTTGCTGGTCTTGTACACGACGGTGTTCTTCGCGGCCTCCTTGCCGTGGTACGTCGCGGTGTCGTCCGGGTGGGTCTTCGCGCCGCCCGGCATGTCGAGGTCGTATGCGCCGTCGCCGCGGAACTTCTCGTCGTCGTCGTACATCTGGGACCGCGCGGTGTTCTTGATCTCGCCCAGGGTGTCCTGCGACTTCCTGGCCAGCTCCAGCCTGATCCACACCGCGCCGCTGAAGTCCTCGTACGTCACCCAGTTCTGGTCGGAGTCGTTCTTCTCGGGCCTGATCTCCTGGTAGCTCGCGGGGGCGGCGACGGTGGCGCCGAGCCGCGTCACCTGGTGCTTCGTCCAGCCGTCGGGCAGCGGGCCCGCGAACGGGTCGGCGAGCACCAGGTACGCCGCCACCGCCGCCGCGACCAGTGCCGCGCCCACGCCGAGCCACGCCTTGCGGCCGAGGCGCCGGGGCCGGGCGGCGGGGGCGGCCGTCGGGACGGCCAGGGTCGGCGCCGGCGGCGCCGGGGGCTTGGCCGCCTCCTCCAGCAGCGCCTTCACCCGGTCCGCCGCCGGCCGGTGCTCGGGGTCCTTGCGGAGCAGTCCGTCGATGACCTCGGCCAGCGGGCCGGAGGCGGCGGCGGGCGGGGCCGGGGTGGAGTTGAGGACCGACTGCAGGGTGGCCGGGGTGTTGCTGCGGCGGAACGGGGAGACGCCCTCGGTGGCCGTGTAGAGCAGCACGCCCAGGGACCACAGGTCGCTCGCCGGGCCGGGCCGCCGGCCCAGCACCCGCTCCGGCGCGATGTACTCCGGGGAGCCGACGAAACCGCCCGTGTCCGTGAGCCGGGTGTCGCCCTCGATCCGGGCGATCCCGAAGTCGGTGAGGACGACCCGGTCGTACCGGCCGAGCAGGACGTTGTCGGGCTTGACGTCCCGGTGCAGGACGCCCGCGGCGTGCGCCGCCTGAAGCGCGCCGAGCACCTTCAGGCCGATCCGGGCGGCCTCCCGCGCGTCCAGCGTGCCCTCGCGCAGGACGTCGCCGAGGGTGCGGCCGTGCACCAGCTCCATGACGATCCAGGGCCGGCCGTCGACGACCGCGACGTCATGGACGTTCACCACCGCCGGATGGTCGAGCCGTGCCGCCGCGCGTGCCTCGCGGCGCATGCGCTCGAAGGCGTTGGCGCGTTCCCGTTCGGGAAGGTCGTCCGGGATGCGGGGTTCCTTGACGGCGACCTCGCGGTCCACCACCTCGTCCTTGGCCCGCCACACGGTCCCCATCCCACCGTGGCCCAGCCTGCCGAGCAGCCGGTAGCGCCCGGCGATGAGCCGCCCGGCGCCGGGATCCAGGGGCGCATGGGGTTCCGAAGCCGGTTGCGGGATCGGGTGCGTGCGCGGCTGCGGCGGTTGCAGAACAAAACTCGTCGTGTCGTCGGTCTCGTGACCGACTCCCCCGTCACTGCTCATGGTTCATCCATATCGCGCCACCGGCCGCCACAGCCACAGGGAATGCGATCCGGTCACAGACCCGTGACCGAGCGGCCGTTCAGGAACCGGCCCGGAAGGTGTCGACCGCCACGTCGAAGTACTCCTTCGCCTCGCGCACCTTGCCGACCGGCGCCGACACCCACACGTCGTACATCCGCCCGGCCTCCTCCCAGCACAGGTCATAGGTGTGGCGGGGGCCCTCGGCGGCGCTGAAGCCGTTCCAGGTGAACTCCCAGAGCACGGCCGGGTGTCCGTCGTGCGTGGTGCGGGTGATCCGGCCGTCGTGGTAACCGGGGTTGGTGGACGGGCCGCCTGCGGCCGAGCGCTCCATCACGCCCTGCGGACCGCCGGGCTGGGGATCGGCGACCTTGACGCCGAGCCGGAAGGTGCTGCCCGGTGAGAGATAGAAGACGCGCTCGCCCTGCGGGCTGCGGGTGAAGTCGTCCGGTACGGCCAGCGAGAAGCCGGCCGGATCGCGGGACGTACGGTAACCGGAGGGCGCGGTCGGCGGGCCGGTGCGGCCCGAGCCGGTGGCGGTCGGGCGTGCCGTGGTGGACGCCGGGCCGGAGGCGGAGGGTGTCGTGGGCGCGGTGGCGCTCGTCCCGGTCCCGGTCGCCGTGGCCGCCGTCGGGGAGGTCGGCGTGCCGCCGGGGGTGCCGCCGCGCCCGCCGCCGTCCCGGTGCAGCAGCAGTGCCGCCGCCGACACACCGGCCCCGGCGAGGGCGGCGACCAGCAGGGCGGCGACCAGCACCCCGCGCGTGGAAGGCGCCCGGGCCGGGGCGGGCTGCGCGGCCGGCCCGGAACCGGGCGGCGGCTGCGCCGTGCCGTGCGGCACGTCCAGCTGGGTCGGCGAGTACGGCGCACCGGCGCTCTGCGCACGACTCGGTGTGAGGCCCCCGCCGATCCGGTGCATCAGACCGGAGGCGGTGCCGGCGGCGGGCGACGGCCCCGCCTGCGGTGTCCGTCCGGTCTCCAGGTACGTCCGCAGCATCTGCTCGGCCTCCGCAGCGCCGAGCCGCCGGTCGGGATCGCGTTCCAGCAGGCCCCGTACGACCGGCAGCAGCGGCCCGGCCTCGGCGGGTGGCCGGATCTCGGCGGCGACCACGGCGTGCAGGATGCCGCCGAGCGAGTCGCGCCGGAACGGCGACTCCCCGCTGAGCACCGTGCACAGCAGCGCCCCGACCGACCACAGGTCGGACTCCGGCCCGGTGCGCACGCCGGACATCCGCTCCGGCGCGGTGTATTCGGGCGAGCCGACGAAGGAGCCGGTCTCGGTGAGCGTGGTGGCGCCCGCGACCTGCGCGATGCCGAAGTCGGTGAGCACGACCCGGCCGGTGTCGGACTCGATCAGCACGTTGGCGGGCTTGATATCCCGGTGCAGCACCCCCGCCTCGTGCGCGGTGCGCACCGCGCTGAGCAGGGCGATGCCGATCCGCGCGGCCTCGGCGGCGTCGACGGGGCCGTCCCGGGCGATCCGGTCGGCGAGCGAGGTGCCCTCGATCAACTCCATGACCAGGTACGGCCGTTCGTCCTGCTCCACCACGTCGTGCACGACGATGATGTGCGGATGCCGCAGCTGGGCCACGGCCCGCGCCTCACGAAAGGTGCGGTCCCGGCGGCGCCGCGCGTCCTCCTCGGCGAGGGAGTCGTCGGGGAGGAGCTCCTTGACCGCGACACGCCGGCCCAGCACCTGGTCGACGGCCCGCCACACGACGCCCATGCCGCCGCGCCCGATGCGTGCCTCCAGACGGTAACGGCCCGCGATCATCCGGAAGTCGGCGCCCTCGGTCCCCATGGGCCCATCATGCCTCACCGGACCCGCGCGCTCCGGGGCGCCGATCGGCCAAGCCGGGCCGAACGACCAGCGGTTTTCGGCCGTATCGGCGTCGTACGGCCCCCGCCCGGTGGCCCAATGGCGGGGCGTCAGCCGGCGGGCGGCTCCTGCCAGCTCTGCAGCACCCACCTGAACTGCTTGCTGGTCTTCGCCCAGTCCTTGGCGGGCGTGGAGATGTAGATGGCGTACTCGGTGCCGGAGCTCGCGAAGTACGTCTCCTCGATCGCGTGGCGCGGACCGGCGACGTGCGGCGGGTCCTTCTGCAGCGCGTACCAGGTGTACTCCCACAGCGAGCCGGTGCGGTCGCGGTAGGTGTTCTGCTTCAGGGCCACGCGCTTGTAGTCGACCAGCCGCTGCAACTGCGCTTCCAGATTCAGCTGGTGGTGGTAGGCGTCGGCGAAGTCGGACGCGGTGTCGACGGCGATGCGGACGAAGTGGTAGCCCCCGTCGGGGCTGTAGTCGATCTGCTTGAGGCTGTCCTTGCGGCCGCCCGTGGGCTTGACCACCGACCGCTTCCAGCCCTTGGGCGTGGAGAGGCTGAAACCGAGCGGGTCGTGGTGGACCTCCCAGTCGGCGGGCACGGTCCCGGTACCGCCCGGCGTGGCGCTGCCGCTCGCCGAGGGCGAGGTGGTGGCCGGACCCGCGCCCCCGCCCGACCGGGTGTTCTGCTGCGAGCCGCCCCACTGCTGGAAGGCCACCGCCGCGCCACCGCCGAGCACGGCCGCGAAGGCGACGACGAGGGCGAGGGTGCGCAGCCGGCGCCGGCGCCGTACCGGCGTCGGGTTCTGCGGCGCGGGTGCCACGGCCGTCGGTCCGGTCGTGGAGCGGCCCGGCGCCGCCGGCGCTCCCGGGCCGTAGCCGGAGGCGGTTCCGGCGGGCTGGTATCCGGGTGCCTGGGCGGTGGGGCCGGTGGGGCCGTGACCGAACGCGGCACCGGAGGCGGTGCCGTAGCCCGGGTCGGACGGGTTGCCCGCGCCCGCCGCGTGCAGGCCCGAGCCCTGGGTCGGGATGAACGCCTGGGCCGTGTGCGGGCGGCGGCCCTCCGCCGCCTCGGCGAGCATCTGCGCCGCCTCCTCCGCGCTCGGCCTGCGCTCCGGCTCCTTGCGCAGCAGGGCGGCTATGACGGGGCCGAGCGCGCCGGCGTGGCGCGGCTCGTCGGCCTCCTCCTCGACGACCGCCTGCATGGTGCTCAGCGGTGAGGTGCGGCGGAACGGCGACCGGCCCTCGACCGCCGTGTAGAGCGTGGCGCCGAGCGCCCACAGGTCCGAGGCCGGGCCGGGATCGTGGCCGCGCACCCGCTCGGGCGCGAGGTAGTCGACCGAGCCGACGACCTCTCCGGTGCGGGTGATGGTGGAGTCGCCCTCGATCTGGGCGATGCCGAAGTCGGTGAGCAGCACCCGGCCGTCGCGGCCGAGCAGCACGTTGCCGGGCTTGACGTCCCGGTGCAGCACGCCCGCGGCGTGCGCGGCGCGCAGCGCCCGCAGCACCCACAGCCCGATGCGCGCCGCCTCCGGCGGCTCGATGCGGCCCCGCTCCTTGACGGCGTCGGCCAGCGAGTTGCCCTCGACCAGTTCCATGACGATCCACGGGCGGCCGTCGTGTTCGAGGACGTCGTGCACGGTGACGACGGCGGAGTGGTTGATGCGCGCCGCGGCGCGGGCCTCCGCCCGGGTGCGGGCGAGCAGGACGGCCCGGTCGCTGTCGGAGACGTAGAGCGCGGCGGTCAGCTCCTTGACGGCGACCGCCCGGTGGAGCACCTCGTCGTGGGCGCGCCACACCCGGCCCATGCCGCCGCTGCCGATGGATTCGGCGAGCCGGTAGCGGCCCGCTATCAGCAGGCCCTGCATCTGATTCACGTTGCCCCGCAATGCTTTTGACAGGGTCAGACTAAGGACCGGCCCACCCGCTGGGAACCAGCGGGGTACCAAGGTGACAGCACTGTGACGCTTGTCGCCGCCCGAACCGGACAGGAGCGGCCCACCGGTATACGCGGCGCTCAACCCGTGTAGCGGTACGTCGCCGTCGCCTGCTCGTACAGCCGGGTCACCTGGTCCCGCTGGGCCTCCGGGCCGCGCACCTGGATGATGTGGTAGCGGCCGTTCAGCAGGATCGCCATGTTCCGCACGAACAGGTCGCGGCCCTGGCCGTCGGTCCAGGTGAACTGCCCCTCGGCCATGGTCCGTCCGCCCACCTCGATGGTGCGCAGTCCGGTGGCCGTGGCCCAGCTGGAGTCGCGGTACGGCTGGAGTTCGCGCTCCTTGTCGCGCTGATAGGCCATCGGGTCGCCGCCGTAGGCGGACGCGCCGTCCCGCCCGGGGACGACGACCAGCTCGAAGTTCCCGTGCGCGTAGACGACTTCGCCGCTGCCGTTCTTCGGGGTGCGGCCCCAGCCCTGGGCGACGGCGACCGTGAAGCCCTCGGGGTCCTTGCGCAGGGTGAACCCGTCGGCGGCGGACGGGTCGCCGCCGGTCTGCGGTTCGGTGGCGGGGGCGGAGGCGGAGGGGGTGCCGGTCTGCTGCGGGGAGGGCTTGTGCGTGGCCGAGGGCGCGGGGCCCGCCTCCCCCGCGCTGCCGGTGCGGTCGCTGCCCGCGGCCCCGCTCTCGCCCTGCTTCGGCATGAACAGCAGCGCGTACGCGATCGCGCCGGCCAGCAACAGCAGGATCAGCACGAGCAGGATCCGGCCGAGACTGCGCGGTGAGCGGGCCTCCCGCTGGGCGCGTTCCCGGGCCCGCTTGTGCCGGCCGTGCGACGGGTGGGTTTCGGGCAGCCGTGCGCGCCGCCGCCGTATCCGCACCAGCTCCCCGCGGCGCCGGACGACCGGCAGCCGGCTCGGGTCGGCGGGCGGCACCGGTACGACATGGGCGCCGGCGTCCGGCTCGGGCGCGGAGCGCACCAGCGAGCGCAGCCAGCCGCTCAGCTCCTCGAAGTCCGGGCGCTCGGTGGGGTCCTGACGCAGCAGCGACTCCACGACCGGCCTGAGCGGGCCGCACTCCTCGGCGAACGCGGGCGGCTCGGCGCACACCAGCTGCACCAGCTCGGCCGTCGACTCCTCCGGGTACGGCGCGTGTCCCTGCACCGCCCGGAACAGCAGCGCACCCAGCGCCCACAGGTCGGTGGCGGGCCCGACCGGCGCCGCCAACTGCCAGTTCTCGTGCACCGGTCCGGCCTGCTCCGGCGCCCACCGCTCGGTCACCGGGCCGACCACGGTCATCCGCACCTGCCGCGCCCGCTCGGCGGCCAACGCGGTGCCGCCGCCACGCCGGGCGCCGCCCAGGGGGGCTCCGGCGCCGTTCCAGTGCGCGGGGGCGGCGGCGGTGGGGTCGGGCGCCGGGGACTGGCCGGGGACGGAGGGGGGACCGGGATCCTCTGGTGCCGCGGGAAGGCCGGGGCGCCGGCTGCCGCTGGGCAGGGGTGGGGAGGCGTCGGGGGCACCGGGGTGCGGGGAGGGGACGCCAGGGCGTGGGGATGCGCCGTGCCAGGGGGCGCCCCGCACTCCGTAGGGGTCGGCGATCCGACCGAGCGGCGTGGTGGTGTCCGGCCGGCCGGGGTACTCCGGCCGCGCCGTACCCTCGGCGCCGGTGTCGCCCTCGGCGGGCGGCCTGGCGGCGGGCAGGGCGGCGCGCCCGTTCTGCCGGGCCTCCTGCACCCGCGCGGCGGCACGCGCGCCCGCGCGGTACGCGGCGATGGCCCCGGCGCGCGCGGCACGGATGTCCGCGCCGTTCGCCGGCTGCCCCTGCCCCGCCGGGCCGGGCGCACCGCTGCCGCCGGACACGCCGTCGGCCACCGGCACCGGCAGCCCGCCGGCCGCCCTCGCCTGGATCGCGGCCCGCCGCGCGGCCTCGGGATCGACGTCCGCGGAAGGGACGTGGGCCTGGACTCCGGCGGGGGCTTGGGAGGGGACTTGCGTGGGGGCCCCGGAGGCCACTCCGGTCGACCCGCCGGTCGCCCCGCCGGTCACACCGTCGGTCGCCGCGCCGGGCACACCGCCCGGGCGGCCCTCCAGGCCGAGGGCCTCCCCCCGGCCCCCCTCGAACGGCGCCGGCTCAGCGCCCGAGCCGGAGCGGGCGCCCTGCGGCCCCGGCCCCGGTCCTCCGGCCACCGCGCCGGGCGCGCCGCCCGCCGTACCGTCCTGGGCCGGCACCGGGTCGTACCCGCACAGCGCCTCCTCCGCGGCGCCGACGGCGAGGCCGGTCAGCATCACCCGGCCGTCGTCGCAGACCAGCACCGTGCGCGGGGTGATGTTGCGGTGCACCCAGCCGTGGGCGTGCAGGACCCTCAGCGCCATGAGCACGTCGGCGGCGACCTCCGCCGCCCGGTACGGCGACAGCGGCTGCTCGGCGAGCAGCGCGGCCAGCGGGCGTGCGGCCACCAGCTCGCTGACGATCCACAGCGACCCGCCCTCGGCGAACACGTCGAAGACCTGGTCCAGGCGCGGATGGTCGGGGATGCGGGCCGCCGCCTGCGCGGCCTCGACGGCCCGCCGCACGGCGGGGTCGGCGGGCCGCCGGGTGGCGGTCCGGGCGTCCGCCGTCCGCCGCGCCCCGGCCCCGACACCGGCCCCGCGCTCACGTGCGGTGAAGCCCTCGGGCAGTCCCTCGGCGTCCAGCACCTCCGCCTCGACGACCTCCGGCAACGGCACCTGACGGACCAGCACTTCCTGGCCGCTGTAGGTGTCGAAGGCGCGGGTCTCGGTGAGTTCGTACTCGTCGGACGGCGGCAACGGCAGGCGGTAGCGGTCGGCGAGCACCCGGCCCGCGTAGTCCTCCACGTTGCCTCCCCCGGCCGCCCGGTCGGTCACATCCGTTCGCCTCGCGGCCCGTTTCGCACACGCTTCCGGCTGCGTACGGTCCGCAACCATTCACGATACGTGCCGGAGACAACCCGCACGGAGTGGATGACGGATTCTCACGCCCCAAACCGGCGTCCGCCGTCTACGACTTGGGCTTGAAGGAGCCGGTGAGCGTCTTCCAGGTGTCCTTGCGCAGCGCGCTGTCCCAGTCCGCCGCCTTCGCGGTGTACATCAGTCCGTAACCGAGGTGGCCGCCCACCACGAACCCGCGGTCGATGGTGCGGTACTCGGTGCCGCCGTCGACATAGGTGAACTCCCAGTCGGCCGTGTTCCAGTCGCGGTAGTCCACCTTCTCGATGCGGACGCGGTGGTACTGGGCGCGCACCATGGCGTGCTCCTGGTTCTCCCAGTCCGCCACCGGGTCGCTCTTGGGGCTGCCGGTCCAGCCGATGAGCAGCTTCTGCCCGTCGGGGCCCGTGTAGCGGTCGCCCGCACTGCCCGTGGACCGGTACGACCATCCCTTGGGCAGCCCGATCGAGTACCCCTGGCCGCCCTTGCGGGTCGACACCACCGGCGCGCTGGTGCCGCCCTGGGCACCGGAGGCGCCGGTCGAGGCGGTGGCGCCGGTGGACGCGCTCGCGTCGACGGCGGTGCCCGACGCCGAACCGGCGCCGCCCGGCGACGGGTTCGCCCCGCCCGTGCGGGCCGCGCCGCCCGTCGCCCTGTCGCTCTTGTCCCGCTCGGTGGACGCGCTGATGCTCGCCGCCGCCTTGGCCCCGCCGCTCTTACCGCCCTTGTCGCCGCCGCCGAAGGCGAAGGCCAGGACGGTGCCGAGCACGGCCAGGACGATCACCACGGCGATGATCACCAGGGTGCGCCGGGGCACCACGTCGGTCAGCGGCGCTCTGGGCACCGGGCGCGGCGGCAGGTCGAGGTCCGGCGGCGGCACCACCGGCCAGCCGGAACTGGGCTTGTTCGCGCTGGAGTTCGGCACGGCGGCGGCACCGGCGGCCGGGCCGCCCTGCCGACCGGCGGTTCCGGCGCTTCCGGAGACGGCGCCGGGGCCGGGGCTGCCGGAGGAGACCGGCCGCGTCCCGCCCGGGGTGCCGGGTCGTGCCCCGGCGGCGATGCCTCCCGGAGCCGCCGCCGCACCGGCACGCGCGGCGGCCGTGTCCGCGCCGCTCTTCGTCCGGGCCGACGCCGCCGCGCCGGCCGCGCCGGCCGCCTTGCGGACCGCGCGCAGCGCGCCGCGCAGCTTATCCGCGGGGTCCTCGCCCCGCTTGGCCACGCCCCGCCCGTCTTCGGCCGGCCCGGGCTGCGCCGGCAGCGGCACCACCCGCGTGGCGTCCAGCGGCTGCGGCTCGGGCGCGTGGATCACCGCGTTGAGCATCGCCCGGGCCCCGGCGTCGTCGAGCCGCTTGGCCGGGTCCTTGGTGAGCAGGCCGTAGATGACGTCCTTGAGCGGGCCCGCGTTCTTGGGCTCCTCCAGGGGTTCGGTCATCACCGCGGTGAGCGTGGCGATCGCCGAGCCCTTGTCGTACGGGGGCACGCCCTCGACCGCCGCGTACAGCAGGCCGCCCAGCGACCACAGGTCGGCCGCGGGGCCCGGCTTGTGGCCGCGGGCGCGCTCGGGGGAGATGTAGGAGGGGGCGCCGACGAGCATGCCGGTTGAGGTGATGGAGGGGTCGCCCTCGACCTGCGCGATGCCGAAGTCGGTGAGCACGACCCGGCCGTCCTCGGCGATGAGCACGTTGGACGGCTTCACGTCCCGGTGCAGGATGCCCTGGCGGTGCGCGGAGCGCAGCACGTCGAGGATGGCGAGCCCCACCTCGGCGGCGCGCCTCGGCTCCAGCAGGCCGTCCTCGCGGATGACCTCGGCGAGGGACTTGCCCTCCACCAGCTCCATGACGATCCACGGCCGGTCGTCCTCGTCGACCACGTCGAACACCGTCACCGCGCTGTTGTTGCGGATCCGGGCGATCGCCTTGGCCTCGCGCAGGGTGCGCGTGATCAGGCGCCGCTTCTCCTCCTCGTCGATGTTCGACGGGAACCGCAGCTCCTTGACGGCGACCGTCCGGCCCAGGGTCTCGTCCTCGGCGCGCCAGACCGTGCCCATCCCGCCCCGGCCCAGCACGTCTCCCAGCCGGTACCGCCCGGCGAGAAGACGGCGCTCGCTCTTGTCCTGACGAGTCCCCTGACGAGATGTCCCCGCCCGCTCCGCCTCCGACATGCGTCCCCTCATACAACCCGCCCTGACAGAGCCTCCATTGTCTCTCACCCGCCAAGTGCCGAGCGCCCAGGGTGCCCCTGATCGCGGCCCCGGCCCCGCGCACCGGAAACCCCCCGGAAGCGACCGTTCCGCCTATCGGGACGAGGGGCTGCAAGAGCGGAGGAAACGGCAGGTTGACGCCGTATCAGGCGCTGCCGCCGGGGCGGCCCGCAAGGGTTCCGCCCAGCCCTGTGTCGCTACAGCGGCACGATGTCCGGGGCGCCCAGCCGCGCCGCGTCCGCCGTGAGGTCGTCCGGCTGGCGCTGGGACTCGCGCTCGGCCTCCACCCGTTTCTCGTAGTGCTGGACCTCGCGCTCTATCTGGTCCTTGTCCCAGCCGAGGACCGGCGCCATCAGCTCGGCCGCCTCGCGGGCGCTGCGGGTGCCCCGGTCGAAGGTCTCGATGGAGATGCGGGTGCGGCGGGTGAGGACGTCGTCCAGGTGCCGGGCGCCCTCGTGCGAGGCGGCGTACACCACTTCGGCGCGCAGATAGTCGTCGGCGGCCTGCAGCGGTTCACCGAGGGCGGGGTCGGCGGCGATGAGGTCCAGGACCTCCTCGGCCAGGGAGCCGTACCGGTTCAGCAGGTGTTCCACGCGGGCCACGTGCAGTCCGGTGCGGGCGGCGATCCGGGCGCGCGCGTTCCACAGCGCGTGGTAGCCCTCCGCGCCCAGCAGCGGGGTCTCCTCCGTCACGCAGTCGGCGACCCGCATGTCCAGGCCGTGCACCGCCTCGTCGACCGCGTCCTTGGCCATCACCCGGTAGGTGGTGTACTTGCCGCCCGCCACGACCACGAGGCCCGGCGCCGGGTGGGCGACCGTGTGTTCCCGGGACAGCTTGCTGGTGGCGTCGGACTCGCCGGCGAGCAGCGGGCGCAGCCCGGCGTACACACCCTCCACGTCGTCGCGGCCGAGGGGCACCGCGAGCACCGAGTTGACGTGCTCCAGCAGGTAGTCGATGTCGGCGCTGGACGCGGCCGGATGGGCCTTGTCCAGGTTCCAGTCGGTGTCGGTGGTGCCGATGATCCAGTGCCGGCCCCAGGGGATCACGAAGAGGACGGACTTCTCGGTGCGCAGGATCAGGCCGGTCGAGGAGTGGATGCGGTCCTTGGGCACGACCAGGTGGATGCCCTTGGACGCGCGGACGTGGAACTGGCCGCGCTCCCCCACCATGGCCTGGGTGTCGTCGGTCCACACGCCGGTGGCGTTGACGACCTGCTTGGCGCGGATCTCGTACTCCCCGCCGCCCTCCACGTCCCGCACCCGGGCGCCGACCACCCGCTCGCCCTCGCGCAGGAACCCGGTCACACGCGCGCGGTTGGCCACCTTCGCGCCGTACGACGCCGCCGTGCGCACCAGGGTGGCCGTGAAACGGGCGTCGTCCATCTGGGCGTCGTAGTACTGCAGGGCGCCGACCAGGGCGTCCTTCTTCAGGCAGGGGGCGACCCGCAGGGCCTGGCGGTGGCTCAGGTGGCGGTGCAGGGGCAGGCCACGGCCGTGTCCGCGCGCCATGGACATCGCGTCGTACAGGGCCACGCCCGAGCCCGCGTACAGCCGCTCCCAGCCCTTGTGCTGCAGCGGGTACAGGAACGGCACCGGCTTGACCAGGTGCGGGGCGAGCCGCTCCAGGAGCAGGCCGCGCTCCTTCAGGGCCTCGCGGACGAGCGTGAAGTCCAGCATCTCCAGATAGCGCAGACCGCCGTGTATCAGCTTGCTGGACCGGCTGGAGGTGCCCGACGCCCAGTCGCGGGCCTCCACCAGACCGGTGGACAGGCCGCGGGTGACGGCGTCCAGCGCGGTGCCGGCGCCGACCACTCCGGCGCCGATCACCAGCACGTCCAGCTCCCGCTCCGCCATCGCCGCCAGTGCCTCGGCGCGCTGTGCCGGGCCCAGAGTCGCTGTCCTCACGCTGCCTCCCGCTGTCGCAGACTCGCTCGCGTCGGCCGCACCCGGTGGGCGAAGCCCGGTCCATCCCCTCCCCATGCCCAAATTCTGACCGGATCGCCCGACTTCAGCCACCACGGCAGCCGAACCTGTGGACAACTCGCGCACAACCCCTCGGAAGACACACGAACACAATCACACATAACAGTCATATGTGTATCTAGCCTGGCATCGCACGCGCTCATCTCGTCCACAGCGGTTGCGCAACTGTCCCGCTTCGGCTATCGGGAAGGACGGCCCACGCCATGCCCGCAGACCTCGCCGTCATCGGACTCGGCCCCTACGGCTTGCCGCTCGCCCAGGCCGCAGTCGCCGCAGGCATCTCCACCATCGGCTACGCCACCGGACCCGAGGCGGGCTCGCTCAGCCCCGCCGAGCTGCGCCGGATGCACTCGGGCGGATTCCGGCCCGGCACCGACCCGGCCCAGCTCGGGCGGGTGCGCACCGCGGTGATCTGCGCGCCGACCCCGCGCGGCGCCGACGGCGGACTCGACCTCGGCCAGGTGGAGGCGGCCGCCCGCGCCCTCGCCGAGCGGCTGCGCCCGCACACCACGGTCATCCTGGAGTCGCCGGTGCTGCCCGGCACCACGGAGGACTTCCTGCGCCCCCTGCTGGAGAAGGGCTCCGGGCTGCGCGCCGGCCGCGACTTCCACCTCGCCTACTCGCCCAGCCGGGTCGACCCCGGCAACCGCGACCACACCCCCGCCGGCACGCCCAAGGTCATCGGCGGCCTCACGCCCGCGTGCACCGAGTCGGCCGCCGCCTTCTACGGCCGGCTCACCGACAAGGTGGTACGCGCGCGTGGACTGCGCGAGGCGGAGACCGTGCAGCTGCTGGAGACCAACTTCCGGCACGTCAACATCGCGCTCGTCAACGAGATGGCCGTGCTCTGCCACGAGCTGGGCGTCGACCTGTGGGACGTCATCCGGTGCGCCGAGACCAAGCCCTTCGGCTTCCAGGCGTTCCGCCCCGGACCCGGCGTCGGCGGGCACGGCGTCCCGCAGGACCTGACCGGCCACGCCACCCGCACCCTGCGCATGGTGGAACTGGCCCAGCAGGTCAACAGCCGGATGCCCCGGTACGTCGTGCAGCGCGCCGCCACCCTGCTCAACGAGCACGGCAAGTCCGCCCGCGGCGCGCGCGTGCTGCTGCTCGGCGTCACCTACAAGCCCGACCTCGCCGACCAGCAGGGCACTCCGGCCCAGGAGATCGCGATCCGGCTGATGGAGCTGGGCGCCTCGGTGAGCTACCACGACCCGTACGTGGCGTCCTGGACCGTCCTGGACCGGCCGGTCCCGCGCGCGGACTCGTTCTACGAGGCCGCCGCCGACGCCGACCTGACGATCCTGCTCCAGCAGCACCGGACGTACGACCTGCAGGGGCTGTCGGTGAAGGCCCAGTTGCTGCTGGACACCCGTGGGGCCACGCCCACGGGGGCGGCGCACCGGCTCTGAGCCCGGCGCCGCCGGGCCCCGCCCGGTCACGAACGGAAAACAGCCGGGGGCGTTGTCGTCCCCGGCTGTTAATCTCCCCCGGACTCGCGGCACACGCGCGTGCCGGGGTTTTTCGTTTTCCTTGGTCAGTTTGTGATCCACATGGATCCATATCGGGGGGATTTCTGTCATGAGCCAGTCAGTTCCGTCGGCGCAGCCACCGCAGCCCGGTCCGGCCGACGGCAACCCGTACGCCCAGCAGGCCCCGGCCGGCGCGCCGTACCCTCCGCAGCCCGGCGCCCACCCCGCCCAGGGCGCCTTCGCCCCGCCGGCGCCGGCCGCCGCGGGCCGGAACAACGCCGTTCTCGGCATCGTCGCCGCGGTCGTCGCCGCCGTGGTCACCGCCGCGATCTACGGCCTCGTCATCGGCACCACCAAGCACGAGATCGGCTACGCGGCCGTCGGCGTCGGTTTCGTCGTCGGTCTCGCGGCCGGCAAGGCGGGCGGCCGCAACCCGGCCCTGCCCGTGGTCAGCGCGATCCTGGCGCTCGGCTCGGTGTACGTCGGCCAGCTGGTGGGCGAGGCCATGATCGGCGCCGACCAACTGCACGTGAGCTTCAGCGAGCTGTTCTTCCAGCACATCGACGTGGTGCAGAAGGTGTGGAAGGAAGACGCCGATCCGCTGACCTTCCTGTTCTTCGCCATCGCCGCGTTCGCCGCGTTCTCCGGCGCCAAGAAGGCCGCCGCGTAACCGCCTTCCCGCACGCGACAGGGGCCCGGCCACCTCCTCGGTGGCCGGGCCCCTGTGCGTCGTACGCGTCAGCGGCGGTGCTGGCTGTCCGCGACCGTCACCTCGACCCGCTGGAACTCCTTCAGCTCGCTGTAGCCGGTGGTGGCCATCGCGCGGCGCAGGGCGCCGAAGAGGTTCATCGAGCCGTCGGGGGTGTGGGACGGGCCGGTGAGGATCTCCTCGATCGTGCCGACCGTGCCCAGGTCGACCTTCTTGCCGCGGGGCAGCTCCTCGTTGACCGCCTCCATGCCCCAGTGGTGGCCCTTGCCGGGGCCGTCCGTGGCGCGGGCGAGCGGGGAGCCCATCATCACCGCGTCGGCGCCGCAGGCGATCGCCTTGGGCAGGTCGCCGGACCAGCCGACGCCGCCGTCCGCGATCACGTGCACGTACCGGCCGCCGGACTCGTCCATGTAGTCACGGCGGGCGGCCGCGACGTCGGCGACGGCCGTGGCCATCGGGACCTGGATGCCCAGCACGTTGCGCGTGGTGTGGGCGGCGCCGCCGCCGAAGCCCACGAGCACGCCCGCGGCGCCCGTGCGCATCAGGTGCAGGGCCGCCGTGTAGGTGGCGCAGCCGCCGACGATCACCGGGACGTCCAGCTCGTAGATGAACTGCTTCAGGTTCAGCGGCTCGTGCGAGGACGAGACGTGCTCCGCGGAGACCGTCGTACCGCGGATGACGAAGATGTCCACGCCCGCGTCCACGACCGCCTTGGAGAACTGGGCGGTGCGCTGCGGGGAGAGCGCGGCGGCGGTGACCACGCCGGAGTCGCGCACCTCCTTGATGCGCGCGCCGATCAGCTCCTCCTTGATGGGCGCCGCGTAGATCTCCTGCAGGCGGCGGGTCGCCTGCTCGGCGGGCAGCTCGGCGATCTCGTCCAGCAGCGGCTGCGGGTCCTCGTACCGCGTCCACAGGCCCTCGAGGTTGAGCACGCCCAGGCCGCCCAGCTCGCCGATGCGGATCGCGGTGGCCGGGGAGACGACCGAGTCCATGGGGGCGGCCAGGAAGGGCAGCTCGAAGCGGTAGGCGTCGATCTGCCAGGCGATCGAGACCTCCTTCGGGTCCCGCGTACGGCGGCTGGGGACGACGGCGATGTCGTCGAAGGCGTACGCCCGGCGGCCGCGCTTGCCGCGCCCGATCTCGATCTCAGTCACGTCTGTGGCCTTTCCCTGATGCGTTGCAGCGCCTCCCAGTATCGCCGACGGGTACGACAACGGCGGCCCCGGATGCTCCGGAAGCCGCCGTCGATGCCGTCACGCGCGCGTGGGGACGCCGTCTCAGCCCTTGCTGCTGTAGTTCGGCGCCTCGACCGTCATCTGGATGTCGTGCGGGTGGCTCTCCTTCAGGCCCGCCGAGGTGATCCGCACGAAGCGGCCCTTGGACTCCATCTCCTCGATGGTGGCGGCGCCGACGTAGCCCATGGTCTGGCGCAGGCCGCCGACGAGCTGGTGCAGCACGTTGGCCAGCGGGCCGCGGTAGGGCACCTGGCCCTCGACGCCCTCGGGGACGAGCTTGTCGTCGGAGGCGACCTCGGCCTGGAAGTAGCGGTCCTTGGAGTACGACTTCGCCTGGCCGCGGGACTGCATGGCGCCCAGCGAGCCCATGCCGCGGTACGACTTGAACTGCTTGCCGTTGATGAACAGCAGCTCGCCCGGGGACTCCTCGCAGCCGGCGAGGAGGCTGCCCAGCATCACCGTGTCGGCGCCGGCGGCCAGCGCCTTGCCGATGTCCCCGGAGTACTGCAGGCCGCCGTCGCCGATCAGCGGGATGCCGGCGGGACGGGCCGCGAGGGAGGCCTCGTAGATGGCGGTGACCTGGGGGACGCCGATGCCGGCGACCACACGGGTGGTGCAGATGGAGCCCGGGCCCACGCCCACCTTGATGCCGTCCACACCGGCGTCGATCAGCGCCTGGGCGCCGTCGCGGGTGGCGACGTTGCCGCCGATCACGTCGACGGACACGCTCGACTTGATCTTGGCCATCCAGCTGAGCGCGTTGCTGTTGTGGCCGTGCGAGGTGTCCACGACCAGGAAGTCCGCACCGGCCTCGGCGAGCGCCTGGGCGCGCTCCAGCGCCTCGGGGCTGGCGCCGACCGCGGCGCCGACGAGCAGCCGGCCCTCGGCGTCCTTCGCGGCGTTGGGGTACTGCTCGGCCTTGACGAAGTCCTTGACCGTGATCAGGCCCTTCAGGACGCCCTCGTCGTCGACCAGCGGCAGCTTCTCGATCTTGTGCTTGCGCAGCAGCTCCATGGCCTCCGGGCCGGAGATGCCGACCGTGCCGGTGACCAGCGGCATCGGGGTCATGACCTCGTGCACGCGGCGGGTGCGGTCGCTCTCGAAGGCCATGTCGCGGTTGGTCACGATGCCGAGCAGCTTGCCGGCCGGGTCGGTGACCGGGACACCGCTGATGCGGAACTTCGCGCACAGCGCGTCCGCCTCGGCGAGCGTCGCCTCCGGGTGCACCGTGATCGGGTCGGTGACCATGCCGGACTCCGACCGCTTCACCAGGTCGACCTGGTTGACCTGGTCCTCGATGGACAGGTTGCGGTGCAGCACGCCGACACCGCCGAGGCGGGCCATCGCGATCGCCATCCGGGACTCGGTCACCTTGTCCATCGCCGCCGACAGCAGCGGGATGTTGACGCGGACGTTGCGGGAGATGCGGGACGAGGTGTCGACCGCGCCCGGCAGCACCTCGGATGCGCCCGGCAGCAGCAGCACGTCGTCGTAGGTCAGCCCGAGTGTCGCGAATTTCTCGGGCACTCCGTCGACGTTTGCAGTCATGACACCTTCCCCAAATGGCCTTGATCGGTGCGGATGTCCATGCTAACGGGAAGCATCGTCAGCACATTCCACGGTACGGGGTGACTTCAGGCTTCGTATGTTCGTACGGAAACGCACGGCATGCCTGTCCAACAAGGGGAGCTGCTCAGGCTCCACGCACGGGCGTCACTGCTCGGCGAGCGCGCGCAGGCGGCTCAGCGCCCGGTGCTGGGCGACCCGGACCGCGCCGGGTGACATTCCCAACATCTGCCCCGTCTCCTCCGCGGTCAAGCCCACGGCGATGCGCAGCAGAAGCAGTTCGCGCTGGTTCTCGGGGAGGTTGGCCAGCAGCTTCTTGGCCCACTCGGCGTCGCTGCTGAGCAGGGCGCGCTCCTCGGGCCCGAGGGAGTCGTCCGGGCGCTCCGGCATCTCGTCGGAGGGGACGGCGGTGGAACCCGGGTGGCGCATGGCGGCGCGCTGCAGGTCGGCGACCTTGTGGGAGGCGATGGCGAAGACGAACGCCTCGAAGGGGCGGCCGGTGTCGCGGTAGCGGGGCAGCGCGAGCAGGACGGCGACGCAGACCTCCTGGGCGAGGTCCTCGACGAAGTGACGCGCGTCGCCCGGCAGCCGGGACAGCCGGGTGCGGCAATAGCGCAGCGCCAGCGGGTGCACGTGGGCGAGCAGATCGTGCGTGGCCTGCTCGTCCCCGTGGACGGCGCGATGGACGAGCGCACCGATCGCCCCGTGGGCCGTGCCCGCCTCGTCGTCGCGCATCGGTCCATGGTGCCTTGTGGCCGTCCGGTCCGTCGCATTGTGCTCGTGGTTGTGCACCGAAGCGTTATGAGCAGGTGCGCCGGCACTCATTCCCTGCGCCCTCCCCTTCCGCTCGACCGACTCGTCCCCGAGAGACTCCACACCTCAAGGATGCGGCATCCGCGCGGAAACGAGCAGCGCCCGCCCGGCGGGCCCCCTTGCGCAGCGCCCGCCGAGGCGTCCCCCGCCGTCTCACGCCGGGGGCACGGACGGCCTTGCCGTGCGCCTCCCGGCGCTCGCCCAGCCGCGCCCACCACGGGTGTTCCCGGCGCGCGCCTCCGCCGCCGCGCCCGGCGCGCGCTCTGCCGCGCGGTTCCTCGGATGTGATGGGGTCCACCTCCGGGTCCACCCCTCGGGGACGGCTCACGGCCGCGTCCGAGGGCAACCGCGACACCCGGTACGGCATTGCACCGGCGCCCGTCGGGGCCGAAAGCGCCGCCGTCGGGGCCATCGGTCCGCCGCCGCGCCCGAACCCGATGCGCAGGGCGCGCCCGTACGCCGACGGGAGCCGGGGGAGGTGAGAGCGTGCGGCACGCGCGTGCCGTGCATGCGTGGCGGTACACGCCTCTGGCCGGGTCATGCTTCGCCCGAGCCGCGCAGGCCGTGCTTCCGCCCGGGCCGGGCAGGCCCGGGACCGGCCGACCGGGGCAGGGAGCCGCAGGACGGGCCGTCTTCTGCGCGCCCGGGACGCATCCGCACGCCACCGGCGCCGAGGCCGCCGCCGGCACGAGGCGCCCTCGGGGCCGGCGCACCGCTGCTGAGGACGCCGGTCCGGCGCGGGATACGACCGCAAGGGCCCGGCGCGTACGCCACCACGCCCCGGGCGCCCGGCACGGTGCCGTAACGCCGTCGTGATCGTGCCGGCGGACAGGTCGGAACCCGGACCCGCTGCTGCCGGGGAGGCGGACGCGCGCCCGGTGCCGGGCGGCCCCGCCTGCCCCGCAGGGCTGGGCACTGCCTACCGGACCAGTCCCCAGCGGAAGCCGAGCGCCACCGCGTGGGCCCGGTCCGAGGCGCCGAGCTTCTTGAACAGGCGGCGCGCGTGCGTCTTGACGGTGTCCTCGGAGAGGAACAGCTCGCGGCCGATCTCGGCGTTGGAGCGGCCGTGGCTCATGCCCTCCAGCACCTGGATCTCACGCGCGGTGAGCGTGGGCGCGGCGCCCATCTCGGCCGAGCGCAGCCGGCGCGGGGCCAGCCGCCAGGTCGGGTCGGCGAGGGCCTGCGTCACCGTGGCCCGCAGCTCGGCGCGCGAGGCGTCCTTGTGTAGATAGCCCCGGGCGCCGGCGGCGACCGCGAGGGCCACGCCGTCGAGGTCCTCGGCGACGGTCAGCATGATGATGCGCGCGCCCGGGTCGGCGGACAGCAGCCGGCGCACGGTCTCCACGCCGCCCAGACCGGGCATGCGCACGTCCATCAGGATGAGGTCGGAGCGGTCGGCGCCCCAGCGGCGGAGGACTTCCTCGCCGTTGGCCGCCGTCGTCACGCGCTCGACGCCGGGCACGGTCGCGACCGCGCGACGGAGCGCTTCTCGGGCAAGCGGGGAGTCGTCGCAGACGAGGACGGATGTCATGACCGCCCTCCGCAGCTGATGCGCGTCACCTTGAGCCTCCAGGCTGGTACGGAATCTCACCTGTGCGGTCGACCGTCTCGGACGCCTGCCCGAGCGCTTCTGTTTTCAACCGCCTCCGCACTCTCAACGACGGTCACTCGAAAGAGTTACGGGGCTACATGCCGTCTTCGGCACTCTACGTGAGGGACCCGACACGGTGCAGACATGGACAGCAGACCCTCAACTTTTCATCACAACTTGCCCCGTTTGGATCCATTTCTTCCCGTTTTGCGGTGTCCGAGGCTAGATTCGCAATGAGTCATATTTTCATCTCCTTAGACCGGAGATGTACGGTCGATGGCACCGTATCCGCTCAGAACGGCTACAAGGGGTCACGTAATGGCAGATTTCTCCCGCCTTCCCGGACCGAACGCGGACCTGTGGGACTGGCAGCTGCTGGCTGCCTGCCGCGGCGTGGACAGCTCGCTCTTCTTCCACCCCGAGGGCGAGCGCGGGGCGGCTCGGAGCGCTCGCGAGAACTCGGCCAAGGAGGTCTGCATGAGGTGCCCTGTCCGCGCGGAGTGCGCGGCGCATGCGCTGGCGGTGCGCGAGCCGTACGGCGTCTGGGGCGGCCTGACCGAGGACGAGCGTGAGGAGTTGATGGGGCGCGCGCGCAACCGCCTGGTGACCGCTTCGGCCACCGGTACGGACGCCGCCCGCCACCACTGAAGGAACGATTCTGCACCCGAGGATCACCGGGTGCGCTTGCCTCCCCCAGGGCACGTCACGTCGCCACGTGCGTGCCCTCGACTCTGCCGCCGGCCCCTCCGGCCCGCCTCCGGATGCCCCGACCCCGCTTCCGGATCCCCGGGCCTGCGTTGTGATCCGCGATCCTGCCCCGGACCCCCGAGCCTGCTCTGTGTCCCCGACCCGCTTCCGGGTCGCCGACCGCGCTTCCGGTCCTGACCCACGCCTTGGGATCCCGCGCCGGCCCCGCGCCCGGGACCCGTTACGACGGACGCCCCGCCGCCCGCGCCAGCTGCTCCAGCGTCGCCGCGACGGCCGGCACCCGGGCCAGGTCGGGGAGGGTGAGGGCGACGATCTCGCGCCGTACAGCCGGTTCCAGCCGTACCGTGCGCACGCCCCTGGGCCGTACCGACTCCACGGCCAGCTGGGGCAGTACGGCGACGCCCAGGCCCGCGCCGACCAGGCCGACCACCGCGGGATAGTCGTCCGTGGCGAAGTCGATGCGCGGGGTGAAGCCCGCCCCCTCGCACACCTCGACCAGCTGGCCGCGGCAGCGCGGGCAGCCCGCGATCCAGGGCTCCCGGGCCAGCTCCCCGATCGCGACGCTCTGAGCGCGTGCGAGCCGGTGCCGCTCCGGCACCAGGGCCACCAGACGGTCCATCAGCAGCGGCCGTACGACCAGGTCGTCCCAGTCCTCGGCGACCGCCGCGCCCTCGTAGCGGAAGGCCAGGGCCAGGTCGCACTCGCCGTCGCGCAGCAGCTCCACGGACCTCGGCGGCTCGGCCTCCTCCAGGGAGACGCGGGTGCCGGGGTGGGCGGCGCGCAGGGCGGCCAGGGCGGTGGGGACGAGGGTCGAGCTGCCGCTGGGGAACGAGACCAGCCGGACCCGCCCGGCCCTCAGGCCCGCGATGGCGGCGATCTCCTCCTCGGCGGCGGTGAGCCCGGCGAGGATGCCGGAGGCGTGTCTGACCAGGGCCTCACCGGCCTGGGTGAGCCGCATCTCGCGGCCGCTGCGGACCAGCAGCGGGGTGCCGACCGAGGTCTCCAGGGCCTTCATCTGCTGACTGACGGCGGGCTGGGTGCAGCCCAGCTCGCGCCCCGCCGCCGAGAAGGAACCGGTGGTGGCGACGGCGCGCAGGACGCGGAGATGACGGGCCTCGATCACCCTTCGAGTATAAGGCCTGCTTGGGGAGGGTGCTCGATATTCGCTGGACGCTTTGAGGTGGGGTCCCGTACCGTGCGGCCATGAAGCTTCTCTCGGTCAATCTGGGCAGCCCGCAGCCGGTGCCGTACACGGACCAGCCGCAGGGCGTGACGGGCATCGACAAGAGGCCGGCCGACGGTCCGGTGCGGGTGGCGGCACCGGGCCCCAAGGGCGTCGGCGGGAGCGGGCTGGCCGGGGACGCGGTGTGCGAGCTGCGGCATCACGGCGGGGACGACCAGGCGGTGTACGCCTACGCGCGCGAGGACCTCGACGACTGGGAGCGCGAACTGGGCCGGTCGCTGGCCAACGGCTGCTTCGGGGAGAACCTGACGACGGACGGTCTGGAGGTCTCCGGCGCCCTGATCGGAGAGCGCTGGCGGATCGGTCCCGAGGTGGTCCTGGAGGTGACCTCGGGCCGTATCCCGTGCCGTACGTTCCAGGGCCATATAGGCGAGCGCGGCTGGGTCAAGAGGTTCACACGGAAGGGCGCAACCGGTGCCTACCTCCGGGTGATCGAGCCGGGTGAGATACGGGCGGGCGACCCGATCGAGATCGTGCACCGGCCGGACCACGGGGTGACGGCGGCGCTGGAGTTCCGCGCGGTCACCACCGAACGCGAGTTGCTGCCGCGGCTGCTCGCCGCGAGCGAGGCACTGCATCCGGAGTCCCTGGCAGCGGCGCGCAAGTACGTGTCTCGGCAAGCGGGTTGATGAGAGGTCAGCCGGCGGTGGGGCGTGGTCGAGTGGCGGGCGCCTGCGCACCCGGGGGCGGGACCGCACCCGAGCCCCTGCGCGGGTCGACTCCCCTGGCCGAGGTCGGCGGACGCGATCGCTCCGGGTCACTAACCTTGGGTCATGACAACGGCTCTGATTACGGGATCGACCGCGGGAATCGGTGCCGCGTTCGCGCGGCGGCTGGCGGCTGACGGGCACGACCTCGTCCTGGTCGCGCGGGACACCAAGCGGCTGCGCGAGCAGGCGACCGAACTGCACGACCGGCACGGCATCGAGGTGGAGGTGCTGACCGCCGACCTCGCCGAGGACAAGGGCATCGAAACGGTCGCCGACCGCCTCGGCGACCGGAAGAACCCGGTCGACCTGCTGGTCAACAACGCCGGCTTCGGCAACAAGGGCCGCTATCTCGACGTATCCATGGCCGACGAGCTGAGGATGCTCAAGGTGCACTGCGAGGCGGTGCTCCGGCTGACCTCGGCGGCGGCCGGGGCGATGCGCGAGCGCGGCCGGGGCGGGGTCGTCAACGTCGCCTCCGTGGCCGCCTTCGTGCCGCGCGGCACCTACGGCGCGTCCAAGGCGTGGGTCGTGCAGTTCACCCAGGGCGCGGCAAAGGACCTGGCCGGCAGCGGCGTCCGGCTGATGGCGCTGTGCCCCGGCTTCGTGCGCACCGAGTTCCACCAGCGGGCCGGGATGGGCACGGACAACATCCCCGGCTGGATGTGGCTGGACGCCGACAAGCTGGTCGCGGCGGCCCTGGCCGACCTGGCCCGCGGCAAGACCCTGTCGATCCCCGACCCGCGCTACAAGGCGCTGATGGGCCTGGTGAAGGTGACGCCGCGCGGGCTGCTGGGCGGGATCACGTCGAAGACGGGGCGGAAGTACGGGCCGCAGTAGGAGGTTCCCCGGCGTTCCCGGACGTTCCTCGACGTTCCCTGAAAGGGACATAAGAGCCACACGCGAATAAACTGGGTTGGCGTTCTCTGCCGGTCCGGGAGGCGGCGTCATGACCTTCGTGCAGCTCATCGAGTGCCGGACGAGCCGGCTGGACGAGATGAACCGGCTCATCGACGACTGGGTCGCGCAGACCAGGGGAAAGCGGACGGCGACGCACGCGCTGGTCGGCAGGGACCGGTCGGACGCGTCGCACATCGTGGAAGTGGTGGAGTTCCCGTCCTACGAGGAGGCGCTGCGCAATTCCCGCCTCCCGGAGACCGACAGGATCTTCCATCAGATGGCCGCCCTGTGCGACGAGACGCCGACGTTCATCGATCTGGACGTCGTACGGGAGGAGACGCCGGCCGAGGAGAGCGTGCGCCGGTTCTACGCGGCGCTGGCGAACCCCGGTGAACTGCCGCCGCTCAACGACCTGCTGGACGAGGACGTCCACAGCCACGATCCGGTGAACCCGCAGGACACCATCGGGCTGGACAACGCCCGCAGCGAGTTCCGGATGTGGCGCGGCGGCTTCGACTTCACGTTCACGCTCGACGACCTGCTCGCCCAGGGCGACCGGGTGTGCGCCCGGTGGACCTGGAACGCCACGCACAAGGGCGACTTCCTCGGCATCCCGCCCACCGGCAGGAAGGTCACCATGACCGGGATGACGCTGTTCCGGTTCACGGCCGACGGCAAGATCGCCGAGATGTGGTGGCAGCACGACCAGCTGGGGCTGATGCAGGAGCTGGGCGCGCTGGACGAGTTGGAGCGGTAGCCGGCGGAAACGGGACGGGCCCGGCGCTCCCAGGGGAGTGCCGGGCCCGTCCAGGCGGTGCCGGGTGGGTCAGTGGGCGTGGCCGTGGCCGTGGCCCGCGGCGGCCGGCTCTTCCTCTTCCTTCTTCTCGACGACCAGGGTCTCGGTCGTGAGCAGCAGGGAGGCGATGGAGGCGGCGTTCTCCAGGGCGGAGCGGGTGACCTTGACCGGGTCGATGACGCCGGCCTTGATCAGGTCGCCGTACTCGCCGGTGGCGGCGTTGTAGCCCTGGCCCTTCTCCAGGTCCTTGACCTTGGAGACGATGACGTAGCCCTCCTGGCCGGCGTTCTCGCCGATCCAGCGCAGCGGCTCGACCACGGCGTTGCGGACGACCGTGACACCGGTGGCCTCGTCGCCGGTCTTGCCGAGGTTGCCGTCGAGGACCTTGGAGGCGTGCACCAGGGCGGAGCCACCACCGGAGACGATGCCCTCCTCGACCGCGGCGCGGGTCGCGGAGATGGCGTCCTCCAGACGGTGCTTCTTCTCCTTCAGCTCCACCTCGGTGGCGGCGCCGACCTTGATCACGCACACGCCGCCGGCCAGCTTCGCGAGGCGCTCCTGGAGCTTCTCGCGGTCCCAGTCGGAGTCGGTGTTCTCGATCTCGGCCTTGATCTGCGCGACGCGGCCGTGAACGTCCTCGGACTTGCCGGCGCCGTCGACGATCGTGGTGTCGTCCTTGGTGACGGTGACGCGGCGGGCGGAGCCCAGCACGTCCAGGCCGACCTGGTCGAGCTTGAGGCCGACCTCCTCGGAGATGACGGTGGCGCCGGTGAGGACGGCCATGTCCTGCAGCATCGCCTTGCGGCGGTCGCCGAAGCCGGGGGCCTTCACCGCGACGGCGTTGAAGGTGCCGCGGATCTTGTTGACGACCAGGGTCGACAGGGCCTCGCCCTCGACGTCCTCGGCGATGATCAGCAGCGGCTTGGAGGAGCCGGCCTGGATGACCTTCTCCAGCAGCGGCAGCAGGTCCGCGATGGCGGAGATCTTGCCCTGGTTGATCAGGATGTACGGGTCGTCGAGGACGGCCTCCATGCGCTCCTGGTCCGTCACGAAGTACGGCGACAGGTAGCCCTTGTCGAAGGCCATGCCCTCGGTGAAGTCCAGCTCAAGGCCGAAGGTGTTGGACTCCTCGACGGTGATGACGCCGTCCTTGCCGACCTTGTCCATCGCCTCGGCGATCAGCTCGCCGACCTGCTGGTCCTGGGCGGACAGCGCGGCCACGGCGGCGATGTCGGACTTCTCGTCGATCGGGCGGGCCGAGGCGAGCAGCTCCTCGGAGACGGCCTTGACGGCGGCGTCGATGCCCTTCTTCAGAGCGGCCGGGGAGGCGCCGGCGGCGACGTTCTTCAGGCCCTCGCGGACCAGCGCCTGGGCGAGCACGGTGGCGGTGGTGGTGCCGTCACCCGCGATGTCGTTGGTCTTGGTCGCCACCTCCTTCACCAGCTGCGCGCCGAGGTTCTCGTACGGGTCCTCGATCTCGACCTCGCGGGCGATCGTGACACCGTCGTTGGTGATGGTGGGGGCGCCGAACTTCTTGTCGATGACGACGTTGCGGCCCTTCGGGCCGATCGTCACCTTCACCGTGTCGGCCAGCTTGTTGACGCCGCGCTCGAGGGCGCGACGGGCGTCCTCGTCGAACTTCAGGATCTTCGCCATGACAGCGGGAGCCCTCTCGGAAATCTGTGGGTGGTAAGACAACTGCGCCCCGGGCGCCCGGCTTCGTTATCGGTCGCGGGGGCCAGGGGCGCAGCTGAAGAGCAAAGGAATGCTCGAGGTGATTACTTCTCGATGATCGCGAGCACGTCGCGAGCCGAGAGGACGAGGTACTCCTCGCCGTTGTACTTCACCTCGGTGCCGCCGTACTTGCTGTAGAGGACGACGTCGCCGACCTTGACGTCGAGCGGAAGGCGCTCGCCGTTCTCGAAACGGCCCGGGCCCACGGCGAGGACGGCGCCCTCCTGGGGCTTCTCCTTCGCGGTGTCCGGGATGACCAGGCCAGAGGCGGTGGTCTGCTCCGCATCCAGCGGCTGGACCACGATGCGGTCCTCGAGCGGCTTGATGGCAACCTTGGAGCTGGTGGTCGTCACGATCCGACCTCCCCCTTCGGAGATCTCACGGGGTTAACTGTCTGAGGTGGCGACCAGGTCGATCCGTCGTCGCGGGTGCCGGACCTGCCCGTCGCGTTGTTGGCACTCTCCCTCGGGGAGTGCCAGAGCCGAGACTATGACCGCGATTAGCACTCGGTCAAGCGGAGTGCCAATACCGTGCGGCGCGTCGCCCGAATCCGTGTCGGCGCCGGGTTCGTTCGGGGGCGCCGGCACCGATCAGTTCAGGTAGTCCTCCAGCCTCCCCACGGTCAGCCCTCGCTGCTGCACTCTGCGCAGCAGCCGGGCCGTGCGCTCGCGCAGGCTCGGGCCCGTCGTCTCGTCGGGGCCGACCAGGATGATGTCGCCGGGGCGCAGCCGGTGTTCGCCGTGGAGGTAGACGAGGTCGGCCGGGGTCATCACGGCGCGCCAGAGGACGACCGCCGAGATGCCGCAGTCGGACGCGGCGTGCAGGGTGGTGGCGTCGTACGAGCCGTAGGGCGGGCGGAAGAGGCGGGGGCGTACGCCGAGGCGGGCGGCGAGCCGGTCCTGCTGGCCGCAGATCTCGGCCCGCTGGCCGGTGTACGGCAGCGCGGCCAGCGCGCGGTGGTCGACGGTGTGGTTCTCGATGCCGGCGCCCAGCCGGCGCAGGCGGGCGAAGTGGCCGTAGCCGGGGCCGGCGATGCTGTCGGTGAGGAACATGCTGACCGGCAGCCCTAGTTCGCGGACCATGTCGACGAAGCGGGGGTCCCGGTCGGCGCCGTCGTCGTAGGTGAGGAAGACGACCCGGTCGCGGGTGGGGATGTGGTCGACGACGCGGGGCAGGGCCCGGCCGGCCGTCCCGGGGGGCAGGGACAGGGCGCGGGCGTCGGGTCGCGGCGGGCGGGCGAGGGGCTCGGTCAGGCCCCAGCGGCGGTAGCTCTCCTCCGGGGCGGCGCCGTGCGGCCGTACCCCTTCGGCGGCCTTCTTGCCGAGCCGCTCGATGGGGTCGACGGACTGGGCGCAGCCGGCGAGGAGGAGGGCCGAGGCGAGGAGCGCGAGGGCGCGCCGGGCGGGGCGGCGCCGTCCGCCGAGGGTGCTGCCGTGTCGTGCCCCCGGCCTCACAGGTAGTCCTCCAGGCGGGCCACGGCGTAGCCCTCGCGTGTGACCTTGTTCAGGAAGCGGCGCATGTCGTCGACCATCGTGCCGTTCCAGTCGGATCGGCCGCGGAAGTGGGTGAGGACGATGTCGCCGCGGTGGATCCTCTGGTCCTCCTCGCGGTACTCCCAGTGGTCGACGTAGACCTCCTCGTTCCAGATCGGCGCGTACCTGATGCCGCAGGACTTGGCGGCGCGCAGGGTGTCCTGGTCGTAGTTGCCGTACGGCGGCCGGAAGAGCGTCGGGCGCCTGCCGAACTGCTTCTCCATGATGTCCTGCATGGCGCAGATCTCGGTCCTCTGCTGCTCGTAGGACAGGCCCGGCAGGTAGGGGTGGTGCAGGGTGTGGTTGTTGAGGGTGTGGCCGTAGGACTGCATCCTGCGGAAGTACCCGTAGTCGTCCTTGATCAGGTAGTTGCTGAGGAACGCGGTGTACGGGATCTTCAGGTCCTCCGTCATCCGCAGGAAGTCCGGGTCCTTCTCCGAGCCGTCGTCGATGGTGAGGAAGACGATCTTCTGCCGGGTGGGGATGCTCGTGAAGACCGGGGGCAGGTCCCAGTCCTCCTGGTGGCTCACCTCGAACCCGGCCCGTGCGGTGATCAGCGGCTTGTGCGCGGGCGGCGGGGGCGGGGTCAGCGGGACCTCGTCGAGCCCCCAGCGCCGGGCGGCGGCGACCAGCCGGGCGTGTTCGGCGGCCCGGCGGGCGCTCTCGGCGCCTTGGCGGGGCCGGGGGCTCGGGGTGTGCGCGGGTCCGCCCTGCCCGGGCGCGGGACGGGGCTCGGCGCGCGGCGCGTCGGAGCCGGTACAGGCCGACAGGAGCGCGGAACCCGCCAGCGCGACGGCTCCGCAGACCAGGACCGGACGCGCGCGACGCGTCCGGTTCTTATCGTCTTGTACGACGGCTCGCATGCTGCCGGATCTTCGCAGGCCCCGCCCCGGAACCCACGGCGACACCGCCGCCGGCGGCGGACCGTCCACCGACTGGCCGACAATGACCGGGTGAACGACCTCGCTCTCCTCCTCACCCCCGAAGGCCGTGCCCTCCTCGACGAGGTCCGCGACATCGCCCCGGCCGACGAACTCGCCGTCGCCACCCGGCTGCGCCGCGACCACCCGGCCGCGCTGGTGTCGGCGGCGCTCGGCCAGGCCCGGCTGCGGCAGCGGGCGGCGGCAAAGTTCGGGGCGGCGGACGCGGGGCGGATGTTCTTCACGCCGAACGGCGTCGAGCAGTCGACCCGGACGAGCGTCGCCGCCTACCGGGCCGAGCGGCTGAAGAACCTCGGCGTGACCTCCGTCGCCGACCTGTGCTGCGGGATCGGCGGGGACGCGATCGCGTTCGCCCGGGCGGGGATCCGGGTGCTCGCGGTGGACCGGGACCCGGTGACGGCCGCGACGGCGCGGGCGAACGCCGAGGCGCTGGGGCTCGGCGAGCTGATCGAGGTGCGGGAGGCGGACGTCACGCGGGTGGAGACGGGCGGGTACGACGCCGTGTTCGTCGACCCGGCGCGGCGCGGCGGGCGGGGCCGCGTCTTCGACCCCGAGGCCTACTCCCCTCCCCTGTCCTGGGCCGTCGAGGCCGCCCGTACCGCGCCCCGCGCCGCGCTGAAGGTCGCGCCCGGCATCCCGCACGAGGCCGTGCCCGCCGACGCCGAGGCCGAGTGGGTCTCGGACGGCGGGGACGTGAAGGAGGCGGTGCTGTGGTTCGGCACCGAGCCCGGCGCGGTGCGCGCCACCCTGCTGCCCGGCCCGCGCACGCTGCACGGCGAGGGACTGCCCGATCCCGGGGTGCGGCCGGTGGGCCGCTATCTGTACGAGCCCGACGGCGCCGTCATCCGCGCCCATCTGGTCGCCGAGGTGGCCGAACAGCTGGACGGCGGGCTGATCGACCCCACCATCGCCTACGTCACCGCCGACGCGCTGCGCCCGACGCCGTACGCCTCCGCCTACGAGATCACCGACCACCTCCCCTTCAACGTCAAGAAGCTGAAGGCGCTGCTGCGGGAGCGGGAGGTCGGCACGCTGACCGTGAAGAAGCGCGGGTCGGCCGTCGAGCCGGAGGAACTGCGCCGGAAGGTCAAGCCGCAGGGGCCGAACGCGGCGACCGTGTTCCTGACCCGGGTGGCGGGTGCGCCGGCGATGCTCGTGGGGCGGCCGGTCTAGGCCCCGGGCGTGGGCTCGGCCGCCCGGCGCAGCAGCAGGTCGCGTTCGGGGCCGTTGCGGGCGAGGGCGGCGGCGCGGGTGAACTCCGTGCGGGCCTCGGCCGTGCGGCCCAGGCGGGCGAGGAGGTCGCCGCGGACGCTGGGCAGCAGGTGGTAGCCGCGCAGGGCGGGTTCGGCGGCGAGGGCGTCCACCAGTTTCAGGCCCTCGGCGGGGCCGTCGGCCATGGACACGGCGACCGCGCGGTTCAGCTCGACCACGGGCGAGGGGGCGCGGGCGGCCAGCAGGCCGTACAGGGTGGCGATGGCGCGCCAGTCGGTCTCCTCGTACGTGTACGCGTGCGCGTGGCAGGCGGCGATGGCCGCCTGGAGGGCGTAGGGGCCGGGGGCGCCGGTCGCGGTGGCGCCGGCGCGCTCCAGGGCCCGGACGCCGCGGGCGATGAGCAGGCGGTTCCAGCGGCGGCGGTTCTGGTCCTTCAGCAGCACCGGCTCGCCGTGCGGGCCGGTGCGGGCGGCCATGCGGGAGGCCTGGAACTCCAGGAGCGCGGTCAGGGCGTGCACCTCCGGCTCCTTCGGCATCAGCGCGGACAGCACGCGGGCCAGCCGCAGCGCGTCCTCGCACAGGCCGGGGCGGAGCAGGTCGTCGCCGGCGGTCGCCGCGTACCCCTCGTTGAAGATCAGGTAGATGACGTCCAGGACGGAGCCGAGGCGGGCCTCGCGGTCGGGGCCGTACGGCACCTCGAAGGCGACGTTCTTCTTCGCCAGGGTGCGTTTGGCGCGCACGATGCGCTGGGCGATCGTGGGCTCCGGGACCAGGTGGGCGCGGGCGATCTCGGCCGTGGTCAGGCCGCCGAGCAGACGCAGGGTGAGCGCGGTGCGGGCCTCCCGCGACAGCACCGGGTGGCAGGCGGTGAACACCAGCCGGAGCAGGTCGTCGTCGATGTCGTCCGGGTCGGCGGGAACCTCCGGCGGCGCCGCCGTCTCCAGGTCCCGGCCGATCTCGGCGAGCTTGCGGGCGTAGGTCTCGCGGCGCCGGATCAGGTCGACGGCGCGGTGCCGGGCGGTGGCCATGAGCCAGGCGCCGGGGTTGTCGGGCACCCCGTCGCGCGGCCACCGCTCCAGGGCGGCGACCAGGGCGTCCTGGGCCAGTTCCTCGGCGATCCCGACGTCCCGCACGATCCGGGCGACCCCGGCGATGACCCGGGGCGACTCCAGCCGGAACACGGTCTCGATGGCATGGGCGGCGGCCTCGCGTGTCTCCGGCGCCCGGGGTGCGCTGTGCCGTGGTGCTGGGGGCTGTTGTTCCACAGCCCACCATGCAACACCCCCGTACGGCACAGCGCCAGGCGTCTCAGCCCTCGGCGATCTCGCGCACCTCGCAGGTCACGGTCCAGTACTCCTCATGTGTCTTCAGGAACCGCTTGGTCCACTCCAGGGCCTCGTCCATGTCCTTGCACTGCATGAGGGCGTAGCCGCCGACGACCTCCTTGGACTCGGTGAACGGCCCGTCCGTGACGGTGAGGTCGCCGCCCTCCCAGCGCACCCGCTTGCCCTGGCTCTGCGGGGTGAGCCCGGCGGTGTCGAGCATGACGCCGGCCTTGGTGATCTCCTCGATGAGCGCCCCCATGCGCTGCATCAGCTCGGGGCTGGGGCCCTCGGGGGGCGCGGTGGTCTCGTCGACGCGCACCATCGACAGGTAGCGGGGCATGGTGACTCCTTCGGCCGGGGCGGCGGGGCCTGTCCCCGCCGCTCACCCATGCGTCGAACGGCAGGGGCCCCGGATCGACACGCTCACCGGATTTTTTTCCGCCGTCCGGGATCACTTCGGCTCGGACCCGAATCCCGCCTTCGTCTACGGCGCCCCGACCGCCTTGCCGCCGAAGACCAGGGCCGCGTCCGTGACCAGCCCCGTGGGCCGCCCGCGCAGGCACCGGACCGCGCTGTTGCCGCCGCTGGCGCCCTCGGCGTCACCGTTGTCGTACGGCGACTCGTCACCGCAGCAGACCCGCGGCCGCGGTGAGGGTTGTGCCGTCAGCGCAGGGACGCCCACAGTTCGCGCGCCGCCGGATCCTCGGCGATCACCCGGTTGTGGTCGGACGGGGCGGTGACGACCGGCATCATCACCGTCCGCACCCGGTCGGCGCTCAGACCCTTCAGGCTCTGCCCGAGCCGCATCAGCTCGCTCAGCGAGTCCAGACCGGTGTCGGTGGTGAGCCCGGAGGTGACCGCGTCGGCGACCCGGTACAGCCGGGCCGGGTCGGTGAGCAGCCGGGTGCTGCTCATCTGCTCCAGCAGGTCCTTCACCAGCATCTGCTGCAGCCCTATGCGGCCGAGGTCGCTGCCGTCGCCTATGCCGTGCCGGGTGCGGGCGAGCGCGAGGGCCTGCTTGCCGTCGAGGTGGTGGGCGCCCGCCTTCAGGTGCAGATGGCTCTGGTCGTCGTCGATGTCCTGCGAGGTGGTGACGTCGACCCCGCCGAGCGCGTCGACCAGTTTCGCGAAGCCGGAGAAGTCGATCTCGAGGTAGTGGTCCATGCGGATGTGCGTGATCGACTCGACGGTCTTCACCGCGCACACCGGACCGCCCACCGCGTAGGCGCTGTTGAACATCGCGCCGTACGCCACCGCCGTCGAGCCGCCGGAGGCGAGCGGGCAGGACGGGCGGGTGACGAGGGTGTCGCGCGGGATGCTGACCACGGTGGCCTTCGTACGGCCCGCGTCGAGGTGCACGACCATCGCCGTGTCCGAGCGGGCGCCGGAGCTGTCGCCGCCGCCCAGCTCCTTGTTGGCCTTGCCGCTGCGCGAGTCAGAGCCGAGGACCAGGATGTTCAGGGAGCCGGTCGGCAGCGGGGCGGCGGCCGGGGCGCTCGCGGAGGGGGTGGTCTCCACCCGTGCGGGCCGGTCGCTGCCGAGCGCGCTGTCGATGTCGACGCTCTTGATGTTGTGGTTCAGATGCCAGTACGCCCAGCCCACCACGGCCGTGCCCAGCACCAGGGCGCCCGCCAGGGTGAGGCCGGCGATCCTCAGCGCTCCCGACCGCCGGCCCACCGGTCTGCCCGCTTCGCCCTGCTCCTCGTCGTGCTCCATGTGTCGCGTCACGCGAGGAACGTAAGTCCGAATTATTAGGGGACTGTTAGCGCAAGCGGCGAGATGGGGTTTTCTTCGGAAATTCTCATCCCGGGCACTGCGCCGGCGTCATCCGAGCGTGACCGTGGGCACCGGATTGCTGCCGCTGAAGGACCCGTTGAAGCCGAAGGTCACCGAACCGCCGTCCGGCACCGCCCCGTTGTACGCGGCGTTCGCGCAGGACACCGCCGTCCCGGACTGGGTGCAGGTGGCGTTCCAGGCCTGGGTGATCCGCTGGCCCGCGCCGAAGGTCCAGTTCACCTTCCACGACGCCAGCGAGACCCCGGAGCAGGAGATGGTGACCTGGCCGGTGAAGCCGGTGTCCCACTGGCTGCTCACCCCGTAGGCGGCGGTGCAGGCGCCGCTCGGGGGCGGGGTGGTGCCGCCGCCGCTGCCACTGCCGCCGAGCGCCTCCGCGATGCCGTAGTACGCCGGTTTCGGCTGGTAGTTCTCGTCGTACGGGGTGGCCGCGCCGTAACCGGGGAAGGTGCTCGGCACCCAGGAGTCGGCGTCGGTGAAGCCCCACACGGTGACGTTCACACAGCGGGTCACGGCGGCGCAGGCGGCCACGACCGACTTGAAGTCGGACTTCTGCTGCGCGAGTTCGGTCGCGTCGGCGGGCAGCTGCACGCGGACGTCCAGCTCGGTGATCGCCACGTCCACGCCGAGGTCGGCGAAGCGCTGGATGTTCTGCTGCAGGGTGCTCGGCACCTGGCCGAGGATCAGATGGGCCTGCAGGCCGACGCCGTCGATCGGGACGCCCTGCGCCTTGAGGGACTTGACCAGGTTGTACAGGGCGTCCGACTTCGCGTTCACGCCCTCGACGTTGTAGTCGTTGATGTACAGCTTGGCGTCGGGGTCGGCGGCGTGCGCCCAGGTCAGGGCGCTGGCGATGTAGCCGGAGCCGAGGCCGTTGTACCAGATCGAGGAGCGGTAGCTGCCGTCCTCGTTGAAGGGCTCGTTGACCACGTCCCAGGCGGTGATCTTGCCCTTGTAGCGGCCGACCTCGGTGCTGATGTGGTTCTGCAGCAGGCTGCCGAGCTGGGCGGAGGTCCAGCTGCCGTTCGTCAGCCAGCTCGGGTTCTGGCTGTGCCAGACCAGGGTGTGGCCGCGTACCTGCTGGTGGTGGGCCTGGGCGAAGGCCACGATCTGGTCGGCCTCGGTCCAGTTGAAGGTGCCCCGGGTGGGCTCGACGGACTCCCACTTCATGGCGTTGCCGGGGGTCAGCGAGCTGAACTGGGCGCCGGTGATGTCGCCGTAGGTGCCGGTGAGCTTGGAGCCGGTGACGGCGCTGCCGACGACCTTGCCCTGGGCGGCGGCGAGGTCGCGCAGCGGGGTGTCGGCGGCGTGCGCGGCGGGAGCGGTGAACAGCAGCGCGACACCGGTCAGCAGGGACGCGAGGGGTAAGCCGAGTCCGAGAGATCTCATGGCGGATGCCTCCGAAAGTTTCGGTTCGGTAACCGACTGACTTCGGAGGAGTGTGGGGGCGTCCACCCCACCCGTCAATACGTCAACTTCCGGCCACCGGCGTCACGCGGTCGCGGGCGCCGCCGTGCTGGACCGCACCACCAGGCTGGTCGCCAGCTCCATGCGGGTCGCGGCGCGCTCCTCCTGCTCGCGCCCCAGCTCCAGCACCAGCCGGGCGGCGGCCTCGGCCATCTCGGTCAGCGGCTGCCGTACGGTCGTCAGCGGCGGGCCGACCCAGCGGGCCACGGGCAGGTCGTCGAAGCCCACCACGCTGAGGTCCTCCGGGATGCGCAGGCCCAGCTCACGGGCGGCCTCGTACAGGCCGAGCGCCTGCAGGTCGTTGCCCGCGAACACGGCCGTCGGCCGGTCCGGGCGGCGCAGCAGCGTCAGGCCCAGGCGGTAGCCGGCGTCGTGGTGGAAGTCGCCGGCGACGATCAGCGAGGGGTCCACGGGCAGGCCGGCCGTCTCCAGCGCGGCGCGGTAGCCGTCGACACGGGCGCGGGCGCACATCATCCTCGACGGTCCGCTGATCGCACCGATCCGGGTGTGGCCGAGTTCCACCAGGTGCCGGGTGGCGGCGAGACCGCCCTGCCAGTTGGTGGCGCCGATGGAGGGCACGTCCGGGCCCGGGTCGCCGGCCGGGTCCATCACCACGAACGGGATGGAGCGGCTGGTCAGCAGCGCCCGCTGGGACTCGTCGAGTTCGGACAGCACCAGCACCACGCCGTGCGGACGGCGCGCGGCCACCTGGTCGGCCCAGGTGCGGCCCGGGGAGAGCCGGCCGGCCGACTCGGACAGCACCACGCTCAGCCCGGCGTCCCGGGCCACGTTCTCCACGCCCCGGATGACCTCCAGCGCCCAGGCGCTCTCCAGCTCGTGGAAGATCAGGTCGATCAGCGGGGAGCGGGAGGCCTCGGCGCGCCGGCGCCGGTAGCCGTGGACGCGCAGCAGCTCCTCGACCCGGGTGCGGGTCGCGGGGGCGACGTCGGCGCGGCCGTTGAGCACCTTCGAAACAGTCGGAGCCGACACCCCGGCCGCACGGGCGATCTCGGCGAGGGTCGCGGTCTGCGTCTCAGCGGACTTCGAAGGCTTCATGCCCGCGATCGTATCCCCACCCGTCCCCACGGCGAAGGCGCTCTTCCACCCACCCCCACCCGGAACATTCGGCAATCGCTGCGAAACCTTCGCCGGGCTCCTGCGGCTTCCCGCGCCGCACCGCGAAGAAACGGCAAAAAGCAACCCCTGGGCGGCGCGCGTTCAGGCCGCGCCAGGTGGCCCCTGGGAGGGTCGTGCCCCCGCCCTCCCCCACACAGGAGCACCCTTGACGACGCTCTCGACGACGAAGCCCGTGATGAAGAAGCTGCCCGAGGTCACCCTCGCGTTCTGGATCATGAAGATCGCGGCGACGACCCTGGGCGAGACGGCGGGCGACCTGTTCTCGCAGACCCTGAAGCTCGGGTACTTCCTCACCACGCTCGCCCTGTTCCTGGTCTTCGCGGTGACGCTGGTGGTCCAGCTGCGCTCCGCGCGCTACAACCCGTTCTTCTACTGGACCGTGATCCTGTCGACCTCCATGGCCGGCACCACCCTGTCCGACTTCATGAACCGGGACGCCGGCGCGCAGTACCTCTCGGGCGGCGCGACACGGCTTGGATGGGGCCCGCAGGGGCTCGGGCTCGGTTACCCGGAGGGCGCGGCGATCCTGGTCTCGGTCCTGCTGCTGATCTTCCTCGGCTGGAAGCTGAGCGGGATGACCTTCCGGATCACCGAGATCGTCACCTTCCGCGGCGAGGCCCTGTTCTGGTCGGCGATCCTGGTCTCCAACACCCTCGGCACCTCGATGGGCGACTTCCTCTCCGACAGCTCGGGCCTCGGCTACCTGGGCGGCGCGGCCCTGGTGACCGGCGCGCTGCTGGTCCTGCTCGCCCTGACGAAGGCCCCGGCGGTGCCGAACGTCCTGCTGTTCTGGATCGCGTTCGTGCTGACCCGCCCGCTCGGCGCCACGGCCGGCGACCTGCTGACCAAGCCGGCCGCCAAGGGCGGTCTGGACCTGGGTACGGCCGGCTCCTCGGCGGTGCTGCTCACGGTGCTGTTCGGCCTGATGGGGTACGCGCACCTGAAGGAACGGCGGGCGGCGGCCTGGGAGTTCGCCGGGCCCGGGGCGGAGGCGGTCCGGGCGCAGGAGGAGGTGCGCCGGTGACGCGAAGAACCCCGCTCCGGGAGTCCCGGGGCGGGGTTCTTCGTGCGGAGCGCCGGGCAGGCCTTGCACCTGCATCTCCCCGCAGGAAGCGGGGCGTCTTTCCTTGGACCACCAACGCACTGCGTCCGGGCCGTTTCCCGAGGTCCGGGTTCCGGCCGTTCGCTGTGTGATGATCATAGCCCAGTCCGGCCGCAGACCTCAACCTCCGCCGTCGGCCACCGCCTCGAACCGCCACCGGTGCACCGTCCGGGTCACCAACTCCGCGGCAGGATCGGGGAGTTCGGGGATCCCGGCGTCGTACGGCGCGTCCCACCACGTGATGACCAGCACCCGGTCCTGCGGGGCGCGGAAGGTCTCCCGGCGCAACGGCTCGGGGTTCAGGGGCTGTTCGCGCACCCAGGCGAGCAGTTCGGCGCCCCGGCCCTCGGCCGCCCGCGCCTCCCACATCAGCGCGACGGTCACGGGTACAGGTTCTCCTTGCTGACTTCGTGCACATGGTCGTGGTCGGCGGGCACATGCGGGTCGGTGACCGGCAGGGAGGAGTCGGCCGACAGGTCCCAGCCGGAGGCGGCCCGGTTCCGGGCGACCATCTCGGCGCCGAGCGCGGCCACCATCGCGCCGTTGTCCGTGCACAGCTTGGGGCGCGGGACGCGCAGCCGGATGCCGGCCTTCTCGCATCGCTCCTCGGCGAGCGCGCGCAGCCGGGAGTTGGCGGCGACGCCGCCGCCGATCATCAGGTGGTCGACGCCCTCGTCCTTGCAGGCGCGCACGGCCTTGCGGGTCAGCACGTCGACCACGGCCTCCTGGAAGGAGGCGGCCACGTCCCGGACCGGGACCTCCTCGCCGGCCGCGCGCCTGGCCTCGATCCAGCGGGCCACGGCCGTCTTCAGACCGGAGAAGGAGAAGTCGTAGGCGGGGTCGCGGGGGCCGGTCAGGCCGCGCGGGAAGGCGATCGCCTCCGGGTCTCCCTCGCGCGCGTACCGGTCGATGACCGGGCCGCCGGGGAAGCCCAGGTTCAGTACGCGGGCGATCTTGTCGAAGGCCTCGCCGGCCGCGTCGTCGATGGTCGAGCCCATCGGCCGTACGTCGGAGGTGATGTCCTCGGACAGCAGCAGGGAGGAGTGGCCGCCGGAGACCAGCAGGGCCATCGTCGGCTCCGGCAGCGGGCCGTGCTCCAGCTGGTCGACGCAGATGTGCGAGGCCAGGTGGTTGACGCCGTACAGGGGCTTGCCCAGGGCGTAGGCGTACGCCTTGGCGGCCGAGACGCCGACGAGCAGGGCGCCCGCGAGGCCGGGGCCCGCGGTGACCGCGATGCCGTCGAGGTCCCTGGCCGAGACGCCGGCCTCCTTCAGCGCGCGGTCGATGGTGGGGACCATCGCCTCCAGGTGCGCGCGGGAGGCCACCTCCGGCACGACGCCGCCGAAACGGGCGTGCTCGTCGACGCTGGAGGCGACGGCGTCCGCCAGCAGGGCGGTGCCGCGGACGATGCCGACGCCGGTCTCGTCGCAGGAGGTCTCGATGCCGAGGACGAGCGGTTCGTCAGCCATTGATCTCGGTTCCTTGTACAGATGAGGCGGGGTCGGTCAGGCGCATGACCAGGGCGTCCACATTGCCCGGCTGGTAGTAGCCGCGCCGGAAGCCGATCGGCTCGAAGCCGAAGCGCTCGTACAGCTTCTGGGCGCGGACGTTGTCCACCCGGCACTCGAGCATCACCTCGTGGCACTCGAACGCGGTCGCCGCGCGCAGCAGCTCGGCCAGCAGCCGTGCGCCGAGCCCGGTGCCCTGGTGGTCGCGGGCCACGGCGATGGTCTGGACGTCGCCCTGCTCACCGGCGGCGACCAGCCCGGCGTAGCCGACGATCCGGCCGCCGGTCTCGGCCACGACATAGCGCCGGGTCGCCTCGGCGCCCCGGGCGTGGGCCAGCTCGGACCAGAACATGCCCCGGGACCAGGCGTCCTCGGGGAACAGGTCCTTCTCCAGCTCAAGGACCGGGTCGATGTCCCACCAGCGCATCTCGCGCAGTCGTACGGTCACTTCGGGGTGACCACCTTGTAGTTCTTGGGGACCTGGGCGTCCGGCCGGCGCAGGTACAGCGGCCGGGGTGCGGGCAGCTCCTCGCCGGCGGCCAGCCTCTCGGCGGCGAGCGAGGCGAGGGCGGCGGCGGAGACGTGCTCGGGCTCGTGCGCGCTCGGGAACGTGTCGGGGTAGAGCAGTGCGCCCGCGCCGACCGCGGGCAGGCCCGCGACCCGCTCGGCGATGTCCGCGGGCCGGTCCACGGCCGGGTCGGTCAGCCGGGTCCGGGAGTCGGCGTACGTCGCCCAGTAGACCTCCTTGCGCCGGGCGTCGGTGGCCACCACGAAGGGGCCCTTCTCGATGTCGGCGGCGTAGGCGAGGCCGTCCAGCGTGCACAGGCCGTGCACGGACACGCCGAGCGCGAGGCCGAAGGTGTCGGCGGTCATCAGGCCGACGCGCAGCCCGGTGTAGGGGCCGGGGCCGATGCCGACGACGATGCCGGTGACGGCGTCCAGCCGGAGCCCGGCCTCGGCGAGCACGCGGTCCACGGCCGGCAGCAGCAGCTCTCCGTGCCGGCGCGCGTCCACCTGGCTCGACGAAGCGACGACGTCCGTGCCGTCGTGCAGCGCGACGGTGACGGCGGGTGTTGCGGTATCCAGAGCGAGCAAGAGCACGCGAACAGCCTACGGCGCTCGCGCCCCGGGCATCGCCGTCCCGGTCGTTCGATCACCGGCTGCTACGGTCTGTACGAAGTACGACATATCGCACGAGGCAGAGCGCAGGGCAGAGGTGGGCGCACGTGGCAGGGACCAGCTCGGGGATCGTGGCCGCCCTCACCGCTGCGGCCCTGGGAGCGGTCGGTTTCCTCGCCTACCAGGCCCAGGCGCACGTGCCGCCGGGCCTGGGCAGGCCCGGACCCGACGCGTCCGCCTCGGCGAGCGCCGCCGCGCGGGAGCGGCACAGCCCGGGCGCGGCGCCGGGCGGGACCGGTACGGGTGACCGGGTGGTGTACTCGCTGGACGACGACCGGGTCTGGCTGGTCCGGCGCGGGGATCTGGTGCAGCGCAGCTTCCGGGTCACGCCCGGCACGGTCGATCCGCTGCCGGGCGCCTACTGGGTCACGTCCCGCTCCAGCGCGGTCATCGGCACGGACGGGGTGCCGGTCGAGCACGTCGTGAGGTTCACCAGCGTGGGCGGGGTGGTGGTCGGGTTCAGCGCGGCGACCGCTTCGCGGCGGGCGGCCGGCTCCGCCGTGCGGACCGGGGGGATCCGGGAGACCCGGGCCGACGGGGACGCGATGTGGGGTTTCGCGACGGTCGGGGTGAAGGTGGTCGTGATCCGCTAGGCGGCGCGGGGGTGCGGTGCGGGGTCGTCGTCCGGCCGCGGTTCCGCGGCGGTGGCGAGTGCGTCGCCGTCGCGCGGCATCTCAGGGGGCTGAGGCGGCCGGGAGACCGCGTCCGCCGCCGCGCACGCCGCCAGCAGGTCGCGCATCGACACCTCAGGGCTACGGGGCTCGGGCATGGACGCCTCCTGAGGTGCGGAGCATGCGGTTAGGCACACCTAACCACTGGCTGGACACCATGTGACCACGCCCGCTGTCTGCCGCGCAACACCTTGCCGACGCCTTGTCGGAATCCTGGCGCTCAGGCCGTGAGCGTCTCCAGGCCCGCGTCCGCCCAGCGCCGTCCCACGCCCGTGAGGGTGACGTGCCGTACCTCGTCCGTGGTGTCTCCGACCGCGCGGTGGATGACGACCTGGAGCCGGTCCTCGGTCAGCTCCTCGACCTTTCCCTCGCCCCACTCCACGACGATCACCGAGTCGGGCAGACTGACGTCCAGGTCCAGGTCCTCCATCTCGTCCAGGCCGCCGCCGAGCCGGTAGGCGTCCACGTGGACCAGGGGCGGCCCGTCGCCGAGGGAGGGGTGCACCCGGGCGATCACGAAGGTCGGCGAGGTGACCGCGCCGCGCACGCCGAGCCCCTCGCCGAGCCCGCGGGTCAGCGTGGTCTTGCCCGCGCCGAGCTCACCGCTGAGCATCACCAGGTCGCCCGCGCGCAGCAGCTTGGCCAGCCTGCGGCCCAGTTCCCGCATCTGCTCGGGCGAGGTGATCGTCAGCCGGGTCTCAACGGGGTTCTGCGGTGCTGCTGGTGCTTCCATAGCCCACAACCGTAGCCCCTGCGGGCACCGCGCCCGCGCGGGTGAGCAGGTCGGCGAGGCGGTCGGTGACCACTTCCGGGTGCTCCAGCATCACCAGGTGCCCGGCGTCCGGGACGAGGACCAGTTCCGCGTCCGGGAGCAGGTCGGCCATGGCCTCGCTGTGCTCGCTGGGCGTGACCAGGTCCTGCACGCCGGCCAGCACCAGCACCGGTATGTCCTGGAAGCAGGCGAGCGCCTCGGTCTTGTCGTGGTCGGTGAAGGCAGGGTAGAACTCGGCGACCACGTCGATGGGCGTGGACTCGATCATCCGCTCCGCGAACCGCTCGACGGCCGGGTCGACGTCCCGCCCGGCGAACGAGTAGCGCTTGATGACCCCGGCGAACAGATCGGCGGTGGCCCGGCGCCCCTTCTCCACCAGCTCCGCCTGCTGCCCGAGCGCCTTCAGCACCCCGGGCAGGATCCGGCGCACCGCGTTGACGCCGGCCAGCGGCAGCCCGAAGTTGACCTCGCCGAGCCGGCCGGAGGAGGTGCCGACGAAGGCGGTGGCGACGACCCGGTCCCGGATCAGCTCGGGGTACTGGGCGGCCAGCGCCATCACGGTCATGCCGCCCATCGAGTGGCCGACCAGCACGATCGGCCCCTCCGGGACGGCGGCGTCGAGGACGGCCTTCAGATCGCGGCCGAGCTGGTCGATGCTGACCGGCACCCGGTCCCGGATCTGCGCCATGCCCCGCCCCGAGCGGCCGTGGCTGCGCTGGTCCCAGTGCACGGTGCGGACGACGCCGCGCAGGGCGGCGCGCTGGAAGTGCCAGGAGTCCTGGCTGAGGCAGTAGCCGTGGCAGAAGACGACGGTCACGGGCGCCGGGGCCTTGCGGCCGAACAGGCGGCGCCGGCGCGGGGAGACGTTCGGCCCCGGATCGGGATCGGCGTCGTCGACCTCGTAGTACAGCTCGGTGCCGTCGTCGGCGACCGCCTTGCCGGGGGTGCCGCGCAGGGTGCCGTACGGGCCCGCGGAGTCCAGCGCCAGCCGGGCCTTCCTGCGCATGTCGCGGCCCACCGTCATCCGCTCCAGGGCGACACCGGCCGCGGCGCCCGCGGCGAGCACGCCTATCGCGGCGCCGGCGAGGCCGGTCGCCCTGCGCCAGCTCCCGGCCGCCCCCGCGGCGGAGACGGCGGCCGCCGAGGCGACGGCTTCCGCCACGGCCTCCGCGCTGCTCTCGCTCACGTACCGCTCCTCTTCGACGTACTCCAGTTCGGTCATCGCTGCGACCGATGGTGCCCGTGCCGCAGCCGCAACAGGTATGACCGGTGTTACACGTGATACGGCTCGCGTTCGGCGAACGGTTGCCCGAGTACTCGGTTACCCGAGTTCTTGCCCGTTCACATAGACGCGGGGAACGCGCGTGCCGATCCGTGTGACGATTTCGTACGCGATCGTGCCGCAGGCCTGCGCCCAGTCCTCGGCGGTGGGCTCGCCGCGGTCGCCGGGCCCGAACAGCACGGCCTCGCTGCCGACCGGGGGCTCGTCGCCGCCGAGGTCCACCACGAACTGGTCCATGGCCACCCGCCCGGCGACCGTGCGCCACTTGCCGGCGACCAGCACGGGGCCGGTGCCGGAGGCGTGCCGGGGAATGCCGTCCGCGTAGCCGACGGGCACCAGGCCGAGGGTGGTCTCGCCGGGCGTGACGTAGTGGTGGCCGTAGCTGATGCCGTGTCCGCCGGGGACGTGCTTGACCAGGGCCAGCGAGGCGGACAGCGTCATCACCGGGCGCAGTCCGAAGTCGGCCGGAGTGCCCAGCTCCGGGCTGGGCGAGATGCCGTACGTCGCGATGCCGGTGCGCACCAGGTCGAAGTGGCTCTCGGGCAGGGTGAGCGCGGCGGGCGAGTTGGCGATGTGCCGCACCTCGGGGCGCAGGCCGTGCTCCTCGGCGTACGCCAGCATCTGGCGGAAGACGTCGAGCTGGGCGGCGATGGAGGGATGCCCCGGCTCGTCGGCGCAGGCGAAGTGCGACCACAGCCCGGTGACCTTCACCAGCCCCTCGGCCTCGGCGCGCAGGGACTCGGCGACCAGCTCGGCCCAGTCCGCCCCCGGCTGGCAGCCGTTGCGGCCCAGCCCGGTGTCGGCCTTGAGCTGCACGCGCGCGGTACGACCGGCCTCGCGGGCCGCCGCCACGGCCTCCCGCAGCGCCCACATCCCGCTCACCGACACGTCGATGCCGGCCTCGATCGCCTGCCGCCAGGGGCCGCCCGGCACCCACAGCCAGCACAGGATGCGGCCCGGCAGCCCTGCCGCGCGCAGCGCGAGGGCCTCCTCGGGCGTGGCCGTGCCGAGCCAGGTCGCGCCCGCCTCGAGGGCCGCGCGGGCGCACGGCACCGCGCCGTGGCCGTAGCCGTCGGACTTGACCACGGCCATCAGGGCCGCGCCGGACGTCCGGGCGCGCAGGGCACGCACATTGGCCCGCAGGGCGCCCAGGTCGATCTCGGCACGGGCACGCAACGGGGCGGTCGGCACAGTCGCAGTCTCACTCATCGCGCCCCAGTGTCTCATCAAGGCCCGCGCGGACTCCGGCCGCGGACTCGGACACCCGCCAGGCGACGGTGTGCCGCCCTCGCGGGTGCGGAGGGGGCGCACCGGGTGTGCCCTGTTCCGGCGTCGTGCCTCGTTCGGCCGGAGTCAGTGCCGTACGTCCCGCCACGCCTGCGGGATGCGGTCCGCCACGTCGTGTGCCCCCACCGGCGCCCCGTCCGAGGCGAACCGGCCGGCCAGGCCGTGCAGGTACGCCGCCGCGCTGCCCGCGTCCAGCGCCGGCAGGCCCGCCGCCAGCAGGGAGCCGCCGAGTCCTGACAGCACGTCACCGCTGCCGGCCGTGGCCAGCCAGGGCGTCCCGGTGGGGTTCACGCGTACGGCGCCGCCCCCGGCGTCGGCGATCAGCGTGGTGGAGCCCTTCAGCAGCACCGTCGCCCGGTACGCCGCCGCCAGTTCCCGCACCGCGGCCAGCCGGGCCTCCTCGACCTCCTCGCGGCGCACGCCCAGCAGCGCGGCCGCCTCCCCGGCGTGGGGGGTCATGAGCGTGGGCGCCCTGCGGCCGCGCACCGTGTCCCGCTCGGCCAGCCGCAGCCCGTCCGCGTCGAGCAGCACGGGCACGTCTGCCGCGAGCACCTCGGCCACGGTCCCCGCGTCGTCCCCGGCCCCCGGCCCGACCACCCAGGCCTGCACGCGCCCCGCCTTGGCCGGGCCCCGGTCGGACACCAGCGTCTCCGGGAAGCGGGCGAGCACCGCGTCCCCGGCGGGCCCGACGTACCGCACGGCGCCCGCACCGCCGCGCAGCGCCCCGGAGACGGCGAGGACGGCGGCGCCCGGATAGCGCGCGGACCCGGCGGCGATCCCGACGACCCCGCGCCGGTACTTGTCGCTCTCCGCGGCCGGCGCCGGCAACAGCCGTGCCACGTCGGCGTGTTGCAGGGCCCGCAGCGCGGGCTCGGCGGGCAGTTCGAGACCGATGTCGACGAGCCGCACGACCCCGGCGTACTCCCGCGCCGGATCGATCAGCAGCCCCGGCTTGTGGGTGCCGAAGGTGACGGTGAGGTCGGCGCGGAGCGCGGCCCCGCGCACCTCGCCGGTGTCGGCGTCCACCCCGCTGGGCAGGTCCACGGCCACCACGGCGGCCCGGGACCGCTCGACGACCCTCGCCAGGGCCTCGGCGTCGGGCCGCAGCCCGCCCTTGCCGCCGATCCCCACGATCCCGTCCACGACGAGATCGGCCCGCTCGATCAGTTCCTCGGCGCCGGCCGCCTTGGCGACCGATCCCCCGGCCGCGCGCAGCGCCGCCAGTCCCCCGGCGTGCGCCCGCTCGGGCGTCAGGAGTACGGCCGTCACCCCGGCCCCGCGCCGGGCCAGCCGGGCACCGGCGTACAACGCGTCGCCGCCGTTGTCGCCGCTGCCGACCAGCAGCACCACCCGGCTGCCGTACACCCGCCCGAGCAGCCCGGCGCAGGCCGCGGCCAGCCCGGCCGCCGCCCGCTGCATCAGCGCACCCTCCGGCAGCCGCGCCATCAGGGCCCGTTCGGCCGCCCGCACCGTCTCCACGCCGTACGCACTCCGCATGGCACCGAGTCTGCCCCGGAACCGCCCTCTCCCACACCCGGGGCCGCTCAGCCCTCGGCGACCACCACGGCCGAGGCGACGCCCGCGTCATGGCTGAGGGACACATGCCAGGACCGCACGCCCAGCTCGGCGGCGCGGGCGGCCACGGTGCCGGTCACCCGCAGCCGGGGCTGCCCGCTGTCCTCGACGTACACCTCGGCGTCGGTCCAGTGCAGGCCGGGCGGTGCGCCGAGCGCCTTCGCCAGCGCCTCCTTGGCGGCGAACCGCGCCGCGAGCGAGGCGATCCCGCGCCGCCCACCGCTGGGCAGCAGCAACTCCCGCTCCAGGAACAGCCGTTCGGCCAGCCCGGGGGTCCGCTCCAGCGAGGCGCGGAACCGGTCGATCTCGGCGACGTCGATCCCCACTCCGATGATGCTCATGACCCGCAGCCTACGGTCAGGACCGCGTCCCGCCTGCTGGAATCCCCCGCTGGGCCGCGCGGGCGCCGTCTACGCTCCGCCCATGACATCCCAGGCCTACCTCTCCGACCTGTTCTCGCTCGACGGCCGCGTCGCCGTGGTGACCGGAGGCACCTCCGGCATCGGCCGGGCCATCGCCGGCGCGCTCGCCCGGGCGGGCGCGAGCGTGGTGGTCGTGGCCCGCACCAAGGAGCAACTGGAGCGGACCATAGGCGAGTTGACGGCCGACGGCTGCCGGGCCGGCTGGGTCGCGGCCGACCTGGGCACCCGCGACGGCGTGCACGCGGCGGCCGAGGAGGCGGCCGGCGTCTTCGGCGAGCCCGACATCCTCGTCAACTCCGCCGGGATCAACCTGCGTCCGCCGATGAGCGAGCTGGGCGAGGACGTCTGGGACGCCACCATGGACGTGAACCTTCGGGCGCCCTTCCTGCTGGGCCAGCGGTTCGGGCCCGGCATGGCCGAGCGCGGCTTCGGCCGGATCATCCACATCACCTCCCAGCAGGCCCACCGCGCCTTCGTGCAGAGCGGGGCGTACGGCGTCTCCAAGGGCGCGCTGGAGTCGCTGGCCCGCTCCCAGGCCGAGGCCTGGTCGCCGTACGGCGTCACCGTCAACACCCTCGTGCCGGGCTTCGTGATGACGCCGCTGAACGCCCGGCTGTCGTCCGACCCCGAGAAGGTGGCCGCCCTCGCCGCCCGCACGATGACCGGCCGCAACGGCCTCGCCGAGGACTTCGAAGGCGCGGCCGTCTTCCTCGCGAGCCGCGCCTCCGCCTACGTCACGGGCCAGTCCCTCTTCGTGGACGGCGGCTTCTCGGTGCACTGAGCCAGTGGCCGGGCTCTCCTACTCCACCGTCACCGACTTCGCCAGGTTCCGCGGCTGATCCACCTCGTTCCCCCTGGCGGCAGCCAGCTCGCACGCGAAGACCTGCATCGGCACCGTCGCCACCAGCGGCTGCAGCAGCGTCGGCGTGGCCGGGATGCGGATCAGGTGGTCGGCGTAGGGGACCACCGCGTCGTCGCCCTCCTCCGCGATCACGATCGTGCGCGCCCTGCGGGCCCGGATCTCCTGGATGTTGGAGACGATCTTGTCGTGCAGCACCGAGCGGCCGCGCGGCGACGGGACGACCACCACCACCGGCAGGTCCTCCTCGATCAGCGCGATCGGGCCGTGTTTCAGCTCGCCCGCCGCGAAGCCCTCGGCGTGCATGTAGGCGAGTTCCTTGAGCTTGAGCGCGCCTTCCAGCGCCACCGGGTAGCCCACGTGCCGGCCCAGGAACAGCACGGTGTTCTTCGACGCCAGCGTCCGGGCCAGCGCCCGCACCGGCTCCATGGTCTGAAGGACCCGCTCGACCTCGACCGAGATCCGGGACAGGTCCCTGATCACGACCTGGATCTCGTCGCCCCACTTGGTGCCGCGCACCTGGCCCAGGTACAGCGCCACCAGGTAACAGGCGACCAGCTGGGTCAGGAACGCCTTGGTCGAGGCGACGGCGACCTCCGGGCCGGCGTGCGTGTAGAGCACCGCGTCCGACTCGCGCGGGATCGTGGAGCCGTTGGTGTTGCAGATCGCCAGCACCTTGGAGCCCTGCTCGCGGGCGTGCCGGAGGGCCATCAGGGTGTCCATGGTCTCGCCGGACTGGGAGATGGCGATGACCAGGGAGCGGCCGTCCAGGATCGGGTCCCGGTAGCGGAACTCGCTGGCCAGCTCCACCTCGCACGGGATGCGCGTCCAGTGCTCGATGGCGTACTTGGCGATCAGGCCGGCGTGGAAGGCCGTACCGCACGCGACGATGACGACCTTGTCGATCTCCCGCAGCTCCGAGGGCGAGATGCGGACCTCGTCCAGGGTCAGCGAACCCGACGGGTCGATACGGCCCAGCAGGGTGTCGGCGACCGCCCGGGGCTGCTCGGCGATCTCCTTGAGCATGAAGTAGTCGTAGCCGCCCTTCTCGGCGGCGGCCGCGTCCCAGTCGACGTTGTAGGAGCGGACCTCGGCCGGCTGCCCGTCGAACCCGGTCACGCTCACGCCGTCGCGGCGCAGCTCCACCACCTGGTCCTGGCCCAGCTCGATCGCGGAGCGCGTGTGGGCGATGAACGCGGCGACGTCCGAGGCCAGGAACGCCTCGCCCTCGCCGACGCCGACCACCAGCGGCGAGTTCCGGCGCGCGCCGACGACCACGTCCGGCTCGTCGGCGTGCACCGCGACGAGCGTGAACGCGCCCTCCAGCCGCCGGCACACCAGCCGCATGGCCTCCGCGAGGTCCCCGCAGGAGGAGAACTCCTCGGCCAGCAGATGCGCGACGACCTCGGTGTCCGTCTCGGACGCCAGTTCGTGGCCGCGCTCGGCGAGTTCGGCCCGCAGCACCGCGAAGTTCTCGATGATGCCGTTGTGGACGACGGCGACCCGGCCCGCGTTGTCGAGATGCGGATGGGCATTGGCGTCGGTCGGCGCGCCGTGCGTGGCCCAGCGGGTGTGGCCGATGCCCGTCGAGCCGGCCGGCAGCGGCCGTTCGACCAGTTCCTTCTCCAGGTTGACCAGTTTCCCGGCCCTCTTCGCCGCGGCCAGCCCGCCGTCCGCCAGTACGGCGACGCCCGCCGAGTCGTAACCCCGGTACTCCAGTCGCTTCAGCCCGGCCATCACGACCTCGAGCGCCGACTGTGACCCTACGTATCCAACGATTCCGCACATGAGCGGCAGCCTACGGCGCGGGAACGGCCCGAACTGGCCGCCGCCTGCCCGAAATCGGAAATTCCCACCGTCGTACGAAGCCCATCCCGCGCCAGAACGGCCACCGGCGCCGACCAGACCAGCCCCGGACGTCACGCTCCGTACCGCCCGTACCGCCTCGTCGGGCGTGACGGAGCCCACCCGCCGTGCCGTTCAAACTCCGTTAACAATGAGATGTGATCTCACCGGTCTCCCCGATGCCCCGGAGCGCCCACCGGCACAGGCCGGAGGCGACTCCCTTCGTCGACCTCACCCGCGCCGAGTGGAGCGCGCTGCGCGACAAGACGCCGCTGCCGCTCACCGCCGAGGAGGTGGAGAAGCTGCGCGGCCTGGGCGACGTGATCGACCTGGACGAGGTGCGGGACGTCTATCTCCCGCTCTCCCGGCTCCTCAACCTCTACGTCGGCGCCACGGACGGGCTCAGAGGGGCCCTGAACACGTTCCTCGGGGAGAAGGGCTCCCAGTCCGGCACCCCGTTCGTGATAGGCGTCGCCGGCTCGGTGGCCGTCGGCAAGTCCACCGTGGCCCGGCTCCTGCAGGCCCTGCTCTCCCGCTGGCCGGAACACCCGCGCGTGGAACTGGTCACCACGGACGGCTTCCTGCTGCCCACCCGGGAGCTGGAGGCCCGCGGCCTGATGTCGCGGAAAGGTTTCCCCGAGTCGTACGACCGCCGCGCCCTCACCCGTTTCGTCGCCGACATCAAGGCGGGCAAGCACGAGGTCACGGCGCCCGTCTACTCCCACCTCATCTACGACATCGTCCCCGGCGAGAAGCTCACCGTGCGCCGCCCCGACATCCTGATCGTCGAGGGCCTGAACGTCCTCCAGCCCGCCCTGCCCGGCAAGGACGGCCGCACCCGGGTCGGCCTCGCCGACTACTTCGACTTCAGCGTGTACGTCGACGCGAGCGCCGAGGACATCGAGCACTGGTACCTCAGCCGCTTCAGGAAGCTGCGCCAGACGGCCTTCCAGAACCCCGACTCGTACTTCCGCAAGTACACCCAGGTGTCGGAGGAGGAGGCCCTCGACTACGCCCGCACGCTCTGGCGGACCATCAACAAGCCCAACCTGGTGGAGAACATCGCCCCCACCCGCGGCCGCGCCACCCTGGTGCTGCGCAAGGGCCCGGACCACAAGGTGCAGCGGCTGAGGCTGCGCAAGCTGTAGCCCGTCCGGTTGGATGGGCGGCATGCTGCATCTGCGCCTGATCACCCCGCCCGGCACGACCGACGAGGTGGTGCGGCTGATCGAGAAGACGGTCGGCACCACCCATCTCGTCGTGCTGCCGGGCGCCGCCCGCAACCCCGCCGGCGACGTCGTGCTGTGCGACGTGGCCCGGGAGGCGGGCGACGAACTCCTCACCTCGCTGCGCCGCCTGGGACTTGAGGAGACCGGGTCCATCGCGGTGGAGACCATCGACCTCTCCCTCTCCCGCCGCGCCGACAAGGCCGAGGAGGAGGCCCCGGGCGAGGGCGTGGACGCGGTGCTGTGGCAGGGCCTGGCCGACGCCACCCACGAGGAGTCGACGCTGTCGGTGACCTACCTGGCCTTCATCACGCTCGCCACGATGATCGCGGCCTGCGGTGTGGTCCTGGACAACGCCGTCCTGATCGTCGGCGCGATGGCGGTCGGCCCGGAGTTCGGCCCGCTGGCCGGCCTGTCCACGGCCCTGGTGCAGCGCCATCCCCGGCTCGCGCTGCGCTCACTGACCGCCCTGCTGGTGGGCTTCGCGGCGGCGATGGCGGTGACGGTCGGTTTCACCGTCCTCATGGACGCCCTCGGCCTGTTCCACCGGTGGCAGCTGGACGGCAAGCGGCCCAACACGGCGTTCGTGTACGCCCCGGACGCGTTCTCCTTCATCGTGGCCGTCCTCGCCGGCATCGCCGGCACCCTCTCCCTGACCTCCGCCAAGTCGGGCGCGCTGGTGGGCGTGGCCATCTCCGTCACCACGGTCCCGGCCGCCGCCAACGCGGCCGTCGCCCTCGCCTACGGCGACACCGCCCAGACCATCGGCTCGGCCGACCAACTCCTGCTCAACCTGCTCGGCATCATTCTGGCCGGCACCCTCACACTCCTCACCCAGAAGCGACTCTGGGCGAGACAGCGCGAAGGTACGGCACGTACGGAGGGCTGAGCCGCAGCGCGGTCCAGGGCCGCCGCGCGCCAAGCCCACCCCGGGGCGGACCGCAGCAGGCGTTGGTCGGAGCGTGGGTTAGCCCAGGGCCGACTTCACCGCGTCGGCCAGGCGGCCGGCCACGGCGTGGGCCTGTTCGATGTCGGCGGCCTCGACCATGACCCGGACCAGCGGCTCGGTGCCCGAGGGGCGCAGCAGCACCCGGCCGGTGTCGCCCAGCTCCCGCTCCGCCTCGGTGACCGCCGCCGCCAGCTCCGCCGACGTCTTCACCCGCGACCTGTCCACGTCCGGCACATTGATCAGCACCTGCGGCAGCCGCTCCATCACGGACGCCAGCTCCCGCAGCGTATGGCCGGTCTCGGCGACCCGCGCCGCCAGCAGCAGCCCGGTCAGCGTGCCGTCACCGGTGGTCGCGTGGTCGAGGATGATGACGTGCCCGGACTGCTCGCCGCCCAGGGCGAAGCCGTGCTCCTTCATCTCCTCCAGCACGTACCGGTCGCCGACGGCCGTCTGGACCAGCCGGATCCCGACCTTCTCCATCGCCAGCTTGAAGCCCAGATTGGACATCACGGTGGCGACGACGGTGTCGGCGCGCAGCGCGGAGCGTTCCCGCATGGCCAGCGCGAGGACGGAGAGGATCTGGTCGCCGTCGACCTCCTCGCCGGTGTGGTCCACGGCCAGACAGCGGTCGGCGTCGCCGTCGTGCGCGATGCCGAAGTCCGCGCCGTGCTCGACGACCGCGGCCTTCAGCTTCTCCAGATGGGTCGAGCCGCAGCCGTCGTTGATGTTGAGGCCGTCCGGCTCGGCGCCGATGGTGACGACCTGCGCGCCGGCCCGGGCGAACGCCTCCGGCGAGACCCCCGAGGCCGCACCGTGCGCTTCGTCCAGGACGACCTTCAGGCCGTCCAGCCGGTTGGGCAGCACCGAGAGCAGATGGCTGACGTACTGCTCGAAGCCCTCGTCGTAGGCGCGGATGCGGCCGACCCCGGCGCCCGTCGGGCGCTCCCAGGGCTCGCCGTGCCGGTGCGAGTCGTACACCGCCTCGATCCGGTCCTCCAGCTCGTCGGCGAGTTTGTGGCCGCCGCGGGCGAAGAACTTGATGCCGTTGTCCGGCATGGCGTTGTGGCTGGCGGAGAGCATGACGCCCAGGTCGGCGCCGAGCGCGCCGGTCAGATGGGCCACCGCCGGCGTCGGCAGCACGCCGACACGCAGGACGTCCACACCGGCACTGGCCAGGCCCGCGACCACGGCCGCCTCGAGGAACTCCCCGGACGCCCGCGGGTCCCGACCGACCACCGCCGTCGGCTTGTGGCCCTCGAAGGTGCCCGCCTCGGCCAGCACGTGCGCCGCCGCCACGGACAGCCCGAGCGCCATCTCGGCGGTCAGGTCCGCGTTGGCGACACCGCGCACGCCGTCCGTGCCGAAGAGTCGTCCCACTTGTCCTCCATCCGATCGCACAAGCTGTTCAGCGCCTGAGCGTCTTGTGTCGTTATACGCCCTCGAGCTGGGATAAACGAACGCCCCGACGGCACAGTGGCGTGCCGCCGGGGCGTTCGGAGTACGAGCAGGCAGCTGCTGATTAGCGCTTGCTGTACTGCGGGGCCTTGCGGGCCTTCTTCAGACCGGCCTTCTTCCGCTCGACCGCGCGGTCGTCGCGGCGCAGGAAGCCGGCCTTCTTCAGCGGGCCACGGTTGTTGTCGACGTCGGCCTCGTTCAGGGCGCGGGCGACACCGAGGCGCAGGGCGCCGGCCTGACCGGAGACACCGCCACCCGCGATGCGGGCGATGACGTCGTAACGGCCCTCGAGCTCGAGCACCTTGAAGGGCTCGTTGACTTCCTGCTGGTGCACCTTGTTCGGGAAGTAGTCCTCGAGAGTGCGACCGTTGATCTTCCACTTGCCGGTGCCCGGGACGATCCGGACACGGGCGATGGCGTTCTTGCGGCGGCCCAGGCCGGCGGCCGGCTGGGGCTCGCCGAAGCGGGAAGCGAGGGACTCCGAGGTGTACTCGCCCTCGACGGGGACCTCGGACTCGGTGGTGTAGCTCTCGATGTCGATCTCTTCGATCGGCTGCTCGGCAGTGGTCTCGGCCACGATTCTCCTCAGATTCTCTTCAGTCTTAGGGGGTGGCCGGACTTACTGCGCGACCTGGGTGATCTCGAACGGCACCGGCTGCTGGGCAGCGTGCGGGTGCTGGTCACCCTTGTAGACCTTCAGCTTCGAGAGCATCTGACGGCCCAGCGTGTTCTTGGGGAGCATGCCCTTGACGGCCTTCTCGATGGCCTTCTCCGGGTTCTTCTCCAGCAGCTCGTCGTAGCGGACGGAGCGCAGACCACCCGGGTAGCCGGAGTGGCGGTACGCCATCTTCTGGGTCCGCTTGTTGCCGGAGAGGTGCACCTTGTCGGCGTTGATGATGATGACGAAGTCACCAGCGTCGACGTGCGGCGCGTAGATCGGCTTGTGCTTGCCCCGGAGGAGGGTCGCTGCAGTGGTGGCGAGACGGCCCAGGACAACGTCCTGAGCGTCGATGACGTGCCACTGGCGCGTCACATCGCCGGGCTTGGGGCTGTACGTACGCACGGTTCGTAGCCTTCGCTTCGAGTGAATGGTCCTGAACAGGTCACCGAAACGATCACGACAGCCTTGACCCACGGCGGCGACGCAAACCGCGTGCGTGGGGTCGCTGGTCATCGGCCCGGTGGACCGGTGTAAGGGCCCGTCCCGTGAGAATGAGCAAGCCAATACACAACGAACAAGCAGGATACCGGCGTCCTCGGTGAGGGTCAAAACGAGCGAGCGGCGTGATGATCCGCGCCCCCCGTCTAAGATGCGCCCCATGAGTTACGGGCAGGGGGGACCCCAGTCTCAGTGGGATCCCTGGAAACCGCATTCCCAGCAGCAGTCCTGGAGCAGCGGCGGTGACGACGGGACCCCGGACTGGGCCGCGCTCGCGGAGGCCTCCGAGACCCGCAACAAGCGCCGCAGGCTGCTGTTCATCGGCGCCGGCGCCCTCGCCACGATAGCCGTCGGCACCGCCGTCGCCATGGCCGTCGTGTCCGCGAACAAGGACACCGGCGCGTCCGGCGGCCCCACCGGCCTGCCGGCCAGCGCCTCCGTGCCGAGCGGCTCGGCCACGCCGTCCTTCGCGCCGACCAGCGCCCCGCCGCCGCTGGACCCGCGGGACTTCATCGCCAGCGCCAAGAAGGACACCGCCCCGCTCAGCGCGGCCACGCTCTTCCCCGGCACCCAGCTGACCATGGGCGGAACCGTCTACAAGAAGGGCGCGACGGCCGACACGACGAACTGCGCCTCGGCCGCCGGCGGCACCCTGCCGAAGGTGCTCACCGCGAACGGCTGCACCCGTATGATCCGCGCCACCTACAGCAAGGACGGCATCGCGGTCACCGTCGGCGTCGCCGTCTTCGACACCCAGGCCCAGGCGACGAAGGCCAAGTCCCAGACGAACGACGACAGCATCGTCACCGCACTGCCCGGCAAGGGCGTCAAGCCCTTCTGCGACGGGGCCACGTGCCGCTCGACCCGCAACGCCGTCGGCCGCTACGCCTACTTCACGATCAGCGGTTTCACCAACGGCAAGAACGTGACCACCAAGGACACGAAGGTCTTCCGCACCGGCGACGACCTGCAGCAGTTCGCCTTCGACCAGATCTACCGCCGCGGCCAGGCCCAGGCGTCGGCGGCGGCCGACGGCTGACACCGTCCCCCGGCCCGCCGCCCTGGTGTGAGACGCTCCGGATGATCACCGGCCAGGGGGTACGGATGCGGATGCGTGGGCGGATCGGGCTGCTCGGAGCCGGTGCGGGGCTGGCCATGGGGGTCCCGGCGGCCCTGTGGGCCTGGGACCGGGCGGCCGGCGACAGCGGCCCGGTGACGGTCCCGGCCGATCTCACGCACCGGGATCCGCGGGCCACCCCCGCCGCCCGCCGGGTGTACGCGCTGCTGGCCGGCCTGGAGAACGACGCCCGCCGGGGCCGGCCGAGCCGGACGCTCATCGGACAGCACGTGGAGCTGCACAACGAGCGGTACAACGCGGCGTACGGCGACTACCGCGGCCTGAAGCAGCCGGGCTACTACTACCGCAAGGTCCGGGACATCACCGGCCGGCTGCCCGGTTTCGTCGAACTGGACCTGGGGCCCGGCTACGGCCACGAGGGCTGGGCGGTGGGCGAGGCCCGCTCCTATTCCCGCGCCTGGCCGAGCTGCCGCCCCTTCTGGGGGTACGCCGAGGACGCCGTGGACCTCGCGATGGGCGTGTGGGCGGGGCTGCCCCGGGCGGCCGACGGCTCCTACCGGCCGTCGGGGCGGCACGTCGACTGCCCGTCGGGCACCGAGACGGTCCTGCCGTCCAACGGCGGCGCCCCGGCGGGCATGGTCGGCTTCTCCTTCCACCAGCCGTACCCGGGCAGCACCGTCAAGGGCTTCGCGCAGACCCTGCACCGCAACTCGCCCGGCGCGAAGGATCCCGGCTGGTTCGGCCGGGTGGTCACCGAGGGCACCGTCGAGCACGCGGCCCTGCTGCACGACCTCGGCTACCTCGCCGACCACCTGGGCTACCTGGCCGGTCACGGCGTACCCGTGCTGCTGCGGCCGTACCACGAGATGAACACGCGTCCCGGCCACGGCTTCTGGTGGGGCGGGCAGCACCCGGAGGCGTACCACCGGCTGTGGCGGCTGACCCATGACTTCCTGGTGCACCGGCGCGGCCTGCACAACCTGGTCTTCGTCTGGGCCCCGAACTCCTGGGACGGCTCCTACGGCACACCGCCCGGCCCGTACTACCCGGGCGGCGCGTACGTGGACGTCGTGGGCGTCGACGACTACAGCGGCAGCCCGGCCCGGCCGTACGGCACCGGCGCCTGGACCGAGGTCTGGTACCGGGGACTGGAGCGGTTCGCCCGGCCCCGGATCGTCGCCGAGTCCTTCCACGTGCCGCTCAACGCCGACCAGCCCCGGACCCTGTCCCGCACGCCGTGGGTGCTGTGGACGGTGTGGGGTCAGGCGCTGACGTACGACAACGTCAGCGAGCCTCGGCACCGGAACACCCCGGCCGACGTGAAACGGACGTACGCCTCTCCCCTGGTGATCACCGCCGAGGAGTGGCGTTCGCTCCCCCATGACCCGCTTGGTTAATTTTTAAACACATACTGCTCACACTGTTTCCGTACCGCGCACATACGTGTAAGGATCAGTCACCTGTTCGGCCAGTGGTTTGGGCGCCTGGGGGGGCATCTGAGCGGCGAGTGGCCGAGACGCCGAAGAAGGCGTCGGGGGGCAGGAAACCCAAGTGCATGTCGTGGTGCGCACCGCCGCACCACGACGCCAGATCGCTGCCGCCTCGACGCGCCACCGATCTCACGGGGAGTTCCGCAGTCGTCATGGCATCGACACTGGTCGACGGGGGTCTGCCGCATTCGCGGCACAATCAGAAGCTCGCCAAGCGCACCGCGGCGTGGAAACCGGGGATCCTCCCGTTCCTGCTGCCGTTCGTCCTGCTGGTCGCCTTCGGGCTGTGGACCTACCGGCCCAGCTCCTCGCCGCTGAGCTGGATCCTGACCGTCGTCTGGTCCCTGCCGGTGGTCGGCGTCATGGTGGGCATCCAGGGCGCCCTGCTGATCCGCCGCCGGATCCGCCGCAGCGACCGGATGATCCCCCCGGCGCCGGCCGACCAGGACTTCCTGATCGTGCTGTGCCCCACCATCGGACGCCACGACACCTACCCGGCCCTGGAGCGCTCGATCCTGTCGTACGTCGAGCACCTGCCGGAGTGGTTCCCGTACCTGCGCGTGGACATCCTCACCGAGGAGGGCTGCGAGGCGGCGGCGGACATCGACCGGCTCGCCGCCTCCCACCCGCTGATCCGGGTGATCACCGTGCCGAAGGACTACGTCCCCGCCAACGGCACCCGCTTCAAGGCCCGCGCCAACCACTACGCCCACGAGCTGCGCATCGCGGAGGGCGAGGCACTCGACCACGTGTGGGTGCTGCACATGGACGACGACACCGGCGTGGGGCCCGACACCGCCTCCTCGCTCGCCCAGTTCATCAACCGCCAGCGCCGTGCCCACCCCGACGAGGCCAAGCACATGGCCCAGGGCATCCTCACCTACCCCCGCGAGAACGCGGTCAACATGTTCACCTGGCTCGCGGACGCCGTGCGCCCCGCCGACGACATCGCCCGCTTCCGCGCGCTGACCGGCATGGGCACCCCGGCCGCCGGCGTGCACGGCGAGCTGCTGGTGCTGCGCGCGTCCATCGAGGCCACCATCGGCTGGGACTTCGGGCCCAAGGAGATCGTCGAGGACGCCCGGCTCGCCCTGACCTTCTGCCGTATGTACCCGGGCCGCAGCGACTGGTTCAACGGCCGCTGCTACGGCGCCTCCCCCGCCACCGCCGAGGACTTCGTCAAGCAGCGCGACCGCTGGGCCTGGGGCCTGGTGGCCCTGTGCTGCAACAAGGCCGTGCCCTGGCGCTACCGCTGGTTCCTGTCGATCTGCGTGGCCACCTGGATCCTCGGCCCGCTGCAGCACATCGCGGCCGTGCTGCTCTTCGGCTGGCTCATCGACGACATGAACACCTCGCCCGTGACCCAGTCCGTGGTCATCCTGTGGGCCCTGAACTTCGCCTACGTCGTCTGGACGTACTGGGAGGGGCTGCGGCTGAACGCCCTCTCCTCGGTCAGCGGCAAGCGCAAGTGGTGGGAGCCGATCGTCGTGGTCGCGCTCATCCCGGTCTTCTCCGTGCTGGAAGGACTCGGCGGCTTCAAGGGCTTCCTGAGGTTCGTCCGGCGCGAGGAGAACAAGTTCGTCGTGATCGCCAAGCCCGCCTGAGCCCGGAAGACACCCCTGACATGCGTTCGCGACTGCCTCTGCTCGCCATCTTCCCGGTGACCGTCCTCACCCTCGTGCTGGGCACCCCCTTCGTCCTCGGCAACCACCCGGTGCGCTTCGAGTCGGGCTCCGCCCTTCCCAGGATCGTGATCGGCGACGACAAGGACCCCGCCACCCCGTCCGGCCACGCGGGCGGTACGGCGTCGGCCTCCGCCCCGTCCGGTTCGCCGTCCTCCGCCGCCTCCGCCCTTCAGGTCGCCAAGCCCTGGAAGAAGGGCATGGCCCAGTGGGGCGTACAGCTGTACTGGGAGGAGGAGAAGCGGAAACGATCCGACACGTTCATCGAGAACCAGGCCCGCAAGCACGCCAAGTACCTGATCGGCCTGGGCGCCAACTCGGTGTCCGTCTCGTTCCCCTTCTTCATCCAGAACTCCACCTCCGACACGCTCTCGGCCGGCGCCAAGACGCCCTCCCCCGAGCGGCTGCAGCGGGTGCTGAAGGTGTTCCGGGACGCCGGTTTCCGCACCACGGTCCGCCCGATCCTGGACGAGGGCACCCTGAAGCAGAACAACGGCTGGCGCGGTGACATCGAGCCCGCCTCCCGCTCCGCGTGGTTCGCCTCGTACAAGCAGTTCCTCACCCCCTACCTCCGGGCGGCCCACAACGCGAAGGCGAACACCTTCGTCATCGGCACCGAGCTGAACTCCCTGGAGGGCGACCCGGGCTGGGAGCCCCTGGTCTCCTACGCCGAGAAGAACTTCTCCGGCGAGGTCTCCTACAACGCCAACTGGGACAAGTACGTCGTCGGCCGGATCAACATGCCGGTCAGCCACCTCGGCGTCGACGCCTACTTCCCCGTCAAGGCGCCCGACACCGCCCCCGTCTCCACGCTGGTCAAGGGCTGGAACACCTGGCTGAACCGCAAGGCCACCGGCCCGCTGCCCAACATCCTGGTCTCCGAGACCGGCATCGGCGCCATGAACGGCGCCTACCACGCCCCCGGCGACTTCTACGCCAAGCGGGCCGTCAACCCCCGGGTGCAGGCCAACTGGTACAAGGCCGTCTGCCAGGTCGTCCAGGACCGCCGGATGCAGGGCGTCTACTGGTGGTCGCTCTGGTTCGACGACGACCCGAACACCCCGCCCGACGACAAGGTCGCCTCCCGGCTCGACTTCGCCGGACGCCCCCTGTCCGAGGCGGCCATCAAGTCCTGCTTCACCTCTGACTACGCGGGTCCCGGCACCGCCCCCACCACCTGACCGAGCGGAGGCAATCATGCAAGAAGCCATCATCCTGGTGGGCGGCAAGGGAACGCGTCTGCGCCCGCTCACCAACCACACCCCGAAGCCGCTGCTCGGCGTCGCCGGCTCCTCCTTCATCCGGCACCAGATCGCCAAGCTGTCGGACGCGGGCGTCGAGCACGTGGTGTTCGCCACCTCCTACCTCGCCGCCCTCTTCGAGCAGGAGTTCAAGGACTTCTCCGAGGACCTGGAGATCTCCTACGCCGTCGAGGAGGTCCCGCTCGGCACCGGCGGGGCGATCCGCAACGCCGGACGGCTGCTGCGCGGCACCTCCGCCGACGCGCCCGTGCTGATCCTCAACGGCGACATCCTCTCCGGCGTCGACCTGCGCGCCCTTCTGGAGCGGCACCAGGCACGCGACGCGGACGTGAGCCTGCACCTCACCCGGGTCCCCGACCCGCGCGCCTTCGGGCTCGTCCCCACCGACCAGGCCGGCCGGGTGCTGGCCTTCCTGGAGAAGCCCAAGACGCCCGAGGAGTGCGTCACCGACCAGATCAACGCCGGCGCCTACGTCTTCCGCCGGTCCGTCCTGGACGCCATCCCGGCCGACCGCGAGGTCTCGGTCGAGCAGGAGACCTTCCCGCGGCTCGTCACCGCGGGACGGCGCGTGTTCGGCCACACCACGGACGACTACTGGCGCGACCTCGGCACACCGCTGGCCTTCGTCCACGGCTCCGCCGACCTGGTCACCGGCGCGGCCACCTCGCCCCTCGTGGCCGCGCCCGCCCAGGCCCTGATCCACCCCACGGCCACCGTCGACCCCACCGCCCGGGTCACCGGCGGCTCGACGGTCGGCCCGCACGCCGTGATCGGCCCGCACGCGCTCGTCGACCGATCCATCGTCGGCGCGCGCGTCTCCGTGGCCGAGGGAGCGCGGATCCACGAGTCCGTGGTCGACCACGACTCCTCGATCGGCGCCGAGTCGTGCCTGCGCGAGGTCGTCGTGGGCTGCCATGCACACGTCGGCCCGCACAACGAGCTGCCCGCCCAGCTGCGGCTGTCGTGCGGCATCCGCATTCCCGCCGGAGGGGTGCGCGTCAGCGGTACGGCTGTCGCCTGCCCGACGGTCCACTGAAGTCGCCGGCCAGCCCGACAGTTACTGGAGAACCGTGACCCGCCATCGCTCAACGGCCGCGCAGTCGGAGCGTCTTCGCAAGTACCGGCCGGACATTCAGGGCCTGCGCGCCGTCGCCATCATGATGGTCGTCAGCATGCACTGCGGCATCCTCGACATCCACGGCGGCGTGGACGTCAGCTTCGTCCTCAGCGGCTTCCTCATCGGCGGCCAGCTCCTGGCCGAGATCGACAAGACCGGCAAGGTCTCCCTGACCAAGTTCTGGGCCCGCCGGTTCAGGCGGCTGACGCCGCCCATGGCCCTCGTCATCGTCGGCACCGCCGTCCTGGCATGGGTGTACGGCAGTCCGCTCAGGTTCCGCGCCTTCATGGAGGACGGCCTCAGCGCCTCCCTCAGCTTCCTGAACTGGCGCCTGGTCGAGAACGGCACCGACTACTTCGCCAACGACGGGTCGCAGACCCCGTACCAGCACTTCTGGTCGCTGGGCATCGAGGAGCAGTTCTACCTCGCGGCGCCGATCCTCCTCGTCGTCCTGGTCTGGATCAGCCGCAAGATCTTCCGCAACCGTGCGCTCGTCGCGCTGTTCCTGATGGCCGTCATCGCCGGATCGTTCTACCTGGGCTGGTCCAAGACCGCCGAGAACCAGCCGCTCGCGTACTTCAGCACCCACACCCGGATCTGGGAGATCACCTGCGGCGTGCTGCTCGCTCTCGCCGCTCCGCTGGTGTCCCGCATGAACACGGGGGTGGCGGCGGTCGTCTCCTGGCTGGGGCTCGGCACCGCGGTGGGCACCGCGCTGCTCATCTCCAGCGAGACGCCGCTGCCCGGTTACGCCGTGGCCGGCCCGGTCACCGGGGCCGTCATGGTCATCGCCGGCGGCTGCGCCAATCCCCGGTACGGCGTGGAGCGGCTGCTCGACAATCCCGTCCTCGACTTCGTCGGCAACGTCAGCTACGGCTGGTACCTGACCCACTGGCCGCTGCTGGTGCTCTGGCCGTCCATCACCGACCGGGGTTTCACCTTCGAGGAGCGGATGCGCGTCGTCGTCCTGTCGTTCCTGCTGGCGGTCGTCGTGCACTACGCCGTCGAGCGCAAGTTCAAGAAGAACGTCTCGCTGGTGGCCCGCCCCTGGAAGGGAGTCTTCACCGGCGGATTCACCACCGCGGGCACGGCCGGGGCGATGGTCCTGGCCACCATCGTGCCGCTGCACCTGGCGACCGCGTCCACGTCGAGCACCCTCGCGACCGGGTACACCAACGCCGCGTCGGTCGAGGACTCCGCCCACCGCACGCAGCTCTCCGCCACCGTGCAGGGCGCGCTGCGGAGCACGCCCGAGAACACCGCACGGCGCGGCTGCATCGACAACCTGGACGTCACGAAGTTCGTGATGCGCGACGCCTGTGTGATCGGCGACCCGAAGGGGGCGAGGACTCTCGTCCTCATGGGAGACTCCCACGCCTGGCAGTGGAACGACGTCTACGACGCGATCGGCAAGGATCTCCGCGTCCGGGTGGTGACCATGGCGAAGGGCGGCTGCTCGCCGCAGATCTACCACATCGTGAACCCCCAGGTGAACCGCGAGTACACCGAGTGCGACAGCTGGCGGCAGTCGGCCTTCGCGGCGCTGAAGAAGATCCACCCGGACGTCCTCGTGATCGCCGACCGGGCGCGCCGTGAGGCGAACCGGACCGGCGCCGAGGCCTCGTTCAAGGTGTTCAAGGAGACCGGCGCCCGGCTCGCCTACATGACGGACACCCCGGAGCCCGGCCAGAACGTCCCCGACTGTCTCGCCACGCACATCGACAACATCACCCTCTGCAACCGCAAGCAGTGGCAGGCGCTGGAGTACCCGCAGTTCCGCACGATGGAGCGGGAGGTCGCCGAGAAGTACGGCGCGGACATCATCGACACGACGCCCGCGTTCTGCACCGCCGACGTGTGCCCGGCGGTCATCGGCGACCAGGTCGTCTACTTCGACAACAGCCACATCACGTCGTCGTACTCCAAGAGCCTGAAGCCCTTCCTGAAGCCGGCCCTGAAGGAGATCCTGGACAAGGCGTAGACCGAGGCCTCACTGGCCGCGGACCCGCACCCGCCGCGCCTGCCGCTGCCTCTCCCCCAGCAGCTCGTCCGCCGGGTAGCCGACCTCCTCCAGGGTCAGGCCGTGCGGGCGGACGACGTGGACGGCGCTGTCCCTGACACCGGCGTCGAGGACGCGCCGCGGCCACTGGACGTCGCGGTGGCCGTCGCCGACGAAGAGCAGCGCGCCGACCATGGAGCGGACCTGGTTGTGGCAGAAGGCGTCGGCGCGGACCTCGATCTCGATGATGCCGTCCGCGCGCCGGGTCACGCCGAAGTCGAGGATCTCCCGGATGGTGGTGGCACCCTCCCGCTTCTTCGCGTACGCCGCGAAGTCGTGCTCCCCGACCAGGGACTTGGCGGCGGCGTCCATCACGGCGACGTCCAGCGGCCAGTCGTGCCACAGGACGTGGCCTCGCAGCAGCGGGTCCACGCCGCCGGGGTTGTCGGTGACGCGGTAGACGTAGCGCCGCCAGACCGCGGCGAACCGGGCGTCGAAACCGCTGGGCGCCTCCCGCAGGGCCCACACCCGTACGTCCCGGGGCAGGCGGCCGGCGAGACGCTTGAGCAGCTTGCCGCTCTGCTCCGCCCAGACCGCCCGGGGCAGGTCCACATGGGCGACCTGGCCACGGGCGTGCACCCCGGCGTCGGTGCGTCCGGCCACCGTCAGCTCGAACGTCTCCGGCGACCGCGTCACCGTACGCAGCGCGTCCTCCACCTCACCCTGGACCGTCCGCCGGCCGCCGGCCTGCTTGGCCCAGCCGTGGAAGCCGGTGCCGTCGTAGGAGAGGTCGAGACGGATGCGGACGAACCCGGGCTGTACTTCACTCACAGAACAGATCCTCTCAGGTACGCAAAAGCGGGCCCGCCCGGTGAAGGGCGGACCCGCTCAGCTCACGGCAGAGCCTCAGGCCTCCGTGGACTCCTCGGCCGGAGCCTCGGCGGCCTCGGTCTCCTCGACCTTGGTCTCCTCGGCCTTGGCCTCGTCGGACTCCTTGACCGCACGCTTGGTGGCGGCCTCGGCCTCACCCACGGCCTTCTGCTGCACCGTCAGCGCCTCGACCAGCTCGATGACGGCCATGGGCGCGTTGTCGCCACGGCGGTTACCGATCTTGGTGATCCGGGTGTAGCCACCCGGACGGTTCTCGTACCGCGGGCCGATCTCGGTGAAGAGCGTGTGGACGACGCTCTTGTCCGTGATGACCTGGAGCACCTGACGGCGGTTGTGAAGGTCGCCCTTCTTCGCCTTGGTGATCAGACGCTCGGCGTACGGGCGCAGGCGGCGGGCCTTCGCCTCGGTGGTGGTGATACGGCCGTGCTCGAAGAGGCTCTTCGCGAGGTTCGCGAGGAGCAGCTTCTCGTGCGCGGCGCTGCCGCCCAGACGGGCACCCTTGGTGGGCTTCGGCATGGTTCTTCTCCTGTATCTCTGCCCCGGCCGTATCAGGTACCGGGGTCAGTATCCGAGCAGACGGTTGTCTGTCGGAGACCCCGCGCCCGAAGGGGCGCGGGGAACTGCGCGACCAGCCACAGCGAGCCGGCAGCCGAAAACGGACCAGTGGGCCCAAGCTCTTAGTACTGCTCGGTCTCCACGAACCCGGCGTCCGCGTCGTCATCGGCGCCGAACGCGTCCGCCGCGGCGGTCGGGTCGAATCCGGGCGGGCTGTCCTTCAGGGCCAGGCCCATGCCGGCCAGCTTCGCCTTGACCTCGTCGATGGACTTCGCACCGAAGTTGCGGATGTCCAGGAGGTCGGCCTCGGAACGAGCCACGAGCTCACCCACGGAGTGGATGCCCTCGCGCTTGAGGCAGTTGTAGGAGCGGACCGTGAGCTCCAGCTCCTCGATCGGCAGCGCCAGGTCGGCGGCCAGGGCGGCGTCCGTGGGGGACGGGCCCATGTCGATGCCCTCGGCGTCGATGTTCAGCTCGCGGGCGAGACCGAACAGCTCGACCAGGGTCTTGCCGGCGGAGGCCATGGCGTCACGGGGACGCATCGCCTGCTTGGTCTCGACGTCGACGATCAGCTTGTCGAAGTCGGTGCGCTGCTCGACACGGGTCGCCTCGACCTTGTACGTGACCTTGAGCACCGGCGAGTAGATGGAGTCGACCGGGATACGGCCGATCTCCTGGCCCACCTGCTTGTTCTGCACGGCGGAGACGTAACCGCGGCCGCGCTCGACCGTCAGCTCCATCTCCAGCTTGCCCTTGCCGTTGAGCGTGGCGAGGACGAGGTCGGGGTTGTGCACCTCGACACCGGCCGGGGGCGCGATGTCGGCGGCGGTGACCAGACCCGGGCCCTGCTTGCGCAGGTACATCACGACCGGCTCGTCGTGCTCCGAGGAGACGACCAGCTGCTTGATGTTGAGGATCAGGTCGGTGACGTCCTCCTTGACGCCCGGCACGGTGGTGAACTCGTGCAGGACGCCGTCGATGCGGATGCTGGTGACAGCAGCGCCGGGGATCGACGACAGGAGGGTGCGGCGGAGGGAGTTGCCGAGGGTGTAGCCGAAGCCCGGCTCCAGCGGCTCGATCACGAACCGGGAGCGGAACTCGTCGACGACCTCTTCGGTCAACGAGGGTCGCTGAGCGATCAGCATGTGTGGATCAGATCCTTCAGTCGTGGACGCCCGCTATATGACGCCCGACGGAACCCGTGCCCGAAAAACACGGGGTACTGCAAGGGTACGGGCGGTACGACCCGAAAGAGCCGTACCGCCCGGAAAGCCCTGCGAAGCGGCGTCAGACGCGGCGGCGCTTCGGCGGACGGCAGCCGTTGTGCGGGGTCGGGGTGACGTCCTGGATGGAGCCGACCTCGAGGCCCGTGGCCTGCAGGGAGCGGATCGCGGTCTCACGACCGGAGCCCGGGCCCTTGACGAACACGTCGACCTTGCGCATGCCGTGCTCCTGGGCGCGGCGGGCGGCCGACTCGGCGGCCATCTGCGCGGCGAACGGCGTGGACTTCCGGGAGCCCTTGAAGCCGACGTGGCCGGCGGAGGCCCAGGAGATCACGTTGCCCGACGGGTCCGTGATGGAGACGATCGTGTTGTTGAACGTGCTCTTGATGTGCGCGTGGCCGTGAGCGACGTTCTTCTTTTCCTTGCGGCGCACCTTCTTGGCAGCGCCCTGACGTCCCTTGGGGGGCATCTACTAACTCCTACGGGAGGTGGTCGGTCCTACAGCGAAGACCGTGGACAGGGTGTCCGCTGCGGACTACTTCTTGCCCGGCTTCTTCTTGCCGGCGATGGCGCGACGCGGGCCCTTGCGGGTACGAGCGTTGGTGCTGGTGCGCTGACCGCGGACGGGCAGACCGCGACGGTGACGGAGACCCTGGTAGCAGCCGATCTCGACCTTGCGGCGGATGTCGGCCTGGATCTCGCGACGGAGGTCACCCTCGGTCTTGATGTTGTTGTCGACGTACTCGCGGATCGCGACCAGCTGCTCTTCGGTCAGGTCGCGGACGCGGGTGTTCGGGTCGACGCCGGTCGCAGCCAGCGTCTCCTTCGAGAGGGTCCGGCCGATGCCGAACACGTAGGTGAGGGCGACCTCCACGCGCTTTTCGCGCGGGATGTCAACACCGGAAACGCGTGCCATTCAATGGCTCCTGGTGATCTTCGGAGGTCTTCCGCAGAACCGGCTCCCGGCCGCCGTACGAGGTACGAACCGGGTCCCCGGCCTCCGAACCGGGGGTGTCGAGCTGGATGGCTCGGGTCCTGCGTATGAACATATTCAGCTCGCGTCGCGCGAAAACTCTGCGATAGAGGTGCAGAGGGTGTCGGTCGTGCGTCAGCCCTGGCGCTGCTTGTGGCGCGGGTTCTCGCAGATGACCATGACCCGACCGTGACGGCGGATCACCCTGCACTTGTCGCAGATCTTCTTGACGCTCGGCTTGACCTTCATTAGGTGAGGTTCTCCGGGTCAGTGCCATCACCCCGCCGGAGCGGGATGCGGGCAAGATCTACTTGTACCGGTAGACGATCCGGCCACGCGTCAGGTCGTACGGAGACAGCTCCACCACGACCCGGTCGTCAGGGAGGATGCGGATGTAGTGCATACGCATCTTGCCGCTGATGTGTGCCAGGACCTGGTGGCCGTTCTGGAGCTCGACCTTGAACATGGCGTTCGGCAGAGACTCGACGACAGTGCCCTCGATCTCGATGGCACCTTGCTTCTTGGCCACGCTTCGCCCTTCGAATCGACTACCTTGATCGACTCTCCTGCTTCCCCTGCGGGGCGCATGCGGACATGCGGGTGCACGAGAGCCGACGAGTCAGTCTACGTCGGAGCACCCGGAAACGCGAATCGAGGAAGTCTGCCCCATCCCGGTGATCCCTATGCGAGCGGATCGGGAGCGGCCGTGATGCCGTGCTCGGCGAGCTTCGCCTTGCCCCCGTCGGGGGCCGTCAGCACCAGGGGGCCCTGCTCGGTCAGGGCGACGGAGTGCTCCCAGTGGGAGGACCAGGTGCCGTCGGTCGTGATGACCGTCCAGTCGTCCGAGAGGACCTCGGTCTTCGGGGTGCCGAGCGAGACCATCGGCTCGATGGCGAGGCAGAAGCCGGGGACCAGCTTGGGGCCCTTGCCGCGGCGCCGGTCGACGTAGTTCAGCAGATGCGGGTCCATGTGCATCTCGGTGCCGATGCCGTGGCCGCCGTAGTCCTCGATGATCCCGTAGCGGCCGCCGCCCGGCTTCGGCTGGCGGCGGATGTACGTCTCGATGGCCCGGGAGACGTCGACCAGGCGGTTGCCCTGCTTCATGGCCGCGATGCCGGCCCACATCGACTCCTCGGTCACCCGGGACAGCTCGATCAGCTCCGGGGAGTGCCCCGAGCCCACGAACGCCGTGTAGGCCGCGTCGCCGTGCCAGCCGTCGACGATGGCGCCGCAGTCGATGGAGATGATGTCTCCGTCCTTGAGGACGACGTCCTCGGAGGGGATGCCGTGGACCACGACGTCGTTCACGGAGGTGCAGATGGTGGCGGGGAAGCCGCCGTAGCCGAGGAAGTTCGACTTGGCGCCGTGCTCGGCGAGGACCTTGCGGGCGACCTCGTCCAGGTCCTTGGTGGAGGCGCCGGGCACCGCGGCCTCGCGGGTGGCCGCGTGGATGGCGGCGACGACCAGACCCGCCGCACGCATCTTCGCGATCTGCTCGGGCGTCTTGATCTGCACCATGGGGGGCCTGCGCTCTCCGTCACTCACATCGGCTGGGTTATCGGTACAACAGTACGGCCGCGGCACCCTGGGGCGGGCACCGCGGCCGGAAGAGCCGGACTGTCTACTGCTCGGCCTTCTCGCGCTTGAGCACGTCCAGCGCCCGCTGCGTGATCTCGTCCACCGGGCCCAGGGAGGAGATCGTCACGACCAGGCCCTGCGCCTTGTAGTAGTCGATGATCGGCTCGGTCTGCGTGTGGTAGACCTCCAGCCGCGTGCGGACGGTGTCCTCGGAGTCGTCGTCGCGCTGGTACAGCTCGCCGCCGCAGACGTCGCAGACGCCCTCCTTCTTCGGCGGGCTGTACGTCACGTGGAACACGTGGGAGGAGTCGTTGCGGCAGATGCGCCGGCCGGCGATCCGCTTCACGACCTCGTCCTCGGGGACCTCCAGGTCCAGCACCGCGTCCAGGGTGATGCCCTCGGTCTCCAGCAGCTCGTCCAGCGCCTCCGCCTGCTGCACGTTGCGCGGGAAGCCGTCCAGCAGGAAGCCCTTCTCGGCGTCCGGCTGCTCCATGCGGTCCTTGGCCATCGCGATGGTGACCGTGTCCGGCACCAGGTCACCGCGGTCCATGTACGACTTGGCCAGCTTGCCCAGCTCGGTCTGCTGGCTGATGTTGGCCCGGAACAGGTCGCCCGTGGAGATGTGCGGAATGGCCAGCTTCTCGGCGAGGCGGACGGCTTGCGTTCCCTTACCGGCACCCGGCGGCCCGACGAGGACGATACGCATCAGCGGAGGAACCCTTCGTAATTGCGCTGCTGGAGCTGGCTCTCGATCTGCTTCACCGTCTCGAGACCGACACCCACGATGATCAGGATGCTGGTTCCACCGAACGGGAAGTTCTGGCTTGCCCCGAAGCCCACCAACGCCATTGTCGGTACGAGAGCGATCAGACCCAGATACAGCGAACCCGGCCAGGTGATCCGGTTGAGCACGTAGCTGAGGTACTCAGCGGTCGGTCGGCCAGCCCGGATGCCCGGGATGAAGCCACCATACTTCTTCATGTTGTCGGCGACTTCCTCGGGGTTGAAGGAGATCGCCACGTAGAAGAACGCGAAGAAAACGATGAGCAAGAAGTACGCAGTGATGTAAATCGGGTGGTCGCCCTTGGTCAGGTTCTGGGTGACCCACTGCTTCCAGCCCGCATTGCCCCCCGCGAACTGCGCCACGAGCGCCGGGATGTAGAGCAGCGAGGAGGCGAAGATGACGGGAATCACACCCGCCTGGTTCACCTTGAGCGGGATGTAGGTGGACGTGCCGCCGTAGGAGCGGCGGCCGATCATGCGCTTCGCGTACTGCACCGGGATACGGCGCTGGGCCTGCTCGACGAAGACGACGAGCGCGACCATGACCAGGCCGACCAGGATCACGGTGCCGAACTCGATCCAGCCGCCGGCCAGGGTGCCCTGCTTCTTGATGGCCCACAGCGCGGACGGGAAGGTCGCGGCGATCGAGATGAACATCAGGATCGACATGCCGTTGCCGATGCCGCGGTCGGTGATCAGCTCGCCGAGCCACATCACGACGGCCGTGCCGGCGGTCATGCAGATCACCATCGTGATCGTCGCGAAGATCGTGCGGTCCGGGACGATGCTGGAGGCCACCGAGCAGCCGTTGAACAGCGCGCCACTGCGGGCGGTGGCGACCAGGCCGGTGCCCTGCAGGATGGCGAGCGCCACGGTGAGGTAACGGGTGTACTGCGTGATCTTCGTGGTACCGGCCTGGCCCTCCTTCTTCAGGGCTTCCAGGCGCGGGATGACCACGGTCAGCAGCTGAAGGATGATGCTGGCCGTGATGTACGGCATGATGCCGAGCGCGAAGACCGTGATCTGCAGCAGCGCACCACCGCTGAACATGTTGACGAGACCGAACAGGCCCTGGTTGCCCTGTGCCTCGGTCACACACTGCTGGACGGCCTTGTAGTTGACGCCGGGGATCGGAATGTGGGTACCGACCCGGTAGACCACGATGATGCCCAGCGTGAAGAGCAGCTTCTTGCGCAGGTCGGGCGTCCTGAACGCCCGGGCGAACGCGGTGAGCACGGTGCCTCCTGCGACCCCCGCGCAACTGCGTCAAGGGTGACGGTCTTGAGGTTCGACGGATAGAGACGAATAGCTAACGGTCAACTGCCGCCCAGAGTGCCCCATGGAAGCACCCGGTGAAAGTAGGCAGTGCTGGCCACCTTACCGGCGAAGGCGCCGCCCTAGGAACGACCGACCGGGGATACCCCTTTTGTGGAGTATCCCCGGTCGGGATCGTTCACGTCATCGAGGGACCTGAGGGACTCAGACCAGCTCGGTGACCGTACCGCCGGCGGCGGTGATCTTCTCCTTGGCGGAGCCGGAGACGGCGTCGACCGTCACCTGCAGCGCCACGGAGATCTCGCCCTGGCCGAGGACCTTGACGAGGCTGTTCTTGCGAACGGCGCCCTTGGCCACCAGCGACTCGACGGTGACCTCGCCACCCTCCGGGTAGAGCGCGGCGAGCTTGTCGAGGTTCACGACCTGGTACTCGGTCTTGAACGGGTTCTTGAAGCCCTTCAGCTTCGGGAGACGCATGTGGAGCGGCATCTGGCCACCCTCGAAGCTCTCCGGAACCTGGTAGCGGGCCTTCGTGCCCTTGGTACCACGACCGGCCGTCTTACCCTTCGACGCCTCACCACGACCGACACGGGTCTTGGCGGTCTTGGCGCCCGGGGCGGGACGGAGGTTGTGGATCTTGAGCGGGTTCTGCTCCGCCATGATCAGTCGACCTCCTCGACCGTCACGAGGTGGCGGACGGTGTGCACCATGCCGCGGAACTCGGGGCGGTCCTCCTTGACGACCACGGTGTTGATCCCCTTGAGACCAAGCGACCGCAGGGTGTCACGGTGGTTCTGCTTGCTGCCGATGTAGGACTTGACCTGCGTGATCTTGAGCTGCGCCATGATTACGCACCCGCCCCGGCACGCGCACGAAGGAGAGCCGCGGGAGCGACGTCCTCGAGCGGCAGACCACGGCGGGCCGCGATCTCCTCGGGACGCTGCAGGCCCTTGAGGGCCGCCACGGTCGCGTGCACGATGTTGATGGCGTTGTCCGAGCCCAGGGACTTGGACAGGATGTCGTGAACGCCGGCGCACTCGAGCACGGCACGCACGGGACCACCGGCGATAACACCGGTACCCGGCGAAGCCGGCTTGAGCAGCACGACGCCGGCGGCCTTCTCACCCTGGATCGGGTGCGGGATGGTGCCCTGGATCCGGGGGACCTTGAAGAAGTGCTTCTTGGCCTCCTCAACGCCCTTGGCGATGGCGGCCGGCACCTCCTTGGCCTTGCCGTAACCGACACCCACGGTGCCGTCACCGTCGCCCACCACGACCAGCGCGGTGAAGCTGAAGCGACGACCACCCTTCACAACCTTGGCGACGCGGTTGATCGCGACGACGCGCTCAACGTACGCGGTCTTCTCGGCGGCAGCAGCGCCGCCGTCACGGCCCTTCCGGTCCCGCCGCTCGCCGCCACCGGCACCGCTTCCGCGGCGCTGGGGTCCAGCCATTGGATTACCTCTCTCTTTCCGCTAGCTACAAGCGGCTCAGAACTTGAGCCCGGCTTCGCGGGCGGCGTCCGCCAGGGCGGCGATGCGCCCGGCGTACTGGTTGCCACCACGGTCGAACACGACGGCCTCGACACCGGCGGCCTTGGCACGCTCGGCGACCAGGGCGCCGACCTGCTTGGCCTGCGCGGACTTGTCGCCCTCGCCGCCGCGGATCGACGCGTCCAGGGTGGACGCCGACGCCAGGGTGTGGCCCTTCAGGTCGTCGATCACCTGCGCCACGATGTGGCGGTTGGAGCGGGTCACGACCAGACGGGGACGCTCCGCCGTACCGGACACCTTCTTGCGGATCCGGATGTGACGGCGCTTGATCGCGGCGCGCTTGTAGGCGTCGCCCTTGAGGATCTTCTGCCCGTATGCCATGGCTTACTTACCCGCCTTTCCGACCTTGCGGCGGATGACTTCGCCCTCGTACTTGACGCCCTTGGCCTTGTACGGGTCGGGCTTGCGCAGCTTGCGGATGTTGGCCGCAACCTCGCCGACCTTCTGCTTGTCGATGCCCTCGACCGAGAATCGGGTCGGGGACTCCACCTTGAAGGAGATGCCCTCGGGGGCCTCGACCAGGATCGGGTGGCTGTAACCGAGAGCGAACTCCAGGTTGGAACCCTTGGCGGTCACTCGGTAACCGACACCGCTGATCTCGAGCTTCTTGACGTATCCCTGGGTCACACCGGTGATCATGTTCGCCACCAGCGTGCGGGACAGGCCGTGCAGGGCCTTGCTCTGCCGCTCGTCGTTCGGGCGGAGCACCTGAAGGGTGCCGTCCTCGCCCTTAGCGATGTCGATCGGCGCGGCAACGGTGTGGGTCAGCTCGCCCTTGGGGCCCTTGACCTTGACCGTACGGCCGTCGATGGTGACGTCCACGCCGGCGGGAACCGGGATGGGGAGCTTGCCGATGCGCGACATAGCTGTTTCCTCCGTTCCCTTCCGTTACCAGACGTAGGCGAGGACTTCCCCACCCACGCCCTTCTTCTGCGCCTGCTTGTCGGTGAGCAGACCGTGGGACGTGGAGATGATCGCCACGCCGAGGCCGCCGAGCACCTTCGGCAGGTTGGTGGACTTCGCGTACACCCGGAGACCGGGCTTGGAGATCCGCTTGATGCCCGCGATGGAGCGCTCACGGTTCGGGCCGAACTTCAGCTCGAGGACGAGGTTCTTGCCGACCTCGGCGTCCTCGACACGCCAGCCCGTGATGAAGCCCTCCTGCTGGAGGATCTCCGCGATGTGCGACTTGATCTTGGACGCCGGCATCGTCACGGTGTCGTGGTACGCCGAGTTCGCGTTACGCAGACGCGTCAGCATGTCTGCGATCGGATCAGTCATGGTCATGAATTGGCCTGTGGCCTTTCTCGCCGGGGTTTCCTATATGCGCCATCCCTCTCCCCGTACTTCGAAGACGGGACGGGTGCGGCGCGGGGACCTACGGCGTAGTAAGTCGTTCAGGGCGGCAGAGGCCCAACCCTCCTAGCCTAAGCCATGAGGGCGGGAGCCCCTGCCGTCCCGGTTGCTTACCGAGAGGTCCAGGAATCCCTAATAAGGGGATTACCAGGAGCTCTTGGTCACGCCCGGCAGCTCGCCACGGTGAGCCATCTCACGAAGGCACACGCGGCACAGGCCGAACTTGCGGTACACGGAGTGCGGACGGCCGCAGCGCTGGCAGCGGGTGTAGCCACGCACACCGAACTTGGGCTTGCGAGCAGCCTTGGCAATCAGAGCCTTCTTCGCCATCTCGCTCACGCCTCCTTGAACGGGAAGCCGAGGTGACGAAGGAGCGCGCGGCCCTCAGCGTCGTTGGTCGCCGTGGTGACCACGGTGATGTCCATGCCCCGGGTACGGTCGATCTTGTCCTGGTCGATCTCGTGGAACATGACCTGCTCCGTGAGACCGAAGGTGTAGTTGCCACGGCCGTCGAACTGCTTGGGGGACAGGCCGCGGAAGTCGCGGATGCGCGGGAGCGCGAGCGACAGGGTGCGGTCCAGGAACTCCCACATGCGGTCGCCACGGAGCGTGACGTGGGCGCCGATCGGCTGGCCCTCGCGCAGCTTGAACTGCGCGATGGACTTGCGGGCCTTGGTGACGGCCGGCTTCTGACCGGTGATGGTGGTCAGGTCGCGGATGGCGCCCTCGATCAGCTTCGAGTCACGGGCGGCGTCGCCGACACCCATGTTGACCACGATCTTGACGAGGCCCGGGACCTGCATGACGTTCTCGTACTTGAACTCGTCACGCAGCTTGCCCGCGATCTCCTCGCGGTACTTCGTCTTCAGACGCGGAGTGGTGGTGGTAGCCATCAGATGTCCTCACCCGTCCGCTTGGCAACGCGGATCTTGTTGCCCTCGTCGTCGAAGCGGTAACCGACACGCGTGACGACCTTCTGACCGTCCTTCTCCACGACCAGCTGAACGTTGGACACGTGGATGGGGGCCTCGGTGGTCACGATGCCGCCGGCCTGGGAACCGCGAGCGGTCGGACCGGCCTTGGTGTGCTTCTTGACCCGGTTGACACCCTCGACCAGGACACGGTCCTCGCGGGGGTAGGCCGCGATGACCTTGCCCTGCTTGCCCTTGTCCTTACCGGTGATGACCTGGACCAGGTCGCCCTTCTTGATCTTCATGCTTACAGCACCTCCGGAGCCAGCGAGATGATCTTCATGAACTTCTTCTCGCGCAGCTCACGCCCGACCGGGCCGAAGATGCGGGTGCCGCGAGGGTCACCGTCGTTCTTCAGAATGACGGCGGCGTTCTCGTCGAAGCGGATGTACGAGCCGTCCGGACGGCGGCGCTCCTTGACGGTGCGAACGATGACCGCCTTGACGACGTCACCCTTCTTCACGTTGCCACCGGGGATCGCGTCCTTGACGGTGGCGACGATGACGTCACCGATGCCCGCGTAGCGGCGACCGGAGCCACCGAGCACACGGATGCAAAGGATCTCCTTCGCACCAGTGTTGTCGGCGACGCGCAGTCGCGACTCCTGCTGGATCACGTCTATCTCCTGATCGTCTGCCGGTTCCCCGGGGGCCGTCTTTCAACGGCCCCCGGAGCCTGGCGGAACTGACCTGCGGGGTTTGCCCCGCAGGAATTACTTGGCCTTCTCGAGGATCTCGACGACGCGCCAGCGCTTCGTCGCGGACAGCGGCCGGGTCTCCATCAGGAGGACGCGGTCGCCGACACCCGCGGCGTTCTGCTCGTCGTGCGCCTTGAGCTTGTTGGTACGGCGGATGACCTTGCCGTACAGCGCGTGCTTGACGCGGTCCTCGACGGCGACGACGACGGTCTTGTCCATCTTGTCGCTGACGACCAGACCCTCACGGGTCTTGCGGAAACCGCGCGCTTCCTTGTTCTCAGTCACGTTGCTCTCGCTCATGCGTTCTCCACCGTTTCGATGCCCAGCTCACGCTCGCGCATCAGGGTGTAGATCCGCGCGATGTCCTTCCGGACGGCCTTCAGCCGACCGTGGTTCTCGAGCTGACCCGTGGCCGCCTGGAAGCGGAGGTTGAACAGCTCTTCCTTGGCCTCGCGGAGCTTCGCCAGAAGCTCCTCGTTGCCCAGCTCGCGCAGCTCGGACGCCTTGGTACCGGCCGACATCACGCTTCACCTGCCTCGCGCTTGACGATCCGGCACTTCATCGGCAGCTTGTGGGCCGCTCGAAGCAGCGCCTCACGGGCGATCTTCTCGTTGGGGTACGACAGCTCGAACATCACACGTCCGGGCTTGACGTTCGCGATCCACCACTCCGGCGAACCCTTACCGGAACCCATGCGGGTCTCGGCCGGCTTCTTGGTGAGGGGACGGTCGGGGTAGATGTTGATCCAGACCTTGCCGCCACGCTTGATGTGACGGGTCATCGCGATACGGGCCGCCTCGATCTGGCGGTTCGTCACGTAGGCCGGGGTCAGCGCCTGGATGCCGTACTCGCCGAACGCAACCTGCGTGCCACCCTTGGCCGCACCAGTGCGCTTCGGGTGGTGCTGCTTGCGGTGCTTGACCCTACGGGGGATCAGCATGACGGTCAGGCCTCCGTTCCGGTGCTCTCAGCCGGAGCGGCGGCGGGAGCCTCGGCCTTGGGGGCCTCGGCGCCGGCAGCCTGCTGCGGCTTGCGACCGCGCCGCTCGCCACCACGGCCACCACGGGCCGGGCGGTCGGCGCCACCGCGGGCCGGGCGGTTACCCGCACGGGCGGCAGCGTTCTCGGCGCGGACCTCGGCGATGTTCTTGACGTCGCCCTTGTAGATCCAGACCTTCACACCGATGCGGCCGAAGGTCGTCTTGGCCTCGAAGAAGCCGTAGTCCACGTTCGCGCGGAGCGTGTGCAGGGGCACACGGCCCTCGCGGTAGAACTCCGAGCGGGACATCTCGGCGCCGCCGAGGCGGCCACCGCACTGGATCTTGATGCCCTTGGCGCCGGCCTTCATCGCCGACTGCATGCTCTTGCGCATGGCACGGCGGAAGGAGACGCGGGAGGACAGCTGCTCGGCGACGGCCTGGGCCACCAGCTGAGCGTCCGTCTCCGGGTTCTTGACCTCGAGGATGTTCAGCTGGACCTGCTTGCCGGTCAGCTTCTCCAGGTCACCGCGGATGCGGTCGGCCTCGGCGCCGCGGCGGCCGATGACGATGCCCGGGCGGGCGGTGTGGATGTCCACGCGGACGCGGTCACGGGTGCGCTCGATCTCCACCTTGGAGATGCCGGCGCGCTCCATGCCGGACGTCATCATCCGACGGATGGCGACGTCTTCCTTGACGTAGTCCTTGTACAGCTTGTCGGCGTACCACCGGGACTTGAAGTCCGTGGTGACACCGAGCCGGAACCCGTGCGGGTTTACCTTCTGGCCCATTACCGGGTTCCTTCCTTGCTGCTGACGACCACGGTGATGTGGCTGGTCCGCTTGCGGATCCGGTAGGCACGGCCCTGGGCGCGCGGACGGAACCGCTTCAGGGTCGGGCCCTCGTCGACGTAGGCCTCGGAAACGAAGAGGCTGTCGACATCGGTGTGGTCGTAGTTGTGCGCGGCGTTGGCGATGGCGCTGTCGAGCACCTTGCCGACGGGCACGGAGGCTGCCTGCGGAGCGAATCGCAGAACAGCCTGGGCCTCCGTGGCGTTCATGCCACGGATGAGGTCCACCACACGGCGGGCCTTCATGGGCGTCACGCGGATGTACCGCGCCTGTGCCCTGGCTTCCATGGTTGTCCCTTCAGAGTTACTTACGTGTCTGAATGCGATCCGCTGCTAGCGGCGCTTCGACTTCCGGTCTTCCTTGACGTGGCCCCGGAAGGTGCGCGTCGGCGAGAACTCGCCGAGCTTGTGGCCGACCATCGACTCGGTGACGAACACCGGGATGTGGGTCTTGCCGTTGTGCACCGCGATCGTGTGACCGAGCATGGCCGGGACGATCATCGAGCGACGGGACCAGGTCTTGATGACGTTCTTAGAGCCCGCTTCGTTCTGGGCGTCCACCTTCTTGATCAGGTGGTCGTCGACGAAGGGTCCCTTCTTCAAGCTACGAGGCATCTCAACCCGTCCTTAGCGCTTCTTGTTCGTCTTGCGGCGGCGGACGATGTACTTGTTCGACGCCTTCTTGGGCGAACGAGTACGGCCTTCCTTCTTGCCCCACGGGGACACAGGGTGGCGGCCACCGGAGGTCCGGCCCTCACCACCACCGTGCGGGTGGTCAACCGGGTTCATGACCACACCACGGACGGTCGGGCGAACGCCCAGCCACCGCTTGCGGCCCGCCTTGCCCCAGTTGATGTTGCTCTGCTCGGCGTTGCCGACCTCGCCCACAGTGGCGCGGCAGCGGACGTCGACCAGGCGGATCTCACCGGACGGCATGCGCAGGTGGGCCATGGAGCCCTCCTTCGCGAGCAGCTGCACCGAGGCGCCGGCCGAGCGGGCGAACTTGGCGCCGCCGCCCGGACGCAGCTCGATGGCGTGCAGCGTCGTACCGACCGGGATGTTGCGCAGGGCGAGGTTGTTGCCCGGCTTGATGTCGGCCCCGGGACCGTTCTCGACGCGGTCGCCCTGGCTGAGGCCACGCGGCGCGAGGATGTAGCGCTTCTCGCCGTCCGCGTAGTGCAGGAGCGCGATGCGCGCGGTGCGGTTGGGGTCGTACTCGATGTGCGCGACCTTCGCCGGCACGCCGTCCTTGTCGTGACGACGGAAGTCGATCACTCGGTAGGCGCGCTTGTGTCCGCCACCCTGGTGGCGAACGGTCACACGACCGGCGTTGTTACGGCCGCCCTTGCTGTGCAGGGGACGGACCAGCGACTTCTCCGGCGTGGACCGCGTGACCTCGACGAAGTCGGCGACGCTGGCGCCACGACGGCCCGGCGTAGTCGGCTTGTACTTGCGGATTCCCATTTCTCAGTCCTCGTCCGATATCGGACGATCCGACCCGCTTACGCGGTCGGACCGCCGAAGATGTCGATACGGTCGCCCTCGGCGAGGGTCACGATCGCGCGCTTGGTCGCGGCACGCTGGCCGAAACCGGTGCGGGTCCGCTTGCGCTTGCCCTGGCGGTTGATCGTGTTGACCCCGGTGACCTTGACGTCGAAGACCGCCTGGACGGCCTCCTTGATCTGGGTCTTGTTGGCCCGCGGGTCGACGACGAACGTGTACTTGTTCTCGTCGAGCAGCGCGTAGCTCTTCTCGGAGACGACCGGCTTCAGCAGGACGTCACGGGGGTCCGTGTACGACTTGCTCAGCGGGGTCTCGACGGTGTTCTTGCCCTCGGCGGCGTGACGGCGCGCCTTGGCGACGCGCGCGGCCTTGGCGGCCTTGGCGGCCTTCGAGGCGATAGCGGGGTGACGGATGGCCATCAGACCTCGCTCCCTTCGGTGTCGTTGGCCTTCGGGCCGGCGACGAAGGACTCGAAAGCGGCCTGGGTGAAGACCACGTCGTCCGAGACGAGAACGTCGTACGTGTTCAGCTGGCCCGGCTCCAGGATGTGCACCTGGGGCAGGTTGCGGGCGGACAGCCACGCGGCCTCGTCGGAGCGGTCGACGACCAGGAGCAGGTTCTTGCGCTCGCTGATCTTGCCGAACAGGCTCTTGGCGGCCTTCGTGCTGGGGGTCTCGCCCTCGACCACGCCGGAGACGACGTGGATGCGGTTGTGACGCGCCCGGTCGGTGAGGGCACCGCGCAGGGCGGCGGCCTTCATCTTCTTCGGGGTGCGCTGCGAGTAGTCACGCGGCTGCGGGCCGTGGACGACGCCACCGCCGGCGAACTGCGGCGCGCGGGTCGAACCCTGGCGGGCGCGACCGGTGCCCTTCTGGCGGTACGGCTTCTTGCCGCCACCACGGACTTCACCGCGGGTCTTGGTCTTGTGCGTGCCCTGGCGGGCAGCGGCCAGCTGCGCGACGACGACCTGGTGGATCAGCGGAACGCTGACCTTGGCGTCGAAGATCTCCGCGGGGAGCTCGACGGAACCGGCCTTCTCGCCAGCCGGCGAAAGGATGTCAACAGTGCTCATCGGTTACCTCAGGCCCCCTTGGCCGCGGTGCGGACCAGGACGAGGCCGCCGTTCGGACCGGGAACCGCGCCCTTGATGAGCAGCAGGCCCTTCTCCGCGTCAACGGCGTGGACGGTCAGGTTCTGGGTGGTGACCCGCTCGTTGCCCATGCGACCCGCCATGCGGAGGCCCTTGAACACACGGCCCGGGGTGGCGCAGCCACCGATGGAACCGGGCGAGCGGTGCTTGCGCTGGGTGCCGTGACCGGCGCCGAGGCCACCGAAGTTGTGGCGCTTCATGACACCGGCGAAGCCCTTGCCCTTGCTCTTGCCGGTGACGTCGACCTTCACGCCGGCCTCGAACACCTCGGCGGTGATCTCCTGGCCCAGCGTGTACTCGGAGGCGTCCGCGGTGCGGATCTCGACGAGGTGGCGACGGGGGGTGACGTCGGCCTTGGCGAAGTGGCCCTTGAGGGGCTTGTTCACCTTGCGCGGGTCGATCTCGCCGAAGGCGATCTGAACGGACTCGTAGCCGTCGACGTCGTTGGTACGAACCTGGGTCACGACGTTGGGGCCGGCCTTGACGACGGTGACCGGAACAACACGGTTGTTCTCGTCCCACACCTGCGTCATGCCGAGCTTCTCGCCCAGGATGCCCTTGATCTGCTTAGCCATTCTCAGATCACCGGCCTCAGAGCTTGATCTCGATGTCGACACCGGCCGGCAGGTCGAGTCGCATCAGAGAGTCAACGGTCTTGGGGGTCGGGTCGAGGATGTCGATCAGGCGCTTGTGCGTGCGCATCTCGAAGTGCTCGCGCGAGTCCTTGTACTTGTGCGGCGACTTGATGACGCAGTACACGTTCTTCTCAGTGGGCAGCGGCACCGGGCCCGCGACCGACGCACCAGTGCGGGTCACCGTCTCGACGATCTTCTTCGCCGAGGAGTCGATGACCTCGTGGTCGTAGGCCTTGAGCCGGATGCGGATCTTCTGTCCCGCCATGGCTACTCAGTAGTCCTGTCTTCTCTCACGCTCTGGAACCCGGCGGATTCCTTCTGCTGCCGTCGTTTCTCCGACCCACGCGGTCGGGCGTGTCGCGCTCCCGCTGACATGGATGTCCCTTGTTCGAACATTCCTGCGGGAATGCACACGGCCCTTCCGGAACCGCGGACCGAGGACCTTCAGGCCCACCGGGCGCCTGGCCGGTGCCGCGCCCACGCTTCCCGGAAGATTCCCGTACGTCCGCCCCAGTGCTGCCCGAGGGCAGTTAGGACGACGAGTACTGTGGGACTCGCTTCCGGTCCTCCCGGCGGGAGGCGCGCAGCATCAACACTCGACCGAGCAACTCGGACAGTCTGCCACAGGGGACGGGGCGGATGCCAATCGAGCCGGAGAGAATACCCCTGGGGTGACGCAGGTCAAACCGGAGGCCGCGCCTCGGCGGGGGACTTGAAGCCTTCGGGGACGTTCTGTGGCCGCCTCGTGCTCCGGAGCCGAGCGATCCGCTTCGGCCGCGGGCTCTGTGTCAAGATCGCTGTCACGTGATCTTTTCGGGGGTACGACGGCGATGACCGGCTACTACAAGGTCGAGTTCGAGGCACTGTCCCGGCTTGTCAAGGAACTGAGCGAGTGCGCGGGCGCCATGCGCTCGGCCATGAGACAGCTGAAGGACATCGGCCCCGCGGGCACCGGCTCCAAGGAGCTGGAGGAAGCCTGCGACGAGTTCCAGGACAAGTGGGGCTACGGCATCAAGCAGATCGCCAAGGCCACCGGAGGCATCACCGAGAAGGTCGCCGAGTCGGGCCGGCTCTACCAGGAGCTGGAGGACAAGGTCGCCGCGCGGGCACGGGCCGTGAAGGTGGGCGGCCGGTGAGGGACCCCATGGACTCCGCGCTTGCGGCCTTCCGTTTCCAGGTACAGCCCGAGTTCCACGAGGTCCCCCTGGGCATCGGGCAGGACGAGGACGCCTTCGAGGAGCGGCTGCGGGAGTTCGCCCGCGACTACTGGGGCGAGCGGGAGGACCTGGAGCCGCTGCGCGAGCTGACGGCGGCCATGTACGGGGCCAACGCTCGGCTGCTCGTCGAGGGCGGCGCCGTCCACAACGCGCTCGGCATCTTTCCCGTCGGCGGCAGCCCGGACGGCTCTGAGCCGCCGGAGCGCATCAGCCGCGCCACCCTCACCGTCAGCGTGCGCGAGCTGGACAACCCCGACCCGCACCTCACCGCGGCGGGTATCGCGGAGACCCTCGACAAGGCGGCCGGCAACGGCGAAGCGGGCGAGGTCCAGCCGGTCAGCCTGCCGGCCGGCCCCGCGGTCGTACACATCGCGGGCAGCCGTGCGGTGTGGGACCTGCCGGAGGAAGCGGCGGAGGCGGGCGGCGAGCGCGCGCAGTACTTCGTACGGATCGAGGTCTGGCTGCCGTTCCCCCGGGAGAACCGGCTGCTGCTGCTCTGCCTGAGCACGCCCGACGTCCAGGACCTGTACCACTACCAGGCGGTCCTCGCCGACATCGCCCACACGATCACCTTCACCGACGCCGAGGAGCCGGCCCTTTCCCCGACCGCTGCCACCGCCTCCCCCTTCAGCTCCTACTGATCAGCTCCTACTGACCGCGCCCAGGAGACCGACCCCATGACCACCCCGACGTACGACGCGCTCGGCTTCGACCCCGCGCCCGGCGTCCCCGCCTCGGTGCACCAACTGGTCGCCTCGCTCACCGGCGTCACCAGGCAACTGCACGACGCCCACGCCACGCTGACCCGGCTGGGCAAGACGGACGGCGCCTGGGTGGGCGAGGCGGCGAGCGCCTTCGCGAAGAAGACCGGCTCCCTGCCCAAGTACCTGGCCACCGCGCACAGTTCGCTCCTCGACGCCACCCACGCGCTGGCCGACTGGGAGACCCGCCTGCGCGAGTTCCAGACCCTGGCCGGCCACTACGAGCTGGAGGCCGAGCAGGCGCGCAAGGCGCTGAAGGCGGCGCAGAACGACCCGGACCTCCAGCTCGCGGGCAGGACCTTCGACACGCAGGCGGAGGCGGACCGGGCACAGCAGCGCCTGGACCACGCGACCAGGCGGGTGAACCAGGCCCGCGACGAGCTGGTGGCCGTCATCAAGAAGGCCGAGGCCCTGCTCACCCACCACGACGAGGTGGCACGGGCCGCCGCGGCGGCGATCCGCAAGGCGGCCGAGGCCGCACCGGACGAGTCCCTGCTGCACAAACTCGGCGACCTCCTGTCCTCGATCGGCGACAGGATCAAGGACCTCGCGAACGACCTCTGGCACTGGATCCAGAAGCACGCGGACACGATCTACAAGATCGGCGACTGGCTGGGCTACGCGAGTGCGGTGTGTGACGTCCTCGCCGTCGTCTTTTCCGAGACGCTCGTCGGCGCGGTCTTCTTCGAGATCCTCGGCCGGGTGCTGAACGCCGGCGCCCTCACCTTCCACGGCGTCGGCTGGGCGGCCGGGGCGAAGAAGGGCAATGCGCTGGACATCGGCCTGGACCTCGCCGGTTTCATCCCGTTCGGTGATCTGCTGCGGGCGGGGAAGATCGCGAGGGGTGCCTTCAAGGGCGTGAAGATCCCGATGCGCGCGCTGGATTTCGGCGCGAAAGCGGCCGACTCCTGGAAGCGCGCGAGCGACCTCATCGAACACGTCGGGGGGACCGCGAAGTTGGGCGAGGACGCCGAGGAATGGGTGATGCGGAACGCCGGCGCCCTCGGCCGCAAGGCGCAGGCGATCCACATCACCGCGGACACGTTCAAGGACCGCTTCGAGTTGGCCCTCGCCAAGGAGCTGGGCGATCGCAGTCTGTACAAAGCGGGTACGAAACTGTCGGACATCGGCTTCCAGAAGGTGATGCCCCGGTTGATCGAGAACACCCCGCTGGGACGCATTCCCGGGCTTGCGGACTCCGTGCGGCCGATCATCGACGACAGCGGCAGGACGGTCGGCCACTACATCGATCCCCGGTCCTGGACAGCGCGCGGGTACGAAGCGGTCACCAGCGCGAAGAACCTGTACAAGGAAGGCGTGCGCGTCGCCACCGAGGACGTCCAGTACGGGTCCGAGAAGATCCACGAGAAGATCGATGAGGCCCGCGAGACAGCAGGCCACGTCGTCAGCCGCCTGGCGGACGCCAACCCCTTTGGATGACACCGTGGAAAGCGCCCCGTATTCGTTCCTGGTCTCCGTGAACAACCCGGTACCGGTGTCCGTCCCCCTGCCGGCGCACCTGCCTCCCGGTGCGGAGACGGCCTCGACGGTCCGGTCGACGGCCGCGCGCGCCGCGGATCCCCCACTGGCGCGGGTCCACACGCCCCGTACGACCCAGCGTTGGAGCCGTCAGGCACCCGTGCCCTTCTGGATCCACAGCGGGCTGGACGACAGCCTGCTCTGCTCCGTTCATCCGGCGGCGCCGGACGTCTACGACCTCAGTACGGCCGACGGAGCCCCGCTGGCCCGCATCACCCGCCGAGCCGGCCGGGTCCTGCCCTGGCCGCGCCGCGTGCGGTGGACCGCGCAGTTCGTCGGCCCGTCCCAGTCGGTCACGGGGAGGGTGGGCACCTGGTACTCCTGGCTGATCTACGTGGTCACCGCCCCTGTCTGGTTCGTCTACGCCCTGTGCGCAACCGTGTACTCGTTCATCGACGGAAGCGCGGACGACTTCACGTTCGGGGGCCCGACCCGCACCCGCTGGCGCGTCCGCGGCGTCGGCACGGTCCTGGACCACCGCGGCATCTCCAAGACGTATCGCTTCTCACCCCAGCGCCTGGACGCCCGTGTCGCCTACGCACTGGCGATCCTCCAGACCTGGGAACGCAAACGCTGAAAGGTACTCGTCCGCCGTTTCTCAGGCACATCCCCACCGGCACCCATGGGTCTGCCGCTCCCGGCGTCCTCGACATCCACGGGGCCGACGGCGCGGGGCTGGCCGGAGTCGGCGGGGTTGTCAGTGGGGCGTGGCAGGATCCTGGGCGATCGAGGTCGGTAACGAACGCGGCGTGCATATCGCTCTTCACATGGGCGGGCGAGCCACTCGCGTCGCGCTCGTCACCATCCGCATCACTCATGTGCCGCACGCCTGTGCGCGCTCATCTCTGGGGGGTACTGAATGTCACGTTCGATCACTGCTCCGTCCCGCGTCTCCAGGTCCGGCTCCCGCCTCGCCCGCCTCACCGCCGTCGGCGCGCTGACGCTGTCCCTCGCCGGTGCCACCGGCCTCCTGAACGCTTCCGCGGCACAGGCCCAGACCGTCAGCGACGGCTCGCTGGCGTTCAGCGGCGACGCGGGCGACTACATCAGCGGCGGCCAGTCGTACTCCTACTCCACCGCGTCCGGGGACGGTCTGAACGTCTACGCCTCCACCGACGACGCCCACATCGCCGTAAGCGTCAGCGGCGCGAACGGCGACTGGTGGAGCCTGGACCTCGCCGCCCCGTCCGGCCAGGCGCTCACGCCCGGCGACTACACCGGCGCCACGCGCTACCCCTTCAACTCGGCGTCCGAGCCCGGACTCTCCGTGGACGGCAACGGCCGCGGCTGCAACACCCTGACCGGCTCGTTCAGCATCTCCGACGTGACGTTCGGGCCCAACGGGTACGTCGAGAAGCTGGACGCCACGTACGAGCAGCACTGCGAGGGAGGCACCGCCGCACTGCGCGGCGAGGTGCACATCGCCAACCCGGCGCCGCCGGCCGCGCTCTCCCTCGGCGTCTCCGTCAACCCCACGGGCGCCGCGAGCACCCTCGACGGCAAGGCCACCATCGGCGGTACCGTCAGCTGCAACCAGCCGGTGAAGGTGTCGGTCTCCGGCAACGTCACACAGGTCGCCAAGCAGATCCTGATCAAGGGCTCGTACGCCACGACGGTCGCCTGCGAGCCGGGTACGCCGACCTCCTGGACGGCCACGGCCGACCCCACCGGCACGACCCCGTTCCAGAAGGGCGACGTGGAGGTCAACGCGAAGGCCAGCGCCACCGACACGAACTACGGCCAGACGGTGACGGCGAACCAGACCGCCGTGGTGTCCCTGTCCAAGGACAAGCCGGCGAGCTGATGCAGGAAGACGCACTCGTCGTCAAAGCATACGAATGAACTCCCACCAGGCCTCCGGCGTCAGCGTCAGCCGGGGGCCTTCGGTGTTCTTGGAGTCGCGGATGTGGATGGTGGTGGGGGTGGGGGCGACTTCGAGGCAGTCGTTGCCGTTGCTGCTGTCGCTGTAGCTGCTCTTGAACCAGCGGAGTTCCGGGGTGCTCATAGTTCTCCCAGCGCTTGCTCGATGAAAACCAGAGACTCCTCTGGCGTGAGCGCCTGAGCCCGGATGATGCCATAGCGCAGTTCGAGGAGCCGGAGCTGCCTGGGGTGCGAGACCGGACGGCCCGAGAAGTCACCATCGGTACGGCCCATCCCCGTGCCGTCTGCGAACTTCAGCACTTGGATCCGGCCGCCCGTTCCCGGGTGGTTCGCACGAGTGGTGGGCATCACCTGAAGCTCCACGTACGGCAACTGGGCCACCTCCAGCATGTGTTCGAGCTGTCGGCGCAACACCATTGCGTCCCCGACCGGGCGGCGCAGCGTCACCTCTTCCTGGACGAAGCTGAACTCCGGTGCGTGCGAGCGCTCGAAGACGGACTTGCGGGCCATCCTCGCGGCCACCATGCGCTCCAACTGATCCTGTGAGTAGGCCGGACGCCAGGTACGAAGCAGTGCTCGCGCGTACTCTTCCGTCTGCAACAGGCCATGGATGTTGTGATTGCTGTACAGCAGCATCTCCACCGCCCGCCCCTCCATCTCGGCCAGTTCCCGCACCTTCTTCGGGTAGCGGGCCTTCCTCATGTCCTCCATGAAGGCCCGCAGATGCCCCTGCGCCTTCAGGAGCTGGTCCGCCCTGTCCAGGAACTCCGGCCGGGGAATCCGGGCGCCCCGCTCGATCTTGCGGATCATGTCCTCGCCGTAGCCGAGCGCCTCGGCCAGCTCGCAGACGCTCACCCCGGCCGACTCCCGGCACACCTTGAGCAGCCGCCCCACCGCCTGCACCACCGGCTCGATCTCGTCGCCCGGCTCGACGTCCCAGCCGGCCTCGTCCACACCGTCGCCCATGGCCCCTCCTCCGACGCGCACTCGTACCCGTACCAACGCGCGAGACAGCCGAGACAGCCGAGACAAAGCCGGGACAGTCACCGTACGTGCAGGCGTTGTCACTCACCCACGGAAGCACATTCGGCGACGCTGAGTGACATGAATCAAGAAACCGCCGAAGCCGCCGAGCACCGGGCCGAACTCACCGGCTCCATCCCGAACTTCACGGTGCTCCTGTCCCCCACGCGTCGCGGCGCCCGCCTCGCCCGCCTGCTCGCCACCGAGCAACTCCGCTCCTGGGGACTGCCGTTGGACGCGGCGCAGCACATCGTGGCCGAGCTGGCGGCCAATGCCGCGACCCACGGCCGGGTGGCGGGACGGAACTTCCGGCTCACGCTCTACCTCGTCGGGGAGACCCTCCGCATCGAGGTGACCGACACACGCGGTGACTGCCTGCCCCGGGTCCAACGCCTGGACGCAGAGGGTGAGTCGGGGCGGGGGCTGGTCCTCGTGGAGGCGCTGGCCGACCGCTGGGGCGTCTCGCCGGGCAGGCCGCCGTGCAAGACCGTGTGGGCGGAGATCACGGTCCCGCCGTCACGGTGAGAGGGCCGCCCGCGTCGTACTAGGACTGCGGGCCGGCCGGGGGCCACGGGGCCGGGCCCGAAGGTGGTGGGCCCCACTGCGGCGCCGGAGTCCACATGGTGGTGAGCCGTTTGCGGTGGCGGCTGCGGCGGACCGCGGTGACGACGGCGATGGCCGCGGCACCGAAGAAGCCGGCGATGAAGCAGCCGATCCCCGCGAGGATGCCGCCGACCACGTTCCCCACCTGGGGCTTGTCTCCCAGGGCGAAGTCGGCCGGCTGGTCCGAGGTGCAGGTGAGCGTGTAGTCGCCGCTGCTGCCGGGCCTCACCTCGAAGACGCGCTCCCAGGTGCGGGATCCGGCGGTGACGCGGAAGGTGCTGGACGGCTGGGTCATCGACCCGGACGCCATCCCGGGGATCCGGCAGTCGACGTGGCCCTGGCCGGACTGGGAGACGTAGATCGCCTTGGTCTTCCCCTCGGCGAAGCGGAACGTCCGCGATTCGCCGCTGGGGAAACTCCGGGCCGTGTCCACCGAGTTGACCGAGTCCACCACCGTCACCGCGATGAAGGCGATCCCGGCGCCCACCAGTACGAGCCCCACCACCGCGGCCACCGCATACCAGAGGCGCCGCGGCCGGAGGTCCTTCGCCGGGATGCTCGGCGGCACGGGCGGCGGGCCGCCGTACGGGGGTCCCCAGGGGTTCGGATGCTGTATCGCCACGAGGGCGCATCGTACGGCAACCGCGCCTGCCGGGGGCAGGCGCGGTTGGCGTGACCGTCACACCCGGCGGCTCTCCACCGGCCCCAGATACAGCTCCGGCATGCCACCCGTGTCGATCACCAAACGTTGCAGCACCACCGTGGGGTCCACCACCCAGAACTTCAGGCGATGGACGCCGGGGGCGCTCACGGAGTGGTGCGTGGCCGTGCGGTTCACGTTGTCGGAGGTGTTGCGGGCCCAGACGTCGTTCAGGGCGCCGTCGTCCGCGCCCGTCGTGATGTCCACGGTGCGGATCGGGCCGTCGTCCAGCGAGACGCCGTAGCTCAGGCCCGTGACGCCCGGCACCGCCGGATTGCGCGGTGAGAGGTACGCCCACACCGTCACCTCGTCGGTGTGGGACAGCAGGCTGACCTCGTACTCCAGGCGGGGTGAGGAGCCGCCCGGGGTGCGGCTCCGGGTCGTCACCGGCCAGGGGGTCATGCCCGCGCCGGTGCGGCCGATGCCGTCGAGCCGGCGCCAGTCGCCCACCGCGCGGTCGTAGTGCTCCGCGTCGACGGCCACATAGCCGCCGGCCTCCACGAAGCCCCGCAGGCCCCGCGGGGAGGGCCGGTCCGCCAGGCAGCGCACCGTGACCGACGTACCGGCGCCGGTCACGGTCAGCGTGCCCTCGGCGCGGCCGGCGGGCGCCTTCGTCCAGTCCACCCGGACCTCCAGCCGGACCTGCTGGTCCACCCGGCCGCGCGGGTGGTCGACCACCAGCCACGGGACCGAGGTCCGCACCTCGTAGTCGAAGGCCGTACGGCCCCGGTTGAAGATCTCCATGTACTGCTGCGGTCGGGTCTGGTAGGGGCTGAACGCCGGCAGCACGGCGTCACGTGAGGCGCCGCCCGGCCACCACTCCCCCGTGTCCTCGGCGCCGTCGACACACACCCCCAGCTCCGCCGCCTCCGGCACCTCGATCCGCCGCACCGCCGGGAACAGCACGTCCGGCAGGGCCACGTTGTCCTTCTCGGGCTGCTGCCAGGGCGCGTTCGGGCCGTAGCGGTCCACGTCGCCGTAGTCGATGTGCGGCTGGGTCTGGAAGCCCTTCCATTTGCCGTTCGCCACCGAGGAGTTGAAGCGGTCGGCCAGGGCGAAGTCCCGTGCCAGGCCGGCCTCCGCCGCGGCCGCCCGGTCGTTCGTCGCCGCTCTGCCCTGCCGTGCGTACAGCAGGTTCGTGAACTCCGCCACCCGCAGCGCGTAGAGGTTCGCGGTCGCCGTCACCTCGTAGCCGGCCAGCTCGTACCAGGCGTCCTGCCGCTGCGCCGGCAGCCGGCGGGCGATCCGCTCCGCGCGTCCGCCCAGCTCCCGCCACTCCTGCGTCACCCGCTCCAGCTCGCGGTGCGCGAAGAAGAACGGGGTCTGCCGGTCGTCGTTGACCACCTTGCCGCTCTGCAGGGTGATCCGCCGGTTCAGCAGCTCGGGCTTGCGGCGGGCCTGGAGGCGGCCGTACTCCGCGAGGACGGAGGCGATCTCCTTCGCGGAGGTCTCGCCGAAGTTCTGGCGGGCGTACCGCTCCTCCCACTCCGGCAGCCGCTCCAGCGGCCAACCGTCCGGGTTCCAGGCATAGTTGAGGAAGAACTCGGTCGGCAGCTCGTTGCCCTTCAGGTCGCCCACGTTCGCCACCCACAGGCCGTGGTTGCCGTAGGCGTGGGCCTGGTGGAGCTGGTCCCAGACGTTGCGGAGGTTGGCCGTGTCGACCCACTTGTAGTTGCGGCCCGCGCCCACGTAGTCGAAGTGGTAGTACAGGCCGAAGCCGCCGCCGCGCTCGCTGTCGGGGTGCTTGCGGACGTTGCCCCAGTTGTCGTCCGTGAGGACCACCGTGACGTCGTCGGGCGCGCGCAGGCCGCGGTCCCAGTACCGCTGCACCTCCTTGTACAGCGTCCACACCTGCGGGGTCTCGGCGGCGGGCCTGCCCGTGACCTCCTCGATGATCTTCCGCTGGTCGGCGATGATCTGCTGCATCAGCTCGATGCCGTCGCCGTCGGGCAGGCCGGTGTCGCCGTTGCCCCGCATGCCGAGGGTCACGACGCCCTCGAAGCCCTGGTCGACCATGCGCTGGATGCCGGCGCGCCAGTACGCGCGGATCGCCTCCGCGTTGCGGACGTACGACCATTCGCCCGTGCCCCCGTAGGGGTCGTGCCCGGCGGTCGCGTGGCGGTTCCACTCCTCGATGCCGCGCATCATCGGCGCCTCGTGGGAGGTGCCCATGACAACGCCGTACTCGGCGGCCCGCTTGTGGTTGTCCGGGTCGTCCTCGGCGAAGGCCCGGCCCCAGACGGCGGGCCACAGGTAGTTGCCCTTCAGGCGCAGCAGGACCTCGAACACCTTCGCGTAGAAGTCCGCGTTGAAGCCCGCCGGATAGCCCGGCGCCTTTCCGGGGCCGAAGTACGCCGGCGCCCAGGTGCCGAGCGCCGGGTTCTCGTCGTTGAGGAAGAAGCCCCGGTACCTCACCGCCGGCGTCCCCTGCGTGTACCGGCCGGCCTTCACCCACACCCCGGCGCGCCGCACCGGCGGCACGTCGTCCCACCAGTGCCAGGGCGAGACGCCGATGCCGTACGAGACGTCGTACGCGCCGAAGATCGTGCCCCGCGGATCGCTGCCCGCGATGACGAACGCCCGCTCGACACCGGGCATCGGATGCTCCACGACCGTCTGCAGCGAGGTCTCCCAGCGGCCCCGCACGCCCGTCACGTCCAGCTTGCCCGACTTGATCAGGCCGTCGATCAGGGGGCTGCGGCCGATCGTGCCGAGGAGAACCGGGAACCGGCCGATCGTCGAGCCGGGGCGGACGCCCGTGACGCGTTCGAGGTCGTCACGCAGGTCCCCTGCGACCCGTACGACTCCGGGGTGGTCCTCAGCGCCGACCACGACCGGCGCGCCGACCAGCGAGAACGCCCCGCCCGTGAAGGAGATGTACGCCCCAGGGTCGGTCACCACGGGATCGCCGTCGCCGCCGGCACCGCCGGCACCTCCGTTGCCACCGGCGGCCCAGGCGGCCCCCGACGTCAGCACCGGCACGGCGGCGAGCCCGGCCCCGAGCACCGTTCTGCGTCCCACAGACATACGACAGCCCCTCCACTTCCCTATTTGCCAAACGGCATGACAAATAGTGGAGTCAGGGAGCGCCGCGGGGAACCTGTCCTGCGCAACGAATACTTTCGAGGGCGCCGGTAGCCTCCGGCCATGACCCGTACGACCCCGCCCCGGCCGCTCGACGTCGCCGCCGCCTTCCCCGAACTGGCCCCGCTCGCGCGCAGTGCCGTACGGCTGCATCCCCGCGCGGGCGCGCCCACCACGGCGGACAGTTCCATCGGCGGGCCGCTGCTGTGGCCGGCCGCGGAGCCGTGGCCCGTCTGCCCGGAGCACGCCGGGCCCTGGCACGAGGGTCTCGCCCCCGAGGACGTCCGCACCCGACGGCGTGTCCTGCGCGCGGCCTGGGCCCGGCCCCGGGCGGAGGGGACGGAGTTTCTGAGCGAGGACGAGCGCGTGCTGGTCGAGCGGGGCAGTCGCCCCAGGCGCATCGGCGTGGCCGGGCCGCTCCCGCTGCTGCCGGTCCTGCAGCTGCACGCCGCCGACATCCCGGGACTGCCCCGGCCCGACGGCACGGATCTGCTCCAGGTGCTGTGGTGCCCGTTCGGCCACGACAAGGGCCACCTGCCCTACACCGAGCTGCGCTGGCGCTCTCGCGCCGAGGTCCGCGCCCCGCTCGCCGAGCCGCCACGGCCCGCCGTGATCGGCAACGACAGCCTTCTGCCCAACCCCTGCGTGCTGCACCCCGAGACGGTGACGGAGTACCCCGGCCCCGCACGAGCTGCCCGAGGAGCTGGCGGACCGGGTCGAGCAGTGGGCGCTGGACCGGGGCGCCGACTACCAGTACGACCTGGCCGTCGCACCCGGCTGCAAGGTCGGCGGACACGCGCCCTGGAGCTTCACCGACCCGTTCCCGATGGCCTGCGCGGAGTGCGGCGCCGGGATGCGGCCGCTGCTCACCCTGGACAGCACCGAGTGGGACGGGGGCAGCGGCAGCTGGCGGCCGGTGGAGGACGCCACCGCACAGGGCGGCTGCCTCCCGGACGGGCCGGCCTGTGCCACGGGGCTGCGCTTCGGGCGCGGGTACGGCCTCCAGCTGTACGTGTGCGAGCGGTCGTACGGCCATCCGCTGTTCCAGAACGTGCAGTGACCGGCCGCGAAAAGGCGAAGAGGCCCGTACGACCGGAGTCGTACGGGCCTCCCCTAGGTCAGGTGCCGACCCTCAAGCAAGCGGAACTTACTTCAGGATCTTGGTGACCTGGCCGGCGCCCACGGTACGGCCACCCTCGCGGATGGCGAACTTCAGGCCCTCCTCCATGGCGACGGGCTGGATGAGCTCCACCTTCATCTCGGTGTTGTCACCCGGCATGACCATCTCGGTGCCCTCGGGGAGGGTCACCACGCCGGTCACGTCCGTCGTACGGAAGTAGAACTGCGGACGGTAGTTGTTGAAGAACGGCGTGTGGCGGCCACCCTCGTCCTTGGACAGGATGTAGGCCTGCGCCTCGAAGTCGGTGTGCGGGGTCACCGTGTTCGGCTTGATGATGACCTGGCCGCGCTCGACGTCCTCGCGCTTGATGCCGCGGAGCAGCAGACCGACGTTCTCACCGGCCTGACCCTCGTCCAGCAGCTTACGGAACATCTCGATGCCCGTAACCGTGGTCTTGGTCTTCTGCTCCTTGATGCCGATGATCTCGACTTCCTCGTTCACCTTGAGGACACCGCGCTCGATACGGCCGGTGACGACCGTACCGCGACCGGTGATGGTGAAGACGTCCTCGATCGGCATGAGGAACGGCTTGTCGACGTCGCGCTCCGGCTGCGGGATGGACTCGTCGACAGCCTTCATCAGGTTGAGGACGGAGTCCACCCACTCCTTCTCGCCCTCGAGGGCCTTGAGAGCGGAGACCTTCACGACCGGGACGTCGTCGCCCGGGAACTCGTACTCGGTGAGGAGCTCACGGACCTCGAGCTCGACGAGCTCCAGGATCTCCTCGTCGTCCACCATGTCGGCCTTGTTCAGGGCGACGACGATGTACGGAACGCCGACCTGGCGGGCCAGGAGCACGTGCTCCTTGGTCTGCGGCATCGGGCCGTCGGTGGCGGCGACCACCAGGATCGCGCCGTCCATCTGCGCGGCACCGGTGATCATGTTCTTGATGTAGTCCGCGTGACCCGGGCAGTCGACGTGGGCGTAGTGACGGTCCTCGGTCTGGTACTCGACGTGCGCGATGGAGATGGTGATACCGCGCTGACGCTCCTCGGGCGCCTTGTCGATGTTGTCGAACGGGGTGGCCTCGTTCAGGTCCGGGTACGCGTCGTGCAGCACCTTGGTAATGGCGGCCGTGAGGGTCGTCTTACCGTGGTCGATGTGACCGATGGTGCCGATGTTGACGTGCGGCTTAGTCCGCTCGAACTTCGCCTTCGCCACTGGGGTCCTCCTGTGGAGTGGTTCTGTACGCCTTACTTCATCGGCGCCAGGTGATCTTTGCTGTAAAGGCCCGGAACCCGGGGGCATTCCGTCCGCGATTGCGGTGGAATGCCCCTGGAGGCTCCGGAGTCAAGCCTACGGCGTGTGAACGCGGAGCGTTACTCGCCCTTGGCCTTCGCGATGATCTCCTCGGCGACGTTCCGCGGAACCTCGGCGTAGGAGTCGAACTGCATGGAGTAGCTGGCCCGGCCGGACGTCTTGCTGCGCAGGTCGCCGACGTAACCGAACATCTCCGAAAGGGGCACGAGACCCTTCACGACGCGGGCACCGGCCCGCTCCTCCATGGCCTGGATCTGGCCACGGCGGGAGTTGATGTCGCCGATGACGTCACCCATGTAGTCCTCGGGCGTGGTGACCTCGACGGCCATCATCGGCTCGAGCAGTACGGGCTTGGCCTTGCGCGCGGCCTCCTTGAAGGCCTGCGAACCGGCGATCTTGAACGCGAGCTCGGAGGAGTCGACCTCGTGGTAGGCACCGTCCAGCAGGATGACCCGGACACCGGTCATCTCGTAGCCGGCGAGGATGCCGAACTGCATCGCCTCCTGGCAGCCGGCGTCGACCGAAGGGATGTACTCCTTCGGGATGCGACCACCGGTCACCTGGTTCACGAACTCGTACGCCATGTCGCCGCTCTCGATCGGCTCGACCGAGATGATGACGCGACCGAACTGGCCGGTGCCACCCGTCTGCTTCTTGTGGGTGTACTCGACCTTGTCGACCTTCTGGCGAATGGTCTCGCGGTACGCGACCTGCGGCTTGCCGACGTTGGCCTCGACCTTGAACTCGCGCTTCATACGGTCGACCAGCACCTCGAGGTGCAGCTCGCCCATACCGCCGATGACGGTCTGGCCGGTCTCCTCGTTGGTGTGCACCTGGAAGGAGGGGTCCTCCTCCGCGAGACGCTGGATGGCGACACCCAGCTTCTCCTGGTCACCCTTGGACTTGGGCTCGATCGCGACCTCGATGACCGGCGCCGGGAAGTCCATGGACTCCAGGATCACCGGGTTCTTCTCGTCGCACAGCGTCTCACCGGTGGTGGTCTGCTTCAGGCCCATGACGGCGACGATGTCGCCCGCGCCCACCGACTCGATCTCCTCACGCTTGTTGGCGTGCATGCGGTAGATCTTGCCGATGCGCTCCTTGCGGCCCTTGACGGAGTTCAGCACGGCGGTGCCGGACTCCAGGCGGCCGGAGTACACGCGGACGAAGGTGAGCTTGCCCAGGTGCGGGTCGCTCATGATCTTGAACGCCAGCGCGGACAGCGGCTCGTCGTCGGACGGCTTGCGCTTGATGACCGTCTCCGCGTCCTTGACGTCGTGGCCCTCGATGGCCTCGATGTCGACCGGGGACGGCAGGTAGCGCACGACCGCGTCGAGCAGGGGCTGGACGCCCTTGTTCTTGAACGCGGTGCCGCAGAACACCGGGGTCACGGTGGTGCCGGTGCCCTTGCCGGACGCGATGGTGATACGACGGATCGCGGCGTACAGCTGCTCCTCGGTGGGCTCCTCGCCCTCCAGGTACAGCTCCATGATCTCTTCGTCGTTCTCGGCCACGGCCTCGATCAGCTTGCCGCGGTACTCCTCGGCAGCCTCGGTGTGGGTGTCCGGGATGTCGACGACGTCGTACATCTCGCCCTTGGTGGCCTCGGCGGACCACACGAGCGCCTTCATGCGGACCAGGTCCACGACGCCCTTGAAGTCGGCCTCGGCACCGATCGGGAGCTGCATGACGATCGGCTGCGCGCCCAGGCGGTCCGAGATCATGTCCACGCAGCGGTGGAACTCGGCGCCCGTGCGGTCGAGCTTGTTGACGAAGCAGATACGCGGAACGCCGTAGCGGTCCGCCTGACGCCACACCGTCTCGGACTGGGGCTCAACGCCGGCGACGCCGTCGAACACCGTCACGGCACCGTCGAGCACGCGCAGGGAGCGCTCCACCTCGACGGTGAAGTCGACGTGGCCCGGGGTGTCGATGATGTTGATGGTGTGGTCGACGTCGTCCAGCGGCCAGTGACAGGTGGTGGCAGCAGAGGTGATCGTGATGCCACGCTCCTGCTCCTGCTCCATCCAGTCCATGGTGGCAGCGCCGTCGTGGACCTCACCGATCTTGTAGGACACACCGGTGTAGAACAGGATCCGCTCGGTGGTGGTCGTCTTGCCCGCGTCGATGTGGGCCATGATCCCGATGTTGCGGACCTTGGCCAGGTCAAGTGAAGTGGTAGCCATAAGGCTTCAGTCTTCTCTCGGTCTCGATGTGGGTAGCGACTACCAGCGGTAGTGCGCGAAGGCCTTGTTGGACTCGGCCATCTTGTGCGTGTCCTCGCGCTTCTTCACAGCGGCGCCCAGGCCGTTGCTGGCGTCGAGGAGCTCGTTGAGCAGACGCTCGGTCATGGTCTTCTCGCGACGGGCGCGGGAGTAACCGACCAGCCAGCGCAGCGCCAGGGTGTTGGCACGGCCGGGCTTGACCTCGACCGGGACCTGGTAGGTGGCGCCACCGACACGGCGGGACTTGACCTCGAGGGTCGGCTTGATGTTCTCGAGAGCGCGCTTGAGCGTGATGACCGGGTCGTTGCCGGTCTTCTCGCGCAGGCCCTCCATGGCGCCGTAGACGATGCGCTCGGCGGTGGAGCGCTTGCCGTTCAGCAGCACCTTGTTGATCAGGGAGGTCACCAGAGGAGAGCCGTAGACCGGGTCGATGATGACCGGGCGCTTCGGGGCGGGGCCCTTACGAGGCATTCTTACTTCTCCTTCTTGGCGCCGTAACGGCTGCGAGCCTGCTTGCGGTTCTTGACACCCTGGGTGTCGAGGGAACCGCGGATGATCTTGTAGCGAACACCCGGCAGGTCCTTCACACGGCCGCCGCGCACGAGCACGATGGAGTGCTCCTGCAGGTTGTGTCCCTCACCCGGAATGTAAGCGGTGACCTCGATGCCGCTGGTCAGACGCACACGCGCGACCTTGCGGAGGGCCGAGTTCGGCTTCTTCGGGGTGGTCGTGAACACACGCGTGCAGACGCCCCGACGCTGAGGGGAACCCTCGAGTGCGGGCGTCTTGTTCTTCTCGACCTTGTCCTGCCGGCCCTTGCGGACCAGCTGCTGGATCGTAGGCACTACTTCTCCGGTTTCTGTGTGCCGATGGGTACAGCTAACCTGGAACGTCGCCGACCCACGCGGTCGGGTGTGTCGAATCCGGCGGACTCCCGCCGCAAGGCGAAAACAGCACAGATTACGGTGGCCGCTCAGGGCTCGCCGTACGGTCTGAAGGCACGCACGAGAGCCAGGGCACACCCCAGGCACAAGGTCTGAGCGTACCTACCTCATTCGCTGTGGTCAAAACAAATGGGCCGCGCCCGCAGCACGGGTCCCCAGGTGTCAAGCCCCTGAACCCTGGATGATCTTCGATTTCATGTTCCGGACACGCGCGAGCGCCTGTGCGGGCGCCGGTGGCCCGCTGCGGCACCGCCGGCCACCCGGGGGCGCCAGGGGCCCCCGAGGGCCCGCAGAAGCCGTCAGAAGGACGCCGAAGGGCGGTCCCTCCGCAATCGGAGGGACCGCCCTTCGGGTCAGGCTGCTCGCTTACTGGTTGTACGGACCGTAGTCGTAGTCCTCCAGCGGTACGGCCTGGCCGGAGCCGGTGCCGAACGGCGAGTAGTCGATGTCGTCGTAGCCGACGGCCGAGTACATCGCGGCCTTGGCCTCCTCGGTCGGCTCGACCCGGATGTTGCGGTAGCGGGACAGGCCCGTACCGGCCGGGATGAGCTTACCGATGATGACGTTCTCCTTGAGGCCGATCAGGGAGTCGGACTTGGCGTTGATCGCCGCGTCCGTCAGGACCCTGGTCGTCTCCTGGAAGGAGGCCGCGGACAGCCACGACTCCGTCGCCAGCGACGCCTTGGTGATACCCATCAGCTGCGGACGACCGGAGGCCGGGTGACCGCCCTCCTGGACCACACGACGGTTCTCCTGCTCGAAGCGGGAGCGCTCGACCAGCTCGCCGGGCAGCAGCTCGGCGTCGCCGGACTCGATGATCGTCACGCGGCGCAGCATCTGCCGGATGATGATCTCGATGTGCTTGTCGTGGATCGACACGCCCTGCGAGTTGTAGACCTTCTGGACCTCGCCGACCAGGTGGACCTGGACGGCACGCTGGCCCAGGATGCGCAGCACGTCGTGCGGGTTGGTGGCACCCACGGTGAGCTGCTGGCCCACCTCGACGTGCTCGCCCTCGCTGACCAGGACCTTCGCACGCTTGGAGATCGGGTACGCCGTCTCGTCGCTGCCGTCGTCCGGGGTGACGACGATCTTCTTGGTCTTCTCGGTCTCCTCGATGCGGACGCGGCCGCTCGCCTCGGAGATCGGGGCGACACCCTTCGGGGTACGGGCCTCGAAGAGCTCGACGACACGCGGCAGACCCTGGGTGATGTCGTCACCGGCCACACCACCGGTGTGGAAGGTACGCATCGTCAGCTGGGTACCGGGCTCACCGATGGACTGGGCGGCGATGATGCCGACCGCCTCACCGATGTCGACCAGCTTGCCGGTGGCGAGCGAACGGCCGTAGCACATCGCGCAGGTGCCGACGGCGGACTCGCAGGTCAGGACCGAGCGGGTCTTGACCTCCGCGACGCCGTGCTTGACCAGCTCGTCGATGAGCACGTCACCGAGGTCGGTACCGGCCGGGGCCAGCACCTTGCCGTCGACGACGATGTCCTCCGCGAGGCAGCGCGCGTACACGGACGTCTCGACGTTGCCCTCCTTGCGCAGCACGCCGTCCGCGCCGCGCTCCGCGATGCGGAGCTTGAGGCCGCGGTCGGTGCCGCAGTCCTCCTCGCGGATGATGACGTCCTGGGAGACGTCGACCAGACGACGGGTGAGGTAACCCGAGTCGGCCGTACGCAGAGCGGTGTCCGCCAGACCCTTACGGGCACCGTGCGTGGAGATGAAGTACTCCAGCACGGACAGGCCCTCACGGAACGACGCCTTGATCGGACGCGGAATCGTCTCGTTCTTCGCGTTCGACACCAGACCACGCATACCGGCAATCTGACGCATCTGCATCATGTTGCCTCGTGCACCCGAGTTCACCATCATGAAGATCGGGTTGGTCTTCGGGAAGTTCTCGTTCATGGCCTCGGCGACCTCGTTGGTCGCCTTGGTCCAGATCGCGATGAGCTCCTGCGTGCGCTCGTCCTTGGTGATCAGACCGCGCTCGTACTGCTTCTGGACCTTCTCGTCCTGCGCCTCGTAGCCCTTGACGATCTCCTTCTTCGCCTCGGGCACGACGACGTCGGAGATGGCCACGGTGACACCGGAACGGGTCGCCCAGTAGAAGCCGGCCGCCTTCAGGTTGTCGAGCGTCGCCGCCACGATGACCTTCGGGTAGCGCTCGGCGAGGTCGTTGACGATCTCGGAGAGCTGCTTCTTGCCGACCTCGTAGTCGACGAACGGGTAGTCCTCGGGCAGCAGCTCGTTGAAGAGCGCGCGGCCCAGCGTGGTGTTCAGCCGGAAGCTGTCACCCTGCTGCCACTCCGGCTCGCCCTCCTCGCGCGCCGGCGGGGTCCAGCCGCGCGGCGGGATGGTGCCCACCGGGAAGCGGATGTCCACGCGCGACTGCAGCGACAGCTCGCCGGCGTCGAACGCCATGATCGCCTCGGCCACGGACGCGAACGAGCGGCCCTCGCCCTTGACGTCACGCATCTCGCCGTCGGTGGTGAGGAAGAACAGACCGAGGACCATGTCCTGGGTCGGCATCGTCACCGGACGGCCGTCGGCCGGCTTGAGGATGTTGTTCGAGGACAGCATCAGGATGCGGGCCTCGGCCTGCGCCTCCGCGGACAGCGGCAGGTGCACGGCCATCTGGTCACCGTCGAAGTCCGCGTTGAACGCGGTGCACACGAGCGGGTGGATCTGGATGGCCTTGCCCTCGACCAGCTGCGGCTCGAAGGCCTGGATGCCCAGGCGGTGCAGGGTGGGCGCACGGTTCAGCAGCACCGGGTGCTCGGCGATGACCTCTTCGAGGACGTCGTACACCACGGTGCGGCCGCGCTCGACCATGCGCTTGGCCGACTTGATGTTCTGCGCGTGGTTCAGGTCGACCAGGCGCTTCATCACGAACGGCTTGAACAGCTCCAGCGCCATCGCCTTCGGCAGACCGCACTGGTGCAGCTTCAGCTGCGGGCCGACGACGATCACGGAACGCGCCGAGTAGTCGACACGCTTGCCGAGCAGGTTCTGACGGAAGCGGCCCTGCTTGCCCTTCAGCATGTCGCTGAGGGACTTCAGCGGACGGTTGCCGGGGCCCGTGACCGGGCGGCCGCGACGGCCGTTGTCGAAGAGGGCGTCAACGGCCTCCTGAAGCATGCGCTTCTCGTTGTTGACGATGATCTCGGGCGCGCCGAGGTCGAGCAGCCTCTTCAGACGGTTGTTGCGGTTGATGACACGGCGGTACAGGTCGTTCAGGTCGGAGGTCGCGAAGCGGCCACCGTCCAGCTGCACCATCGGACGCAGGTCCGGCGGGATGACCGGGACGCAGTCCAGGACCATGCCCTTGGGGCTGTTGGACGTCTGCAGGAACGCGGAGACGACCTTCAGGCGCTTCAGGGCACGGGTCTTCTTCTGGCCCTTGCCGGTGCGGATGATCTCGCGGAGCTTCTCGGCCTCCTCCTCGAGGTCGAAGGACTCCAGGCGCTTCTGCAGCGCCGCGGCGCCCATCGAGCCGTCGAAGTACGTGCCGAAGCGGTCACGCAGCTCGCGGTAGAGCAGCTCGTCGCCCTCGAGGTCCTGGACCTTGAGGTTCTTGAACCGGTTCCACACCTCGTCGAGGCGGTCGATCTCGCGCTGCGCACGGTCGCGCAGCTGCTTCATCTCACGCTCGGCACCCTCGCGCACCTTGCGGCGCACGTCGGCCTTGGCGCCCTCGGCCTCCAGCTCGGCCAGGTCGGCCTCGAGCTTCTTGGCGCGGGCCTCCAGGTCGGCGTCCCGGCGGTTCTCGATCTGCTGGCGCTCGACCGAGACGTGCGCCTCCAGGGAGGGCAGGTCGCGGGTACGGCGCTCCTCGTCGACGTACGTGATCATGTACGCGGCGAAGTAGATGACCTTCTCGAGGTCCTTCGGCGCCAGGTCCAGCAGGTAGCCGAGGCGCGAGGGGACACCCTTGAAGTACCAGATGTGCGTGACGGGCGCGGCCAGTTCGATGTGGCCCATCCGCTCACGGCGCACCTTGGCGCGGGTGACCTCGACGCCACACCGCTCGCAGATGATGCCCTTGAAGCGGACGCGCTTGTACTTTCCGCAGTAGCACTCCCAGTCCCGGGTGGGGCCGAAGATCTTCTCGCAGAAGAGGCCGTCCTTCTCGGGCTTCAGGGTGCGGTAGTTGATGGTCTCCGGCTTCTTGACCTCGCCGTGGCTCCACTGGCGGATGTCGTCAGCGGTGGCCAGACCGATCCGGAGCTCGTCGAAGAAGTTGACGTCGAGCACTATGCGTCAATCCCTCTCAGGGTTGTTAAGTCTGTGGTCTGAAACGGGGGCCTGGGGGTCGGCGGGGCCCTGTGGGTGGGGGCCCCGCCGGACTCCCGTCAGACCTCTTCGACGCTGCTCGGCTCGCGCCGGGACAGGTCGATGCCGAGCTCCTCCGCAGCGCGGAAGACGTCCTCGTCGGTGTCACGCATCTCGATGGACATACCGTCGCTGGACAGCACCTCCACGTTCAGGCAGAGCGACTGCATCTCCTTGATGAGCACCTTGAAGGACTCGGGGATGCCGGGCTCGGGGATGTTCTCGCCCTTGACGATGGCCTCGTAGACCTTCACGCGGCCGGTGACGTCGTCGGACTTGATGGTCAGCAGCTCCTGGAGGGCGTACGCGGCGCCGTAGGCCTCGAGTGCCCACACCTCCATCTCACCGAACCGCTGGCCACCGAACTGGGCCTTACCACCCAGCGGCTGCTGGGTGATCATCGAGTACGGGCCGGTCGAGCGGGCGTGCAGCTTGTCGTCTACCAGGTGGTGCAGCTTCAGGATGTACATGTAGCCGACCGAGATCGGGTCCGGGAACGGCTCACCGGAGCGGCCGTCGAACAGCCGGGCCTTGCCGGACGGCAGGACCATGCGGTCGCCGTCGCGGTTCGGCAGGGTGTTCTCCAGCAGACCGGCCAGCTCGTCCTCGCGGGCGCCGTCGAAGACCGGGGTGGCGACGTTGGTGCGCGGGGCGACCTTGTCGGCACCGATGGCCTGCAGACGCTGCGCCCACTCGTCGGCGAGTCCGGAGACGTCCCAGCCCTGGCTGGCGAGCCAGCCGAGGTGGATCTCCAGGACCTGTCCCGGGTTCATTCGGGACGGCACACCCAGCGGGTTCAGGATGATGTCGACCGGGGTCCCGTCCTCGAGGAACGGCATGTCCTCGATGGGCAGGATCTTGGAGATGACACCCTTGTTGCCGTGCCGGCCGGCGAGCTTGTCACCGTCGGTGATCTTGCGCTTCTGCGCGACGTAGACGCGGACCAGCTGGTTCACGCCCGGCGGCAGCTCGTCGCCCTCCTCGCGGTCGAAGACGCGCACGCCGATGACCTTGCCGGTCTCGCCGTGCGGCACCTTCAGCGAGGTGTCACGGACCTCACGGGCCTTCTCACCGAAGATCGCGCGCAGCAGGCGCTCCTCCGGCGTCAGCTCGGTCTCACCCTTCGGGGTGACCTTGCCGACGAGGATGTCACCGGCGATGACCTCGGCGCCGATGCGGATGATGCCGCGCTCGTCGAGGTCGGCGAGGACCTCCTCGGAGACGTTCGGGATGTCCCGGGTGATCTCCTCGGGGCCGAGCTTGGTGTCACGGGCGTCGACCTCGTGCTCCTCGATGTGGATCGAGGAGAGGACGTCGTCCTGCACGAGGCGCTGCGACAGGATGATCGCGTCCTCGTAGTTGTGACCCTCCCACGGCATGAACGCCACGAGCAGGTTCTTGCCGAGGGCCATCTCGCCGTTCTGGGTGGCCGGGCCGTCGGCCAGCACCTGGCCGGTGACGACGCGGTCACCCTCGTTGACGATGACCTTCTGGTTGACCGAGGTGCCCTGGTTGGACCGGGAGAACTTGGCCAGGCGGTACGTGATGTACGTGCCGTCGTCGTTGGCGGTGGTGATGTAGTCCGCGGAGACCTCCTGGACCACACCGTCCTTCTCGGCCTTGACCACGTCGCCGGCGTCGACCGCGGAGCGGTACTCCATGCCGGTGCCGACGAGCGGGGACTCGGACTTAATCAGCGGCACGGCCTGACGCATCATGTTCGCGCCCATCAGGGCACGGTTGGCGTCGTCGTGCTCGAGGAACGGGATCATGGCGGTCGCGACCGACACCATCTGGCGCGGCGAGACGTCCATGTAGTCCACGTCCTCGGGGCCGACGTAGTCGACCTCGCCGCCACGGCGGCGGACCAGCACGCGGGCCTCGGCGAACCGCATCTCGTCGTTCAGCGGCGCGTTGGCCTGCGCGATGACGAAGCGGTCCTCCTCGTCGGCGGTCAGGTAGTCGACCTCGTCGGTGACCTGGCCGTCGACGACCTTGCGGTACGGCGTCTCGATGAAACCGAACGCGTTGACCCGGCCGTAGGAGGCGAGCGAGCCGATCAGGCCGATGTTCGGGCCTTCCGGCGTCTCGATCGGGCACATACGGCCGTAGTGCGAGGGGTGCACGTCACGGACCTCGAAGCCGGCCCGCTCACGGGAGAGACCACCCGGGCCGAGGGCGTTCAGACGACGCTTGTGCGTCAGCCCCGACAGCGGGTTGTTCTGGTCCATGAACTGGGACAGCTGCGAGGTGCCGAAGAACTCCTTGATCGACGCCACGACCGGGCGGATGTTGATCAGGGTCTGCGGCGTGATCGCCTCGACGTCCTGGGTGGTCATGCGCTCGCGCACGACGCGCTCCATACGGGCGAGCCCCGTACGGACCTGGTTCTGGATCAGCTCGCCGACGCTGCGGATACGGCGGTTGCCGAAGTGGTCGATGTCGTCGGTCTCGACCATGATGGTCCGGCCCGACGCGCCGACCGTCTCGGTCTCGCCGGCGTGCAGCTTCACCAGGTACTTGATGGTGGCGATGATGTCCTCGGTGGTGAGCACGCCGGCGTCCAGCGGCTCGTCCGCACCGAGCTTCTTGTTGACCTTGTAGCGGCCGACCTTGGCGAGGTCGTAGCGCTTCGGGTTGAAGTACAGGTTCTCCAGCAGCGTCTGCGCGGCCTCACGCGTGGGGGGCTCGCCCGGACGCAGCTTGCGGTAGATGTCGAGCAGCGCGTCGTCCTGGCCCTGGGTGTGGTCCTTCTCCAGGGTGGCGCGCATGGACTCGTACTCGCCGAACTCCTCGAGGATCTGCTCGGTCGTCCAGCCGAGCGCCTTCAGCAGGACGGTGACCGACTGCTTGCGCTTGCGGTCGATGCGGACACCGACCATGTCGCGCTTGTCGATCTCCATCTCCAGCCAGGCGCCGCGGGACGGGATGATCTTGGCGGAGAAGATGTCCTTGTCGGACGTCTTGTCGATGGTGGAGTCGAAGTAGACACCGGGGGAACGGACCAGCTGGGACACCACGACACGCTCGGTGCCGTTGATGACGAAAGTGCCCTTGTTCGTCATGAGCGGGAAGTCGCCCATGAAGACCGTCTGGGACTTGATCTCACCGGTCTCGTTGTTGGTGAACTCGGCGGTGACGAAGAGCGGGGCGGCGTACGTGAAGTCGCGCTCCTTGCACTCGTCGATGGAGTTCTTCGGCGGCTCGAAGCGGTGGTCCCGGAACGTCAGGGACATCGACCCGGAGAAGTCCTCGATCGGGGAGATCTCCTCGAAGATCTCCTCGAGGCCGGACTTGGTGGGGACGTCCTGACCGTTCTCCAGAGCCTCCTCGACCCGACTCTGCCAGGCGGTGTTGCCGAGCAGCCAGTCGAAGCTCTCGGTCTGCAGCGCGAGCAGGTTCGGAACCTCGAGAGGCTCCTTGATCTTTGCAAAGGAGATGCGCAGCGGGGCGGTGCTGGCGCCGTTGTTCGTATTCGCGGTCGAGGCATTGCGCGAGGCGGCCAAGAGGGGGTCCTTCCGAGGGCTCGGACTCACTACGCGCTGTACCGGCCCCTCCCCCGTACACAAAGACAGAAACCCCAGGTCAGAGGAGCTTTTGTCGTGAGTGCTCGAGTGAGGGCAGACCCCTGGTGACGGGCAGGGGACAGCTAACAGGCAGCGCAAAGGGTCAGTGTAGCCACTTGGCACACTGATGTCCAGTGCGGGTTGTTCGAGACCCTCGCTGTGCTCACCGCTCTCGTCAACGCCCTCGGCATGCTGCCCTCAACGCACGTTGATACTGCCCTCTTCGTCGTCGATCCATGCCTCGGATTCGGATCCTTGTGACGACGCGTCCTGAGAATTGCGCGCTGCGTGCGGTTCGTCAAGGGCCCCCAGCCGGAACCCGGCCGTCCGGAGACACGACGAAGATCACCTTACCCCTCAAGAACACAGGTGCAAGGCAGGCCGGGCCGGGCCCCGGGGAGCGCCGAAGGGCGACCACCCAGATGGATGATCGCCCTTCGGTGCGGTCGCGTTACAGCCCCTCAGGGCCGTGTTCGGCGCGCAGCCGGGTCCTGCGGGACCCGGAAGGTCTTACTTGACCTCGACGGAGGCGCCGGCGCCCTTGAGGGACTCGGCGGCCTTGTCGGCCTGCTCCTTGTTGACCTTCTCGAGGACCGGCTTCGGGGTGCCGTCGACGAGGTCCTTGGCCTCCTTCAGACCCAGCGAGGTCAGCTCACGCACGACCTTGATGACCTGGATCTTCTTCTCGCCGGCGCCGGTGAGGATGACGTCGAACTCGTCCTTCTCCTCCTCGGCCTCGGCGGCCGGGGCGCCCGGGGCGCCGGCCATCATGACCGGGGCAGCGGCGGCGGCGGTGACGTCGAACTTCTCCTCGAAGGCCTTCACGAACTCGGAGAGCTCGATGAGGGTCATCTCCTCGAACTGGGCGAGCAGGTCTTCCTGGCTGAGCTTCGCCATGATGGCGGTCCTTCCACTCAAATCGGCAGGTGCCGGATGTACTGGGTAAGGCGGGCGTACGTCGGCCCGCTGCGACCCACGCCGTCGGCGCGGATCAGAAAGCGAGCCGAATTACTCGGCACCGCCCTGCTCGGCCTGCTTGGCGCGCAGCGCGTCCACGGTGCGGACGAGCTTCGACGGCAGCGCCTGGAAGACGGAGGCAGCCTGGGACTGCTTCGCCTTGAAGGCACCGGCCAGCTTGCTGAGCAGAACCTCGCGGGACTCGAGGTCCGCAAGCTTCTTGATCTCGTCGGCGGACAGCGCCTTGCCGTCAAGGACACCGCCCTTGATGACGAGATTCGGGTTGTCCTTGGCGAAGTCACGCAGACCCTTCGCCGACTCCACCGGGTCACCGGTGACGAAGGCGACGGCCGTCGGACCAGCGAAGAGCTGGTCGTCCAGCGTGATCCCGGCCTCGTTGGCCGCAATCTTGGTCAGCGTGTTCTTCACCACGGCGTACTGGGCGTTCTCACCGAGCGACCGGCGCAGCGTCTTGAGCTGCGCCACGGTGAGACCGCGGTACTCGGTCAGCACGGCGGCGTTCGAGTTGCGGAACTTGTCCGTCAGCTCGGCAACCGCGGCAGCCTTGTCGGGCCTCGCCATAGAGCCTCGGCCTCCTTCCGGGTGATTCGGACCGCGCGGACCCGAAGGAGGACTGGGGAAAACGAAACGCCCCGGCGCAGGCGCACGGGGCGGACTCGACCGGCCGCACACACGCTCGGCGCGCGCACTTCCGGGAGTTCTTCCACAGTCACCTGCGCGGGTCGCCCACTTTTCAGCGGATCCTTCGGCCACCGCACCCTCACGAGGAGCGCACGGCAACGACCAGCGGTCTTTGGCTTCTGCAAGAGAGTACGGGACCAGGGCACCGCCGAGCAAATCGGGCTCTACGGCGCCCTGGGGGCCTACGGCTCCTGCTTGCGCTTCCGGGCTTCTCCGGCTGTCCAGGAGCTTGCTGGGGGGGCTCAGGGGCTCCCCGCCGGGCTCAGGAGCCCGGCGGCAGCAGCCTCAGGACGTGATGCCCGTGCCGGAACCGGTCGACGTGTTGCCCGAGCCGGCGGTGCCGAGGGACTTCATCAGGTCCTTGAAGTCCTTGGTGTCGCTCGCCGGCGGCGCCTCGGCGGAGACCGGCACGCCGTAGTCGCTGTAGTAGGCGGTGCTGTTGAGGACGCCGTGGGCGGTGTTCGCCTTCTCGGTCTTCTTCACCAGCAGGTTCTGGTCGTTGATCCAGATGTCGACGGTGTCGGTGGTGATGCCCGCCTGGCTCAGCTGCTTCTTCAGGGCCGCCAGCTGGTCCGCGCTGAGGTTGCTGCTGCGGCCCGCGAGGTCGGCGACGTTCACCGTGCCCGCGTAGTGCCGGGTGCGGACGCCGGAGACGGTCTCCTCGCCGACCTTCTTCACGTCACCCGAGGCCAGCAGCATCTTCACGGACTGGTTCGGCGTCGAGGTCTGGGCCTGGTCCTTCAGGTACGAGCCGGAGGCGCCGCTGAACTTGGCGAGGTCGTCGTAGCCGTACCGGATCCAGTGCTTGCCGCCCGCCTCCTGGGCGAACTGGTCGCTCATCTTGGCGTAGTAGGCGTCCGGCAGATAGCGGGCCTGCATCGACTCCGTGCCGGCCTTGCGCATCATCTCGGCCATCTGCCCACCGGTGTAGGTGATGGTGAGGTTGCCCTTGAGGCCGTGGCCCCAGGTGAGCGCGCCGTTCGCGGTCATCGACATCAGGTCGCCGAGGGACGTGGTGCCCCGCACCTTGGCGGAGTCGGCCTTGTTCGTGGACTGCTCGGCGGTGCGCAGCGCGGCGATGGGGCTGACGTTGATCGCGCCGCCGCCGGCCGCCTTGCCGTCCTTCCCGGAGCCGGAGGAGCCGCACGCGGCCACCCCGGTCAGCGCGGCCACCGCCGCTATGGAAAGGCTCATCCGGCGCGCCGTCGTGCTCTTCATCTTGTCCTACCCCCATGCAAGTCGAGTGCCTGCACCGTAGCCCAGGCCACTGACAGCCGTCCCACAGGCCGTCCGAAGAAAGCCGTACGGCCAGCGGCCGTACAAAGAAAGGACGGGCCCCGCACCTGGAAGGTTGCAGGGCCCGCCCTCATTCACGCGTACCTGACGCGGCTACCGGGGTGAGCGGACGGCTCAGACGGCGGCCGGGTCCTCCTCGACGAGGAGGTTGCGGGTGCGGTTCGGGTCGACCGGGATGCCGGGGCCCATCGTGGTGGTGATGGCGGCCTTCTTGATGTAGCGACCCTTGGCGGCGGACGGCTTCAGACGGAGGATCTCCTCCAGCGCGGCGCCGTAGTTCTCCACCAGCTTGGTGTCGTCGAAGGACGCCTTGCCGATGATGAAGTGCAGGTTCGAGTGCTTGTCGACGCGGAACTCGATCTTGCCGCCCTTGATGTCGGAGACGGCCTTGGCGACGTCGGGGGTGACGGTGCCGGTCTTCGGGTTCGGCATCAGACCACGCGGGCCGAGGACGCGGCCGAGGCGGCCGACCTTGCCCATGAGGTCCGGGGTGGCGACGACGGCGTCGAAGTCCAGGCGGCCCTTCGAGACCTCGTCGATCAGCTCGTCGGCGCCGACGATGTCGGCGCCCGCGGCACGCGCGGCCTCGGCACGGTCACCGGTCGCGAAGACCAGGACCCGGGCGGTCTTACCGGTGCCGTGCGGAAGGTTCACGGTGCCACGGACCATCTGGTCGGCCTTGCGCGGGTCGACACCCAGACGGAAGGCGACCTCGACGGTGGCGTCGAACTTGGTCGTGGAGGTCTCCTTGGCGAGACGGACGGCCTCGAGCGGGGCGTACTGCTTCTCCCGGTCGACCTTGGCGTCCGCAGCGCGGAGAGCCTTGCTGCGCTTGCTCACAACTTGCTCCTGTGTGTTCTGATAAGGAGTCGTGGTCCTGGGGCCGAGCAGGCCCTGCCACGTGCGACCGGTCACGGCCGCATGGACTGCTGGGGTGGGGTTCAGCCCTCGACCGTGATGCCCATGGAGCGGGCGGTGCCGGCGATGATCTTCGACGCGGCGTCCAGGTCGTTGGCGTTGAGGTCGGGCATCTTGGTCTGGGCGATCTCGCGGACCTGCGCCTCGGTGATCTTGGCGACCTTGGTCTTGTGCGGCTCGCCGGAGCCCTTCTCCACGCCCGCGGCCTTGAGGATCATCTTGGCGGCCGGCGGCGTCTTGGTCACGAAGGTGAAGGAACGGTCCTCGTAGACCGTGATCTCCACCGGGATGACCCAGCCACGCTGCGACTCGGTCGCGGCGTTGTAGGCCTTGCAGAACTCCATGATGTTGACGCCGTGCTGGCCCAGCGCGGGGCCGACCGGCGGAGCCGGGTTCGCCGCACCGGCGTTGATCTGGAGCTTGATGAGCCCCGTGACCTTCTTCTTCTTGGGAGGCATTGCTCTCCGGGTCCTTTCATTCGGGTCCATGCCCGCGCGCGGATCGCGATCCTGACGCAGGCATACCGCACAACGATAACGGGTATAGATGGGCGGCTGAAAACCGTGCAGGTCAGGCGGACCGTGACGGCCTGCCTGACCTGCGCGGAAGCACGAAGTCCAGAAAAGGACTAGTTCTTCTGGATCTGGTCGAAGGAGAGCTCGACCGGCGTCTCGCGGCCGAAGATCTCCACCAGGCCCTTGACCTTCTTCGAGTCGGGGTTGATCTCGTTGATGGTCGCCTGCAGCGTGGCGAACGGGCCGTCGGTGACGGTGACCGAGTCGCCGACCTCGAAGTCCAGCACCTGGACCTCGACCTTGCGCTGCGGGGCGGGCTTGCCCTCGGCCTCGGCGGCCTCGCGGGCGGCCTTCTCCTCGGCCTCCGGGGCGAGCATCTTGACGATCTCGTCCAGGGTCAGCGGGTACGGGTCGTAGGCGTTGCCGACGAAGCCGGTGACGCCCGGGGTGTTGCGGACGACGCCCCAGGACTCGTTGGTCAGGTCCATGCGGACCAGGACGTAACCCGGCAGCTTGTTCTGCTTGATCGTCTTGCGGTCGCCGTTCTTGATCTGGACGACCTCTTCCTGCGGCACCTCGGCCTGGAAGATGTAGTCCTCGACGTTCAGCGAGACGGCGCGCTGCTCCAGGTTGGTCTTCACGCGGTTCTCGTAACCGGCGTAGGTGTGGATGACGTACCACTCGCCGGGCAGGGAACGCAGTTCCTCGCGCAGGGCCTCGACGGGGTCGACCGGCGCGGCAGGCTCCTCCTCGGCGGCCTCCGCCTCCGCGGGGGCCTCCTCGTCGGCGGCCTCGCCCTCTTCCTCCTCGACGTTCACGGCAGCCTCTTCGGCCGGCTCCCCCGCCTCGGCCTCGGCAGCCTCGAACTCGTCCTGCTCGTCCGCGCCCTCGACGATGTCGAGCTCGTCGTCCACCATCTCGGCAGCGTTGCCGCGAGGCTCGATGGCGTCGTCGTTCAGGTTCGGGTCAGACACGGTGGCTGCTTCTTCCTGGATACATAGGGGTGGAACATGCGAAAACGGGCGCCGGTACCACGGCGCCCTTCGCTCTTGGCTCAGCCGAAGACGTACTTGGCCGCGTGGTTGAGCCCATAGTCAATCACGGTCACCAGCGCGATCATGATGGCGACGAAGAAGATCACCACGGTCGTGTACGACGTCAGCTGGTTACGCGTCGGCCAGACGACCTTGCGGAGCTCCGCGATGATCTGGCGGTAGAACGTGGCGAGGCGCTTCAGCGGGCCCTTCTTGGCGCGCTTGCCGCCCTTGCGGGCCTTCTTCTTCGACTCGAGCGCCTCGTCCTGGGCGTCAGGCGTGTCGATGGAGCCCACGGCGTCCGTCATTCGTCCTCACCTGATCCCGGGTCGTGGCCGTGCCGCGCCCGGTTCCTGAGCCGCACGGCGGTGCATTGCAGTACGTACATGCGCACACATCCTGGCGGTGTGTGTAGCAGGGCCGGAGGGACTTGAACCCCCAACCGCCGGTTTTGGAGACCGGTGCTCTACCAATTGAGCTACGACCCTTTGTGTGTCCCCCAACGTACCGCATCCGGACGGGTGCGCGGTGTGCACCGGCTCGGCGGCGGCTGCCGAAGGCCAACGAGGTGAGAGTGTACGTGGTCCGGGGCCCGGCGTCGAACAGAAAGAGCCCGTCCGGGGGCGCCCGACCAAAGATCGTCCTGGCCGGGGGCCGGATTCGGACCCGTGTTCACGCATCGACCCCTGGTTGTTCAGTCCGTGAAACCCGTGTGCCGGGGACATTTCCGGTCTGGAACGATGGGCTCCATGAGCGCTGCAACCCCACCCACCGAGCGCCGGGTCTCCGCCCGAGTCGGCGCGATCTCCGAGTCCGCCACCCTCGCCGTGGACGCCAAGGCCAAGGCCCTGAAGGCCGCCGGGCGTCCGGTGATCGGCTTCGGCGCCGGCGAGCCCGACTTCCCGACCCCGGACTACATCGTCGAGGCGGCCGTAGAGGCCTGCAAGAACCCGAAGTACCACCGCTACACGCCGGCCGGCGGTCTGCCCGAGCTGAAGTCCGCGATCGCCGCGAAGACGCTGCGCGACTCCGGCTGGGAGCCCGACGTCTCGCAGATCCTCGTCACCAACGGCGGCAAGCAGGCCATCTACGAGGCGTTCGCCGCGATCCTCGACCCGGGCGACGAGGTCATCGTGCCGGCGCCGTACTGGACGACGTACCCCGAGTCGATCCGCCTGGCCGGCGGTGTCCCGGTGGAGGTCGTGGCCGACGAGACGACCGGCTACCGGGTCTCGGTGGAGCAACTGGAGGCGGCGCGCACGGAGAAGACGAAGGTCGTGCTCTTCGTCTCCCCGTCCAACCCGACCGGCGCGGTGTACTCCGAGGCCGAGACCGAGGCGATCGGCCGCTGGGCCCTGGAGCACGGCCTGTGGGTGCTCACCGACGAGATCTACGAGCACCTGGTGTACGGCGACGCCGCCGCGGTGTCCCTGCCGGCGCTGCTGCCCGAGCTGCGCGACAAGTGCGTCGTGGTCAACGGCGTGGCGAAGACGTACGCCATGACCGGCTGGCGCGTGGGCTGGGTCATCGGCCCGAAGGACGTCGTCAAGGCCGCGACCAACCTGCAGTCGCACGTCACCTCGAACGTCTCCAACGTGGCGCAGGTGGCCGCGCTGGCCGCCGTATCCGGTGACCTTCAGGCCGTGGCGAAGATGCGGGAGGCCTTCGACCGGCGCCGCAAGACGATCGTGCGGATGCTCAACGAGATCGACGGCGTGGTCTGCCCGGAGCCCGAGGGCGCCTTCTACGCCTACCCGTCGGTCAAGGCGCTGCTCGGCAAGGAGATCCGCGGCAAGCGCCCGCAGGACACGGTCGAGCTGGCCGCGCTGATCCTGGAGGAGGCCGAGGTCGCGGTCGTCCCGGGCGAGGCCTTCGGCACGCCGGGCTATCTGCGGCTGTCGTACGCGCTGGGCGACGAGGACCTCGTCGAGGGCGTGAGCCGCATGCAGAAGCTGCTGGCTGAGGCGCGCGACTAGTTCCTGCGCTCCACACGCGCGTGCGGGCCGTTTCCCCGGGTTTCCCCGGGGAAACGGCCCGCTTCTGTGTGCGAGCAAGACCACGTACGGGGAAACGGCTACCGGTGGGACGGGGGCGTACGGCAGGATCCTGGGATGGAGCGTGTACGTGACCTCTCTGAGCTGCCGAAAGCCCATCTGCACCTGCACTTCACCGGCTCGATGCGGCCGGCAACGGTCCTGGAACTGGCCGACAAGTACGGCGTACGCCTGCCGGAGGCGCTGACCGAAGCCCTCACCAGCGGGGAACCGCCGAGGCTGAGGGCCACGGACGAGCGGGGCTGGTTCCGTTTCCAGCGGCTGTACGACGCGGCCCGCTCCTGCCTGCGCACACCGGAGGACATCCAGCGCCTGGTCCGGGAGGCCGCCGAGGAGGACCTGAGGGACGGCTCGGGCTGGCTGGAGATCCAGGTGGACCCGACGTCGTACGCGCCCCGGCTGGGCGGGCTGATCCCCGCGCTGGAGGTCATCCTCGACGCGGTCGACACCACCTCGCGGGAGACCGGGCTCGGCATGCGGGTGCTGGTCGCCGCCAACCGCATGAAGCACCCGCTGGACGCCCGCACGCTGGCCCGTCTGGCGGTGCGGTACGCCGACCGGGGCGTCGTCGGCTTCGGGCTCTCCAACGACGAGCGGCGGGGCATGGCCCGGGACTTCGACCGGGCCTTCCACATCGCGCGCGAGGGCGGTCTGCTGTCTGCCCCGCACGGCGGCGAGCTGACCGGCCCGGCCTCCGTCCGCGACTGCCTGGACGACCTGCACGCCTCGCGGCTCGGGCACGGGGTGCGCGCGGCGGAGGACCCGCGGCTGCTGAAGCGGCTGGCCGACCGGCAGGTGACCTGCGAGGTGTGCCCGGCGTCGAACGTGGCGCTCGGCGTGTACGAGAAGCCGGAGGACGTCCCGCTGCGCACGCTCTTCGAGGCCGGCGTCCCGATGGCCCTCGGCGCCGACGACCCGCTGCTGTTCGGCTCCCGGCTGGCCGCCCAGTACGAGATCGCCCGCCACGCGCACGGCTTCTCGGACGCGGAACTCGCCGAACTGGCCCGTCAGTCGGTGCGCGGCTCGGCGGCGCCGGAGGACGTCAAGGCGCGACTGCTGGCGGGCGTGGACGACTGGCTGACCCGCCCGCCGGCCTGAGGGGCCGGCGTCCCGGCCGCCGAAGAGGCGGTCAGCGCGGTCCCGCCACGGAGATCCCGCCCAGCAGCGTCCTCGCGAGCCGCGTGGCGAACTCGTCGACGGGCGGCCGCTCCCCCGTGTCGGTCGCGTCGTAGGCGAACGCGCGCTGCGCGCAGGCGCCGAGCAGCAGGGAGGCGGCGGCGAAGGTGTCGGCGTCGGCGCGGACCCGGCCGGCGGCCTGTTCGGCGCGGAGGTAGGCGTCCAGGTCCCGGATGGGCCGGTGCGGGCCGGAGCCGAGCTCCCGCAGGGCGTCGAAGTGGCGCTGCCTGAGCTTGGGCTCGGCGTACAGGGAGGCGGCGATCGGGAAGCTCTGCTCGTAGAAGAGGGCGGCCTGGCGGGCGATCTCGGTGAGGTTGTCCTCCAGGGTGCCCTGTCCCGGTTCGGCGGCGAGGCTGCCCAGCAGAGGGGTGAGCCGGGGCAGCCGCTCGGCGAGGACGCGCACGAACAGCTCTTCCTTGCTGTCGAAGTACTTGTAGAGGGCCGCTTCGGAGCAGCCGGCCGCGCGGGCGATCTCCTTGGTGGTGGCGCGGGCGAGTCCGGCGGTGAGCATGAGCTCGTGTGCGGCGTCGAGGATGCGGACACGCGCCGGCTTCTGCTCCATGGGTCTCCCAATTGGCTTGACGGGTGAGTGAGTGCTTACCCACTCTAGAGGGAAGCAGAGGTGAGTGAACACTCACCCACCCATCCCGAGTACGGGAGCACCACATGAACCTCACTGTTTTCGGCGCCACCGGCGGCATCGGCCGGGAGATCGTGCGGCAGGCGCTCGGCGCCGGGCACCGGGTCACCGCCGTCGTCCGCGATCCGGCCCGGCTCGACGTCAGGGGCGACGCGCTGGAGGTGGTCCGCGCCGACCTGACCGACCCCGAGGAGCTGCGCACCGCCGTCCGGGGCCGGGACGCGGTCCTGTCCGGCCTGGGCGCGCGCAGCCGCAAGGACGCCGGGGTCGCCACCCGGCTGACCCGTACGGTCCTGCGCGCCATGGAGGCGGAGGGCGTACGCCGGCTGCTCGTGGTCAGCGCCGGTCCCGTCGGCCCCGCCCCCGAGAGCCAAGGCGCCCTGGACCGGGCCGCGCGCGGCCTGATCTCGGCGATCCTCAAGGACGTCTACGCCGATCTGCGCGAGATGGAGGCCGAACTGGCCCGCAGCGGCACGGACTGGACGTCCGTACGGCCGCCGCGCCTGCAGGACAAGCCGCTCACCGGCCGCTACCGCACCGTGGTCGGCGGCTTCCCGCCCAAGGGCCGCTTCATCGCACGCGCCGACGTCGCCCACGCCATGCTGGCGATGATCGACGACACGGGGACGGTGAAGCAGGGGGTGGGGGTGGCGTACTGAGCGCCGTCGGTACGGCTACAGGCTGACGCCGACCGTCACCGGCTCGTTGACCAGCGTGACGCCGAAGGCCTCGCGGACGCCGGCGACCACCTCGCGGGCCAGCGCCAGCAGGTCCTCGGTGGTGGCGGCGCCCCGGTTGGTGAGGGCGAGGGTGTGCTTGGTGGAGATGCGCGCCGGGCCGGTGCCGTAGCCCTTGGTGAAGCCCGCCTTGTCGATCAGCCAGGCCGCGGAGGTCTTCGTACGGCCCTCCCCCGCCGGGTAGGCGGGCGGCTCCACCCCGTCGCCCAGCCGCTCGCGCACGCGCGCGTGGAACGCGGCGAACTGCTCGTCGGTGAGGATCGGGTTGGTGAAGAAGGACCCGGCGGACCAGGTGTCGTGGTCCTCGGGGTCGAGAACCATGCCCTTCCCGGCGCGCAGCTTCAGCACGGTCTCGCGCGCGTCGGCCAGCGGTACCCGGTCGCCGGGCTCGACGCCGAGCGCGCGCGCCGCCTCGGCGTACTTCACGGGCGCGGACAGCCCGCCCGCGTCCTGAAGGGCGAACCGGACGCGCAGCACCACGTAGCGCTCGGGGTCGGCCTTGAAGCGGCTGTGGCGGTACGAGAAGGCGCACTCCTCGTTCGTCAGCGTGACGGTCTCCCCGGCGCGCCGGTCGTAGGCGATCACCTCGGTGATGGTGGAGGACACCTCTTGGCCGTAGGCGCCCACGTTCTGGATCGGCGTGGCGCCGGCCGATCCCGGGATCCCGGCCAGGCACTCGATCCCGGCGAGCCCGGCCTCGACCGTGCGGGCGACGGCGTCCGTCCACACCTCGCCGGCCGCCAGCTCCAGCGTCGTACCGCGCAGCTCGACACCGCGCGTGGCGATGCGCAGGGCGGTGCCGTCGAAGCCCTTGTCGCCGATGACCAGGTTCGACCCGCCGCCGATGACCAGCAGCGGGGTCCCGCTGTCGTCGGCCTCGCGGACGGCGGCGATCACTTCGGCGTCGGTCTCGGCGGTGACCAGCCGCGTCGCGGGACCGCCCAGCCGGAAGGTGGTCAGCGGGGCAAGAGGGGCGTCGTGGAGTACCTGCACGGCCCCAAGACTACGAGACGGCACCGGCACCGCCGCACCCACGCGGGCGACGGCCGCGGAGGCGGGCGCGGCCGCCACGCCCACGCGCGCGTGCGTTCCTGTGGCGGCTCCGGCACACGCGTACGCGCGCGTGGCCTCCCCCGGAAGGCCACGCGCGCGTGGACGTCGTTGTGCCCTTCCCCCGTCTACCTGAGCCGCCGTTCCGCCTCCGCCCAGCTCACCGGCAGCCGGTCGCCGGAGGTCTGCCAGGTGGCGAAGGTGACGTCGCGCATCTGGGCGGCCAGTTGCCGGGAGGCGGGCCGGTGGGCGCCGGATCGGGCGAAGGCCTTCAGCGCGTCGGCCGACTCCCAGGCGGACAGCGTCCAGAAGGTCCGCCGCAGCGGCTGCGCCTTGAGGGCGGCCCCGTAGGCGCCGGGCGCACGGCCGGCCTGCCGCCACACCGCCGGGGTGCGGGCGAGGAAGCGGAGGGCGCCCCGCAGGGAGCGGGTCTCGAAGCGCGAGGCGAAGACGTGCACCTCGGCGTCCCGCGGCGGGGGGTTCGGCACGGTCCAGGGAAGTGCGGGCATCGCGAACTCCTTGCGGTCGGCGGTGACGAGATTCCGGAACGTGCCTCAGAGGGCGGCGGTCTCCACGGCGGTGGCCGTTGGGCCAGTTGTCTCAACGGCACTGGCCTCGGAGCCACCGCTCTCCTCGGTGCCCGAGGTCGCCTGCCCCTTCCCCGCGGCGAGCCGGGCGGCGTTCCGCCGGGCCGGGATCGCCAGGGCCGCGGCCGCGGCGACGGCGACCACCGCCGAGCCGGTGACCAGGGCGGGCCGCAGGCCGTCCACGAAGCTCTGGGCGCTGTCGTAGCCGCCCTGCGCGGAGAAGATCGACGACATCACCGCGATGCCGAGCGCGCCGCCCACCTCGCGCAGCGCGTTGTTCGCGCCGGAGGCGATGCCCTGCTCCTGCGGGCGGACGCTGGACATGACCAGATCGGCGGCCGGCGCGAAGTACAGGGCCATGCCGACCCCGCTGATGATCAGGGCGGGCAGCTGGGCGGCGTAGGAGGCGTCCGTGGTGGCCACGGCGGCCATGTAGCCGAGGCCGGCGGCCTGCAGGAACAGACCCGCGGCGACGACCGGACGGCCGCCGACGCGGTCGGAGAGGATCCCGGCGACCGGCGCGACGAGCATCGGCATGCCGGTCCACGGCAGCATCCTGAGCCCCGCCTCGGTGGGCGAGTAGCCGAGCACGCCCTGCATGTACTGGCTGAGCAGGAAGATCGAGCCGAACATGCCCACGAACATCAGCAGTCCGGCGGCGTTGATGCCGGAGAAGGCACAGGACCGGAACAGCCGCATCGGCAGCATGGGCGCGGCCGCGCGGGAGCTGTAGAGGACGAACCCGGCCAGCAGCGCGCCGCCCGAGAAGAGCGCGGTCAGGACCAGGGTGTCGGTCCAGCCGTCGGCGGGCCCGCGGACCAGGCCGTAGACGATCCCGAAGAGGCCGCCGCTGGCGAGCAGGGTCCCGGGGATGTCGAGCCGGGCGCCGGTGCCGTAGGACTCCGCGAGCCGCAGCCGGGCGAGCGGGAGGGCGATCAGGCCGAGAGGAACGTTCAGCCAGAAGATCCAGTGCCAGGAGACGTGCTCGGTGAGGGTGCCGCCGATGAGCGGGCCCGAGGCGACGGCGAGCCCGTTCACGGCGCCCCAGATGCCGTACACCGTCCCGCGCCTGGCGGCGGGCACGGCCGCGGTCAGCAGGGTCAGGGTGAGCGGCATCATGACGGCCGCGCCGACGCCCTGGACCGCGCGGGCGGCGATCAGGGAGCCGATGCCGGGGGCCATGGCCGCGGCGGCGGAGGCGCCGGTGAAGACGGTGAGCCCGGCCATGAAGAGCCGGCGGCGCCCGAAGCGGTCGCCGAGCGCCGCGCCGGACATCAGCAGCACGGCGAAGGTGAGCGTGTAGGCGCTCACGGTCCACTCGAGGTCGTCCAGTGCGCCGCCCAGGTCCTTGCGGATGGAGGGCAGGGCGGTGGTGACGACGAGGTTGTCGAGGGCCGCCATGAATCCGGCGACGCTGGTGACGACGAGCGCCCAGGCGGCGCTGCCGCGCCCTGTGCTCGGTGCGTTCCGCTGTGACATCTCTCCCCCAGAGAGTGATCAAGTTAGTTATTGATGACTAACTTTTCTGCGCAGAAGAAGGCCCTTGGTACGGCCCCGTTCTGCTATTTCTCGAGCCGGCCGGTGATCCGGGCCGACGGGTACATCCCCTGCCAGACCCGGTGCTCCGGCGGAAACCGCATGACCGCGAGGGTGTTGATCAGCATTCCGTACGCCAGGAAGGTCGTGGTCTCGCCGTCGTCCGCACCCAGCGGCAGGTGAACGGTGTCCCAGAGCTTCATCCAGGCGCGGCGCACGGTCTCCCCGAACTCGTGGTCGCCCTCCGCCTCGGCCGCGGCCACGGTGATGTACGTCTGCATCTGCATCTGGAGCTTCTCGGGCTGCTCGGTGATCAGCCGCACGTAGGCGTTGGCCATGGCGTGCAGGGCCTCCTCGCCCTCCAGCCCTTCGGCCGCCTGCTCGAACACCCGGCAGGTGTCGTCCACGCACCGGAGCGACGCGGCGGTGAAGATCGCCTTCTTGCCCGGGAAGAGCCGGAAGAGGTACGGCTGAGAGACACCGACGCGGGTCGCGATCGCTTCCGTGGAGGTTCCGTAGTAACCCTTCTGGGCGAACTCCGCGATGGCCGCACGAATGACGCTCTCGCGCCGCTCCTCTGCACTCATCCTGGGCATGAGAAGTAAGTTAGTACTCAATCACTAACCTCGCAAGGGCCCTGCTGAGCGTGGGACGTTCCGCTGCACGTAAGGGGCGCCTCGCCATGGAGAACGCCCCTTACATCACGCCTTCGGGAGCAGCCGTCAGGCCAGGCGACGTCAGGCCAGGCGTACGACCGCCCGGGACATGCCGAGCACCTTCTGGCCGCCGCTGGTCGCCGTCAGATCCACGCGCACGGTGTTCTCGTCCAGCTTGGCCGCGACCTTGCCGCTGACCTCGATCAGCGCGCCCTCGTCGTCGTTCGGCACGACGACCGGCTTGGTGAAGCGGACGCCGTACTCCACGACCGCGCCGGGGTCCCCGGTCCAGTCGGTGACCACGCGGATCGCCTCCGCCATGGTGAACATGCCGTGCGCGATGACGTCCGGCAGGCCGACCTCCCTGGCGAACTTCTCGTTCCAGTGGATCGGGTTGAAGTCACCGGAGGCGCCCGCGTAGCGCACCAGCGTGGCGCGGGTCACGGGGAAGGTCTGCGCCGGCAGTTCGGTGCCGACCTCGACGTCGTCGTACGCGATCTTCGCCGTCATCAGGTCCTCACGCCTCCTCGGCCGCGCGGGCCACGAGCTTGGTCCAGGCGGTCACGACGTGCTCGCCCGCCTCGTCGTGCACCTCACCGCGGATGTCCAGGATGTCGTTGCCCGCGAGGGACTTGATGCCCTCGATGGTGGAGGTGACCGTCAGCCGGTCGCCGGCGCGCACCGGGCGGCTGTAGGCGAACTTCTGGTCGCCGTGCACCACGCGGCTGTAGTCGAGGCCGAGTTGCGGGTCCTCGACGATCTGCCCCGCGGCCGGGAAGGTGATGGCGAACACGAAGGTCGGCGGGGCGATCACATCGGAATGACCGAACGCCTTCGCGGCCTCGGGGTCCGTGTAGACCGGGTTGGTCTCGCCCACCGCCTCGGCGAACTCGCGGATCTTCTCCCGGCCCACCTCATAGGGCGCGGTGGGCGGGTAGGTCCGTCCCACGAAGGACTGGTCGAGCGCCATGGCCCGGCACCTCCTGATGTCTGCTGTGATGGCCCCAAATTAGCGGGAATCCCGGCGGGGAATGCGCAGGGGGACGGGCGGGTGCCCGGCCAACGAAACGCCGGTGAAGCGATGTGATCCCGGTTACTCGGTTGATCATGATTGCCGTGACTCCGCTGAGTTCGGCGAGTCGGCGACTTGGTGGCTTCCGGTCAACCGAGAAGCGGTGAAACGCCGCGAGGCCGCCCCCTCGGGAGGGGACGGCCTCGCGTACGAGCCTGGTGAGCCCTGGTCAGCGCGTTTCGCGGTGAGCCGTGTGCGCGTTGCAGCGCGGGCAGTGCTTCTTCATCTCAAGACGGTCCGGGTTGTTACGCCGGTTCTTCTTGGTGATGTAGTTCCGCTCCTTGCACTCCACGCAGGCCAGCGTGATCTTCGGGCGGACGTCGGTGGCAGCCACGTGAGTGCTCCTAAGACGAACAGTGGACTAATTCAACGCAAGAAAGAGTAGCCGATCGAAGGACCGACCCCACAATCGGCTACTGTGAGTAGCGGTGACCGGACTTGAACCGGTGACACAGCGATTATGAGCCGCTTGCTCTACCGACTGAGCTACACCGCTGTGATGCGATCGGGCCCCGCCTTTCGGCGGGTACCTCTCACACCAGAGCCCCAAAACGGAATCGAACCGTTGACCTTCTCCTTACCATGGAGACGCTCTGCCGACTGAGCTATTGGGGCGAGCGATGAAGACATTACACGGTCCGCCGCCGTTCGCCCAAATCCGTATCCGGCGGTCTGTCCCGACCCCGCCCTGGGCCTCGCAGCGGCCTTGGCCATCGCCATGCCGAGAGATGCCAGACGCGTGGAGGTAGTGGTGCCAGACGCGTGGAGGTCACCGTTGCGAGCAGGGCCACCCGCGTGAACGTCACCACGGCGAGCGGCCACGCGCGTGGACGTCACCAAGTAGCGCGGGCCACGCGCGTGGGGGACGCGTGTACTGCCATGGGCGGAGCAACCGGTACGACTATTGCGCTCCTGTGCAACCGGGCCCGGCGCGCCACCCTAGGCTCGACTCGCTCTGCGTGATCTTGGGGTTCGGCCCCGGTTTCCCACGCGGGCCAGCCCGAGACACCGGCCCCCAGTTCCTGGAGCGCGATGCCCGACAGCCAGCCGCAGCCCCATCCGCCGTCGGACTCCTCGGGCTCTTCGGGCCGGTCCGACCCGGCCGCCCTGCTGCTGTGCGGGGCGCGACTGACCGACGGCCGGACCGTGGACGTACGGCTGGGCGGCGGGCGCATCGAGGCGGTGGGCACGGCCGGCAGCCTGGCTCCGGGCCCGTCCCGGACGGGCGGCACGCGCGTGGACCTCAGCGGCTACCTGCTCCTGCCGGCCCCGGCCGAACCGCACGCCCACGGCGACACCGCACTGTCCGCCGAGCACCCCGGCCCGGTGTCGTACGCCCCCGAGGACGTCCAGCGCCGGGCGACGGAGGCGGCTCTGCTGCAGCTCGGGCACGGGGCGACCGCGGTACGCGCGCACGTGCGCGTGGGCGACGTCCAGGGGCTCGGCGCACTCGTCGCCGTCCTGCGGGCGCGGCGCTCGCTGCGGGGGCTCGCGGAGCTGACGGCGGTGGCGATGCCCCGGCTGCTGACCGGCGTGGCGGGGGCCGACGGACGGGCGATGCTGCGCGACGCGGTCAAGATGGGCGCCTCCGTGGTGGGCGGCTGTCCGGACCTGGACCCCGATCCCACGGGCTATGTGGAGACGGTCCTGGAGGTGGCCTCCGAGCACGGCTGTCCGGTGGACCTGCACACGGACGCGTCCGACCCCGCCCGGCTGTCCCGGCTCGCGGCCATGGCCGGGGGCCTGCGCCCCGGCGTGACGATCGGTCCGTGCGCCGGTCTGGCCGGCCTCCCCGCCGAGGCCGCCGCACGCGCCGCCGACCAACTCGCGGCGGCCGGCGTGACGGTCGTGTGCCTGCCCCAGGGCGGCTGCTGCGGCGCCGATCACCGAGGCGCCGCTCCGGTACGGCTGCTGCGCGCGGCCGGGGTGCGCGTGTCGGCGGGGAGCGGCGCCGTACGCGACCTCTCCAACCCCGTCGGCCGCGGCGACCCGCTGGAGGCGGCCTACCTCCTCGCCGCCGCCCAGGGCCTGCGCCCGGAGGACGCCTACGACACCGTCAGCGCGTCGGCCCGTGCGGTGCTGGGCCTGCCGGAGGTACGCGTGGAGGCAGGCTTCCCCGCCGACCTCCTGGCCGTACGCGGCGACCGTCTGGCCGGCGCGCTGTCCCTGGCCTACAGCCGGATCGTGGTCCACCGGGGCCGGGTCGTGGCCCGCACGAGCGCCGTACGCGAGTACTGCGACTCGGCCGCCGCGGTGGAACTGGGGCTGCCGCGGCAGGGGCGCGGAGAGCTGTCGTGAAGCAGCCGGGCGAGATCCCGCGGCCAGTGCCGGGCGCGCGGTCGGGGCACCCGCCCACGCCGGGCCGCAGTGCTTGAAGGCGCACGCCAAGCACACTTCCCCGGAACACACGCTCCGTACGCGCCCGTACACACCCGGCGCGTGCGAGCGTGAGCCTGGCGCGGTTCGGCCACGCCGGTTAACCCGTGCGGCGGATGGGCCTCTTCGGGCGTACGGTCGGATTCATGCGCATTGTCATCGCTGGTGGTCATGGTCAGATCGCGCTGCGCCTGGAGCGCCTGCTCTCCGCGCGCGGGGACGAGGTCGCGGGGATCATCCGCAAGTCGGAACAGGGCGACGATCTGCGGGCGGTCGGCGCCGAACCGGTGCTCCTGGACCTTGAGTCAGCCTCGGTGGAGGAGGTCGCGGCGCACCTGCAGGGCGCCAACGCGGCGGTCTTCGCGGCCGGCGCCGGCCCGGGCAGCGGCGCCGCCCGCAAGGAGACGGTGGACAAGGGCGCGGCGGTGCTGTTCGCGGACGCGGCCGTACGCGCGCGTGTGCGGCGTTTCCTGGTCGTGTCCTCGATGGGCGCGGATCCCGCGCACCAGGGCGACGACGTCTTCGACGTGTACCTACGCGCCAAGGGCGAGGCGGACGCGTACGTCGCCCGCCAGGAGGCCCTGGACTGGACGATCCTGCGCCCCGGTTCGCTGACGGACGACGCGGGCACCGGCCTGGTCCGGCTGGAGGCGCACACCGGGCGCGGCGCGGTCCCCCGGGACGATGTGGCGGGCGTACTGGCGGAGTTGGTGGACACTCCGGCGACGGCCGGCCTGACGCTGGAGCTGATCAGCGGTTCGACGCCGGTGTCGGTCGCGGTGAAGGCGGTGGCCGGGAACTGAGGCGGATCACCGGCCGTTGAACGGTCGTACCCGCCACCGAGCCCGCCGCACCGCCCGCCTGCCGCGCCGTCAGTTCCGCAAGTTCTTGGAGATTCAGAACAGACTCAGTTGCCCGGGAAACTCCGGTACGGCGTAACCGTCCAACGCCGGCTGGACGGCTCCGAGTTGCGCCTGCCGCCGTGACCCGGAGCAGGAGAGGAGTTCGCCGTTCTCTCGGGCCCCGGGCGGGTCGTGCCGCGCGAAACGGCCCGCGACGACGGCGATGTCGCGGTGGCACACCGGGCAGGTTCTGCGTCGCGAGGACATGCCGTCAGTGTGCCCGCACGAGGGCGGAGACAACACCGGTGCCCCGAGCCGCGGCACCGGTGTCGTGAGGCGCGGGTCTCGGCCTCTGCCTCAGGTGCGTGTCTCGGCTTCCCAGCGGTCGGGGCCCACCCCGCGCCAGTCGATCAGCGGCGAGTCGGCCACCTGCTCCGGCTCGATCTCCAGCCCCGCGCGGCGCAGGAACTCCACCAGGTCGGCCACGTTGTGCGCCAGGCCGAGGATCTCGCCGTCCACCCGGACCCGGCGGCCGCCGGTCGGGGACGGCAGGTGCACGATGATGGGTCGTTTCCCGGCCATGGCTCCAGCATCGTCCGGACCGGACGGGCTCGCACCCGGACCGGTCATTCCAGAATCCCCAGCAGGGTGTCGGGGCGGCACAGCGGGCATGCGGCGACACCTCCTTCCGTCAGCGCGAGTACGGCCTGATCCCGACCGACCGCCTTGGCACGTCCGCCGGCGGATGTGCAGCCGCCGACGTGGACGTACACGGCGCTGCGCCCGTTCAGACCGCGTTCCACCAGCCACTCCGCAGCGGCCTGTTGGGGAGCGCGGCGGCGCTGCCGTTCGGCCTCCCGACGTTCTTCGTCCGCGATCCACCGGTCCATTAGGGCGAGCTGCCGCGCGGCCTGGTGTTCGACGACGCGACGGGCGAAACGCAGCATGTCGAGACGCGTCAGGGGACGGTCTTCGTTCACACGTTCGATTCTAGTGAAGAGACGCGAAAGCGCGAGGAGCGGGATGCACCTGTCTTCACCGGTCCGCGTAGGCGCGGCTCGGTGCCCCGCCATCCAAAGAGGCCCCGTCGCCTGGTTGCGGACGGGCGCGTGTATCTGTGGACGCTCCCCCACAGCCACAGCCACAGCGTGGCGGACAGCGGCCGCACCTGCTGCCAGACCCTCACGCTGTACCCGCAGCCGACTGGCAGTGGCGGCCCCCTGCGCATCGTCTTCACCGAGGGCCCGGGCCGGTACGTCCCGGCGGGGCGCCCCTCGGCTCCGGAGACGTGGGATACGTCCGGGGCGCCACCTTGAACCTGCACGAACCCGGCGCCGTCCGAGCCCTGCTCGACGCTGCGTCGACACGCGGGTGGCAGCCGGGGACGCGGCGCGCGGTGGAGATCGACGGCTGGTCCCTGCTGGAGCCGGCAGCCGCCGCACGAGCCGGGGCCCACGGCTCCGCGGGTGTCATCACCCAGCAGCCCGCCGGTCACTACGAGACCGGCATGGCCGCCAGGTTCCGCTGACACCCGTCCCGTCGGCGTCGGCCCGGCCGCGCAGGACGGGGCGGCCGTACAGCCGGAGGAACTCCTCCATCGCCGCGTCGACGCCAGCGCGGTCGCCCGTGGCGAGCAGGTCGAGCAGGTCGAGCAGCAGGCCGCGTACGGTCGCGAGCCCCAGCCGGGCGCGGCTGCGGGCGGTGGCGGGGTCCGCACCTGCGGCCGTCTCGGCGGCCACGAGCGGCGCGAGCCAGTCCGTCACGAGCCCACGGCACCTACACCATCGATCCGCTGCCGACCGCAGGGAGCCGCGTCTCGTTCACCTACTCCTGGACGCGCGCCCCGCTCGCCGACCGCCTGCTGGCAACCGCCGTCCGGGCCGCGATGCGGCGCGCCAACGACACGGTCATGCGCCGTCTGGTCACCGAACTGGCCCGCCACCCGCCCACCGCCGACACCTGATCGCGGGATGCACGACGAGAGCCCCGTGACCTGCTTTTCTCGCAGGTCACGGGGCTCTCGTTACCGTGTGGCGGCGCCAGGATTCGAACCTGGGAAGGCTGAGCCGGCAGATTTACAGTCTGCTCCCTTTGGCCGCTCGGGCACACCGCCGGGTTGACGACCAGTTCGAACCACTCTTCGGCAGTGCTCCCTGGCGACGACGTAAACAATACCCGATACAGGGGGGTGCTTCGCCACCCGGTTGATCTCCACCTCTCGGCTCCAGGGGTGGCTAGGCTGGTGCGGATGCGGCCCGGTACGACGCCGGGCCCGGCGGCCGCCGCCGCGCACGCCGGCACGCACCCGATACGCACCCGATACAAGGAGCCACAGGACATGGCCGACTCCAGTTTCGACATCGTCTCGAAGGTCGAGCGGCAGGAGGTCGACAACGCCCTCAACCAGGCCGCCAAGGAGATCTCGCAGCGCTACGACTTCAAGGGCGTGGGTGCCTCGATCTCATGGTCCGGTGACAAGATCCTCATGGAGGCGAACTCCGAGGACCGGGTGAAGGCTGTCCTCGACGTCTTCCAGTCCAAGCTGATCAAGCGCGGTATCTCGCTGAAGGCGCTGGAGGCGGGCGAGCCCCAGTTGTCCGGCAAGGAGTACAAGATCTTCGCGTCGATCGAGGAGGGCATCTCTCAGGAGAACGCGAAGAAGGTGGCGAAGATCATCCGCGACGAGGGCCCGAAGGGCGTGAAGGCCCAGGTGCAGGGCGACGAGTTGCGCGTCTCCTCCAAGAGCCGTGACGACCTGCAGACCGTGATCGCACTGCTGAAGGGCAAGGACTTCGACTTCGCGCTGCAGTTCGTGAACTACCGCTAGGGAACCGGCCGGACATCCCGGCGGGACATCGCTGGCAGGCAGGAAGGGCGGGCGCCCCCGAGCGGTGCCCACCCTTCCGTGCTGCCGACGCCTCCGCACCGCCGATGCCGTGCTCCGGACCGTGTGCCGCCGATGCCGTACTCCGGACTGCGTGCCGTCGGCGCCGCGCTCAGTCGCGTGAGTTGCCGAACAGGATGCGGTAGGCGATCAGCAGCACCAGCGAACCGCCGATGGCCGCGACCCAGGTGGCGCCGTCGTAGAAGCTCTTGCTGATCGGGTGGTGCAGCCAGCGGGCCGAGATCCAGCCGCCGATGAACGCGCCCGCGATGCCGATCAGGGTCGTACCGATGAAGCCGCCGGGGTCGCGGCCCGGCAGAAGGATCTTGGCGATGGCTCCGGCCAGGAGTCCGAGAATGATCCAAGCGATGATGCCCATGCCGTGAACCTGCCCTTCCGCGCTGTGTCCGCACTGTCCGGCGTCTGAGAATCCGGTGAGGACCCGCTGTCCACGCGCGCGTGGTTTGTGCCGTGTCGATGGAGAGGACGTCAGGAGCCACCCCGCGGTTGCCGTGTTCAACCCGGCTCGACGCCCCCGCGGCAGGGTCGTCCCAGGACGTTCCCGATCGTGCTACAGGGCCGGTGCGGTTCCGCCCGGACGGATGATCAGCTGATACTGATGACAGCAGGCATGCCGGCGTGCGATCCGAGAGGTACCGATCATGAAGGTGTTCAACCTGCTGCTCAACATCCTGTGGCTGATCTTCTGCGGCCTCTGGATGGCGATCGGCTACCTGATCGCCGCGGTGATCTGCTTCATCCTCATCGTCACGATCCCGTTCGGCATCGCGTCCCTGCGCATCGCCGGGTTCGTCCTGTGGCCGATCGGCCGGACCACCGTGGAGCGGCCGGGCGCCGGCGCGGGGTCGTTCATCGGGAACGTGATCTGGGTGGTCTTCGCGGGCTGGTGGCTGGCGCTGGGCCACCTGATCACGAGCATCCCGCTGTTCCTGTCGATCATCGGCATCCCCTTCGGGTGGGCGAACCTGAAGCTCATCCCCGTCTCGCTCATGCCACTGGGACGCGAGATCGTGGCCACGGACCAGGGCTTCGGCGGGCGCTGACCACTCCCGGGACCGCCTGGTCCGCGCGTCCTCAGTGCCGCCGGCCCGCCATGTTCTCGAGCCGGGTGATGCGCTCCGCCATCGGGGGGTGGGTGGAGAACAGCTTGCTCATGCCCTGACCGGCGCGGAACGGGTTCGCGATCATCATGTGGCTGGCGGTCTGGATCTGCGGCTCGGGCGGCAGCGGGAGCTGCTGGGTGCCGCTCTCCAGCTTGCGCAGGGCGCCGGCGAGGGCGAGCGGGTCGCCGGTGAGCTGGGCGCCGGAGGCGTCGGCCTCGTACTCGCGGGAGCGGCTGATGGCCAGCTGGATGAGGGTGGCGGCGAGCGGGCCCAGGATCATGATCAGGAGCATGCCGAGCAGGCCGGGGCCGTCGTCGTCGTCCGAGCGGCCGACCGGGATGAGCCAGGCGAAGTTCACCAGGAACATGATCACCGAGGCGAGCGCGCCGGCGACCGAGGAGATCAGGATGTCCCGGTTGTAGACGTGGCTGAGCTCATGGCCGATGACGCCGCGCAGCTCGCGGGGGTCCAGCAGGCGCAGGATGCCCTCGGTGCAGCACACGGCGGCGTTGCGCGGGTTGCGGCCCGTCGCGAAGGCGTTCGGGGCCTCCGTGGGTGAGATGTACAGGCGGGGCATGGGCTGACGGGCCTGTGTGGACAGCTCGCGCACCATCCGGTAGAGCGCCGGGGCCTCGAACTCGCTGACCGGGCGGGCGCGCATCGCGCGGAGGGCCAGCTTGTCGCTGTTCCAGTACGCGTACGCGTTCGTGCCCAGGGCGATCAGGACCGCGACGACCAGGCCGACACGGCCGAAGAAGCTGCCGATGACGATGATGAGTGCGGACAGTCCCCCGAGGAGTACTGCGGTCCTGAGCCCGTTGTGCCGGCGGTGCACCGTGCGCCCTCCAAGTCGTGCAGCTGGGGAACACTTTGGTCCAGTGGACCCTCCCGCTTGTGACAACGCCAGGCGGCAGCCGTGAGTTCCCTGGTGGGCGCGGGCGCGCGCCGGGGCCGGACGGGTGAGGGGGCGCTGCGGCCGGGTGACGGCGGCGCGAACGGCCACGCGCGCGTGGAGGCCACGAGTGGCTCACGCGCGCGTGGCCGGGGCGGCGTCGTAGTCCGTGAGCCATGGCCCGTCGTCGAGTGGCTCACGCGCGCGTGGCCGGGGCTCAGAACAGCCCGGTGGCGGCGAAGCGGAGGACCAGCTGGGGTGCTCCCGACAGGGCGACGCCGAGTACGCCGGTGAGGGCGAGGGCCGCCGTGAGCGGGGCGGGGACGCGGTGCCGGGCGGGCTCGCCCTCGGGGGCGCGGAACAGCAGGGCCGTCCACTGCAGGTAGTAGAAGAGGGCGATCACCACGTTGACGGCCATGACGACGGCGAGCCAGCCGAGGCCCGCGTCCACGGCCGACGAGAACACGATGACCTTGGCGAACAGCCCGATGACGCCCGGCGGCAGCCCCGCCAGGCACAGCAGGAAGAACGCCAGCAGGAGCGCGGTGAGCGGATTGGCGGCGTACAGGCCCCGGTAGTCGGCGATGCGGTTCAGGGCCCGGCTGCGGCCCACCAAGGCGGCCACCGCGAACGCGCCGAGGTTGACCGCGCCGTACATCAGCGCGTAGGCCACCGTGGAGCCGATCGCCTTCTGCGGGTCCTTGGCGTACCCGGCGGCGGCGATCGGCACCAGCAGGTAGCCGGCCTGCCCGACGGAGGACCAGGCGAGCAGCCGTACGGCGCTGTACGCGCGCGTGGCCTGCTGGCGCAGGGCGCCGACGTTGCCGACGGTCATGGTGAGCGCGGCGAGGACGGCGAGCGCGGGACCCCAGACGTCGGCGTACGACGGGAACGCGACCACTGTGACGAGGATCAGTCCGGAGAAGCCGACCGCCTTGCCGACGACCGACAGGTACGCGGCGACGGGCAGCGGCGCGCCCACGTAGGTGTCGGGCACCCAGAAGTGGAAGGGGACGGCGGCGGTCTTGAAGGCGAAGCCGATCAGGGTGAGGACGACGCCGGCCTGGGCGAGCGTGTGCAGCTGGCCGCCGACGTGGGGCAGGCGCTGGGCGACCTGGGTGAGGTAGAGGGTGCCGGTGGAGGCGTAGACGAAGCTGACGCCCATCAGGCTGACCGCGGTGGCCGTCACCGAGGACAGGAAGAACTTCAGTGCCGCCTCGGAGGACCGCTTGTCGCCGTGCCGGATGCCGACCAGGGCGAAGGCGGGCAGGGAGGCGACCTCCAGGGCGACGATCAGCGTGGCCAGGTCGCGGGAGGCGGGCAGCAGGGCGGCGCCGGCCGCGGAGGACAGCAGCAGGAACCAGAACTCGCCGGGCGGGACGCGCCGCTGGTCGTCCGCGAGGCTCGTCACGGACAGCAGGGCCGCGAGCAGTGCGCCGCCGAGGACGAGGAACTGGATGACGAGCGTGAAGTGGTCGGCGGTGTAGCTGCACGCGCGCGTGGCGCCGGTGACGCAGAAGGTGCTGCGGTCGCCGTCGAGGAGCGGCAGCAGCATCAGCGCGGCCACGGCCAGTCCGGCCACGGAGATCCAGCCCAGGACGGGCTTGCGGGCCTCGGGCAGGAACAGGTCGGCGACCAGGACGACGAGTCCGGCCGCGGCGGCGATGGCCGGCGGCGCGACGGCGAGCCAGTCGACGGACTGGACCAGCGACTCGGCGAGGGGCTGGGCGCTCATCGGGTGCCTCCTGCGAGGAGCTGGTGCACGGCCGGGTCGGTCAGGCCGAGCAGCGCCCTCGGCCACAGTCCGGCGACGACGGTGAGGGCGACGAGCGGCGTCCAGGCGGCGAACTCGTAGCCGCGGACGTCGGCGAGCTTCGGGACCTCCTGCTCGACACCGCCCATGCAGACGCGGCGGACCACGATCAGCATGTAGGCGGCCGTCAGCAGGGTGCCGAACGCGCCGATCGCCATGAAGGTGAGGAAGGCGGGCCGGCTGAGGCCGGCGGCGGGCTTGAACGCGCCGAACAGGGCCAGCATCTCGCCCCAGAACCCGGCGAGGCCGGGCAGTCCGAGCGAGGCGACGGCGCCGAAGGCGAGCAGGCCGCCCAGGCGCGGTGCCTTGCCGTACAGGGCGAGGCCGGTCTCCTCGGCAAGGGTGTCCAGGTCGGTCGTGCCCGTGCGGTCCTTCAGCCCGCCGACCAGGAAGAACAGCAGGCCGGTGATCAGGCCGTGGGCGATGTTGGCGAACAGGGCGCCGTTGACGCCGGTCGGGGTCATGGTGGCGATGCCCAGCAGGACGAAGCCCATGTGACCGACGGAGGAGTAGGCGATCAGCCGCTTGAGGTCGCCCTTGGCGCCCCGCCTGGCGAGGGCCAGGCAGGCGAGCGACCCGTAGATGATCCCCACCACGGCGAACGCGGCGAGGTACGGCGCGAACGTGTGGAAGCCGTGCGGCGCCACCGGCAGCAGGATCCGGACGAACCCGTACGTACCCATCTTGAGCAGGACACCGGCCAGCAGGACCGAGCCGACGGTCGGGGCGGCGGTGTGGGCGTCGGGCAGCCAGCTGTGCAGCGGCCACATCGGCGACTTCACGGCGAGCCCGATGCCGATCGCCAGAACGGCGATGACCTGCACGGACGCGGTCAGCGACCGGCCGTTGTCAGTGGCGAGTGCCACCATGTCGAACGTGCCCGCCTTGATTCCGATCAGGAGCAGGCCGAGCAGCATGACGACGGAGCCGAGCAGCGTGAACAGGATGAACTTCCACGCGGCCCGGGTCCGGCCCGCGCCGCCCCAGCGGGCGATGAGGAAGTACATCGGGATGAGCACCATCTCGAACGCGAGGAAGAACAGCAGCAGGTCGAGGACGGCGAAGGTCGCGAGGGTGCCGCACTCGAGCAGGAGCAGCAGCGCGACGAACGCCTTCGGGGCTCCGCCCGCGGGCGGGTTGAAGTAGGAGTACAGCGCGCAGAGGAAGGTCAGCAGCGCGGTCAGGACGACGAGGGGGAGGGAGATGCCGTCGATGCCGAGGTGGATCCGCACGTCGAGCGCGGGGATCCAGCTGATGTCGGTCGTGGCCTGCATCCTCGACGGATGGCCGTGGTCGAAGCCGAGCGCGAGGACGATCGCGGCGATGAGGATCGCGCCGGTCACGGTCACGCCGTGCCGCAGCACGGCCTGCTCGGGCGACTTCCCCTTCAGTCCGGGCGGGGCCGGCAGGAGGGCGGCGACGGCGCCGAGGAGCGGGCCGACGACGGTGAATGCCAGAAGGAACTGCATCACGGACTCGTTGATATCGATCACGCCTGCTCACGCTCCCGTGGCGACGAGGACGACGGCGACCGCCAGGATGACGGTGCCGGCGAGCAGCGCGCTCACATAGGTCTGCACATTGCCGGTCTGCGCACGCCGTACGGCGCCCCCGAGCAGCCGGGGCAGGGCGGCCGCGCCGCGTACGTAGGTGTCGACGACCTCGCGGTCGAGGAAGCGGACGAGGCTCGCTCCGGCCTGGACCGGGCGGACGAACAGCGCCGCGTACACGGCGTCCAGGTGGAAGCCGGCGGCCGCGGGGCGGCGCAGCGGGCCGAGCAGCAGCCGCGCGGGGTCCGCGGGGTCGGGCGCGTAGGCGATGTCGCCGTAGGCCGGCTGGTGGGTGGCGATGGCCTCGGCCTCGACGAGTCCGGCGTCCTCCTCCGGGTGGGCGGCGACCGCGCCCAGCGGGACACGGGCGGCGAGCTGGGTGGTGCGTTGCCAGGCGCCGTAGGTGAGCAGACCGCCGACCAGGGCGAGCCCGGTGCCGAGGATGGAGGTGAGCAGGGTCGGGGTCAGGTCGCGGCCGTCGAACCAGCCGGGCAGCGCGCGGTAGGCGAGCGCTCCGAAGGCCAGGGAGGGGACGGCGAGGACCCACAGGACCACGGTCATGGTCAGCGGCTGGCGGCCGTGGTCGGGGGCCTCGGCGCCCCGGCCGCGGAAGGCCAGCAGCCACAGCCGGGCCGCGTAGGCGGCGGTGAGGAGGGCGGTGAGCAGCCCGGCGACGAGGACGATCCAGCCCGCCGCGCCGGGTGCGTGGTCGGTGTGCCCGTCGGCCACCCGCTCGGCGGCGCCGAGGACGGACTCCTTGGAGAAGAAGCCGCTGAAGGGCGGGATCGCGGCGAGCGCGAGCAGGGCCACGGTCATCGTCCAGTAGGCGTCCGGGACGCGGTCGCGCAGGCCGTGCATGCGGGACATGGCGGCCAGGGAGTTGGTGCCGGCGGCGTGGATGATCACGCCGGCCGCGAGGAAGAGCAGCGCCTTGAAGGCGCCGTGGGACAGGAGGTGGAAGACGGCGGCGCCGCGGTCGCCGACGGCGAGGGCGCCGGTCATGTAGCCGAGCTGGCCGATGGTCGAGTAGGCGAGGACGCGCTTGATGTCGTCCTGGGCGAGCGCGGCGAGCGCCGAGCCGGCCATCGTGACGGCGGCCATGACGGCGAGGACGGTCATCGCGGCCCGGGAGGCCTCGAAGACGGGGAGGAGACGGGCGATGAAGTAGACGCCGGCGGCGACCATCGTCGCGGCGTGGATCAGCGCCGAGACGGGCGTGGGGCCCGCCATCGCGTCCGGGAGCCAGGTGTGCAGCGGGAACTGCGCCGACTTGCCGGCGACGCCCGCGAGGAGCAGCAGGGCGATCAGCGTCGGGTGGTGCAGGTGGCCGCTCGCCACGGCGCCGAGGACGCGGGTGATGCGGAAGGACCCGGCGTCGCCGGCGAGCGCGAACAGGCCGATGAGGAACGGCACGTCGCCGAGCTTGGTGACGAGGAAGGCCTTCAGGGAGGCGGCGCGGGCCTCGGGGGTCTCCCAGTAGTGGCCGACCAGGAAGTAGGAGCAGATGCCCATGACTTCCCAGCCGACCAGCAGCACGATCAGGTCGCCGGAGTAGACGACCAGGAGCATCGCGGAGGTGAACAGGGAGACGAGAGCGGCGTACGAGGGGTAGCGCGGGTCGTCGCGGAGATAGCCCGTGGAGTAGATCTGCACGCAGGCCGCGACGAACGCGACCAGGACCGCGACGAGCGCGGCGAAGCCGTCGATGTGCAGGGCCAGTTCGATCGGGACCGAGCCGGTGGGCGTCAGTTCGGTGTGGCCGTCCACGGCCTGTCCGCCGCCCTGGCGTACGGCGACGAGCGCGGCCAGGACGAGCGAGACCAGCGGCGGCAGCACGGCGAGCGGGCGGACGAACCCGGGCGCGGTGCGGCCGAGCAGCAGTCCGGCCGCGGCGCCGAGGAACGGCAGGAGGGGGACGAGGACGGCGAGGGTGGTCGTGGTCACGCGGTGGCCTCAGCCTTCTCGGCCGCCGAGGAGCCCGGTCCCTCGGTGCCGGGGCCCTCTGCGGTGTCGCGGAGCTTGTCGATGTCGGAGGTGCCGCGGTTGCGGTAGACGGCGAGCACGATGGCCAGGCCGATGCCGATCTCGGCGGCGGCGATGGCGATGGTGAACAGGGTCAGCGCCTGGCCGGAGTGCAGGGTGTCCTTCGCGGCCCGGCTGAGCCAGACGTCGAAGGCGACGAGGTTGAGGTTGACGGCGTTGAGCATCAGCTCGACCGACATCAGGACCAGGATCGCGTTGCGGCGGGCGAGGACGCCGTACAGGCCGGTGCAGAACAGGAGCGCGGAGAGCACGGCGGGGTAGGCGAGGTGCATCAGCGGGCGCCTTCCTGCTCGACCGGGTGAATTCCGGAATCCGTGACGGATGGGGAACTCTCGGTGACCGGCCGGGAGTTCACAGGAGGAGAGCCCGGCTCCGTCTTCGCCTTGCGGGACAGGACGATCGCGCCGACCAGCGCCGCGAGGAGCAGCACGGACAGGGCCTCGAAGGGCAGCACCCAGTTCCGGAACAGGCTCTGGCCGGTGACCCGGGTGGAGCCGGCGGCCGGTCCGCTCAGGTCGACCCAGGTGGTGCGGAAGGCGTCGACGACCACCCAGACCAGGGCGACGGCGGCGGCGACCGCGACGGCCAGGGCGGCCCAGCGGTTGCCGGAGTCGGCGTCCGGTGAGCGGCCGATGGGGGCCTTGGTGAGCATGAGACCGAACAGAAGGAGGACGACGACGGAACCGACGTAGATCAGGACCTGCACCCAGGCGATGAACTCGGCCGTGAGCAGCAGGTACTCCACGGCGAGGCCGCCGAGCGCGACCACCAGCCACAGGGCGGCGTGCACCAGCTGGCGGGTGGTGACGGTGACCAGCGCGGCGCCGAGGGTGACCAGGCCGACCAGGAGGAAGGCGATCTCGACGCCGGCCGGGGACAGGAAGCCTGGGTGGGCGGCGGCCGAGAGGGTGGCGTGCCGGGCGCCGGCGAGGTTCACGGCCGGGGCGAGGCCGACGGCTGCGGCGGGGCTCACGACTCGCCTCCCTGCGGCTCCTGCGGCTCGGCCTGCGCGGCCGCCAGCTTCTCGGCGGTCTTGCGGGCGGCGGCGATCTCCTTGGGCTCCTCGGCGGCGGGGTCCAGGGCCGGCGGGGCCGGCACGGTCCACATCCACTCGCGCAGCTTGTCCCGCTCGTGGGTGAGATCGCGGATGTCGGTCTCGGCGTACTCGAACTCCGGGGACCAGAACAGCGCGTCGAAAGGACAGACCTCGATGCAGATACCGCAGTACATGCACAGGGAGAAGTCGATGGCGAACCGGTCGAGGACGTTACGGCTGCGCTCGCGGCCGCCCGGGGCGGCCGGCGGGACGGTCTCCTTGTGGGAGTCGATGTAGATGCACCAGTCCGGGCACTCGCGGGCGCAGAGCATGCAGACCGTGCAGTTCTCCTCGAACAGACCGATGACACCGCGGGTGCGGGGCGGCAGTTCGGGCTGGGCGTCCGGGTACTGCTCGGTGACCGTCTTCCGGGTCATCGTGCGCAGGGTGACGGCCAGGCCCTTGGCGAGGCCGCTGCCAGGGATGGGGGCCACTAGGAGATCACCACCTTGACGATGCCGGTGAGGGCGATCTGGGCGAGGGAGAGGGGGACGAGCAGTGTCCAGGACAGCTTCTGGAGCTGGTCCTCGCGCAGGCGGGGGTAGGTGACGCGGAGCCAGATGACGAGGAAGGCGAGGACCGCGGTCTTCAGCAGGGTCCACAGCCAGCCCAGGCCGTCGTGGCCCCAGGGGCCGTGCCAGCCGCCCAGGAAGAGGACGGTGGTCAGGCCGCACAGGACGACGATGCCGGCGTACTCGGCGAGGAGGAACAGTGCGAAGCGCAGGCCGGTGTACTCGGTGTACGCGCCGAAGATGATCTCCGAGTCGGCGACCGGCATGTCGAACGGCGGGCGCTGCAGCTCGGCGAGACCGGCGACGAAGAAGACGGCGGCGCCGGCGATCTGCCACGGCACCCACCACCAGTGGAAGGCGTGCAGGATGCCGGGCAGGGAGACCGTGCCCGCCGCCATGGCGACCGAGGCCGCGGCGAGCAGCATCGGAAGTTCGTAGGCGAGCAGTTGGGCGGCCGTGCGCAGACCGCCGAGCAGGGAGAACTTGTTCGCGCTGGCCCAGCCGGCCATGAGCGAGCCGAGCACGCCGACGCCCATCACCGCGAGCACGAAGAACACGCCCGCGTCCAGGACCTGGCCGACGGCGCCCTCACTCGGGCCGATCGGGATGGCGAGCAGCACCAGGAGGTACGGCAGCAGGGCCACGGCGGGGGCGAGCTGGAAGACTCGGCGGTCGGCGCCGGCCGGGACCACGTCCTCCTTCTGCGCGAACTTCACACCGTCCGCGATGAGCTGGGCCCAGCCGTGGAAGCCGCCCGCGTACATCGGGCCGAGACGGCCCTGCATGTGGGCCATCACCTTGTGCTCGGTCTGGCCCACGATCAGCGGGAAGGTGAGGAAGACCACGAACACGAGCAGGAGTCGCAGGGCGACGTCCAACACGCCGTTCACTGCGTGCCTCCTGTGGGGTCGTGGGGGTCGTCACCGGGTCGGGGTTTGGGGTCGCCGGGTTCGGCAGCGGAGTCCCCCGGTTCGGGGGCGGGTTCGGCGGGTGCGGGGCTGTCGGGGGCGGGCTGTCCGGAGGGGCCACTTGACGCCTCCGGCTGCTCGCGCTGCGGCTCCGGTCGCTCTTGCTCCGGCTCCGGCGGCTCGCCCTGCGGCTGCGACTCGGCCTTCGGTTCCGGTCCCGGCTCCTCGAAGGCCGGGCGGGCGTGGTGCCAGGGGGCGTCCGAGCTGCGGGGGGTGATGGGACGGCGGGGCGGGGTGTCCGGGTCCGACGGTGTGTGCGGCTGTGCCTGATCCGCGGCCTGCGGCTGCTCCTCCGGCTTCGGGGCCGGGGTCTCGGGGCGCTGGGATGCCGAACCCTCGGAGGCGCTGCGGGCGCGGCGCGGACGGGGGGACGGCGCCGGGGTGGGCTCGTGGGCCACGGAGGCCTCGGCGGCCGGGCCCTCCGTCGTGCCCTGGTCCGCCTGGCTCTCGGTCGCGGCCTGCTCCCCGGTCTGGCTGGCCGAGCCCTCGCTCGCGCTGCGCATCCGGCGCGGACGCGCGCCGGCGGCACCCCCGGTAACACCGGCGGCACCAGCAGCACCAGTAGTCTCCCCGGCACCGGTCGTCTGGCTCGCCGAGCCCTCCGCCGCCGTGCGGGTGCGCCGGACCGGGCGCTCCGGACGCTCCGGGCGCTCGCCGGCCGTGCCCGCACGCGCGGGGCGTTCGCTCGCCGGGCGGCCCGCGCCCCGGGCCGGGCGGGCCGGGGCAGGGGGGAGCTGGCCCTTGAGGGGGCCCCACTCGTTGGGGTCCGGTACGCCCGGGGGCAGCATCTGACGGCGCTTGGGGCCGCCGTGCTCGGACTCGCCGGGCTCCTTGGCGCCGGGCCAGGCCTTGGCCACGCGCGCGGCGAGGACGAAGTCCTTGCGGAGGGGATGGCCCTCGAAGTTCTCGGGGAGGAGGAGGTGTTCCAGGCCGGGGTGGCCTTCGAAGCGGACGCCGAACATCTCGTGGGTCTCGCGCTCGTGCCAGGCGGCGCCCGCGTAGACGCCGACGGCGGAGGGCAGTACGGGCGCGTCGTGCGGGACGGTCGTACGGACGAGGAGCCGGCGGACCGGCGAGAGGGCGACGACGTGCGCGGACACGCGAAAGCCCGTGCCCGGTTCGTCGACCGCGCTCAGCCAGTCGAAGTAGGTGCAGCCCAGGGTCGTACGGGCCGTCTCCAGGGCGGTGAGCCAGGAGGACGCGGGCACGTCGACGGTCAGGAGGTCGTACGCCTCCTCGGCCGTGGCGTCCGTGCCGAAGAGGTCCTCGGCCGGGGCGGGCAGCCAGCCGACAGTCACGGGGCATCACCTTCAGCGGCCGGTACCGGCGGCTTCACCAGGTCACTGGTCAGGGCGGCCGCGGACGGGCGGACCTCGCCGTACCGCTCCCCCAGCGACTCGCGGGCGATCTTCTCCTGGAGCTTGAGGATGCCCTGGAGCAGGGCCTCGGGGCGCGGCGGGCAGCCGGGGACGTACACGTCCACGGGGATGATCTGGTCGACGCCCTTGGTGACGGAGTAGGAGTCCCAGTAGGGGCCGCCGCAGTTGGAGCAGGCGCCGAAGGAGATGACGTACTTGGGTTCCGGCATCTGCTCGTACAGGCGCTTGACCGCCGGGGCCATCTTGTCGGTGACCGTGCCGGAGACCACCATCAGGTCGGCCTGGCGCGGGCCCGGCGCGAAGGGGATCACGCCGAGGCGGATGAAGTCGTGGCGGGCCATCGACGCGGCGATGAACTCGATGGCGCAGCAGGCGAGGCCGAAGTTGAAGACCCACAGCGAGTAGCGGCGGCCCCAGTTCAGGATCACCTTCATCGGCTCGGGGGCCAGGCGGGCCAGAGCGCCCAGCCTCTTCGGCTCGGGCAGGTACACGGGCTCCGGGTTCACGTCCATGCCAGGACGCCCTTCTTGTATGCGTACAGCAGGCCCACGGCGAGGAAGCCGAGGAAGAGGAACATCTCCACGAGCGTCGTCGCGCCGTAGCCGGGGGCGGCGAAGACCGTCGCCCAGGGGAACAGGAAGATCGAGTCGACCGCGAAGATCACGTACAGGAAGGCGTAGACGTAGTAGCGGACCTGGGTGTGGGCCCAGCCCTCGCCGACGGGGTCGACGCCGCATTCGTAGGTCAGCAGTTTCTCAGGGGTCGGCACGACCGGGCGCAGCAGCCGGCCCGCGCCGAAGGCGACCGCGACGAACAGCACGCCGACGAGGGCGAGCAGGCCCACGACCGAGTAGGACCGGAAGTAGCCCGCCGCGATGACGTGCGCCGTGGCGGCCGTCGAGTCCCCCAACGTCTCCCGCACCGTCGTCCCTCGCTCCCTGACCTCGTGACCTGACGCATCCTGCGATGCATGTGATTCGACGATCTGTACGCACGGGAGTCTAGGCCCTGATAAAGACACGGTAAGCAGCCAGTCACGGCATGAGACACGCCATGAGACAGGCGGCGCGGGAAACGCGGCCCGCGCGGGGTGGGGTTTTCCCCCGTCGGCTCAGGGCGGCGTACCGCATGGCGCGCGGAGCCCCGGGCACGGCAGGCTGGCCGGTATGACCGCTACCAGCTCAGCCGTCGACCGGACCGACGGCACCGACCGTCTGCCTCCGATCCGGCCGGCGTACGACGCGCACACGTGGAAGGAGATCCTGCATCTCCTGCTGAACCTGCCCGTGGCGGTGTTCGGCTTCGTCTACGCGATCACCGTGCTGGCCGTCGGCGGGTCGCTGACGATCACCGTCGTCGGCCTGCCGCTGCTCGCGTTGAGCCTGCTGGGCGCCCGACAGCTGGGGAAGCTGGAGCGGGCCCGCGCCCGGTGGCTGCTCGGGGTGCGGGTGGAGGAGCCGACACCGCTGCCGTTCGCGAGGAGCGGCGGGCCGGCGCAGCGGCTGTGGATGGCGCTGAAGGATCCGGTGGGCTGGCGGACGCTGCTGTACGACCTGATCCGGCTGCCCTGGGGCATTCTCACCTTCTGCGCGGTGCTGACCTCGCTGTTCGTGCTGTGGCCGGTGCTGCCGTATCTCACGCGGGGGCTGACGAACGTGGACCGTTTCCTGGTGCGCGGGCTGCTGTCGCCGTCGGACGGGCTGGAGCGCCGTATCGCCGAGCTGGAGTCGGACCGCGGGGTCGTGGTCGACACGGCCGCCGCCGACCTGCGGCGCATCGAACGGGACCTGCACGACGGGGCGCAGGCCCGGCTGGTCAACCTGGCCATGGGGCTCGGTCTGGCCAAGGAGAAGCTGCTGGAGGATCCGGACTCGGCGGCGGCGATGGTGGAGGAGGCGCACGGCGAGGTGAAGCTGGCCCTGCAGGAGCTGCGCGATCTCGCCCGCGGCATCCACCCGGCCGTGCTCACGGACCGGGGTCTGGACGCGGCCCTGTCCTCGGTCGCCACCCGCTGCACCGTGCCGGTGAAGGTGACCGTGGACCTGCCGGACCGCCCGGCGCCGGCCATCGAGGGCATCGCCTACTTCACGGTCTCCGAGCTCCTGCAGAACATCAGCAAGCACAGCCAGGCCCGGTCCGCGTCCGTCGACGTGTGGCGCGCGGAGGACCGGCTGCTCATCCAGGTCCGGGACGACGGCCGGGGCGGCGCCCGCCTCGATGGCGGCACCGGCATGCGCGGCCTCGCGGACCGCCTGGGCGCGGTGGACGGGCTGTTCGTCCTCGACTCGCCGCCGGGCGGCCCGACGGTGGTCACGGCGGAACTGCCGTGGCGGGACCGGGGCGAGTAGGACGGGCTCCGCGTAGGTGCGGATGAGCGGACGGCTCCGCGTGCGCGGACGGCGGCTGCAACCCCCTCGCCGGACCCCTACGACGCCTACGACGATGACGCACAACGGCCCCGGACGCCGTCCGCACCAAGAAGCCCCGGCACCGGCCAACGGCCCGCTCGCCGGAGGCGAGGGGTGGGGAAAACCCCCGCTCCAAGACGCCGACGTACTCCATGGTCCGGAAGGCCCCGCCGCACGAGTCTGGAGACACGGCTGAAGCGCCGCTGGGACGAGGAGAACGGGACGGGATCGATGGCCACGGAGTACGGACACGGGTACTACGGGTACGGGCCGGAGGACGACGAATCCGACGGCCCCCGTCATCGGCTGCCCGCCGCACTGCGGGCGCCCTTCGAGGCGCGCAGTTGGCGCGAGTTCGGCTACGTCCTGCTGAGCCTGCCGATCTCGGTCATGCTGTTCACCTGGACGGTGACCATGGCATCGCTCGGCGCGGGCCTGCTGGTGACCTTCCTCGGCGTCCCGGTGCTCGCGGCGGCGCTGGCCGGCTGCCGGGGGTTCGCGGCGCTGGAACGGGCGCGGGCGCGCGGCCTGCTGCGGCTGGACGTGGCCGAGCCCGAGCCGCTGCGGACGCGCAGGCCGGGACTGGCGGCCTGGATGGGCGCGGTGCTCAAGAGCGGCACGTCGTGGCGGAACCTGTTGTACGCGCTGGTGCAGTTCCCGTGGGCGGTGTTCTCGTTCTCGGTGGTGGTGAGCCTGTGGACGACGGGCTGGGCGCTGCTGACGTACCCGCTGTGGTTCTGGATCTTCCCCGCGTACGCCGGCCAGGGCGGCATCCAGCTGTACGGCGACGAGCACCACAGCGTCTATCTCGACAACCCCTTCGAGATCACCGTGACCGCGCTGGTCGGGCTGGTGTTCACGCTGGTCACGCCGTGGATCGTACGGGCCCTGACGACGGTGGACGGGCTGCTGGTACGGGGTCTGCTGGGGCCGTCGTCGCTGTCGGAGCGGGTGGTGGAGCTGGAGTCGGACCGCGGGGTGGTGGTCGACACGGCCGCGGCCGACCTGCGGCGCATCGAGCGGGACCTGCACGACGGGGCGCAGGCCCGGCTGGTCAGCCTGGCCATGGATCTGGGCCTGGCGAAGGAGAAGCTCAGCGAGGATCCGCAGGCGGCGGCGCGGATGGTGGAGGAGGCGCACGGCGAGGTGAAGACGGCGCTGCAGGAGCTGCGCGATCTGGCCCGCGGCATCCACCCGGCCGTACTGACCGACCGGGGTCTGGACGCGGCGCTGTCCGCGGTCGCCTCCCGCTGCACCGTGCCGGTGCGGGTCGACGTCGACCTGCCGGCCCGGCCGGCGCCGGCCATCGAGGGCATCGCCTACTTCACCGTCTCCGAACTGCTGCAGAACATCAGCAAGCACAGCCGGGCCCGGTCCGCGTCCGTCGACGTGTGGTGCACGGAGGACCGGCTGATGGTGCAGGTCATCGACGACGGCGTGGGCGGCGCGGACGTCTCCCGCGGCTCGGGACTCGCGGGCCTCGCCGGGCGCCTGGACGCCGTGGACGGCGTCCTCGTGGTGGACTCCCCGGCCGGCGGCCCGACCCGGGTGATCGCGGAACTGCCCTGGCGCGCCTGACACGAGCTGCCCCGGCACACCGGACGCGCACCGCGCCGTACGACGACCCAGGATCCACGGGCGGCGCGTACCGAATGCTGGAATGCTTGACCCCCGTACGGACGGACGTCGTCGTGGAGCGGGATCGGGCATGGGGGGCCGGAAGATCGTGGAGGACAGGGTGCGGGTGGTCATCGCCGAGGACTCAGTGCTGCTCAGGGAGGGCCTGACCCGGCTGCTGACCGACCGCGGGCACGACGTCGTGGCCGGCGTCGGCGACGCGGAGGCGCTGGTGAAGACCGTCGCCGACCTGGACGCACAGGGCGAGCTGCCCGACGTGGTGGTGGCGGACGTACGGATGCCGCCGACGCACACCGACGAGGGCGTGCGGGCGGCCGTACGGCTGCGGAAGGCGCATCCGGGGCTCGGGGTGCTGGTGCTGTCGCAGTACGTGGAGGAGCGGTACGCCACCGAGCTGCTGGCCGGCTCCAGCCGGGGCGTGGGCTATCTGCTCAAGGACCGGGTCGCCGAGGTCCGCGAGTTCGTGGACGCGGTGGTGCGGGTGGCCGGGGGCGGTACGGCGCTGGACCCCGAGGTGGTAGCGCAGCTGCTCGGCCGCAGCCGCAAGCAGGACGTGCTGGCGGGGCTGACGCCGCGGGAGCGCGAGGTGCTCGGGCTGATGGCGGAGGGGCGCACGAACTCGGCGATCGCCAAGCAGCTGGTGGTCAGCGACGGCGCCGTGGAGAAGCACGTCAGCAACATCTTCCTGAAGCTCGGCCTGGCTCCGAGCGAAGGGGACCACCGGCGTGTTCTGGCCGTGCTGACCTATCTGAACTCCTGACCGAACGACACTGTGTCAGCGGGGCGTCAGACGGTCCGGCTTCTGTGGATGACGGGTACCCGGAAGGAAGACCGGAGGAGGCAACCGGGAAAGGACGCCCCCACGTCAGCGCCGTGCCGACCCGAAAGCGCCCGCAGCAGCACGCGCAAGCGCCACAGGCCGACTCGAATTGTCGTCCAATCCGTGGATGGCCTCGGGAAGGCGACCCTAACCGACGTAGGGTTGATCCTGGGATGGTCCGTGGGACGACCACGCCCCGGACAGCCGCCTCGAAGGAGGTCCAGTTCAGTGACCAGCCAGGTCAGCAGCCAGGCGGAGCAGGCCGACGGAGCCGTCGTCGGAGAGCAGCGCAAACCGGGTGGTGCCAAGGATGTCCGGCGTCTGGATCGGGTGATCATCCGGTTCGCGGGGGACTCGGGTGACGGTATGCAGCTCACCGGTGACCGGTTCACCTCGGAGACCGCGTCCTTCGGCAACGACCTTTCGACCCTGCCGAACTTTCCCGCCGAGATCCGTGCTCCGGCCGGCACCCTGCCCGGCGTGTCGTCCTTCCAGCTGCACTTCGCCGACCACGACATCCTCACCCCCGGGGACGCGCCGAACGTTTTGGTGGCGATGAACCCGGCCGCGCTGAAGGCGAACATCGCCGATCTGCCGCGCGGCGCGGAGATCATCGTCAACACCGACGAGTTCACCAGACGCGCCCTGCAAAAAGTCGGCTACGAGGTGTCGCCTTTGGAGGACGGCTCGCTGGACGGCTACAGCCTGCACCGGGTGCCGTTGACGACGCTGACGGTTCAGGCGCTCAAGGAGTTCGAC